>JBMZXF010000007.1:0-46575 GCA_049627345.1 Candidatus Poseidonia sp. | reverse complement strand
AAAGTGCCTTCTCGAGAAGGGCGCCGAGTTCTTTTTCGAACAGCGTGACCAGCGCTTCGCCAACTTCACCTTGAAGCTCATCGGGCAGCAACCGTAGACCAAGGCGGGTCGCTGCACGGGTGGCCTTGAGTTCCGCGTAGATGCTGCGGGCTTTGGAGTGGAAATAATATGCAACGGCCTCTTTAATCTCGGCCTTCAGCTCTGGGTCGTCCTCCACCTTAGCCCTGATGTGGCTCTTGAGTTCGTCCTTCACGAGATCACGGAAGGCTTCAATCACCAAATCTTCGGTGGACATCAACTCTTGGAGTTGACTCTGGATGCTTCCGGTCAACAGACGCTCAATCGCCATGGTCGTCCTAACGGCTCCTACGGTTTCAATCCGTCGCTTGACGCCCGGTTGAAAGAAGACCCGTTCCAAGCCATCGGTCGAGCAAGCCTGAAGCAAACAACCGACCCGCGTCAGCCTCTTCCGGCCATGCCTGTTTCACCACATGCAACTGGCTGGCCAAATCGATGTGCTCATCACCGACCAACATACGGTGCCATGTCAACTCCTCAAGACGTGGCGTTGACAACTCCGATTCCGTCAAGCAGGGGAGAAGAAGTTCGCTGATGGCCATGCTACGCTGGTCAGCATCCATGGTCGGCCAGACCTTTGCCAATCGCTTCAACTGACGCTCGGAAAGACCCGGCATCATGCCTGCTGCCGGCGATGGTACCTCGGGAAGAGGAACGACTCGGAGTGTGCCTTCTTCCTTCAGGTGGTTCAACACCGTGGTGTGAATGGGGTCCATGTTCGTCTCGAGGGCAGAACGAGACCAAAGACCAAGGGAAATGAACGGCCTGAGTTTACGGACCCTTCGTCCGCCCGGTGCGACCAGGGCTGCAAGGGCAGCCGCCTGAAGCACGGGGTCAACGGCGCCGGAAAACGTCCGATGGCTCGCACCCATTTCCACGGTGGTGGACAACGGGACGAGATGGATGTGGTCGGAGGAAGCGAGTTCATCGGCCGACCAAGTTGCCTCCTCCACGTCAACCACCACCGTGAGGCCCGTGGACTCGACCGACCACGCTGGCGGCGCGTCTCGTGGAAGATGATGTCGAGGGGTGAACAATCGGCGGCGGTACCGAGCGCCTACATCAAGAAAGGCGGCCTCCAGTTGGCCGATGGCCAGGACACCCTCAACCGTCGCTGGGGCGGTGAGGTGAATCATCTCGGCAGCGTTGATGGTCTTCGCATGCGCTTCCAACGTTGCCTTCAGTGAGGAAAACATCGGTGTCGCAAGGAGGTCGCGCATCGTGAACAAACCGGAGGAACGTGGCGTTCCTCATGAAGGTGTTCGTGCGTGTAGCTGAATCACTCAACCATCAGGCGCAGTTCATCTCGCTTGTAGCGCCAGTCGCTTGGGAGACGGTTTTCGCCGATGTAGTAGGATGCAAGACGACGAATCTTGGCTTCCGTGATTTCGAGGGCACGCTTGTTGTGAATGTCCTTGTGGTTGCCCGAGCCGAGGTGGTTGATGATGGCCACTGCTTGACGCATGAGGTTCATCATGTCCTCGGGGTAGGTGCCGGCCATGTCGTTTTCTGCGAGCACTTGGCCAATGCGCTTACCGAGCACGAGACGGACGTTGGGAACAGCGTGCTTGTCGCGGAGGATGGTGCCGATCTCGGCGGTGGAGTGACCGGCCTTGGCCAGGTCAAGAATGAGGGACTGAACCGCATCTTTGTCGGTGTTGGACCACGCAGGTGCCTCGGAAACGTGAGGACGGGTTGAGCCGCTCTGGCCTTTTCGGGACTTGTACATTCGTGCCATATCACACCACCAAGCGGCCTTCCGACTTATCTCCCCTTCTTAATCACTCCGCCACACAACGGCGTGCTGCACGCTCATGATTTCTTCTTTCGTTGGTGGGATTTTGCAAGGGTTCCCGGTGTCCCAGACCACTCCCAACCAGCAGCAATCGCACGGGCCAAACCAATGCAATGCCCGCCCTGGAGGACCCTGAGGTCGTCGCCTCTCCGAATGCCCGGGTCAGCCGTCTTGACCAACTGAGCAAACACGTCCCCTTTCCAGACCACATCGTCATGCAAGACCACGGCCTTGAGTGCTTCGTGCTGGTGAAGGAGATCGATGGCTGCTCTCGAGAACGAAAACCCATTTCGGTCGATGGACCAGACGGCCATTTGAGTCCCGTTGAGTTCAAGCCGCCAACGAGGAAGTTTCCCTCGAACGACCAAGTTCTCACACCAAGCGTCGGTGCCAGTCACTTTGCGGGCGATGCTCTTGAAGTGCTCTTTGAGACGAAGGTTGTTCTTCTGATTCTTCAAGTCGTATCGGGCTCGAGCATCCTTTACCGCCATGCCCAAGCGGGTCAAGGCGTCAAAATTCGTTGAACCTTGACCTTGGCGGGTGTTCACAACGTCAACGGAAAGGAAAGACAAATCCATGTCCGTGTGGTTGATGATTTCCTTGTAACCCACGCGCTCCACCAACGACGTGAGCATGTTGCGGACACGGCCAAGTTCGTCCGAAGACCAATCTCCGGTGACCGGCACGTCGTAGTTGGCAGCGGGCCAGACGTCCTCAAGGTCCCGGGGAACAAGGCCAAGTGGCGAGGTCATCATCACTTCGTGACAACCCGTCGAGGCAATGGCGCGCAAGAATTGACTGTGCGATTTTGAGAGCCTGTACGGTTTCCTTGCCGAGCAGGGCAAGAGAACCATCACGTTGCGAACAGGGGCTGGCGCTTCGTACGCTTCGGTCATGAATCGCTCCCAATCAACCACCAGCGGATCGGTCAGTGCGTTGGGTGAGAAGCAAGCAAATTCTGTCGCGGCCGGCATGTGAGAGGCCAGTACCCCCTCGCTTTCAGCAACCAATTCCTGATGCCGTCGAAGGTGTTCAACGAGGCGGGGACTTGACTGACTTTGTTGAACGGCCAGTGAACGAAGAGAGCCAGACATGACGGCGGCTCGAACCTCATCCAGTGCCCTGACCATGTGATAGGCTTGGGCCTCAAGACTCGTTGCTTCGTGTTCAAGCGGAAGTCGTGGGCCCCAGGGCGACAAGACGACACCGTTGGCCGAAGCCTCTCTGCACCGAGCAAGGTCAAACAAATCCACGCCCATGGACACCAAAACGCTGAGGTTGTCCGGACCACCAAGGCCGGGCGTCCACAACAAGGCTCCGGGGAACCGATGTTTGAGGGTCATGACTGCCGTGGGAAGTTTACCGGGCTGACTGGCCAACTGAACGGCGTCGGTCAACACCACGATTTCGGGGGCAAGGGATGGATCCGTGAGTGATTCATCGTGGTTCATGCGCTGCCATGAGACCGGTAACAACGAGGACGTCCCTTGCGCCTCACCTGCGTTGGCATCTTCAAGGGATGGAGGAAGAACATGCCCGACGTTGACCGAGTAGGTTGGCCCGTTCGCCGTGAATTCAGGCGGGCAGAACGCACCCCGAGAGGTGATGCTCAAAACCGAAGGAAGGGAGGTTGAGGACGCTGAGGAGAAGGGAGCGTAGTCCACGGGAAGAGCTGGGTCATCCTCCATCAACACCAGGGCTGGTGTCTTGGCGGTTGGCGATTTTCGGTCGCCCAATCCCCACATACGACCGTACCGGTCACGATGGAGAACGGTTCGACCCAGGGCATCGGCCATGCCACGCCCTGCGGCCGTATCTTCTTGAAGAGTTTGAACCCAAACCGGGGGGAGGGTTTTGAAAGACGCCCTCTCACGCTGTGTCATGGGATGGAGGAAAGGTGAACGCCGGGCGGTCTCGCTCGTCCTTCTGTTGCTTCTCCTTTCGATGCCCGTCAACGCCCAGACCGATCAACCGTTGCAGCTTGATGATGGACGGACCGTCATCGACCTCAACCCAGGCGAAGCCAAGAACGTGCAGTTCACCGTGGGGTCCGAAACCGCAGCCATTCTGTCTTGGACGTGTTCATCCTGCCAACTCGAGGCTGGCGAACACGACGACAACCTCTCCATCGCCATGCACGGGAGCGCCATGCTGAGTGTACGGGCGAACCAAACCGACACCGTGTCGTTGACCCTGTCCGCTGATGGGCCCGAAACGGTAGAACTGATCCTGTTCAACAACATCAGCACCTCCATGGACACGCAACGACCTGCACCCGGCGCCACGACGGATGACGTCATGCCCGTTGTCTGCACCTCTGCCAATACATGTTTGACAGCAACAGACCACCACTTGTTCACCGTTCCAGACATGGAGGCCATCACCACCAACGGTGTGGTGGAGGCCAACGCCTACCACCACGTGGCCTTCAACGCCTCATCGGGCGATACCCTCGAGTGGCAGTGGGTGGCAACCACCGAAGCCGTGTCCGTCGAAATGTTTCATCAAACAGCGACGGGCGAAACCCTTTCCGACGCCGACTTGAGCACCGAGACGGAAACGATATGGTCGGCAACAACCCCGCTGGGGGCGCACTGGATAGCCCCCGCAGACGGGCGATTCATCGCCCGTGTAGCGACGCAAGCCCCCGTTGCCTTCTGGGCGGCGCAGGTCGTGTTGCACCAGCATGCTCCGGTCCAATCCTTGATGGAGAACAACCTCACAACGGGCGCCGACCTCATCGGCCACGGCAACCTCACTGCCCCGTTCTCGTGGGACGAAACCCACGAACTCAAGGTGGAGGCGGTGCATCACCCCGTGGTGTTCTCGGTCGACCAACTGCTGAACGGTGCGTGGGTAGCAGGTTCGCCCCACACCCTCCAACCGGGGGAACCGATGAAGGTGTACCCTTACCCGGATGTCAGCGCAGGGCGAATGAAGGTAAGCAGTACAGCCGCCTTCCTGCTTGAAGCCTCAACACGGTCGTTTGCGGACCTCGCCGGCCTTGAAGCACCGTCCTACCGGCCAACGGACAACGCCACCGACAATTCGAGCTGGCCGGTCATCAACCTGACCGACGCCACCTCAGGAGAACTCACACTGGCCGTCCACGACACCACGGACACCTATCGCTTGGTGGTCGACGGTTGGAGCGAGTCCATCCACTTCGTTCAGTTCATGGTTGACGGTGACGTCACCGGCCTTGAGGTTCAACTCTGGGACATCGATCAAAACACGGGAGAGGTGTTAGCGACAGACATCGTCCGCCCAGTGGGTGAACAGCTTCGCATCGGCCTGCAAGTCGGACGAGGAACACATTACCTCCAGCTTCGCTTCCAAAATGCGTCGGAGGCGACCCCGCACCTCTGGGGTGAAGAGGTCGCCTCGAGAACCTACACGCTGCGACCCGCCTACACCCTCATCGATGAAGGCGAAGAGCCCTGGTTCCCACCCAGCGAGGACGCCGTGTTCTGGGGCGGTGTGGCACGGTGGTTCATGGGCCTGCTGTTCTTATTGCCAGCTGTTTACCTCTTTGTTCATGTCAAACGCTCCCAAGCCTTTGCAGCCTCGGTCGCCGCAAAAAAGGAAAGGCTGTCGTGGTACATCTCAAGGTTGGACAGCGGTGAAAGCAGTCCAAAGCAGGCACGAATTGACATGAGCAAAGCACTGCGGGCTGTCGCCGAACTTGATTGGAACGATGGGCTCGAAGCGTGGGGCCCCAAGCGATTGGAGCATCGAACGGAAGATGTTGCCCTCGCCATCTGGAGTGTTGATGAGCGTTTGGCGACCAAGGCAGAGGCTTGGCCGGTCGTGGTGGGGGTTCATGTTCTGAACGGGACATGGGACCTTGCTGCCCTCCGATTTGATGCACCAGAGGGCCAGGGCTTTGAGGTGGTGCACGTCGAACCACGCTTCCTCTTCCAAGGCGAGGAGGTCTTCCTTGACACCATGGGTCCCGGTCATCGAACCTACCTCATCGTTGAATTGGCCGGCCCCGCTCAGCGCGTGGACGTTGAACTCAACGGTCGAATGGACGGCCAGCCGTTTGCCGCTCGTGTTCCGGATACACTTGAGCGGTGATGAACTCGTTCAGCCTCGACGTCGTTCGTCCGCATCATCAAGGATGCTGGCCTCAACATCGCCGGGTGCAAGGTCGCCCCGCATGGCCTCCAAGCCCTTTCGAGTAGCCTTCGGTACTTTCTTTGGCATGTGAAGTTTCAACAGCACCACCACATCGCCTCGTCCGCCACCACGTTGCCGAGGAAGACCACGCTTTCGGAGTTCAATCGTCTCGCCCGAATTGGAGTAGGCTGGCACCTTGATCACCAGCGGCTTCCCGTCAAGATGTTCCAACTCCACCGTCGTTCCCAGGACCAAATCTGCATAACCAAGCGGCAGCGACATGATGAGGTCAGAACCGGAACGTTCGAACCATTGGTGCTGATCCACTTCGAGTTCAATGAACAAATCCCCGGCCTCGCCCATGCCTTGCGGGGCCGGCTCACCTTTCCCTCGCATGCGCATCCGAGTGCCATCCTCGGCGCCCTCAGGAACACTGAACCGGAGCGTACTCGATTTGAGTTCTTGACCCCGGCCTGAACAATCGCCACAGGGATGGTCGGCCACGTTCCCGCGCCCAGCGCAATCCTGGCAAGGCTGCACTGCTTCTTGGATGAACGGACCCACTTGTTGTCGTACACGAACTTGCCCTCGTCCGGCGCACGTGTTGCAGGTGGTCAACTCGCCCCCCTCGGCGCCGGTCCCGTCACACGTGCTGCAGGGTTCGGGCAGGTCGAGAACGACCTCTTGTTCTGAACCGAGGTACACATCACGCAGGGAGATGGAATGGCGAATGAGAATGTCAGAACCACGGCGTGTGGAACGTCGGCGAGAACCCCCGCCAAAAAACGAGGAAAAGAAATCACCGCCGAGAATGTCCTCGAGGTTGATGTTGAAACCGCCGCCACCGAATCCGCCGAACGGCGAACCTTGAGGTCCGCCGTGCCCGAACCGGTCGTATTGCGCCCGTTTTTGGTCGTCGGAGAGCACAGCGTAGGCCTCTTGGATTTCTTTGAACCGATCTTCCGCATCCTCTTCGATGCTCCGATCGGGGTGATATTTGCGGGCTAAACGGCGGAAGGCGTTCTTGAGGTCGCTTGCAGAAGCCGACTTCTCAACCCCGAGAACGTCGTAGTAGTCCCGCTTCTCGCTCATGGTCCCGTCCTCGTTGGAGACGACGGGAGACCTGCTTTGAACCTCACGCCTCCCCTTCAAAGGTCCAAGCCACAATGAGGGCAGAAGCGCTCACTGGGACTGACGGGTGCACCGCAACCCCGACATGTCGGTCCTGCGGTGGCCACGGGGCTCGACAACGACGGGCTTTGGCCCATCATGGCCATGCTTTCCAACGACTCGGAAACCACGGGTACAGTTTTTCCAACCGTCGTTGGCTGAGCACCGTTGCGAACCTGTCCGGAGGTCGTCATCACGGTTTCAACCCCACCTGAATCGCTCATCGAAGTCATGTTGACTTCCGAATCATCCCGCCCTTTGTCCAGGCGAAGCGGGGCCACGGGACGTTGTGCCGTAACCGGTGCTGCGGAAGCAGCCTGTCGGAGCCGTGCTTGACGTTGTGCCTCGCGCTCAGCCCTGCTATCGACGCCAAAGAGGCCAAAGAGGCCGTCCAAGAACCGGTCCATGGGGCCAATTTTCCTGCTGGCACCCATGGTGCCAACAACCGTTTCGTCGTCCAATGAGGCACTCCCAGTCACTCGAGCGTTCGCCTTGACGATGTGATCTGCTTCGCTGAGCATTTGAACCTCCACCTTGGCCTCGTCACCCAATTCCATTTCCGGTCCTTCCCCCGAAATCTCGGCGACCGAACGACTCAGACCGTGCTTGTTGAGCGGCTCCATGGTGCCGTCGAGGGGAGCATCGGTAGCCCATACACCTCGCTCTTCTGCCTCGTAAACATGCTTGATTTTCCTCATGGCTTTGGCTCGGTTGTACTCATGATCTTTGACCACACCCGAGCGACGGTACACCACCACGCCGATGATCACAGCGAGCATGTACCAACCGTACATCAAACGTGGCTCAAGTTCAAACATGGTCTGAAGTGGGGGAAGCGACAGATGAGAGGCACCCATCACGAGAAGCGGCAGCACGCTCAGGCTGCGGTTTGTGACCCCACGTGGTTCAGCCATCCTGCTCAGCCTTGCGTTTCAGCGATTCACTGATGTATCTATTGGCTGAATGTATCTAGGAACGGTCGTTGGGCATTCGTCCTCGACGCACCAGTCCATCGCCCAAGCCAAGTGTAAAACTGGTATGGAGCATCAACAAACACAGTGGCACACCAAACAAGGCCGACCATCCGTCGCCACGCACCGTCCGGTGAACCCCCGCAAGTCCGAGGACTGCGCCGTAGCATGCAACAAGGCCCCACCACATGGGTTCCCCTGCCATGACCAACACGAGGGTCAGCAGAAGACCGAGCAAAGGGAGGAATTCCTGCCAGGTTGCACGGCGAGGGTGCTTTACGAGCACCTTTGTCCTCCAAAAACCGTACCGGTGGCCCATCCTCCACCAGTTGGCGAGGGTTGAGCGCTTGTGCATGTGAACCGTGGTGTCGGCGTCCCTGTAGAGGAGGTATCCCGCTTTCAGCAGGCGCATGGAAAGCTCACTGTCCTGACTCGTGATGAAGGATTCATCCCAGCCTCCAACTGCGTCGAGGGACGCACGGCGATGCATAACGAAGGCTGGCACCTTGGTGGGTTCTCGCCCGCGAAATTGGCTGAACTGCCCACCGCTTCGACCGATGGGCGATGCCAAGGCACCGTCGATCCACCGTGCTGTTCGCCCGGAGACATGGTTTGCAGGCAGCACCCGCACACCGACGCCTGAAAGGCGCTCTCCGGCCTCGTCATGACATGCCGCCCACGCTTGAAGACGGGATTCGAGGTGATCAGGTGGAACCGTGGCGTGACCGATCAATTCGACCATGAACTCAACACTCTCCGGCAACGAGGAAAGGGCAAGGTTTCGGGCGTGAGCAACGGTTCGATTCGGATTTTCCATGGACATGAGGCGAGGGTATTCATCGCCTTGATGCTGTTCGATAATGCGCTGCACCACCCGTTGGGTGCCGTCGGTGGAACCACCGTCCAGCACCACGATCATGTGGCGGGAAGGTTCAATCGTCTGCTTGAGCAACGACAGCAAGCAGGCTTCAATGTGTTCAGCTTCATTGTAAACGGGGATGACGGTCGCCAATTCGGGACCCTCAGCCGCATCCATGCTGGGTGGTGATTGGAGTCCGTTTTCACCTCTTCGTCTTCTTCGTTCGTTCACGGTATGTTCTTTGAGGTCAACCCCCTCCCTTGGTCATGGATGGTTCACGACTGCGGCTGACAGGCGTAGGCGAGGGATTCACGACCCAAATCAACACCACACTGTCGGGTGTCGACTCACCAACCAAAGTCCTCGATGCACTTCAACAGCTCTTCCCTGAGGCGACTCGGCCTGACCTCGAAACCGAACCATCCTTCGGCCACCCAGCCGGCGCCACATGGGAATTTCGAGATGTTTCGCTGGCCACTTTTCTTCAACAACTCCACGAGCAGCGCATTCTCGACACGGCCCTTGATGCGATGTCGATGAGCCTGGAAGGCAACACCACCACGTTTCGTGTTGCTCGGCAAGCGGCCGTTGCGGGAAAAATCGCTTTTCCAATTCCTGGAGACGACCCGTTGGGTGGCGTGTTTTCCGTCACCATCACCGGGGTAGGCCTGGCAGATTGGCTTCAAGCAGCCACCTGGCATGCAGGACGGGCTCAAATCCCTCGACACATCAACGACGATCATTCCATGGGCGAAGACGGCGAGGCTACGACGTGGGTTTGAACACCTCACCGAGGAACTCAAACATTTCACCGTCCCTCCCTGCCCAGTCAAGTCCAGGGTCACTGTTTGGGTACAACCAGCGAACAGCCTGATGGACATTCAACTCCATCGTGGATGGGACAGCGCTGACGGTGGAATGAATCAAGTGTATGACGAAGGCCTCGTCACCACGTTGCCGGTACCACGAACCAACCGGGTGGCCTGCTTGCACATCCAAGGAGAGTTCCTCACGGAGTTCACGTTCCAACGCCCTTGACCAAGGTTCGTCAGGCTCGCATTTTCCACCGGGAAATTCCCAACGGAAGCCGTCGGCTTCCCCTGCGCTGCGTTGACCCAAAAGAACCTCGTCGGTGTTCGACCAGAGGGCAGCAGCGACCACGTGCTGTGGAGGCACGGGATAGGGACGCAGCATGTACGCCAAGCAGGATTCAACCATGGCCACACCTTGCTCGACCGAGAGTTTTGCTTCGCCGGGAAGATGAAGAAACAGCACGGGTGTGGGGACAGCATCCGTTGAGGGACGCTCACACACCGCTTTCATCGTGGCGTGGTACGTCTCGTTGCAAAGGTAGGCCCCGGCATCGGTGGAGAGGGTGTACGGGACGGGAAAATCATCCGCTTGCCACAGCGAAAGGTCCAACCAACAGCCACGGTGACCGTGACCGTCCAATTGACCGTTGTTGATCTGACGTCCTTTGTTGTCTGGGATTCGCATGTGGAGACGGTCTTGCGCCAGCCGCTCCACACGTGGAACATCGCATGATTCGCACAGGCCAACATGGAGAATAGCATCCCATTGTTGGCCATTGCTGACACGCACAGCGGTTCGCTGCGCACCGTCGTCGTCCACGGTCAACACATCGGTTTCAACGTGAACGGGAAACGATTGCGTCGTCCACGGATTCACCAGTTGATGTGAATCTTGGAGACGGTTAACAACAGCTTGGCTGATGTTGGTAGCGTTCCCGCCGAACGGTTCGAACCCGGTGACCAAGACGGTGGGTACGGGCTCCATGGCCGAGGGTGAGAAGGTGGGTTTTTGATTCATCCGACCGCTCCATCGGCGTCATCTTCACAAACATGAAACGCTAGCAGGCCCCATGGAAGAGGAACTCGTGGTCCAGTTGGCCCCGGAATCCTCTGCGCCCAAAGAGGGCATTTTTCCCGTGCGAATCGTCAAAGAAATCTGGCGAGAAATCACCTTTGGTGTCGGCACCTGGGGTGCACTTCGTCCGCTGATCGCCGCTGCACTGGCTGCGGTGCCATTCCTCTTCCTCGGCCAACACTTCAACCGCCAACACCGACGTGGAGTCGAATGGGGGTTCCTCCAAATACCGTTGGCCCTCACCATCATCCTGTGGTTTGGACTCTACTTTTGGTCGATCTTTGACGCCTGGAGGGACGCCGTCGCTGCGATGGGGACGCCTCAAGACCAAAGTTGATCTCGGATTGGAATGGAGCCGTCGGCAAGTCCGGCCAAATCAGAACGGTCGTCGTCGTCAAAGTCGCTCGGCAAACTGCCGAAGATAAAATTTGCAACATCGGCAGACTCAATCGCCCAATACATCACGGAATCATCGTTGCTGGAGTGCCCGGGATGGTCTGGGTCTTCGTGGTCAACCGGTGATTCATACACCAGGTTCACCAGCCCGAGAAGATGACCCACTTCGTGCACCAGTACACTGTTCTCCACGTCCTCGACTGAAGGGCGTCCAAACGGACCGTCGGCCTCATCGATGGAATCGCTGAACAGCGCGACGGTTGAGGCATCGACGGCAACGCCGAGAACCGAATCCGAATCGTAGGTACCGGCAGGGAAGAGAATTTGCCAGTACAGGGTGGTGCCGTCCCGAGGGGACGTGTCCTTCTGCTCCCACCCTTTGTCGCGGACATCTTGCGCTGACCAGGTGCCCTCGTGGCCGAAATCAACTTCATCGTATTCAACTGAGATACCCGAAGGTTTGTCGCAAACGCTCTCAAGTCTGTCGATCAAAAGGTCAACGCTGCTGGAAAACGGGCGATAGCCAGGTTCGTGGTCAATTTCGATGACCATTGAGGTGTACATGCTGCTGCGCAAACAAGCAAGGGTCAGTCCGCCAGGAACCCCCTTCTTCTCGGGAAGTACGTCCAAGCCATTGCTTCCCAAGCAACCCACCATGGAACTGCTCATCACAAAGACGACCAGCAGGACAGCCAAGTTACGTCGACCCATGACCACCACACTCGGACCTTCGCTTTTGAACATCTGCCTACCAGTCATCGGGAATGTCAAGGGGCGAGAAAAGTTGCCCTGGCCCGGTGGCGGAAGCGAGTTGAGTTCGTGCAAGATGCTCCCACTGGCGCAGGGCCAGAATGGCATCGATGACGGAGGCGTTGATCTCCACCAGCGTCACACGAATCAGCGTGTCAAGAATGTCCATGCGCTGATGGTCGACAATGCTCATGACCTTTTCCAAGTCAAAGGAGGCACTCGTGGTGGCCGAAACGGTCTCGATGGGCCAAGGTGCCTGAACACGTTCACCCACGGTCTCACCCGTGCGCTCAAGATGTTGATTGAGCGTCATCATCAGCTGGTTGAGATGCTTTTGCAAGACCAAGGACACTTCCACCAGCGGCATGTTGAGCTGGTTCACCAAATTGACGGTTCGCTCCGTCAGCGTAACGAGCCCGTCAACCGAATCGTCTGCCAAGGTGGTCCCTCAGTTCTTGGAGAGCGCGTCAATGTACTGCCAGCCGTAGGAGTTCCACTGATCCTGCGTCCAACCATCGGGGAGACCCGTTGGAGGGACGGGAGCAGGTTGTGAACGGTCGGGACCGGCGACAGGTGGCGGAGGAACCGAATTGCTCGGCGCAGGTGGAACAGGATGAGTTGGTGCGGGCGGAACGGCTCCGAGAGCAGGCACGGCCTTTCCAGCATTCATCTCTTCTGCAACCACATCGGTTTGGTCAGCCAGTTCCTCTTCGGTTTCAGGAGCGAGCATGCGTCGGCGAAGCACCATGGCGTAGAGCCCAAAGGACACCGATGCCAGAGCGATGATGAACAGCGTGACACTGAACACATCGGTGGAGAGTTGCTGGGACAGGGCTGCACCGTCTCGAACGGTTTCTGCCTTGACGAGCAACGAGTCCACGCTGTGCCGGTCCATCTCAACACCGTCAACGAGGACCACCACGCGGTAGTCAATGCTCGAACCTGCTGGGTCGTTGGCAACAACGGGAAGGGAAGTCACGATTCGGTCGCCGGGTGAAGCGTCGAGTTCGACGGTTGACACGGTGGCCCAAAAGCCTCCGTCCACGAGTTCTTGCAGGGCGAAGGCCACCTGTCCGTTTCCGCCCAAGTTGTCAACCTTGACCATCATCTTGGCGGTTTCACCCTCGTAGGGGCTGGGCGTGTCCCACTGAAGGGACGTCGCCTCGTGCTGCAGGTCCACGCGTGGACCAACCAGTGCCATCGGCCACGAAGCGAAGGGGTCGCTCATGGCGTTCGTGAAGGTGTCGTAAGGATTCCCTGCTTCGTCGGAGCCGGAAACCCAGACATCGACCGTGTAGGAAGGAAGCAGCGTGGTCGCTCCGGAGTCCGTGAGGTCGAGAGAACCACTCCAGAAGTACTGCTGGCCGAAGGGGGTGATGTCTGGCAACAGAACACTGCCACGAGAAATCTCCGCTTCGCCGGCCTTGACACGGTAGTGCAGGACAGCCGCTTCTGAAGTGTCAAAGCCGTTTTCATCGTTCGTGATGAGAATCACCTCGAGATTGCTGGCATCACCAATCGACAGCGGTGCGCCTTCGGGAACACCGTTCAAGGTGATGCTATCGATGGTCGGGCGGGCGCTGTCAACGGCCAAGCGGACGCGTGGAGAGAAGGCCGTCTCGTCAAGGGCAAGACCAGGCATGTCGTCCATGCTAAGACGCAAATCCAAGCGACCCGATCGAACGGCAGGGACCAGCAGGTCAAGGCTGAACTCACCGTCGTCCCGTGTCGATGTTCGCCAGTTGTTCTCAAAGTCGCCAAAGACAACGTCAAAGGCACCAGCAGGAGCGGGCGTCTCGTCTTCGGAAAACAGCACCCGACCGGAGACACGCAGGGCTTGACCCGCACCGATGATCGTTTCGAAGTTTTCTTCGTTGTAGTGGTTCTCGCTGTTCCGTAGTTCAATGGCACGGATCTTTCCGGGTTGGGTGTCAAACCGGAAGTCGTTGTCGAGGCTCCACCAGTCGTCACCAAGGCCCTCTTCAACTTCGAAGCACGGCGTGAGTTCGTTGTCATTGCAAGGCATGTCCGTCACTCGGACCCGGGGAAGGAAGTGCGACTCGCCGTTTGTATCGTAGGCCTCGGGGAACATCCACGTGAGTTGGAATCGCGCCTGGATGATGATCACCGATTCGTTCCCTTCCTCAAGACTGACTGAGGAATAGAGGTTGGAGACGGCGATGTTGTCAGACCCCGAGGTCATCACGGCCACAGGATGACCGTCGGCACCTTCTGCCAGGGAGATGAACATGGACGACTCATCATCGTCGAAATCACCGCCAAGGGCCACCTGGACGTATTGAATGTCTTGCCAGCCGTTGATGTCACTGAGTTTGATTTGCGCCGTGTAGGGTACACCCGGATGGAGCGGTTCGTAGTCATCGTGCCCCAAAATGGAGGAGTTGCCAAGGTCGACCTGCGGTTCGAACTCCTGACGAATGAAGTACGTCACCAAGTCAGCATCCCAATCGGGAAGCACCTCGCCCGGGCGATAACCGCAGGTGATGGTGGAGGTTGGACAGACGGGGCCGCGACCCATGGCAATCTCGTTGTCCTGTTCGTCTTCGCCGGACACATAGAACGAGACACGCTGCTTGTGAAGGAGCATGGAATCATCGATGAGACCTTCGAAAATGTTGAGACCACCCGATCGGGTTTCTGGAGACGAGAGCGTCTTCACTTCGTACTCGTCCTCGTTGGGCAAGCCGTCGAAGTTGTAGTCCGTGCATCCAATGGCCTCGCTGGCCTTGCATCCAACCCAATAGTGGAGGTTCAGCTGGCGTGGTGGGTCAACGGAATCCTGGACGACGATGGAGACGGCTTGTCCGGCACCGGGAGCGCCTGCATGGCGTTCTTCACCGTCCATCGGGGTGGCACTCAACACCAACGGTGAGTTCCCGTCCAGAATCAGACGGATGGAGTTGTAGTTGGGATTGGTGAAGGTCGAGCCGTTCTCGAGGTCCACCGCTTGGACGTAGAAAATCATCCCACCGGGCGCCGATTCAATGGGCGACATGAACGTCATGTTGTAGGCGCCAAACGCTGGATTCACCTCTTCGTACAGCACCAGCGGTTCGCCCAATGGGTCGCCGTCGAACGTCACGTTTTGACCGATGACCCGGAGAGAAAAGCTCCCCGCCGGCGGCATGAGTTGCGAATCTTGGAAGTGCATCGAGCCGCTGAAGCTGAGGTTGAAACCACCCCGCACCCAATCCATCGGGTAGAGTTGGCGACCGGTTTCCTCCCAGACACGAAGACCGTCGAGTTGGATGTCGTTTTCAACGACCAACTCCATGTCCGAGGTGGTCCATTGAGAGACGGCAACACCGAGGTCATCCTCAACCGTGATCACGGCTTCTGTGCTGCTTTCATCGTCCCACGACCAGTTGACCTTGGTGGGCATCCAAATCGAAACCACACCGTCAGCATCCACGGTGGAGGTGCAGTTCGCAGCATCAAACACCACGATGCCGTCAGCATCGGAATTGACCGTACATGCATCCCCTCGAAGCCACGTGAAGCTCGGGTTATCGCCGTAGGCGTGCTCAATGGCGACGACCGCTTTCGTGACATGGTCAACGTCATCGCCAGGGGCAACCCGCGTGATGAAATTACGGAACAACCCGTCGGGGGCCGCCAAGCCACCCTCAAACGAGGCATCAACAGCCCGGGTTTGCATGGCGTAGGTGATGTCGATGTTGGAAATCTTCACGCGCCCTGAGCTCGCTGCCTTCACCGCGATGGGGATGGAAACCATGCCGTCGCCGTTCTCGGGGATGTGGTCGTTGAAGGCATCCACCAGCGTAGGGGCTTTCTTCACGACTTCACCAACAGGCGAGTCATCGCTGGCCACCACAGAAGATTCGTTGAGGAAAATATCGGACTCCCAGTCGTACGTTCCATCACCGCCCACATCGAGCATGGGGCGGTCAGGATACCCTTCCTCGTATTCCAACACAAACTGGTCGATGGACGGCGTTACGTCGCTGTTCGAACTGGAGAAGAACACAGCGTAGCGGAGTGTGTTTCCTGCGGCCTCGGTGGAAAAACTGGTCTCTTGATTGTTGGAGGCGTCCAGCCATGTGCTACCGTTGTCGTTGGAGACCACGACGTCAAGGGTGGTACCTGCTGGGACATCCGCCGTCCACGATGGGCGAACCTTGCCAACCTTGGTGCCGGTGTTGAAGTGGGGTGAGGTCCAATCACCCGTGACCTCGTAGTCGGTGGCGTATTCAATGTCCACCCACCAGGAGACGGCCGTTGAGCCGATGAGTTGGGCTTTCCAAACAAGTTCGTTGCCGGGGTGATCAAAATGAATGGTGGCTTCAGATTCAACTTCCTCCCAGTGCGTTCCGTTGTCGGCTGAAATCCAATAGTCCACGCGGTCGCCAATGGATGCAGCCGACCAATAGGTCTGAACGTTGGCTGAAAGAACGTCATCGCCGGTCTGAACGACTTCACCGTACCATGTGGTCGTACCCGGTGCGGGTGTGGTTTCGTACGTCCAACCCGTTCCAAACTCACGGTAGTAGAGGGTGGCACCCGACCACGTCGAGTATCCACAATCCACGGTGACAAATCGCTCACCGTCGAATTGGAGGCCGTAGCCGAGGCGAGAGATTTGCCGAGTGGTCGATTCGGGAATCAAGGCCGATGAACTCCCGGAGACCGACCACGCTTCCAATTGGTCCCGGTCGTTGTAGGGTGATTCTTCTTGGCAGCGCATGTAGAAGGTCGAGCCGTTGACCTCAAGCCCGCGAAGCATTTGCTTTGAGCCACTGCCGTAGGTGCCACCGCACTCCCAGCTCGAACCGGCGGCTGAGGTGTAACTGTAGTAGTCCTGACTGCGGGTGTAGGTGCCCGTTCCGTCCCCTGCAAACTCGTAGGAATAAAGGCGGTTCATGGCGTTGTGCGCCACCCACACGTGACCCGTGTCTCGGTCGTAAGCGATGCCCGTGTACTCACCTACCGACGGGGAGACGTCGTAGGAATCAATGCAGGTCCACGTGTCATCGCGGGAAATATCCATCTCAAGCACCCGATGATAATTCACCGGTGCGGTTGAGCCGTAGGTGTAGCGGTAGCCGGAAAGAATGCCGAAGAGACGCTCGTCGTCCGTGACCGTCCAGTCCCGGAAGCCGTAGTAGCCGTAGTAGGAGGAGGAATGCTTCTGGGGCAAGGTGCAGGAGGCTTTGTCGAGGGTGATCACCGACTCACGGGTGGCGTTGTTCGGGTAGAGACGCTCAACGACGTTGTGGAAAGACGACGACGACCAGGTCGACAAGAACAACCAGTCGTGGTGCTTGAGAATGGCCCCCTGGCTTTGCGCCATGAAACTCGAGGACGTCTTCGTCAATTGTTGAGAATAGAGCGTCTCGGTGGCGTTGGAGGTGTGAGGTTGGCGCAGCGCGTTCGAACCGTTGTCAAGCCAAGCGTCGGAATTGAGGTCGACGTAGGCGTCGTTTCCGTGGGGCAGGAAGTTTCGGCTGACATTGTCCATGGCCAGCGTCAAATCACCACTCCGGTCGTCAACGTTGCTCTCTGCACCTCGAATCCAGTGCACACGGTCATCGGCAACGACCTGAGACCATCCGGTGGCAGAGGCCCCGGAGAGTGTCATGCTCACGTCGGTCACCAACGCGCCACGAGGCAGGGAAACCGAGGCACCCATGTCGGGGTTGGCTCCCTGGAACAAAGCAATGTGCTCAACGGAGCCGTCGCTGAACTCGTAGACGTGGCGCGTGCCAGCAGCCGCTTCTGCCTCTGAAACAAACAGCTCCGCCATCGGACTGAGCGGCGTGAAAACCATCACGGATACGAGCAGGAAGAACACGGCTCGAGAACGGAAGTGTTGCTGTTCGCCACCTTGCATGTTTTCAACAGGCCTCATTCATCATTTGAACCATGCGGTTCAAGGTCTGCCGGTCTCGAATCAGCTGGTCTGACGTGAGTCGTAGCGAATCGGCGACGAATCGCCTCGCACGCCGTCTTCTTCGTCATCGCGAACCTCAAACCAATCGTTCATCCAGTCTCCGTCGGTGTCCCAATTGATCGGGCTGCTTCCCTCGGCGAGATGGTCATCGTCGAAATCGAGCAGGTACCAGCCATACTCGTGTTCACCGACGTTGCGAACGGGCGGCGTGTTGGGGGATCCCTGGTAGTAGATGTCCCACGCATCGGTGCGGTTGCCCGCCATCAACACCACGTCATCGGACGGGTCGACGATGAGGAAGTTCGTGTCCTTGTCGTCCACGATGTAGCCGTATTGATTGTCGGGTCCGCCGAACTTGTCGAGTTTGAGGTAGTTGAGAACCAACTCGTTGGGCTGGCCGAGACCAAGCATGGCTGCACGGAATTGCCAGCCTTCCGTCACCGGCATACCATCGTGCGTCAATCCGCTGAGGCGCACGGCATTGGGTGAAGAATAATCGCTGTTGGTGATGGCGTAGAACTCCTGGAAGTTGGTGTAGGACTCGTAAACGCATCCGGCACCTGAACAGTCCCAATTGCCGTCTTGGTCGGGGTCAAGGTTGGCGTCGGTCGCATCGGCAGGGTCGAGCGTGAACCAGGTAAATTCGGTGTCCGGTCGAGCAAGCGTCCCCCCTGAACCGTCTTGGGAGAGCGGCAGGCAAGAGTTGGTGTCGGTGGTGCACGGCCCGCCCGTTCCCACATCAATCCACACCACGCGAATGTTGAGATATGACGAGAAGTTGTCGTTGCTTTCGTTCCACGCCATTTTGTACTCGTACCAGTCGGGAAGCATGTCCCCATCGGTGTCGTTGTCGCTTGGATTCGAACCGTACTTGAACACCTCTCGGCCGTCGGAGTAGTTGTAGTCTCGGACGTGAGACACCACGGCTCCGTTTTCCACCGTCGTGATGTAGGTGATGCTGTCACCGTCGCTGTCGTTGAGGTCAGGACGCGTTTGGTTATCGTACTCCATGGAGTTCGTAAACGGGAGGTTGCCCACACCGTTCTGGACGATGACGCCGGAAGGCGTGAAGGTCCGGTCATCCCATGCCCCTTGGGCAGCAGGGATGTCGAAACTGGTTCGGTCGTACCATCCGTCATGGTCGCCGTCGTAGTTCACGTCCCACGGATTCAATGGGTTGGCTGCCCAGTGATTCTCGGTGGTGACATCGTCCATGCCGTAGGTAGCGTAGCAGTACTCCCATCCGTCGGGAATGCCGTCGCTGTCCGAATCCGGGTGGGTTGGGTCAGCAACACCACGCAAACTTCGGTTGAAGTTCTCGCTGTCAAGTTCGTTGATCTTCTCCATCCGCTCCTCGGATTCAACGCCTTTCTTGATGAAATCCTGATAGAGCGCTTGTTGAGCTTGCAGTGCCGAAAAGCCGAGTTCTTCCTGATAGGCCGCCATGGCATCCTCGCCAAAGTCGATGATGCCCAAGTTCGCTGGCACGGTGTTTCTGGTGAGGAATTTGCCCCATGTTCTTGACTCCCATTCACGGAGGTTGCTGAAGGTCTCGTTGGCATCGATTTCACCGTCTCCGTTACAGTCAAAGCTGTCCTGGTCAGAGTCCAAATTGACGTCACCGTCGATGAGCGGATTGATGGACCAGCGATTTTCGTCCAAGTCCCACGATGTGAACCAGTACTCGAACCCGTCGTACATCCCATCCCCATCGGTGTCCGGGATGGTCGGGTCGGTCATGCCGAGCACGACTTCGATGAAGGCGTTGGGCGGCTCACCTTGCTGCCAAGCGTTGAAGTCGTTCAAGAGACGCTTGCCGCGCGTTTCCTTCGAGATGAGGATGTTGAACACACGCTGTGCTTTCTCGGTCGGTTGTTGGAAATCACCGTCGACGTGGAGCAACGGTGCATCGCTGGGATGGTCGATGCCGTTGTCGGGTTGTTCCGTGGCCAGCGCAAACTCTTGGCGGTCGATCAAACCGTCTTCATCACCGTCAAAGTCACCATCGCCAGCGACGAGCGGATTCAATGTCCACGTAGCAGCCGATACGTTCCATGCCGTGAAGAGCAACTCAACTCCATCCAGCATCCCATCACCGTCCGTATCGACGTTGTTCGGGTCGGCCGTCAGTCCGGTGAGGTTGGTCTGGTTTTCCGTGAGGAAATCACCGAAGGAAGCCGTGGTTGGTATGCCAGGCCACTGCTGGAGCGCAAACGCCACCCCGATGGTGGTGACGAACCACTGAGGGGATGAACGGTTGACGTCCGTCTCCGTGAGGAGAGGTGAAATCACGTTGTATTCCTCCCAGTTGGTCATGCCATCATCGTCAGCATCTTGCCATCGGTCGGTGGAATCCAACGGATTGAGCGTCCATGCGTCATCGAGCAAATTCCATCGTGCAAACCAAATCTCCCATCCGTCGGGCATGCCGTCATCATCGGTATCGGCGCTCAAGGGGTCAGCCGCACCGACGCTGTAAGCGGAAAGACCGGCCGTCACGGAGCCGGATGCTCGGTCTGCAAAGGTGTCATCAGGGGCGCCGAGGTCGCTGATGTGGTCGAACAACTTCGTGGTGAAGTTCCCGGGCAGTTGAACGCCGTCAAGTGTTTGATTGCCGTTGAACAAATCTGAACGAATGTGGTACTCGAGGTAGTTGACAAAGGCCTCGTCTTGCGATAGGACGCCGTCGCGGTTGACATCGTACCCGTCGCCGTCTGGATTTTCAAAAGCGTCCGAGCCGTTGAGAGGATTCACCCCGAGTCGGGAGGGGTCCCACGAGCACAAGCCCTTCGATTCCCAGCCGTCAGGCAGGGTGTCGCCGTCAGAGTCGACAAGGTTCGGGTCAGCCACTGCCCAAGCTTGGACCGCATCGGGCGACTCGCCGTAGTCCTCGAGCAAATCACCGTTCAGCCCCATGGTTCTGACCACCGACCATTGGTATTCGCAAAGGTTGGGGAGGCCGTCACCGTCAGCATCCCAGTCGGCGTCGTCAGCACGGAGTGGGTCAAGGCTCCAGTTGTTTCCACCCGTGAAGGTATCACCCACCCACCGGCGGTGTTGAATCTCCCACCCGTCCGGCATGCCGTCCCCATCCGTGTCCGGGTTCGTGGGGTCGGTGGCGGTGTCAATGTTGGCCAGGGCGAGGTAGGTGGCGTTGGCTGCTTCGCCTTTCGCGCTGTCGCACACGTACGCCATCTGCACCGTGTAATAGCACCAAAGTGTGCTCTGTTCGTAAAAGAACCCGTAGTATTCAGAACCGTCGCCAACGCCATCGCCGTCGGTGTCCCCAAGACGTGGGTCGGTGGCGTTGTAGCCTTCAGGCGTGAGTTTGACATAGCGGTATTCGTCGAGGTTGGTCCACAACCGCTCGAGGTTCATGTCGCCGGATTGATCCAAGTCCAAGCCGTCAGCGTCGTTGTCGAACAGCGCATCCCACGGATCAGTGGGGTCCAGTCCGTGGACCACCTCCCAACCGTCAGGCATCCCATCAGCGTCCGAATCGTTGGCGCCCGGGTCCATGAGTTGCAGGTTGGCGTAGCGTCCTGGCGACGCTGCACCAAAGACCGAGACGTTGCCCTCGCTCACCGACGTTGCAATGGCCACGATTTCACCGGGCAGGCGTGTTTGGTCCTGAAGGCCGTAGACGGCGGTGTAGTCGCCCGCGAGCGCCCAAAGGCCCCATTCAGAGCCAACCAAGACCTCATCGCCGGTCGGATGGATGGCACGGATGTTGTTCGTCTCCTTGGAGAGTTTTCCATCCACGCCGGGATGAACGTACAGCCCGCTGTGTTCGATGAAATCATCGTTCAGATCCAATTTGTGAAGGCCAGAAGGCGTTCCAAACCACAGGGCCTGTGCGTTTGAGGGAGAGGGCCCGTCCAACACCATGGCTCGAATGTCCGCAGGATTGTCGTTTGACCCCAGCGGTAGACTCCGAAGTTCATCAACATCCGTCGGGTTCGGATTGTCTTCTGGCGTGTAGAAAAATCGCCACGAACCCGCAGCATCGTCCCGTGCCGAGACCGTATCAACGATGAACAAGCCCCGGTCGGTTCCGACAAACAAGTGGAACGTGGTCCCACCTGCCAAGCCGTGTTCAATCGAAGAGACCGAAGCATTCGCTTCACTCAAGCCTGCGACAATGCCTGCCCCGAGTTCAAACGTGGAAACGATACTGGCGCTCCCATCGATTTCAACAATCTGGCCTGCACCCGCATGACCCAAACCGATGGCGTGAAGGTTGACATCTTCCCCACCCAGCGGCGACACGGCGTGAACCGCATCGGAGAGGCTCCACGACCACGAACCGATGGAACCGAGCCCGCCATCGGCCAGAAGGGGAGCAACGGCAACACCGATGCTGGTGCCCATGACCACACCGTAGGGTACTCCATCGGCCTGAGCGAGGAATCCGTCGTGAAGGACAACGCCTTGAGGCATGGAATGATGGCTTTGTGCTGAACCGTCGAGGGTCAGGGCGCTCACGCCGTATTTGGTCATGGCATAGAGAACGCCGTCGTGTTCGGCGAGCGACCTGACGTCGTGGTGCATGACGGCCAACGTGTCCTCGGGAGCATCGTAGATCAGCGGCATCGTCGTCAGGTCGCCCTCATCACCGACAAGCGCCGACTTGATACCGGGGTACACCGTGTTGCCATCGTCAAAATGAACGAGGTACTCTTCAAGCGTCGAGAGCGCTTCTCCAACCTTCAGTGCTGTCAGGGTACGAGATACGTCGCTGGAGATGCCTCCGTCACGATTGGTGTCCCACCCATCTGCGTCCGGGTCCTCGAGGGCGTTTGACCGGTTCAACGGGTCAAGCCCAAAGTGCACTTCCCAACCATCGGGAATACCGTCGCCAAAGGAAGGGTAGAGCGGGCGGATGGAGAACCCATCCCAGAGATAACGGTCAGAATCATCCAACAACGGGTCGGTGCCCAACCACAGGTCCTCCCCAACCGGATTCACCGCCCGTGAGGTGCACGCAGGCAAGAGGTTGTGGAAGGTGGCGTTCGAACCCGATGGAAGGTAGGGCCAGTTCTTGAGCACGGCACCCTCGGGGAGGGTGGCATGGCACCACAACCCGTCCAGTTCTGCCGTGAAGTTGGAGGGCGTTCCGTGGGCGTATTCCTCAGGGGCCGTGAACCGCTCCGAGTCGCTGAGAATGCCATCGCGGTCCACATCAAAACCGTCATTGTCGCCGTCAAGGGTCAAATCACTGCCGTTCAGGGGGTCAAAGGATGGGCAGGTGTACCTCAGCGAAACTTCGTCAAAGCCACCCATGCGATGACACATGTAGGCCTCGTACCCGTCGGGCATGCCGTCGCCGTCGGTGTCGGAGACGCGCGGGTCGAGGTACATCCGGTCGCTGTTTTCATCGAGTTGTCCTGTGAGGCCACGAGGAAACCCAGGGGCCGTGCAGTTGGCCGGATAGGGCCAGCAGAACTCTTCGGTGGCGTTCAAACCGTCGCGATCTCGGTCGGTTGAAGCATCGGAAGCGTTGTTTTTGTCGAGACCTTGCAGGACGACTTCTCGACCGTCAACGGCCGTCCAGTTCATCCATTCTTCGAACAGCGTCTCGTGAACGTCGGGAATCAGGTCACCATCGGTATCGGTGTTGGGAGGCGGTGTTCCATCCGTACTGTCGGGGTGGATGTTCGCGACGTTGGAAACGGCAGGAAATTGCGACATAAAGAGCAGGCTGGCAATCACGGCAAGGGTGGTCAGAATGGTCGTTTGACTTCTTCGCATGGAATCACCGTGTGCAAAGCCTCCGCCTCGCTCGTTTTTCAAACCCGCAAGTTCGCTTATGAGGGTGATGGAACATTGTTCATACAAATACACGTTGCGAGCACTGTTTACCCCGAAGATTCAGCGTCTTCCTCGCCCCCCACCCGGTGGTTTCAAGTCCTTCCCGCGACCGAGGGGAGATGTTCGCATGACGATGACCATCACGCATTTGGGTACGGGCAGTCGAGGAAACTCGACCTTGCTGGAAACACCCCATGCCAAGGTCCTCATCGACCAAGGTTTCAGCGGCACACAACTCGCCAAACGACTGGCACGCCTCCAGTTAACACCGGAGGACATCGACTGCGTCTTCATCACCCACCATCACGGCGATCACGGTGGAGGCGCCAAAGTGGTTCAAACCAAGTGGAGCATTCCCGTGCTCGCCAACGAGCGTACCGCTCTTGAATTGGATTTGGTCCCTGAGTTAACCACCTTCTTTGAAGCGCTTGATTTGGTTCGTGTCGGAGAGGATTTGTCGATCCTTCCGGTGCCGGTCCCACACGCTGGCTCCGACAACGTCGCTTTCGTGGCCAGCCACGGTGGTGAACGGGCGGCCATCATCACCGATTTAGGCTCGTGGACCGATGAATTGGTCACGCATGTGCGGGGCTGTGAGCACATTTCCATCGAAGCCAATTACGACCATAACAAACTGATGTACGGACCTTACCCCTACTCGCTCAAAGACCGCATTTCAGGGCGAGGCGGTCACCTTTCCAACGAGCAGACTGGACAGTTCCTGGCCGAGGTGTGCACGGAAACGACCCGAAGCATCACCCTCACCCACTTGAGTGAGAAGAACAACGCGCCACACCTCGCAGAATCGACCGTGTTGTATTACATTGACGAGGTGTTCTCCGGCGACTTGCGAATTTCAGCCCAAAACGGACCGGATTTTTCGCACTACATCGGCGCATCAGAGGAGCCGGTCTCGGTGAGCAACAACACGACCAACTGACCGCTTTTCGGCTCGTTGAGGTCAATGGCTAAATGATACGGGGTTGTGTCAACATCGTGGACCGAGCCCCCGCACCGCTTGCTTCTCGTCGTCGCGATGACGAACGGGCTGTCAGTGAAGTGCTGGGCGTCGTCATGCTGCTGGCCATGGTCATCACCATCATGGGCGGCGTGTGGGTCTTCTTGAACCCGTACTTGTCCGATTTTGAAGACAACACCAACTGGAATTCGGCCACTGGACTGGCCGACCGAATCGAGGACCGTCTCGAAGTGGCCGGAAATGCACCCGATGGAACCGGATTCCGCAACACGCTGGCCATCCAGTCAACGGCCATTCGATCCGTCCAGAATGTCGAGCACTGGACCATCAGCGCCGACCTGACAGACGGTGAGGTGATCAACATCCGACAGGTCAATGCGTCCACCATCGCCGTGCTTGCTGCCAACGAAACCGCACGAAGCATCACCATTCAGTCCCCGAAAACCACCTATCAACAGACCTTGCCCGCCAGCCACCAGGAGGTGTTCGTATCCCATAACGCCAGCTCTCCGCACTGGATGATCACGACCGTGTTCGGGGCCGATGGAGAACCCCTTCACCGCCACGTGATGTGGACGCTCTCCGGTTTGCAAATCACCACCTCGCTGGGACAGGGGGAACATCAAATCGTGTTGATGAACAATGCAAGAGCAGAACGCTTCCCCAACGAGGCCTGGAGCGTCAGTGCCATGCCCCTGGTTGAATTTGACCGTATGGCCAACGACGAGTTGCGCCTCTCCATTCTCTTGACCGATGTGGTCGCCAACGGGAGCATTGGCTCAGGGTCAAATGTCGGCATGCAATTCGTGTCCCAAGGACCCATGACCCTCTTCACGGGCGAGGCATACAACGTGAACTTCAACGTGTTCAACGCACTTCATGACGTCATCACCCCTCAGTACAACAACAACTGGCTCTCCGACTACACCATTCAACGCTCGGCAGGAACGCTCGACACCTACATTGGGTTTGCACCTTATGAACGTGCCAGCGGTTCGGACGGCCTCAGCGTATCATCGCTCGACCTTCCGCTCTACTTCGAAGTGGACATTCAACGGGTGGAGGTGAGTCGATGAGAGGCGCCCTTCGCCGCGATGAAGCCGGTGTTTCAGCTGCCGTGGCCACCGTGCTGTTGTTTGGGGGTGTATTGTCCATCATCGGCTTGATGATGGTCTCCATGATGCCGGTCATCGAAGAAATGGAAGGTTCGGTGGAGCGGCACGACATGTCGTCGCAGATGACCCTGCTCGCCCATGAAACCTCAGCCCTTTCCGAGCGCGGGATGCCCGGGGATTCGGCCGGCGCCACCCTCATTCCCGTGGACGGAGAACTGGTCTGGGACAGTCTGCGGGGTGGCATGTGGTATTCAGCGACCTGGGTCGAGGACATGAGCCTGCGTGCTCGAGGCGCCCTGGATTTTGACGACCAACTCGAAATCCGCCACCCCGAGAGTTTCATCGAATCGGTGTGCATTACGGATCTCAGACTTGGCCCCGACCGCCCCTACCACTACACCCTTGAGGCAATGCTCGACCGAGTGAGCGTAACGGTAACCCCAGGTTTGGCCATGCCCCTTGGCCCCATCGACATCCAACTCGTCGAGGACGGCGTCGAGGTCGAAACAACCTCCCTTCGCGTTGACGAAATGACCACCCTCGACCTGCAAAACCGGGGCGAGGTCGTGCTCTCTTCCAGCCATGCGCTCACGGTGTTCGCCTCCATCGGCGAAGCCGGCGCAGCATACGTCATGCCCAACGCCCCCGAACCCGCTGACAAACGTGGTCATGCATGGTCCGTCCCGCTTGCTTCGGGAACGACGTCCATCCACCTGCTGAGTGAAACCGCAAACCAAGTCCACATCACCGTCAACGGTGCCACTTCCATCCATTATGCAACCCCGAATGGGCTCGCACGAACCGGTGTGTCGTTGACCCACGAATTGACCGTGGATGACAGCACGGTCGCCCACATCACCACCAGTGCACCATCCCGATTGATGCTCGTCTCAAACCCTGATGCGGCGATGGGTTCCACTGCATGGCCATCAACCAACGGAGCCTACCTCGGTCATGCCTTCTTGCCACCTCACATGAACGGCACCTTGCGGCTGACCAATCCCGGTGACGAGGTGGTCACGCTCACGTGGCGCGGCGGTGGTATTTCTGTCGGTGCAGGTGGTGTTGAACACGTGTCCTGGCCACCATCGTACGACGACGGGGCCGCCACCATCGACGGCGACGGCGATGTTTTTCTGACATGGACGCCTTCAGAGAATGAAACCACGACCGACGCCGTTTCAGGCATGATGTACCTGCCCGCAGACGACACGGGCGCCTTGTCCGGCGGTCAATTCTCTTACAACAACCTCGACAACACCACCGAGGAATCCTTCGTTGTCCGACTGGCAGGGTACAGCACCACGTGGAACATGACGGGAGCGACGGTGGCCAACGATGTCTTCCTTGAGTCGGACAATCACGCATCCATGGCCCTCGGAGAAGGCAACACCAGCCTCGTGGTTGAATCAGGCCACCCGCTCCGCGTGTTGCGCACCTCGGGTGATGCGGGGCTTCTCCACCTCCCCCACGACGGGGCAGAACGATGCACTCGCGTGGGCACCCAAGCCAGCGGTTGGATCACCACCGACCTCCCGTGGGAACGCATGGGTGGAAGGGGAGAAATTGACACCAAAGCCGCGTGGGTGGACGGGCGTCATCCCGCCAGCGTCAGCATCGACGTCCTTGGAAGTGACGGCGTCTCCAGCCACGCCTCGATTGGCAACGTTTGGGCGTTCCACCTTTCTCGACTCACCTATCAGTTTTCATCCTCCATCGACGGCATGGAGGTGGCCTTCAGCGGTGGTGCCGTGGTGACCAACCATCCCGAATTCAAACCCTATGTGGTCGTGCCGCCCTCAGACCGTGGCGGACCCGGCCCCCGCTTTGCTGCGACCATTCCTTCGTTGCACCCCACCGCTTCGAGCGAAACAGGTGCAGGTGAATTGGAACTTGACATCGAGATGGTGCATCGCACATCGCTCGCCTCCACCCCGGCGTACGAAGTTCGTCGTGGTTGGTCCGAACCGTACGGGACAGCGATAGCAGACAACGCCGGTATCGGACTCGAGGCAAGTGAGGATTGGACGGTCTACCCGGGCCGATTGGATTTGTTGACCGACTACGTTGGGTGGGTACCCGACCCGAGTTATGGCACATCCGAGGCGGTTTGGCACACCAACGGAGAAGTGATTGAATTCACCTTGCAGTTAGCATCCTTGGACGTGACAACACGGGAGGTGTTGGTCTGAAGCAACAACGTCTCGTTCACGACACCCGGGCAGCGGCCACTGAATTGGGGTACATCTTCACGTTCCTGCTGGGCGTCCTCCTCATGAGCATGTTCAGCGTCTGGGCATGGGACATCGAGACCAACACACGCCTTCGCTGGAACGAGGAAGCCATCCAAGCCAACATGGACGACATCGCAGCGGCTGTTGAACGAGCGGATGAAGCCAGCCGGTTTGGAGGAAACGTCTCCTATGCCGAGGAAATCGCGTGGCGACCAACGGAAGCCGATGAGTCCTTGTTTTGGCTGGAACTTCACGAAACTGAGTTGGTGTTGATCGATGAAGGCGGACCGCTGGATACGACGGTTTCGCTGTCCGGAACCGGTGCAGGGAGCCATGAAGGGCGTGTCCCACTGGCCGGTGTTGAACGGTTGTGGGTCGTGCACGACGATGGCATGACCTTCCTTTCGCTGGACAGGCCGCAAGCGGTTCGATGATCATCGGCTCATGACAGCTCGATGAACCATGGCCTGTACCTCTCGCATTCGACTCTTTGCGCCAAGTTCTCTGAACACCTTTAGCGCACGTTGGAGGTATTCCATTCGGCCCTGCTTGTCGGGGGCGACACCGCCAAGGCGCGTGAGCAATTCACCGATTTGCATGCGGAGGTCGTTGGCCTCGGCAAGGACGAGGGCTTGACCGTAATGCTCGACGGCTTCCTCCGTCCGCCCAGCATCGTGCAGAACCTCGCCCAGCAGCATGGTGATTTCCACCAGCGACTGCACGTCACCAGCGTCGGTCATGGCGGTCAAGGCTTCGGAGTAATGGAACAAGGCCAACTCCGATTGCTCAACCTTCGAGTAATACCGGCCCAGGACGGCTTGCGCACGGGCGTGAAGCACGCTATCGCCGAGTTCGGAGGTGCGCTCGTGCGACGCCATGGCATGCTCCCTCGCTCGGTCGACCTCGCCCAATTCAATGAGGGAACGAGCCAAGGTGATTTGGCTGTAAATCAGGTCGTCGTCGTTGGAACTCTCGAGAATGGCTTCAACCTCGCCGTACGCCTCCAAGGCTTTGCTGCGCTCGTTCTTTCGGCGGAGCAAGTACCCGATGTTGTTGTACGTTCGTGCAGCCCATCGAGCATGTCCGAGCGAGATGTAATGCTTGAGCGCCTCTTTGTGGCGAGACAGTGAGACATCGCTGTTGCCTTGTTTCCTGCTCACATCGGCCAGGGAAGAGAGAATCTCGGCTTGAACAAGTTCGTCAGCCGAAGAGGAGGCACGCTCGAGGGTCGCATTCAGCACCTCTTCTGCTTCGTTCAACCGGCCCAGCAATGCAAGAATATCCCCCTGGATTTGGGCCATACGAACCACGATCTCTGAGGTCAACTCAGCGGTTTCAACCTGTTCAATCAAGCCAAGCAGTTCCATGTAGCCTTGTGAAACGAGTTGACGACCTTCCCTCACAATGAGGTTGGATGCCGCTTCAAATTGACTCGATTTGATCGTGTGGTAGATCAACTCAATGTGCAATTCATGCGAAGGTGATTGTTTCTCATACCACTCAACACACTTCCCATGGAACTCTTCACGAAGCGCCGTGGAAAGGCTTCGCAACAAGAATTCACGAATCAAATCGTGAACGTCATAGGTATCGGCATCTGCCTGACGGGCAAGACCGGATTCGACCAAGCCGTCAAGTTCGTCGGTGTTGAGGCCTTGTTGTGCGAGGGCCTCGAGTTTCACTGGCTCTCTGAAAATCGACAGGGCGGAGAGGACTCGCTTTTGCTCAGCACTCAACTTCGAGAAAATTTCCACCGTGACGTAATTCTCCAGTGTTTCGTGAAATGCCCCTGCGGATGCACCCCTGTTGATGAGTTCCAACACCAACGGATGACCTCGAGATAGACCGTGGATGTGGAGCCACTGCTCGTCCGCTAGCGAATCAAAACTTGTGAGAAGTTGACGACCAGCATCGGGGTCGAGACCGTCCAAGGGCAGCACCAAACTTGCGATTCGCCCTTCAGCATCCTTTGTGGGCACCACCGGCTTGAAGGAGCGAGAGAAGATGACAAGACCGATTTTTTCCTCGCTCCCGAGGAGGGCAAGGGACATCGCTTGGAAGGTCTGGTGAAGCACCATGTCCGACACTTTGTGAAAGTCATCGATGACCAACAGGGACGGGGTTCCTTCCAGCGCCTCGACCAACAAACGAGCCGCATCGGCGGGTTGAGGGACAGGTGTGGCAGCGAGGTAGGTGGAAAAATCGGCGTTGCCCATGCTCGAAAGCCAATCGGCCACCGACTCAAAGAACGAGCGAGAACCCTCCCAGTCTTGACATCGGTGATAGAGCAAGTTTCTACGGTGCATGAACCGCTCAATCAGTTTGGAGGCGACCGTGGTTTTCCCGATCCCTGCAATCCCCGGCACGAGCAGGGTCGTCGCCCGGGCTTCAAGCAAATTGACCATGTTGTCGAGTTCGGTCGTGCGGCCGTAGAAATGGCGGAGGCGAGGCAAATCAGCCAGGGAGGTGACCAGTTGTTTCTCAACGTGCTTTGAGAGGTCCCGTTCCACCAAGTCAGCCGACAGATGGCGGACATCCAGACAATTGTGCTCGTCGATGTAGCGAATGATGTCAACCGGTCGCATTTCAAACGGGAGCACCCCTTTTGCACCACCAAGGGTCGAGGAAACGGCAGGCTGGTCGTCCAAAATGATGCGGACAGGCCATTCCGACAAGCGTTCCCACGTCTCGCTGGCCAACGACACACCGCTGTCGGTCAAGAAGTAGGCCTTGCGCTTTCGTGAAACACCCTTGACGTGGGCCTGCCGCTCCACCAGAATGTTCTGGTCTTTGAGCCCGGCAATGGCTCGCGGCACGTTGGAACGAGCGATGGCGACGGCGTTGGCGATGCCCATTTGCGACAGAGCAAACGGTACCTCGATGCTGTCCTTGAAATCGGAATAATCCAGCAAGTGCAACAGGATGCGTTCCTGTACCCCCGGTTTTGCCTGCGCGGCCATGATTCAACCCTCAGGTTCGATCATTGCGGTGGCTGTTGGTAGTTCGGGTCTGGCACCCACTGATTGGATGCTTGGTCCCACAACCAACCCGGATGCTGAGAAGCAGCCGTAGCAGCCGCTTCCTGAGCCACGGGTGCAGCCTGCGCTGGCGCTGCGGCCTCCTGCTGTGGAATGGCTGGCGTTTGCTTGGCCTTGGCCCATGCATACGGATCTTCTTCGACAGCGGAATCATCACCGGTCAGCTCATCTTCGTCCGGCACCTCTTCAAATTCGATGAAGAAGAAAGCACCTGCTCCGAGGAGAACGAGCACGGCCAGGACGATGAGAACGATGCCCACAATGCCCGAACCACCGTCATCGCCGCTGGAGACGGTGACCGCAAACTCAGCGTTCTCGGTCTGTCCGGCGAACTTGAAGATCTGACCGTCCATTTCGAAGATGACCTCCGAAGAGCCTTCGATGCCGCTGAGTTGCCCAGCGGTAAGTTGCATGTTCCACGAGCCGTCGGAGAGGACGCGGGTCGAGTTCAACTTGGCGTTTCCGTCGGCGAAACGTGCGATAACGAGGCTACCGGGAAGACCTTCGCCCTTGAATTCGGCAGGGTCGTCAACGGTGATGTCGCCGGTATCCGTTCGCTCAACGGTGAACGAAACGGCACGAACGAGGAAGTTGACCTTCAGCGAGTAGGCCTTGGATTCCTGGTCGTCCTGAGCGTAGACCACCACGCTGTTGAGCGACCAGTCTGGGATGTTGCTGGTGGTTTGAGCCATGTACGACATGGGGTCGTAGGTCAGCACGCCAAGCGGCGTAATGGTGATGAAGTCGTCGTAAAAGTCGTCCTCAATGGTCGTGTCGTCGTCGTAGACGTAAAACTCGAGGTCATCGCCCGGCGATCCTGTGCCGTCAGGGTCGCTGAAGAACTCAGCAAGGTCGAACGAGACACCGCCGCCACAGCGGTCAAACGAGTTGGAGTTCTGATCGCAGAAGATGGTCCATGTGCCGACCCATCCTGTTTCGTTGAACACCGGGTCGATGTTTTCAGCATCGAGCGGGTTGTTGATGGTCATACGCCAAACGACGTCCTGCGAATAGTCATCGCCGTCGTACGCCCGCACGGAGACCGAGTAGACGCCATCGTGAATCAAATCGGACGTGTCCCAGTTGGCGACCCATGAACCGTCTTGTGCAAACGTGGTGACCGGCAAGGGTCCGTCGTTCAGGACGATACCGTTGGCCAAATCGGTGATTTCGATTTCAACACGGGTGACAAATCCACCGATGTCTCGGGCCACACCGATGATCTTGGTTTCTTCGGAGGCTCGAACAGTATCGCCGTCGATGCCACCGGAGGTTTGGTCTTCGGCACCGATCCAAGAAAGTTGGAGGTTGGGTGGAATGTTGTCGTTGTTGATGGTGATGGTCCGGGTCTCAGCCACGCAACCATCTGCCTCAACAGCCTCACCGATGCAGAAATCACTGTCGGCAGCCCATACCTCCGCCGTGTAATCACCCGATGGCAACTCAGCAACGTTCCATTCGTAGGACCAGCTCGTCGAGCCTTGAATGAAGAACTGCTGAGCAAAGCCATCCGGTCCAGAAATGGAAAACCAAATCTGTTTCACATCGCTGCCAGCCGTGCCTTGGTAGGGGTCTGATGCCGTTCCTTGGAACATCACCTTGCCGGTTTGGTGCACGCTTCCTGCGGTTGGCACATCCACCAACAACGACGGAGCCACAAGGTTGAGCTTGTACTGACGGACCTCAACGGGGGAGTAGTCCAAACCGTCGTAGGAACGAATGCGGAAGGTGATGTCGCCCTCGCCTTCGGGGTGCGCTGCACCGTCCCACTCATAGACCCAGTCCTTGAACGGGTGGTTTTCCATGGTGATGTCGCCGCTCGAACCCGAAGCATCCGAAGCATAGAACCAGTCGGACGAACCGGGCGGCTGGATTTCGACACGCTTCACCAAGCCGAATTGTGCTTGCTCTGCGGTGTTGTCGTTGGCGTAGGGCCACTTGGCACCGTCCCATGCTTGGCCCGTGATACGAACCGTGGTGGCGAAGGAGTAGCCGTCAGGCTCATTCACGCTCACACTGGGTCGGAGGTTCTCAAGGTTGATGATGTCATCAATTGGACCCGAAAGCACGTAGGAGAAGTCGTCGCGACCGCTGCCGAACTTGAAGGCCTCGACGGTGTAGAACGGTCGCTCTCGTCCGTTCACGCAGTCGGTGTCGTCATCGTCGATGTAGGTGTCACCGTCGTTGTCGATGCCATCGGCACAGGAGTCTTCGTCGACCACGATGGGTTGTCCGGTGCCGTCGTTGGTACCGGGGATGGCGGCGTTCTTGTCGCCGACCACGTGGTTCCAGTTGCGGTCAAGAAGGAAATCTGACGGCAGCGACACCTGGGGCGTGAACCCAAAGGCGTCGGTGGTCAACTCGTAGAGCGGAAGACCCGTGGAATCCTTGATGATGACCGTAGCGCCTTCGACGTTGGAATTCTTGGCCTTCACCTGATAGCGAACGAGTTCACCCTCGCGAACTTGGGAGCCCCAAGCCGTGTTTTGGTTCTGGACGTGAATCATTGTGGAATCAAAGTTCTGGAGATCGGCGAAGGAAAAGACGGTGGCGTTCTCGACCAGCTCGAGCGCCAGTGGCATGCCAGCGGGTGGCAAAGCAACGGTGCCGGGAAGTTGCAAGCACTCGTCCTGGACGAACGGACACTCCGCACCCAACCAGCGGATGCTGACGGGGTAGAGTTCGTTGCCGCCAGGGGACGGGATTTGTTCAGACTGAACGGTGACACGTGACTCGGTGATGTTGTAGACTTGCGAAACACCGGTCCACGAGTTGCCGGAGAAGTATGCGACAGAACCGTACTTGTTGCCGTAGTTGTCGTCGTGGTGGCTCACGTTGCCGGCGAATCCAAGTTGGGAATCGGCCGTGTTGCGCTGGACGTTGATGAGGGACCCCTTGGCACGAATGATGTCGCCGGTGTTCCCGGAGATGGTGTTGTCGAGGATGGACGCCGAGGAACGGAAGACGTGAATGGCTGGGCAGGGGAAATCACCGCCGTACATCTGAGAGTTGCAGGTTCCCGAGTTGTTGGAGATGACGTTGTTGGCCAAGTACAGACGAGCGGCGGAGGGTGCGGGCACCTGCCAGCCCTGGTCTTGGTAGTGGTACTCACCGATGAGCACAGGCTCCTTGCCCGTGTCCTGAATGGTGTTGTTCTCGGCGATGACGTCGGACGTGCCGTAAATCCACAAGCCGTTCCAGCCACCAACGGGACCGATGGTGTTGCGGTGGAGTTCAACCACGGAACTGCGAATACCGACGCCGGAACCCTCGCTGGCTCCGGAGATGGTGTTGCCTTCTGCGTAGACTTTGGCACCGTCGTAGGCGGTCAAGCCAGCGCCCTCGGCCGTGGTGATGTCGTTGTTGGTGACCTCCAGGGTGTGTTCGATGTTGCCGGTGGTCTTGAGCGAGTTGGTGTCAATGGCGTTACACTTGACGTCGATCTTGGAATTGGTGAAACTCCCCGAACTTGATTTCATGAGAATTCCGTAACTGTTGTCCTTGATGTCCAAGTTGTCCATGTCGATGTACGAGTTCTCGATGTAGAGGACAGCACGGCCACCGCCTTGCTGACCGCAGTCGGCGTCGTTTCCAGTGAAGACGGAATTCTTGACACGGAACGTGGAGAGAATACCGGCACCTGCGTCGTAAGAACGAACGGCAGCAGCGTCGTAGCCCCGTCCGTCGATGCCCAATTCGAAGGTTGAATCGGTGAGAAGCGGAGCGGCGTAATCGACGGCGATCACGTTCGAGGTATTGATGTCGGTGAAGCTGAGCCCGCGGGCGGTGGTGGTTGAACCGTCGAAGACCAATGCCCCGTACTGGACGGCTTGAAGGGAAGCGACGTAAATGGGGAAACCGTAGGCGTTCTCGAAGTGAGCGTAGTTGATGCTGGTGATGGACTGGTCAATCGTGTCTCGAATGACAAGACCAGAACCACAAGCGGCGTCACCGTTTGTGAACGTATTCGACCCGTCGATGTAGCAACGGCCGAGCTTGGAGTAGTCCGTAGGGGTCGACCAGATGAAACGGGCTTGGGAAGAAGCCGAACCAGCACTGGCGCCACATGCGGAATCACCGATGCAGATGGCACCTTCGACATCAATGAATTTTCCCGCAGGGATGTTGATGGTCGTGCCAGCGTTGATGATGAGTTTGGAACCCTCTGCGACCGTGACGTCGTCCTGGAGGTTCATGGTGCCCGACCACGTCTCAGTACCGGTCACGGTGCCCTGGGTTGTTTCGTTCACGGCCATGGCCGAGGGAACGCTCACCATGGCCAACATGAGGGACATCATGTACAGCATCACGAGCGATACGGATTTTGTTTGGTTTTTTCGAGACATCGGCGATTCACCTGTTCTGTCCATGAACGCCACGAATATAATACTGCGCCTCATTTGGCGCCACAGAAATATCATTATTCGCCTAGAGTATCAAGTATTCCACCGAAAAACGGAAGGAAAAGGAATGAAAAGAACGAAATTCGGACAAGAAAGGACGAAAACCGGCCCTCCTTTTTGGAAGAATCGCAAGAGAAGCATCAACAGGACGGAATATCCCGTGCTTCCGAAAGCCATGCAGAGGCGCTGAGAAGCCCGTATCCACTGCGAAGGTCGTGCAAACCATCCCCTTGTCCGAGCGACTCGAGAAGGGCCTGCTTCACCTCAAGGAGGCACGAAGCATTACCACCGGGTTGGGGCTTCAATCGAGGCTGATCTTCGAGGATCAACGCCAAGGCGCCCGTGACAAACACCGTGGCGTCTGACGAACCGCTGCTGGAGTACCACAGGTTGTCTTCTCCCGTACTGATGATCCGCTCGCCTGGCGCCACCACTTCGGGCTTCATGTGTGGATGAGCCCGGGCATCGCCGTTTTTGTCCGTCAAGGACCCGGAGGAGGAGTTGGCCCAAACGGCCCCTTCACGCGTGGTCGCACCGACGGAGATGGCCAACTCGACGCTTCCCGGTGAGGCCACGTCTCCGTCATCATCAAGCCCGTCATTCCCCGCAGCCGCCACCACATAGATGCCAGCATCCGTGGCTTGGCGGGTGGCTGCCGATGAACTTCCCTCTGCGGAGTCGGTTTCTTCCGAGCCGCCAAGGGAAAGGGAGATAATGTCGGCTTGGAATTCAAACTGACACCACCGAATGGCATCGGCAACATCTGAATCCAACCCCGTGTTTTCACCTTGACCGTTATCGCTCAGGGCTGCCACCATGGCGAAGGAAACGTTTGGTGCTGCTCCGCGTTGCGTGGTATCGTTGGAGAGAAGCAGCCCGGACATGAGTGTGCCGTGAGCAACAGCCCCGTAGTCGACGGGGTCCCTTGAGGCACCGATGAGGTCCTTGAACGTGAACTCGGTGGTTGCGAAGGCATCGTGTTGAGCGTCAACGCCGGTGTCAACCATGCACACACGCACACCTTCACCCGACAGGCCTTCCGTTTGCATCTCGCGTATCTCGGTTTGCTCAAAGGCCCACTCGGAGGCAGGTTGAGGGAGTTCAACCACCAGCCACTGGTTTTGCCACATCAGGACGCTGGCGGAGATCAGCAAGGCCAACACCACCACGCCGGAGATTGAAAATCGACGACGCAGGGGTCGAGCCACCGGCTCAACCGTCAGGGGAGCCCAGCCCATGGTTTCAGAGCGCCACTGGTCCTGAAAGCCGATCACCGTCGGGTCGACCGCAGAAACGATGCGCCGGTCCGAAGGCTCAGGAAGGTACTCAACATCACGAAGACCTTCCATGGCTCACGCTACCCCGTTCGTGTCCTCATCAACCCTTGTTTGAAAAATCAAGCAAAAGTGAACATCAGAACTTGCTGCCACCGCGGCTGCGAGCCGTGCGAACACCGCCGTACACCACAAGAACGGCAAGCAGGGCGATGAGCAAGGTCATCCAAGCAGATTCACCGTCAGCCGTCGTCTCAGGGTTGTATTCAATGCTGAAATCACCGGGCTCGGGAACAGAGTCCACGCTCTCGGCCTCAGCACCGGCGACCTCGACTCGGTAGTCGAAGCGCTGACTGCCCTGACTGAACGTCAAACCGTCAAAGACGGCCATGGCCTCTCCGCCCGCTGGGACGGCGATGGACTGCTGAAGCTCCTCTCCGCCGGGTGGCGTGAGGTAGACGATGACGGACGGGGCGTCGAGGAGGCCCTCGTTCACCACAGCGACACGAACGGCGCCTGCTTGTCCAGCAATCTGGTCGGAATCCGTTGAGATTCGGTCCTCATCGATGGTCAATTTGATGGTGGCCTTCTTGATGGTCACTTCGACTTCTTCACGGTCGACGTTCTCATCCTGACTGTTCACGTACACCGTGAGTAGGAAATCACCATCGTCGTCAGAGTAGCTTGCAGGTGCAAACACCGTGAATTGTTGAGTACGGGTTTCGTCCTTGTTCAGCGTCAGCGTGGACATCATCGGCGTCACCGACCAACCTTCTGGAACACCGCTTTCAAGCAGCTCAATCGTGAAGGAATCCTGGCCGTTTCCGTTGTTGGTCAAAGCGAAGGAGAACTGACGTTCAACCAGCGCAGACATGCCGAGTTCCTCGGTTGCATCCGACACACTGAACGCAAACGTCTGGGGCACAAACACCTTCACGGACGCTTGGGACGACTCGCCCAAATCCGTCTGAAGACGCATGGTCATGCGGTGACCGTTGGCCAGGTGCCAAGCCTCGGCCACTTCGGGCAGGGTGATCTGGACCTTGACCGAGGTGCTCAGCACGGCGTCCGTATCGGCATCGCCAAGACCCAGCGACACGCTGATGGAGTCCTCGTATGCCTCGCTGGTGGCGTTCCAGAACTGGACCGTCCACAGGTCAGAATCTTGGGCCAAGCCCATCTCGCCCTCGACGGAGAAGACGTCCATGATTTCGGTGCCGTTGTAGGCGATGTCGTAGTCAAAGGTGATGGTCGAGTAAACCGACTCGTTGGTGGCCGATACCACAGCTTCAATCTCGCTGTCCTCTGCGTTCAACAGCGTTGCATCGCTCAAGGAAGCGTCGTTGAACGTGATGTCAAGCGCTGAGTTCACACGTCGGTTGAACTGGAGGGTGGCCGCAATGGTCGAGTCGGCCGTGATGGTGGTGGTTTGACCACCGTAGTACTCCATCTCAACCGCCGTAGCGTGCTGAACGGTCATGAATTCACCGTCAAAGGACACGCTGCCCTCAGGGAACAACTCACGAAGTTCACCGCTGGCTGGGACATCGACCATCCAAGACTGACCGTCGAAGGAAACTTCCAGTTCCACGGTACCTTCAATCATGTCCGAGCCTTCATCGGCAGAACCTGCGTGGTGCTCGTTTTGGTCAATGTCCGTCCAAGCCGTCGTCAAGTCGACGTAGCCGCCCAGCGCCATCACCATGGTGATGTTGCCGCCGTTGGCCACCGAAGCATCGAGCAGGCCGATGGCGACGCCGCCACCGTTGGGACCTGGGTTGCTCTGAGAGACCACCACGACCCACTCGCCGGGTTGGACGCTGGTGGACCACTCAAGGGTGGTGCCGTCCATGGTTCCGCTGACCGAAACTGCATCTCGCTCAATGCCAGCAACGGGGTACAACACGATGGTCGCATCCACCAAGCGGTCAGCATCAAGCTGGTCGGTCACCGTCCCCTCAACCTCAACGAGGCCGGCGGTGACTTCAATGTCCGTGGAATCCGGGCTGTCGTGAACGGTGTAGCCGTTTTGCTCCTCCGTTGCGTAGTAGACCGTCTCGAAGCCTTCCTTCTCGACAGTCACGTTGTACACATCACGGATCGGCACAAAGATTCGCCAAACGCCTTCATCATCGGTCATCACGGTGGTTGAAACCTCGGAGTTGTTGCTTCCAACCACGGTGACGTTCATTTCTGGCAGTCCTTCACCGAGACTTGGTGCACTGTTGTTGTCAAGGTCCCAATAGACCTTGCCGCCAATTTCGACCTCAAGCGTGGCGTAGACGGGGTCAAGAACGAGCGAATGGTTCTCGTCAGCGGCGTCCGTGCTGAACGGTGTGTCGCTGGTGTCCATGAACCATGACTTGGTGCCGATGGTTCGGTTGAAGTAGAAACTCCAGGTACCTGGCATGAGCAACTCGGAGGCGTTGCCGTCGGCGTCTGTGCGCTCAAAGGTGATGTTGCCGTAGCCGTCGTGGCTCACAGCGGTCACCGTCATGTCGCTCAACGCCGATTCAGTAACGGCTTCGAGGAGCTGCATGGACACATCAACGCTGATGCTCGTGGTCAGCTCGAGACCGGTTCGGACAGAATCAGCATCAACCGTCAAGGGTTGTCGCAAGGTTTCGGTGTGGTCCCCGTTGGTGAACGGAGCGACGATGATGAGCCATTCCCCTGCTGGAACGTAGGCTGCAAAGCTGCCGTTTTCGTCTGAACCAACGTTGAACCACTGGTCGTCGGCCTCGTTGTACAACAGGAAGTCGTTGGCAATGCCGTCGTCGGTGGTGTTGAACAGCGTTCCCGTGACCAGGTAGGTGTTCTTCAGCGCCACTTCGTAGGGCTCATCCACAGGGTCGAGACCGATGCGGATGGCGTCAAAGAAGGTCTCACCGATCAAATCGTAATCGGTGGCGTTCTCATCAGAAGCAGCCGTTCGGTTGAACTGCACGTCGTAGCCACCAGGCGTCAATGAAACGGTGATGATACCCGGTTCAGTGTAGTCTTCAGCCGTGTAGTACATCGGTTCACGGTTCTCGTCGATGGGCTTCAAGGTAAAGGCGGGTGTAGCAGCCGTGCCGTTCTCAAAGGTGCCATCCTCTGCGGAATTCAGGAAGACGTTCATCTCAACCTCAACCGCCTCTGGGTTCGCCATGACCTCCATCGTGGAGATGGCTTCAGTGCTGGAGCGGTTGACCGACAAGTCCTCGATGGCGGTGGCGTTCAAGCGCTCGTCGGTGAGCGAAATGGTCCACACGCCGTTGGGCAGGTCAAACGCGAAGTCCCCGAGTTCGTTCGTCGTGGTGGTCCACATCAAACCGGCGGCGTTGGTTGCCACCACTTCAGGAGCCTCCCAAAGCGGGAAGGAAGAATCCCAGCGGGTCTGGTTGTCGTAGAGATGCACAACACCGTTCACCAAACTGGTTGGTTCAATGTACAGCATGCCAAGTTCAGCATCGACACCGGTGGCAACCTCCACCAAGGCACCGTAGCCTCGGTTGGTGACGACGCTTTCGGTGGTCAGGTGGTAGGTGAAGCCGGATGGGACACGGATGGAGAAGTGTCCTGTGATGTTGGTCACGGCTGAGAAGGCCAGGTCATCGGAGACAACATTCACCGTCAAACCCGTAGCGGGTTGCGTGGTTTCTTCTCGGTTCTCCTCCGGCGTTTCATCGTTCCATGTGTTCCACTCATCGACCGTCACGCCGGGGTAGTTTCGCATGGAACCGTTGATGTAAGCAGCCTGAGCATAGGTTACGTCTTGCATCAGGTCGTCCGTGCCGGGTTCGAGTTCAATCTGGTCGAAGAGCACGAACTCTGGGTTCACATCGTCGCGGATGTCCCACACACCGAACAAGAGTTCAGCGTAAATTTCGCCGTTCTCGTCGCTGGTGACGTTGATGGGGTCCAGGAGGCCAAGTTCGTTCTGGAACGTGATGGTTCGGTTTGAGACATCAAACAGGGCCTCTTGGGTCAGCGGGTCGACCGGCGAAACCAACGTGAGCGTGACGTCGACGGTGTCGGGCACGTTCAGGTCCAGTGTGATGTTCGAGACATCATCGTTGACGAACGTCGATTCGTTGAAGTCGTACCAGCCGTCATCGTCGACATCGCCTCGGTAGTAGTACTCGCCGGGCGGGATGGGCCCGTAGGAGAAGTTGCCTTCTTCATCGGTCATGATCATCACAGCAGCGTCCTCGCCGAGTTCAACATCAATCCACTCGATCGTTTGGTTGGCGAGTGCATCGCCGTGCATGTCCTTCAGGGTGTCCTTGAAGATGGCACCGGGCATGGTCATGTCAAGGTCGTAGCTTGGATCAATGCCAATTACAACAGGGTCAGGAAGCAACACTTCCTTGCCGTTGGGCAGTTGAGCGATCATGTTGTAGGTTCCCGGGAGCAGACCGGTCTTGTAGAACGAACCGGGTTCCACCATCGAACCGGAGAAGGTACCGACACCGATGAACAGGCCAGTGCCGTTGAAGGTACCCGTACCTTCGAACAATCCGGCACCTTCCAGGGTCTCGCCTTGACCGGCTTCTGCATCACCGTAGGTGCGGGTCAGCGTGGAAGTGCCTTCTGAAGTGAAGGTACCCATGGCATCAACCGTCCCTTCAAGGCGGTAGGTGGGAATCTCACCGCTGTCGTCGACGAGACAGAAGGTCTCGTTTGCTGGCATGACGGCGTTGGACTCGTTATCCGTTTCACAAGCGACCACATCGCTTGGCTCAACCCACGAGGCCTCAATGACACCGTTTCCGGACCAGGTTCCGTTCGCAAAGAAGGTGCGCTCGTTGCCAATTGACCGGGTGAAATTACCGATGAAGTTGCTGGCGAGAGCAATGCCCTCGCTTTCAAAGGAGCCTTCCTCAACCAGCGTGGCTTCACCGGTTCCCTGGAGAATGCGAGATTCTTCAGAAGTGAACGAACCACTGGTGGTTTCCACGGTGTAATTGTCGGTCATGGACCAGATGTTTCGCAGGATGAAGGTGGTTTCCGAGATGGGGTCGCCGTTGAAGGCTTCATCGCCGGACCACGAGACGGTACCGGAAACACCGCTGCTCTCGACGGCGATGTCGACCGTGGTGACCATGTCAACTTCTCGGTTGGCTTCGTCAGCGGTGACGTTGGTGAGGGTTTCGCCCAACCACGTCATGTTGGCGACTTGACCGAGAATGGCCGTGATTTCGTTGATTTCACGGTCGTCGTTGGTCTCGGTCAAGATGTCGCTGAGGCGCTCACCGTAGGAGCCGTCTCGGATGTTGTCGCGTGCAGCACTGGCGTCGAAGACACCGGCAAAGGCCGTGACACGAATCTTGCCGGCCGGAGCGAGGAAGCTGTAACGTCCATCGTCGTCGGCGTCGACGAAGCCGATGGGCACCCAGTAGGTGTCCTCATCCAGGTCCTCGCCGAACTCACCGGAGAAGGCGTCGCGCTCGATCAACAGTCGAACGCCGGGGAGGCCTTCGCCGTTGTCGCTCATGGTGACCTGGCCGGTCATTTCTGCGCCGGGGTAGTACTTCAGAATCTTGACCAAGGTGTTGGTCGATTGAATCTGATCCTCAGCGGATTCGCTGTACCAGTTGGCAATAACGTAGTGGTTCATCATGGCACCGGGCAACGGAAGTGCGTTGGTCATGATGGTGCCTGGCGAGCCGGACTGACCGAAGTGCTGGGAGGGTTGTGGGTTGCTGGAACCTGCGTTGAGACCGAGCGTTGAAGCGCCGTAGCCGACGTAGGTTCGGGCGACCATGGTGTCAAAGAAGGCAGGGTTGTGGTCAACACGAACGTCTTCGATTTGCAGCATGTCGATGTCTGCACCAGCTTGCTGGTTGAGGAAGTCCTTCTGCATGGCTTCGTCGACTTCCTCTCGCGTCATCTCGTCTTGGAAGTCGCCACGGACCGTCTCGTACACCTCGTCCATGTAGGTGCCGATGTCTTGGCCCGACAGGATGGTTGGTGCACCAAAGATGCCCATGGGCTGTCCTCGATTGTAGTTGGCGTCCGCCGTGTAGCGACCGGCTCGTGGGTAGAGTCGGTCGTCGATGGCGAAGTATCGGATTTCGTGGTCGCGGGAAATGGTCTCACCCGGGGCACCTTCGTAGTCCTGAACCTTGTACAGACCCTCGAGGTTGATGAGGTCGTTGTAGAGGTCGTGAACGGTAGCGGTGGGGTGGGCATCGAAGGCTGCAGTGAGCAGTTGGGTGACCAAGGCCAAGCGGGCGTTGTGGCGGTGGATGGACGTTGAAACCGAGAGGTATTCGTCAATCAAGTCGGCCGTGTACCAGTAATCGCCGATGATGGTGTGCGTCCTCTCTTCAACCGTTTCCTCGGAGGTTCGAACGTTGTTGTTGAACGTGATGTCGGCTTGGTCCATGGAACTCCATGCATCGCCGACACAGGTCGTTGATACGGCATCCGTGCACGGAATGGCCACTTGATCTTTGTAGATCTTGTAGACCTTCTCGCCGCCAAAGACACCAGCGGTGTGGAGATAGCCCTCGGCCATCACCACATCTCGGTTGGTCTTGACCACGTTGAACGAGCGTTCTTCGATGAAGGAGATCATCTCTTCGCCGAAATTCAGTTGCAGCGTCTCGAAGTCAGCCCATTGGTCGTCGTCGAGGTACTTTTGAACGACGCCAGCAAAGGTCGGCGTCATTTGGAGGTTGCCGCCCTGGCTGGCATAGACGCGGTCGCCTTCAGCCAATTGCCAAATGAACATGGCCGTCAGGTCGTCTTGGTTGCGAGCGAGCAGCATGTTACCCGTGGCAGGAATACCGGATTGGAAGTTGTCCGAAACCGAGGGATGCTCGCCGGTGCTCATGGCTTGGAAACCATAGTCCCACCATGAAACGAACGCCGGTTTCTCTGAATACGCCATGTCGGTGTCCTGGTTGGCTAACCAGTCGTACGCGGCGTTCCATCCGTTGTCGTTGAACGACGAACCGAAGCTGCCGAGGTACCAGCGACCGTCGTAGGTGCTGCTGTCAAGAACGGAGAAGCCCAAGCCATCAAATCGGAGAATGTCAGGGACGATGTTGTAAATGCGCTCATCGATTTCCGATTCTTGGTTGGACGTGCCGGGGATGGCGGAGTCAAGGCCGTAGGTGGCCTGCTGGCCGAAAATCATGATCATCACGAGGAAAACAGCAGAGAATTGCGGTGTGCGCCAAACAGCCTTTCGAGCACCGCTGATGCGGTCGGCCGGGGTACGGATACCGAACTTCTTCCACGAACGGACCAGTCCGCTCCAGTTGGCCCACTGCCAGAAAGCGACGATACCAGCGGCACCGAGGATGGCCATGACGGGCGTGGCGTTGAACATGAAACGAGCAGCGTTCCAAGCCATGAACGTGGCTGCAAAGACCCAGACACCGAACACCAGAGCGGTGCCGTTGCGGTGGCGAAGACCACGCCACAGCAGACCGCCGCCCATGATGAGGGCGAGCAGGAAGGTGATGGGGCCAAACGAGGCAAAGAGTTGGGCACGGTTTGGAGCGTTGGCTTCAGCAACGGTGCCAAAGATCTTGGTTTTGGTAAAGTAGCCGCTACCGGTGAACAGCACGTCCCAAGCATCCGAAAGGTTGAGCGTTTTCAGCACGTAAAGCAACACGAAGAACACCGCAGCAACACCACCAAGGGTCCCAAGAACCAGCAGCCAAGGCTTGTCGCGGAAGCCGGTGGTGACGAAGGCGATGGCGATGGTGAATCCAAAGATGAACAGGAAGGGTTGGAGACCGGTGCCGTCGAGCACGAGGTTGAGCTGTGGGTGCGCATAGAACGGCAATGCCATCAAGAACGTCGTGGTCAACATCACGAGGAACATCACGCTGAGCGACGTGGAATCACGGCGTCGGAACATGTTCAGAGCAACTTGCAAGGCGTAAGCCAGGAAGAGGATGGACGGACCGACGACGAACCCTTTCCAGCCGAGGGCGACGATACCGAAGGCCACACCGGCCAAGGCAGCGTTGGCCATGGCGGCTTGGCGATGGGCAGCGACGTCCTTGAAGGCTTGAACAAAGGACATCGGGTGAGGCGAGGTCGTCTTCGAAATTCGAGAAGAACCGGCATACTTCACCGCTCGCAGCCAATACATGAACCCGACAGAAAGGAACAGCATCACGAACGCATCGTGGTCAGCCAGTGCCCAGGTTGAGTGCGTGACGTGGGCGGGCATGAAGGCGATGAGCCAAGCAGCGAGCACACCAGCGCCCTTGCCGAAGTGATCCTTGGCCATGGAGGCGATGGGGAACACGGTCAAGGCACCGTACACGGCAGGCAGGGCAAGCATGCTCCACCAGACAGCGTCCTCGGGGGTGTTGAGGAAGGGTTCGAGCGCCATGGCGCCGATGGCCATGGACCACGAGAAGAGTGGTGGACGTGGGTTGATGCCACCGATGGGGTAGAAACGGTCGGCGTCAACGACAAGGTGGGCGTTGTTCGCAATGATGTAGTCCACCACGCGCTTCATGTACCAAGGGTCAGAACCGCCGGTCATGTCCCAGTTGCCGGTACCAAAAGCGTTCATCGAAGGAACCGCATACCACTGAACACGAATGGCCAAGCCAATGAGGAAGGCCAAGCCGACCATCATGCCAGCACCGTGCGCACGGAGGAAGAGACGGGCCTGGGATGGCTCATGTTCACCGAGGTTGGCCCATCCACCGTAGCGTTCGTGGTTGCCGATGGAATAGATACCGACGCCGAGGAAGAAGGTGATGGCGAGCCAAATCAAGGCGCCCCACGTACCATCAAGGTCCTCGGAGTACCAAATGCCTGCTTCGAACCAAGCGGCGACCTGGTACAGCGTCCACATGGAGGCGAGCAGCATGGCACGGGTGTGCCAGCGCTCGGCCACCATGCCGGCGACGATGAGCGCCACGACGCCGGTCAAGAAGGCACTCCAGTAGCCAACGTAGCCGTGGTAGCCGGCTTCGGTGGTGATCCCGAGTTGGTTGAAGGTCTCAACGCTGTTGAAGTGCCAGAGCGAGCCAGCAAAGGCGAGGACCCAAACACCGAAGGCCACCATCAACGGCGTGGCGGCACGGTTGAACCCGCTGGTTTGACCGAGGAAGGAAAACCAACCTTCGGTGCCTGCAGGGTTGAGCGTGCCACGAGCGAGCACACCAGCAAGAAGACCGGCAGCGGTGGACATCGTCCAGTATGCAAAGAAGACGTACGCCGTGGCCATACGCTCCAGGTTCATGGTGGAGACGAGTTGGCCGCTGTCCATCTCGTAGGTGGAAGGCAGCGCCGCATAGGTGTCACCGGCGGCCGCAATGGCCAGCCAGAAGCCGACGGCCGAGAAGGCCATGGCGGTCATCCATTCGTGGCGACCTCGCAGATCAAGGTTCGAGCCGACCACAACGATGAGCGCAAACATGAGCGCAGCCAATGCATCGACATTGGCGACGACGTAGAGCACTTCGGCACCGACCAGGGCCAACACCAACACGCCGAGGGAAACGGTGGTGGAGGACAAGTCGGGTCGCGAAGCCAGAACCAAGCGTGGCACAGCGGCCAGCATGCTTGCGATGGCGACGACCAGCATCGGCATCATGTTGTTCAACGTCAAGTCGTATTCAATGCCCACGACTCGGGTGGTGGCAAGAGCGAGCAGCACGGCCAAGGGTGCGAGCAGCAACCCCAATGCGGCACTTGGCTGATTCGCCTTCGTATCCATTTGTTCATCCATTTGTATCCCTCATTTTAGGTCCAGCCTCAAGGCTGGCGTCGTTGGCCACTTCTGAACCCCTTTT
>JBMZXF010000006.1:28630-52399 GCA_049627345.1 Candidatus Poseidonia sp. | reverse complement strand
GGGGGATGCAGAACATCATGTGCAAGCGGCTGGTCACCCCAGAGGAAGCCAAACCCATCTTCACCGAGGGGAAGTCAGTGTTGCTTGAGGATTTCACCTCTCGGCGAAACAAGCCGTTTAACGCCTACCTCAAACTTGACAAAAACCGAGTGAAGTACGACTTCCCACCCAGAGCTGCGGCGGCCGACGCCAAACGGTTCCCCGTTGTACCGGGCGTGGTGGCCGTGTGCCCCAAAACCAAAGCGAACATCATCGAAACCGAGACCCATTACACGGTTGAGGACAGTTCTTCGGACTGTAAAATTCACATTGAACGATGCATCTCCAAGCGCGACCTTACACGTGAAGAGGCCAAGACACTCATCGAGACAGGTTCTGTTGGACCTTTTGACGACTTCGTGTCAAAGAAAACCAGCAACCCCTTCAGTGCGTCGTTGTACCTGAAAAAGAACCAGTCCGTTGGCTACAAATTTGCAAAACGTTCGTGAACACGACCGTCAGCGAAGGAAGGTTGAAACACATCCCGCTCAAGGGATTTTCATGGACCGTTGGGACTACGATGTCGTCATCGTTGGTGCCGGACCCGTCGGCGGGAGGGCGGCCACCCTCCTCAGCCAAGACGGATTGAAGGTCTTGATGCTCGAAGAACACGAGGAAGTCGGTCGACCGTTTCAATGCGCAGGGCTCGTCACTCCCAGCGCCATGGACGTCGTTGAAGGCTATCACACCGTGCTCGAAGAGGTGGACGGCGCTTTGATTCACGGGCCAAGTGGCACGCTGGTACCTGTTGGAACGGAGGGCACCCTTCGAACCTATGTCGTTTGCCGGAAGCGATTCGACCAATTCGTGGTCCAACAAGGGATGCAAGCAGGCGCTGAATTATGGCTGAACACCGTTCCGACCGCCGCAGAGCGAGAGGAAGGGGGCGTCCGCTTGACCGTTCTCCGTGATGGTGAACACGTTCAACTCACGACCAAACTCCTCATCGGAGCCGATGGTGCTCACAGTTGGACTCGTCGTACGTTCAAGATGGGACGGCCAAAGGAGCTCATGATTGGCTTCCAGACCGAAGTGGTCGGATATGAGGGCCGTGATCGCTGGCTCGAGATGTACAGTGGAAGCGCCATTGCGCCGGGCTTCTTTGCTTGGGTCATCCCATCCGGATTTGGAACGCACCGTATCGGACTGTGGTCAACTGCCGACCGTCTTGACGGGCGAAGCATTGAATCATGCTATCAAGACCTGATGGACCATCCGCTCTGGAAAGACCGATTTGAACACACCCAGGAAATTGCAAGATACTGTGGCCCCGTTCCTTCTGGCATGGTCAAGCACACGGTCAAAGACCGTGTCGTGCTTCTTGGTGATGCTGCAGGCATGGCAAAACCCACCACGGGCGGGGGCATTGGCCCTGGATTCCATCAAATTCAATGCATCCACGAAGAACTTGCATCGGCTGTCAAATCAAATCAACTCACGGAAAAAGACCTCAAGGCCATCACCAAACAGCCCTGGAGCGCCATGAAAAAGGAACAAGACCGGGCTCGAACCCTCCGGAACTTGTTGGTGAGCGATTGCAGCGATGAAGTCCTCGACAAGCATTTCATCAACTTCGCGCACCCTGACACCCTCAGTTTGATCAACGCCATCGGTGATATCGAAAAACCCGTCCCGTTGGGCATGGCCCTTCTCAAACAGGTTCCAGCCTTTCGGCCGCTCGCCCTCAAAGCCGGTGTTCGGTTGTTGTTGTCGTGAGGCGAGACCATGAAGCGCCTCATCGAACAACACCGCATTCGTTACCCGCCTTTTGAGGCTGCTCGGTGGCAACCCGACGCCCTTCCAATTGCGGAACAGGACATTGATCTCGGTGAATTCGAATCGATGGAAACAGCCAGAAAATCGCTCAACAATCACCCCCCTGCGTTTCGTTTGGGACAAGAAGACGGATGGTTGATGGAGCGACGTTATCTCCTTGACGGAGAACCCGTGTCCCACGAAAGGAACGAGCACCATCTCGAGGAAGGGCCCTATGTTCGCCTGGTCAAACGTCAACGAAGAGGTTGGTACCTGATTCCGAATCCGATTCACAACATCTTGCGTCAGTTCATCAACGGTGTGGTCATCGTGTTGCTTGCAAGCCTGTTTTACCTGTTCATCTCACCGGTGTTGGAACTCCTGAACATCCCCGTTTACGGGCTCGACACGGTCAGATGGGGCTTGCTCGATTATCCGGCTTTGGCCGTGTTTGTTGTGCCGCTTGTTTTTGCACCCCTCCTCATTCGTGTGCTGGCGAACCTTTCGGAACTTCGACGGCAAAACCTCTTCCTCAAACGAAATCTGCAAACCCCCAAGATTGACTTCCTCCAGCCAAGCAAAGCCGACGAAAACCTCGTGCTGAGCGTTGAATTTCCTGAGTGGGACCCAACATGGAACCATGCTGACGCCATTCTTCGTGTGGGTGTCCTACCACCGGGGAGAGAGTCACTTCTCCGTACGCTTGACATTGACCCCACACGTCAACCACCCCCCGGACTCTCGACCGAACTTCCTCACCATTGGGAGGAAGGGCTCGACGACGGCACGGCGGGTGGCGAAGATGCACCCATGGAGCTCAAGGAAGTCAAGGGGGGTCTGTTTCTCAGACCCATGCGATTGATGGTTCAAAGCGAGCCCCAGCGCTGGAAAGAAGGGGAACCTCTGACACTTCAACCCCCTTCGCCAACATGGCCCGGTTCCGTCAACACCAACCTCTTACGCGTGCACTGGGAATGCATCTTCCGAATCGACCGTCAACGAGGGGGAGCGTTGCTATGGGTGCAACCCCTGAAAGTTGCGCACGCAACTTCGTTCAGCGAATTGGGTGAACTCCCGCTTCACGACGGGCGGAGTGAACTCGACATGACGTAAACAACACATTGAAGGACAGCGAAGCGGTCCATTTGCTATGCAAGCCCGTCAATGTTCAGCACTGTTTTTGGTCGCGGTCATGGCACTTGCTGGCTGCCTGGGAGCCACAGAGCCGGCCCCAGAAATTGAAGAACCCGAACCTCAAACCTACGAACTCAAGGCCACGTGGATTGTTGCTCCGGAGGAGATTAAGTTGGGCGAAGCGGCCTCCTTCACCCTCGGCATACAGCAATCAGGCATTGGTGAATGGAACATGGACTACGATGTCCTGCAACCTGACTTCACCCCCGTGGATGCGGTCCAGTTGACCGAAAATGAGGTTGGCATTGTCTTGGTGTTTACACCAAGTGTGGTGGGTGAACACATCGTCTCGATTTCCATCGTGAACATCGGTGCTTCGTCGATGGTGCCACAACTTCAGCCATTGGTCCTCCCGTTGATGGTGAAGGCTCCCGACGAATCCGCCCCCATCATCACGGTGCCCGCCCGGTTGGTCCTTGAGGAACCGAACGTGGTTTGGTTTGAAGGCCGTGTGGACCACCGCTACCTTGAATCATGCAGCGTGACGTACACCATTTCCGATGGAAACGACGGCTCCATTGCCCTCAACACCGAAGGTGCATGGAAGGTACTGGTCGACTTTACCGAGGCAACGGAATCCCACACCATCACGACGCAGGCCAACTGTGGGCGATACACACTGGCCAGTGACACGTCGACGACCCAAATTCTCATCGAAGGAGCAGGCGACGATGAGGACGGCGACGGCATTCAAGACGTCAGCGACCGATGTCCGTCTGGCGTAGGCGCCAATGAAGGCTGGCAGTCAACCCTCGCCACCGACGGCGACCAAGACGGTTGCAGGGACAACGATGAGGACGACGATGATGACAACGACGGCATCGTCGACACCTATGATTTGTGCCCAGAATCCTACGGATGGGTGAGCACGCCTTCAGCCGATTACGATTACGACGGCTGTCACGATGCCAACGAGGACGACGATGACGACAACGACGGGGTCGAGGATGGAAACGACCTGTGTCCAGTGGGCCGTAAAGGCTGGTATTCCAACCGCTACAGCGATTGGGACAACGACGGCTGCTCGGATCTGGACGAGGACGACAACGATGACAACGATGACTATCTCGATGAATTCGACGCCTGCGCCAAGGGTGTGGCCAATTGGGTGTCGGACAACACCACCGATTGGGACGATGACGGATGTCAGGACGCTACAGAGGATGACGACGACGACAACGACGGTGTGAACGACGTCAACGCCACCGGCGACATCCTCGACCTCTGCCCGCAAACGCCTCCAAACGCCACCGACGTTAACGAATTCGGATGCGCCGCTGTGGAACGGGATACGGACAACGACGGTGTGAATGACCTGCAAGACCAATGTGAGGGCACCCCTGCAGGTCTTGCCGTGAACGCCGCGGGTTGTGCTGACATCGATGGGGACGGTGTGTTTGCCAACGTGGATCGGTGTGCAAATTCTCCGGACCGTTGGAGCGTCGACGCATTTGGATGTGCCGTGGTGCAAAACCCCGTGAATTGGACATCAGCGAGCAGCCTGAACGGCCCTATGCAAGTTGTACCCCAATTTACCTTCCCTACCTTGAATGGAACCTTCAATTTCAACAACCGTTGGACCGGTCATGACGTCTACTTTTTCATGTTCAAGTACACCGACAGCAACGGAAACAACAACGGTGCAACCTGGGGACAAAACCCCGGGAAATTCATACGCAACCTGCCTGCCAACACCCACCTGTTCTACGGTTCATTTGACAACAGCTACCACAACGATGTCATCCAACAGCGGAACGCCGTGTTGGCTGGCTTGACCACCTCGGAGGAAGCCTACTGGGACGATCGCATCCACTACATCGACATTGACGCAAGCAACCTCGGTGGCGGCATCGGTGCCATGATCGGGTCGTTCAACAGCCCGTTCTTCATGGGGATTGACCGGTTCCAATTGGCTCGCGAAACCGGTTCCCTTTACGCCTGGACGAGCCAATCCAACGACCCCTACCATCTGTCCTACGAACCGAACCAATGGGTGGCAGAATTCCCTACCAAAGTACGTGAATTGGACCCAGCGGTTCATGCCGTGTCCGTCATGGACTTCCAACGCCACACGGGCGGTTGGGGTGGTGGTTATTCCTCCTTCACGAATGCAACGTTTGACCTTCCAAATGACCTGACATCCTACGACACCCTCGAGGTCTACCACGAACATGCATGCTATGAACGAACCAATCGCTACCAAAAGTCGGACGGTTCGTACGGTGGATGTCACGAATGGGACTACCTGGCCTACATGTTTGTCTGCGATGAGGACAACGATTCGATATGCGACACGGAGATGGTGCGATGGATCACCACCTACGGACGAGAAGGCATGTGGCTGACCGATATCTCACCTTACTTGTTCATGCTCAACGACGGTGAGGAGCGGCGATTCAAGTATGCTGGCGCCAACCGAGGTGACTTGACCGTCACCTTCCTGTTTAGCAATTGGGGGAGTGGCAGCCGAGCCGTCGATGGGACATACGCCTTCAGTGGAGGCCAATTTGACGGTACCTACAACAACGAATCTCGATATCAACGGCAACTCAACTTTACCGTCCCCTCCTACGCCACCAGCGTTGAAATCGTGGCGACCATTACCGGGCACGGGTTCAACAAAGACACGGCCAATTGCGCTGAATTCTGCGATCATCAACATTACTACACCATGGGCCAACATCAGACCTACGAATGGCACCCCATCGTCTACAGCAGCGAAGGCTGTGAAAACGAAGTCAACAACGGCGTGGTGGCCAACCAATTCGGTTCATGGCCGTTCGGAAGAGCAGGCTGGTGTGCTGGGCAAGATGTGAAACAGTGGACCTTTGACATCACGGATTGGGTTGACAATTCCAGCAACAACACGAACCATCTGGTCTACCGTGGCTACTACAACGGCCAAGAATACGTTCCTTCTGACGGTATCGGGAACGGTGGACGAAACATCCGTGCTGTGGTGTGGGTCGTGTTTTACGGCCCTACGACGTGATCGCTGCAGGTGGGGGCGAGGAAAGGTCCGAACGGGCGGGAACAAGCAAGGTTGTCTCGAGGAGAACATAATCGCTGTTGCGTCGAACAGGCGCGAAACCTGCTCGTACAATGGCGGATTGAAGTTCAGCCTCCGATGCATCGAGTTTACTGGTGCCGGAGGCGGACACCACGTTTTCTTCCATCATGGTTGAGCCTGCATCATCTGCACCGCCTAAGAGCGCCATTTGTGCGATGGCCAGTCCCATGGTTGGCCACGAGGCTTGAATGTGCTCCACATTGTCCAAAAACAAGCGCGAGATAGCCACGTGGCGAAGGTATTCCGAAGAACCCGCACCGAGGACGTGCTTGTTTTGGCCCCGGTTTCGCCGGCCAAATGAATTGACTTCGAGCTGAACGGGCCAAGCGATGAAGGACGTGAATCCGAGGCCGTGATGTTCCAGCGATTCATCCTGAAGGGCACGAATACGACGCATGTGCTCAATTCGTGCTGCATGGTCTTCACCAAAACCAATGACGTTTGTGGCGCTGGTGGTCAAACCAAGGGATTGGGCCTCACCCATGACACGAAGCCAGTTGGCAGGTGCGCCCTTCTTCGGTGAAACATCCTTGCGAACATCGTCCACCAACATCTCTGCACCACCACCTGGTAGTCCGTGCATTCCAGCCTCCTTGAGAACCGTTAGCACCTCAAGGGTGCTCATGTCGCACACCTCCGCAAGGCCCTCAATCTCAATGGGACTGAAGCAATCGAGGTCAATGGAGGGGTGTTGGGTTCGCAGATGGCGCAGTAGGTCGGTGTACCACGACATCGGTAAATCGGGGTTCACGCCTCCCTGCATGAGAATTCTCGAACCACCGATGGCCTCCAATTCAACGATTCGTTCGGAGATTTGTTCGTACGTTTGTGTGTACGTCTCGTCATGGCCTGGCGGGCGATAAAAGGAACAGAACTGGCAGTTGATGGTGCAGACATTCGTGTAGTTGATGTTACGGTCGACGAGGTAGGTGACCTGACCGCTCGGGTGCATGACGAGTCGGCGTTGATGAGCAGCCGACATCAGCGAATGGAGCGGGGCGTCGTTGTACAACGTCACGGCCTCTTCAGGCGTTAATCGGAGCGTCGATGCATTGCTACGGGTCCACTGCGACTGCCGTTGGAGGATGCTTTGCCAGTCCACGGAAACACCTCAAGGGAGGTCGTTGCCAACGATGCGCTCGATGTCTTCGATGGTTTTCGGACAGTCGGCGGTCAGCACCACCGGTCCTTCGGCGGTGATCAGCACGTCGTCTTCAATTCGAATACCGATGTTGGCATACCGTTTGGGGCAGTCAACATCGGGGCGCCATGCGCCAAAGTAGAGCCCCGGCTCAACCGTCAAGCACATCCCCGGTTCAAGGACGCGAGGCGAACCACCAGGTTTGTAGACACCGGCATCATGAACATCCAGTCCGATCCAATGGCTCGTGTTGTGCATGTACCACTTTTTGAGGTCGCCATCTTCCATGTCAAGGGCTTCTTCAACCGACTGTGTAATCACGCCCAGGCGGATGAGACCCTCGGCCAGGACAACACGCGCAGCCTCGTGAGGGGCCGTGTAGAGATTTCCTACTTGGCAGGCTTCAATGGCTGCCAGTTGTGCATCAAGGACGACCTGGTAGATCTCACGTTGAGCATCGGTGAATTGACCAGAAATCGGCCACGAACGGGTGATGTCGCTTGCGTAGCCACGGAATTCTGCGCCTGCATCGATCAAAATCACTTCGTCATCACCGCACACATCCTGGTTGGTCGTGTAGTGGAGAATGGTAGCGTTTTCGCCACAGCCGACGATGGAGGGGTAAGACCATCCTGAGGCACCGGCATAGGAAAAGAAGCCTTCAATGATGGATTGCAATTGGTATTCGGTGATGCCCGAGCGGCTGTGACGCATGGCCAATTCGTGAGCGATGCTGGCGACCTTACTGGCGAAGACCATTTGTTCGATTTCAGAAGAGGACTTGCGGAGACGAAGTTCAGCGAGGATTCCGGAAGGGTCCTCAACCACGACGGGTCCGGTTCCAAAATGTTGTCGAGCACGGTCTCGGCGCCTCACGGCTGATTCCACCAGGCGGTCAATGCCGGTATGAATTCCTCCTCGATGGAACACGCGGTGTGCGTCGGTCAACCATTCATTGAGGCGACCTTCCAATTCATCGTTGTTGAACGCCTCATCAACAGCAAACTCGGATGTGGCTCCTTCGACACCTGGACGGCGTCCTTCCCAAATTTCCTTCAGGGTGTCTTTTGGTTGGACGAAGAGGGATGAGACCCACGCTTCTCCTGTATGCCTGATCACAAACACACTTTCTGGCTCAATCCAACCGGTCAAGTAGATGAGGTCGCTTGACGTCCGGTAAGGATATTCCACATCGTTTGAATGAACGGCGTGTGGAGGAGAGGCGAGGATGAACACGTCATCTTGACGGAACTGATTGGTCAGGCGAGATTGGCGCTCAGCATATTCCTCAACGCTCGTGGGTTCGGGCCGTAGAGGCAAGCGGGTCAACGCTTCAGCGAACATGATTCATCCTCGCGCTTCGTCTTCTTCAACCGTTGCATCCTCGGCTACCGAACGGACATCATCTTCCCGAAGAGAGGCCTTCGCCTGTGCGGTCCATTTGGGGAGTTCATCAGTCGAATCGGACCGCCGGCTCAAACCAACGCCAAGTCCGAGCAAAAACACAACGAGAAGCAACCCGAGCCACCCGTTCGAGGAAGCAGACTCATCGGTGTTCTCAGCAAGGATTTCCAACTCCAAAAACGTGGAATGTGTCGCACCATCGTCATCAAAAACAATCAGCTCAATGCTGTACGTTCCGGGTTTCTCAAACTGCTCTTCGTTCAGAGAGGATAACCCACGCCATGAGCGATCATCGTTGACCACCCACAAAAACTCGACCGGTTCGTCATCGTAGCTGAGATCCCCAGAGATGGACCAGCCTCCGTGTTCTTGCACGATTAACCGCCCACCATCAGCGAGTCGAAGACCGTCGTTGCTGATCAGGGCGGTTGGTCGCTGATTGATGACGGTGAAATTGCTCGATGCATCACCGGTTCGGCCTGCAAGGTCTCGAACCAACACCTCAATCGTGTATTGCCCTTGAGAAGTGAGGTTGAGGAGAAGGTGATTGGGTGCGATGAATTCAACTTCAGTTGGTGCTCGCCTCATTCCTGACTCGTCAACCAACGTCCACGTGTAGGTAAAATCAGCCCCCGTGTATCCATCCTCTGCGGTGGCATACACATTCATCGGCTCCCGTTCAAACATCGACGGCTCTGCGCTGAGGGCAACTTCGGGTGGAGTGATGTCAAAAACGAGGAGAAGATGGTGCTGCCCCGTGGTACGGAGAAGGGAGTCTGTTGCAGAGACCACGAGCTTCCAAATGCCCTCCTGAAGGTTCATGTTTGCTGGGTCGAGCGAGACCACCAACTTCGAATCAAGCAGCTGGTGCGGCACGGTTTGAGTCTCCGGAGCATCAAGACACACGCCGTACGGTGCTTCGCAGACCTCCGCTGATACCATGGAGATGGACCCACTGTCCGGAGCGAGGACCACGTCAATGTGGTAGTCGGTCCTGTCAGCAACGAAGAGGAGGGAATCTTGCCCGTTTTCAGATGTCATCTCATGACTGAACTGCTGCCTCCACTCGCCAACGATGACAGGGCGATGCAGAGCCTCACCAAGATACAGAAGGAGGTCCCAGTGGTGCTGACCACCACCCTCGCCCATCATCTCAATGCTCACATAACACGTGCAATCAAGCTCGGGAACATCTACGGTCAGGTTCCATGCAAAGATTCCATCTGAGCTTGGGATGACGGCGGTGAGGTAGGGACCCGAAATTACGGTGGTCGGTGTCGAACCAGAGATGTTGACCACCGACCAACTGGCGTTGCGTAGCGGAGTGTTTGAAGTACCGTTGAGATGGATGATGTCCATCATGTGCGTGCCTTGTGGCTGACTGAAGACAATCTCGACCGGTACGGATGAGGATGGGGGTTCCTCAGCCACACCCACGGGCATGGCCGTTATCAGCATCGAGAGAACGACCAAAAGAACCCCGTTGGGAAAACGGTCGCTGTTCAAAGACACAGTGCACATCACCAGAGTTCATCAGTCAGTGAACGGATCGCACAACTCACCTTGACCAGGGTAGGAAACAGGGTTTCGCGGGTTGGTGTCCCACTTGTACTCACAGAAGTTCACGTGACCGTCGCCGTCGGTGTCCACCATTCTGTCTGCTCCATCAAACGGATCAAACTGGAAGTGGTACTCCCATCCCGTCGCCATACCATCGTCATCGTGGTCTTGGTAGTAAACCTCAGGTCCGTCGTTCCAATCGTCGCCGTCCGTGTCGTTGGTGATTGGGTTGGTACCGTTCTGCATCTCTTCGAAGTTGGTGTAATTTTCCAAGTTGTCATAGAAGCGCTGGCCGTCAGGCGAGTCGGGATCAATGTTGCACTCAGAATTGGTGGAATCGTTGTAGCCCGGGCAGTAGCGCTTGATCAGGCCAGTTCGGTTCAGGCCGTCCATGTCTGGGTCTTCGAGACCGTCGTCGATGCCGTCCAAATCACTGTCGGGCATGGCGGGGTCCATGACACCACGGGCGCCGTACACACCAACGGTCTCGTTGTCGGCAAGACCGTTTTCAAAGGCCAGTTGAGAATAGTACACTTCCCAACCATCGGGGAGCATGTCGCCGTCGGTATCATCGTCAACCGGGTTGGTGTTCCAGCGGTCAGGTGCTTCCATCCCGTTGGCGAGGGTGTCGTTGTCGACGTCAAAGGTATCGTCCTTCAGTGAGCTCAGCGACGGGTCAAGGGCCCACCGTCCGTTGCAACCATCGCACAACGAATTGAGAGGCATCTGGAAACCGGTGAGGTTCATCTCGCTGACCTGGAATTTCGGTTCGAGGGCGAATCCACCGAGCCAATTTTGCCATACATAGCCACCGGGCTGCATCGTGCACGAATTGGATTGCGTCGATTCACAACCAGGGCGTTCCCATGTGGAGGTTGCCACCCATAGGCTGTGAGAATTGGTGTTGTCTTCAGCCGACTTGACTTGCATTTCCCAACCGTCGAGCATGTCATCGCCGTCCGTGTCGTTCAGGAGCGGGTTGGTGGGGTTCTGGAAGGGACGAGGGACGAAGAGAACTTCTTGGCCGTCAATAAGACCGTCATTGTCGGTGTCGGAGTTGTTGGCGTGCGTCAAGAAGTTATCAGCACCTGCAATGACTTCTTCGCCGTCTTCGAGACCGTCGTTATCGGTGTCAAACATGCACGGGCTCGTGGAATAGGTTTCGCCTTCCCACATGAAGTTGTCACCGGCTTCCTCAAGGTCGGTGAGACCGTCAGAGTCCGTGTCAGGGTTGGAAGCATTGGAACCACCAAGGTTGCAGGTTGATGAGAACTCAGCGTAGTCCGACAGACCGTCGGCATCCGTGTCGTAGAGACCCGGGTCAGAGGTGACCCACGTAGGCTGGACACCACGATTTACGACAAGGATCTCCCAACCCATGACTTCGATGCCGTCGATGAGGCCATCGTTGTCCGTGTCGGCATTGAGTGGGTTGGTGCTTCGACCGTCAAGGATGCCATCCTGATCTCGGTCGTTGGCTTTGTACTCCATGACGTTGGTGAACCGCTCCTCTTCCTCGACGATGTTCATCCATGCAAAGAGCCGGGAGTCGATGCTTTGTCCGACCACCACGCTGAGTTCGTAGACATAGCCGTCAACGGGCGCACGCATGGGAACGACCTGCTGGTTGCCACCAGCAAGGGTGATCCGAGCGGAAGCCACCTGTTGGTTCTCCGAGACTTGTTGTCCAAGCACGACATCAACCGTGTGGACAACGGCGGTGTTTTCGAGTTCGCTGTACATCACATGGCCGTCGCCGTCAAGGTCGTAGCCGTCCATGTCGGGGTCCTGATCTCGGTTTGCGGCTGAGCGTGGGTGGAGTCCGTTTGAGGCCTCCCACTGGTCTGGCATTTCGTCTTGGTCGGTGTCTTCCAACCATGGAGAGGTAAAGTTGCCCTCGCCGAAGAGTTGTGCAACTTGGTACTCCTCGAGGTTGTTCATGCCGTCTTCATCCCAGTCGCCGTAGCCATCGGAGGCGTTGGCTGGGTTCAGCACGTAGGAAGCACTCGGTGCCATGGTGGCGTCCGAATAGCAGTACTCGAATCCGTCAGGCATCCCGTCGCCGTCCGTGTCCCAGTCGGAGGGGCCGTTGAGCAGGCCATCCCCATCCATGTCCATGAGGAACCAGTTGCGCTCAACACCGTTGAAAGGACCGATACGTGGCACCGACTGGAGCAACGGTTCGTTGCACGACTCGCCCATGCCGGTAAAGAGCGCGATGGTTCCGTTGTTCGCAACCTCAACGATGTCGTCGATCAGGTCCATGTCGGAGTCTCGAGCCGTGGGGTTGGTTCCGAAGGCCTCCTCTTCGAAGTTCGCAAGACCATCGTCATCCGTGTCAAGCACCATGTCGCAGGAGTGGCGGTCGTTGGATGCAAGGTCGTCCCATTCGGCCATGCCGTTTTCGCCGTTAAATCGGCTTTCAAGAGCGTCAACCATGGCCTGGTCAAGGAGCAGGCAATCCCAGTTTCCGTCGAGGGGATTGAAAAGAATAACTTCGCCACCGGGCGTCTGGACACTGGTGGTGTACAGCGACTCCCAGCGGTCGTTCAGACCGTCGTTGTCCGTATCTGCACGCTGGGGGTCCGTTCCGAGTTCTTGCTCGGCTTGGTTGGTCAAACCGTCCCTGTCAGGGTCGCCGTTCGGGCCTTGGCTGGGGTCGGGCCACGACTCGGTTTCGTTTTCCACTTGATTTGCGCTGGAGTCTTGGTTCTGTGTCGGATCAACCTCGAGGTCTTCGGATTCGCCGTTGTCGAGCGGATTCAAACCGTGTTGTACTTCCCAGCCATCGCTCATCCCGTCATTGTCTGTGTCGGGGTCGTTGACATCGGTTCCGTATTGAGTCTCTTCGAGTTTGTCTGAAAGGCCATCACCGTCGGAGTCGATGGCAGCATCAATGAGCGCCGTATCCCCACGGATGTCCTCTTCAACGGCACTCTCGAAACCACCAATGTCTTCACTTGTTTGGAAAAAACCAGAAACACCGACAAAAAGGGAACCAAAAATGAGGGTTGAAACAATCGCCACATACGCCATTTGGTTGTGATTTAGACTCATAGGTGACACCCGGCACTGTTGTGCGACTCACACGAGGCGTTGTATCGGTTATGAACCTTGACCAAAGATGAGCAGAAAATACAGACCCCGTGACTCGTTTGTGTTCATTTTTCTTCGTAATTTACTCGCGGTTCTCGGACGATGAGCAGAAGGCATCCATCAACCATCCTGCAGACAACATCCCCTCGAAGGCCGTGAGCTCTGCACCACATACCGAAAACAGTGCCTGCCACGACTCCTGAAAGGGGCGAATGTATCAGAAATTCTGTGCAATCATCGCCGTCGAGGATACTCCGCTTCACTTCCACATGGCCAAATCCACGGTCGCTCAGATGGAGGCCAAGATGACCCTCCCAGTCATCGCCTGATTGAAGGTACACCGGACGGTCGGTGTTGTTGTAAGCAAGGTAAGATGCATGAGCAACCGCCATGAAGAGGTCGCTGTCCTCGATGGACGCATCAAGTTTCCAATGGATCGTTGTTCCATCCACCTCAACTGGGCGACCCCGCAGTTCGGCAATCAACCGCTGAAGCACAGCAACGGGGAGGAAAAAGGACCTCGCTTCCCCTGCGTAAAGAGCCGCTCCTCGATGGTCAAGGTCGAGAACTCGCGGATTGGATGGGCGGCTGCCTTGGTTGTCCGAAACGAGCCAGGGTGGGGCGTTGAACGGTGGTGGTTGCGTCATCGACCGTTGGTTTGGGCTCAATGACACCACGATCTGATCGTTCGTGGGTTGATTCCATTCAAGATTGAATCGCTCCCCGGCGAGATGTTCTCTGTGGGCCAGCAAAAATCCAACCGTGAGGGCATCGTGGGCGGGTGATGTAATTCGCTCGTGTTGGAACACGCCCCAGCCCATGCAAGCAGCACGACCGGTCATGTAGGCCTCAGCACGCCGACGACCGAACCACTTTCCCACCTTGGCCTCAGGACGAACTCGCAAGTGAGCCTCTTCGGTATCGGTCGCAGCGTAGATGAGTTTTCGGCCCAACGGGGAAGGGAAACAAGCATCAAAGGCGTTCCAAAAATCATTGAATTCCACCGTTCCCATCAACACACAAAGAGAGCCACTCGCGTCAAAAAAGAGGCCATCGGCTCGGAAATCAAAACCATCCAAGCAGGTGTTGGACGGCATTCGAATCACCCTACTCGGGATAACCCGGGCGACCGTCTTCGTTGAAACAATAACGAACAGTTTGGTGATTCAGCTTCAAGGCGTGAACGTCCTTTCGAACATCGCTTGGGTCTTCACCGGCCAGCAAGACCCGGGCGTAAAATCGGGCAACTTCTTCCATGTCGTCTGGCGTAAAGCCGACGCGCGTCAACTCTTGGACACCCAGCCGAAGTCCAGAGGGCGAGAGGGCTTTGGTATCACCAGGAAGCATGTTCATGTTCGTGATGATGCCCGCATCCTCAAGTTGTTTGGCCGCCTTGGCGCCCGCACCTGAATCCAATTCACCGTGGCGGGTCAGGACTTGATGGGATGCAGTGTAGCCTCTGCTTTCCGCCAACACGTCAAAGCCTTCGCTCGCCAACGCCGCAGCAAAGGCTTGTGCGTTGGTGACCGTATCCTTGGCGTAGGCTTCTCCATACTCCATGAATTCCGCAAGCGCCATGACCTTGCCTGCGACGTGGTGAAGGTGGTAGGATGAACAGACACCGGGGAACATGGCGTTGTTGAGGCGACGTTGAAAAGCCGGGTCTTCGGATGAGGACAGCAAGAAGCCACCTTGAGGGCCAGGGAAGGTCTTGTGGCTTGAACCCGTCATCAAATCCGCACCCTCTCGAAGCGGGTCTTGGAACTGGCCGCCGGCGATGAGTCCGAGCACGTGTGCACCATCGTACATCACCGATGCACCGACCTCTTTCGCTGCAGCAGCCATGTCTTCCAAGGGTGTGGGAAACAGAAACACGGATTGTCCGAACAACGCCACCTTGGGTTCGACCTCGCGAATGGTTTTGCAAGCAGCATCGACATCGGGTTCCATTCGTTCCTCGTCCCACGGGTAGGTGGTAAGGTTGAGGTCACGGAGACCAACCGCTCCCATCCTGGCGTGAGAAATGTGCCCGCCGTCAGCCGTTGATACCGCCGTGATGGCATCCCCGGGTTTGGCCAATGCCTTGAGGGCCCCGATGTTGGAGACCGTGCCTGAAACGCTCTGGATGTTGGCAAACGAAGCCCCAAAGACCTGCTGTGCGAGGTCAATTCCTAAGGCTTCAATGGTATCAAAATCATCGCAACCCTGGTAGTAGCGTTTTCCTGGCAAACCCTCTGCGTACCGCCCATGGAGATCGCTGGAGACGATGTCCCTCACAGCCGGCGAAACGATGTTTTCTGAGGCGATCATCCCTAATCCGAGACGGTAGAGTTCGCCACTCGATTTGACGGCATCACGGACCGTCGCTGCCAACTTGAGATGCTCGGAAGAAGCCGGCCAACCACCTGAAGCGTCTGTCATGACCTTGGAAAGCAAGATGCAGTCTTTGAACCCTCGTCAGCCCCGTTGAGCACCTTCAAACCCGTTCGCTTCGGATGGTGTTTCGCGGAATGAAACGCTTCTGAAGGGGGGTTTCTTTGCCTTGAGCCGCATCATCAAGCGCCTGAGGTTCTTTCTTGCGAATGTAGTTGGTTCGGCCTCGATAGGCGACGGGGCCGATGGTTCGCTCCAGGACGGGGCCACTTTCGCCGTGTTCCTTGGGTCGCTTGAGCCACCACGCCTTCCCGAGGGGTGAGACCCTGGGCGTCTTGCCTTTCTCGAGTTTTACGGCTCGCTTTCTCAGGCGCTGCCGCACTTTTTTCTCAGGCTCTTTGGCCAGGCGTTCCGACATCCAAGCAGGGTAACCAATGTCAAGTACCACGCCGTTGACAGTGACCAAGATTCCCCCGAGAAGAAGGTGATTCCCGATGGGAATATTACTCGCCTGAGGTACAGCCTTGAACCGCTTGAGTCGACGTGCGTACTTGATCATGCCTCGTTGATCTCGATGACGAATTTGGTGCTCCTGTTGACGTGTCACGCGGCGATAGGAGTAATGGATGAACAGCAACCCTCCCAAAGCAGCGAGGCCCTGTGCATCACCCACCTCCTGGTAGACAAAAATCCCCAACACGAAGTAGATGGGTATCAGGACCAAGTACTGGAATATTCCAGACAAGATGCTCGGAGAATAGCGAGGTGCAACGGCTCGTCGCGTGGCTTCGTGGGCTGCAATGAGAACGTTCGCGTTCATGGCCTCGTCCAAGCCTCCTTTTTGCAGCACAGCGGCATACGAGTTCACAGGGGCAACATCCAACCACTTCTTGGTCTCTTTCGCATCATCGAGGATGAGCGAGACCTCGAGATGCTCACGACCCTTCGTACCGTACCCGAAGATGACGGCAAGCGCTTGAACGCGTGGGTCCTTGCTGTCACTTTTGATGAGTTCATCCAAGACCGATTTTGCGTCGTGCCATTGCCCTGTATCCATTAAACTCAACGCGACAGCAATGCGAGGCCGGACACCGACGGGGTCGGCTCGGACCAACGACATGGCCAACTCCAAGGCTTCGTCGTATCGACGCTGGGCACGAAGAAGCGCGACCATGGTGAGTTGCCCTGTGTGGGTCAATTTGTCGTTGTGAAGGGTCATTTCAGACGGTTGTGGCTTCCACGACTTCATCATGCGTTGGAGTTGCTGGATGTAATCGATGGTCGAATTGTTCTCCCAATCCCACAAATCGTCTTCGGTGACGGCGCCTCGCCACGGGTCCAGCCATTCGCAAACGAACGACAGGATCTCGGGCTCGTCGTAACCTTCAGGCTGTTGCAACCCGTGAAGGGCCTCACGTGCAGCATCCAGCCTCCTGAGCGCCATGTAGCCGGTCGCGATGAGCATGCGAGCTTCGTCGTTGTCCCCACCGGATTGAGCCAAAAGTTTCCGGCTTTCTTCGATGGCTTGAGGCCAAAGCCCACGAAGCGCTTTTTCCCACATTGAAGCACGGGATTGTTCCTGACGGATCAGGGCTTGATCACCGGGGAACTCATGGGTTTGTATCCGAATGAGCATGTCCAAATCTTCGTTGTAGGCTGCGTTTTCGACGAGGTTTTGGAGTCGGTCACCGCCTTCGAGGAGAACAGCGCCTTCTCTTCGCTCGTCGGGATTGAGGTCGAATCGGAGTTTGGTCAAATGGCCAAATTTACTGATCGACAACAACCACGTCATCAAAAAGATCAGTTGGCCAACGGCAATGAACAGCCACACGGTTAACAGGCGCATCTCTTCGTCGAAATCGTTGGCTTCCAAGGTGGCTGTGAACGGCATAAGGTCGCCGAATTCTTTGTAGCACACCAAGATCAACAACAGAACTGTGTAGCCAGAAAAACCTGCAAATGCGAAGGTCAATTGCCGCGCCTGGGCGGCTTTTTCTGCCCGAATTTCGCGGGGTGTGTCCAACACCACGCCAAACATTCCGCCAAAGGATTGACCCCCGAGAATCAAGTTTCGAGTCAGTTCAAAGATGAACGCTAATCCCACGATGGCGATGTTCAACGTCAGGTACAGCGACAAGAACTGTGGAAGTGATTTGACAAACTCCCAGTGGAACAACAGCTCAGAAATCAAATCAATTCGCACGTAGATGGAATACCCGATGATGCCACCAAAATTCAGCACTTCTTCTGCGTTGGGCGGATTGTTGAGCATGACGTAGAGCACCGTGAGGATGCCGTTCAGCGCCGTGATGGGCATGGTCAACAAGAACAGGACCAAGAGAAACGAAAAGACACGTCCAATAAACCCATTTTTGTCCGGGTCGATGGGATTCTTCCTGCCTCGGGTGGTCCGCCATTTGTTGATGAGCAGCATGTTCCACGATGCACCCATAATGCGACCGTAGGCGAAGATGGTTGGTGCCATGAAGGTCAACATCGCAAAGGCCAACCACGTGGGCGTCAACGTCCCTTCGACCTGGATGCCGTAGGCTAACACCAACAAGGTGACAACGACCAAGAAAGCCAGCGAGAACACTCGACGAATCAACTCGGCACCGACCGACGCCCGAACATCCCGCTGACGGGATGAGAGTTGGCTGTTCAGGGATTCCCATGGTGAAATGATCACTGGAATCAAAATCAATCCCGCAATGATGTAGAGGTTAAACTGAGCAAACACCTCAGCGTTGAACAGCAACTCTGCGATGAGAATCAACACGCCCGTGAGACCCATCATGTAAAGGAGAACGCCGTAACCCACCCGTTTGGCTTTCAGAAGACGACGAGAATCACGGAGCGTTCGAGTGATGCGGTGAACTTCGTAGAGGTCGTCGTCGATTTCAAACGCCACTTGCAGGTTCTTGAGTTGCTGTGGAATGAACCACCGACGTACGAAGTAGGCGATGACCAATGCCACCAGCAGCGGACCCATGGTTTCCAATGATACGGTCGTGGAGGTGGAGACCGTGGCTGCGGAAGCGGTCGGAATGAACAGCAGGGCGGACACCAATGCAGTAGCGCACTGATTCAATCGCCTCATGGCGCCGGCTTGGCCCGATGCTTCATGAAAATTCCTACGACATTCGAGCGCTACGATGCTTTTCTAAAAATCGTTCAATTCGGTCAAAGGCCACATCCAGTACATCGGTATCCGCCAAATACACCAAGCGCACATGACCTTTCCCGAGTTCGGGCGAAAAACCGCTCCCGTGAACCAGCAACACATGTTCCTCGTGAAGGAGTTCAAGGACGAAGGCTTTGTCATCAGCAGCCCAATGTTCATCAGTTAGACGAATGAACATGTAGAAGGCGCCACCAGGCTGCTCGACTTCAAGACCCTCAATGTCGCGGATCCTCCTGAGGCAATGGTCTCGCTGTCGCCGCACGCGATGTGCGTACTCCTCCATCCATTGACGGTCTCCCTCCAGACCTGCGAGGTAGCCAAGTTGTGCCGGTGTTGATGCACACAACCTCGAGCGAAGCAAGCGTTCGATGCCGTCTCGAACCAGTGAGAGTCGGTTGGTCGGGTCGTGCAAGGCCATGTATCCGATGCGCCATCCAGGGGCGTAGTACACCTTTGACACACCGTTCAAGGCAATGACGGGGACGTCAGAACTCCGGCTGGCCACCGAGACATGCTTTCCAGTAAAATCGAGGCCATCGTAGATTTCATCGGCCACCACAATGCAGTTGGGATAATCTCGTGCGATGGCCAGCAGGTCGTCGACTTCGGCCGGCCCGCACACCGTGCCGCACGGATTGTTGGGGTTGATGAGTACCAGCAACCGAACGTCGTCGTCCATTTTTGCACGGATGTCGGTGAAGTCAGGTTTCCACTTATCGGTGCTGTGGAGTTGGTATTCCACGGTCTCAGCACCGTACATCTGGGGATAGGCCATGTAAGGTGGATAGTGAGGGCCGGGTGCAAGCACCTTGCTTCCCTCCTCAAGCACAGCGGCAAAAATCAGTTGCAAGGCCTCGGTCACACCGTGGCACACGTAGACATCCTCAGCCGTGGCGGGCCAACCCTTCCGTTGCTCATCACGGGCGATGGCCTCACGAAGGGCCGGGAGACCGTACGAGGGAGAATAGCCGTTCCGACCGTCCTTGAGTGCGTTGGCATAGGCTTCAACCATGTGAGGGGGTGTTGGAAGGCCGGGGTAGGCGATGGGGTCGCCAATGTTGAGTTTGATGATCTCGTGGCCTTGAGCCTCCAATTCAACAGCAGGAACGACCACATCCCGAATGGCGTATTCGATGTTGGCAGCACGGGATGAAACTGGAATGGGCCCGGACATCTGTTCCACCCTCAGTTCAAATCATCACGAGAAACACCAGCCATGGCCAGCACCTCCTCAAAGTGAGCAGGCTCAACAGGTTGAACGGAGAGCCGCTGGCCTCGTTGCAACAGCGGCATCCCCTCGAGATTGGGGTTTTCCTTCATCTCGTGGAGGGAGACCATGTTGAGTTCGAGAACAGGTTCGATGTCGACCATGAACCACCGTGGGTTTTCTGGCGTTGATTTTTCATCGTAGTACTTGCCCTCTGCATCCCAGGACGTGAAATCGGGGTAGCCTTCCTTTGCGATTCGCGCCACCCCTGCCACGTGAGGGGGCTTGGTGTTGGAATGGTAGAACAACACGAGGTCGCCCTCCTTCATCGCATCCCTCATCATGTTGCGTGCCTGGTAGTTTCGAACGCCATCCCAGTGAGTTTTGCCATCGGCCACCAATCGTGCATAAGGGTAGACGTCCAACTCCGACTTCATCAGCCAGTGGTTCATGATACAACGGACAACGAAGGGGTCTATGGACTCCTCGCTCACCAGGCATCGACGATATCGTCGACCAACGCCGCTTCCATCACGTCGTCGCTGGCCTGAGCGGTCCGGATGAGACCAAGTTTCTTCGCCATGTTGTTGCCGCCGCTGACCGCACCAATGCCCATTTTCTCAAGCGTGATGAAAATGGCAGGGAGGAGAACAAGCGCACTGGCCGCAGCCACCCAGAGCAGAATGAGAATGACCGTGATAAAGGGCGTAATTTCAGGAATCGGAATGTCATAGGCCGTGTACATACCAAGCGAAGTCACCACGGCCGCTTCAAACAAGGACATGCCAGTCCCCACTGCAGCGGTACGAATGGCCTGAATACCACCGCCAAGTTCCCGAATACGGTTGGCGATGTGGATGGAGAAATCAACGCCAACCCCGACCAGAATGGAACCGATCATGACGGTAACGAGCGAGAGTGGGACGTCCATTTGCCACATAACGAGCCACTGCAACGCAACGGTGGCGATCACCGGCGAAGTGGTCCAAATGGAATACCGGATGTCCCGGAAGACAACGGCCAGCGTGATGAGGGTCAGGATGATGGCAAAGCCAAGTGATGTCCACTGCGAGCCAACAATCAGTTCGTTCACCTCAATGGCCGTGGCTGCTACACCCGTCAAATCCTCTGCGGTTTCACCGTACCGCCCCTGGAAGGTGCCGGCCATTTCGTTGACCTTGTCGACGCTTTTCGCCGTATCAGCGACAGGAATGAACGGCATGTCGACGTAAATCAAGGAACGACTGAAATCCTCACTCACGAAAATCTCACGCGTCTCCTTGGTCAAGGAAGCATAGAACACATCGAGCAGGAAGATTTGGCTTTGCTGAGACGCCGGCAACCCAAACGCATCAGGGTCGTTGAGCAAATCCCAAAACGAGGCGTCGAGGGATTGACTTTGATTCAGCAGGACATCGGCTGTTGTTTTCACATCCTCGCACTGCTCATTGCCAGCACATGGGACCAGTTGCAGAAGTTGGTTGACATCTTGGCCCGAAACCGTCACTTGAACACCAGAAGACTTCATCAAGAAGACCACCGACACAGCCGTGGTGTTTTCCACCGTGTTGAGTTTCGCCTCAAGGTTGTCAATTTTCTGTAAAATTTCAACCGGGTCGTCGTTCGATTGCTCAGCGTCGTTGAAATCACCGCTCACGTTGGCGTTCACCAGAATCATCCCGACCTGGCCCGCCTCAAACTCAGAGCTGTATTGCTTCATTTTCACAACCGGGGATTCCGTTTCTGGAGCCATGCCAAGAAGGTCGATGTTTTCCTCAACATTGGCTTGACCGATGGTGGCCGAGAGCAGAATCATCAGAACGAAAACACCGAGGACGGCCCGGTTGCGCTTGACAGGCACATCAACCAGCACATCGAAGGCCTTGAGTGGTGGATGTTTTGGCTTCTTCAAGTCCAAAATCAGCGTCAGGTTCGGCACCATGAACATGGTCAGGAAGTACACAATGACGATGCCTGCAGAGAGGGCAATCCCCACGGTTTGGATGGGAGCCATGGGCGTGAAGACCAACGAGATGAAACCGATCACGGTCGTAACTGCAGACAGGAAGACTGCTCGTCCAGTCGAGGTCAAGGATGCACGCATCTTTTCGTCCTTGCTCCCCTCCTCTTCCGCATACCGATTGGTGATGTGGAGGCCGTACGAAACGCCGAGTGCCAACAAAATCGGTCCAACGATGATCACCGTCATCGTCACCTCGTAATTCGTGGCGCCGATCAGACCCAAGGTCCAGAACACGGCGCACAACGTCGGAAGACCTGCAATGACGACCACCTTGAAGCCCTGAAGCGGACGCATACCGGTGATGCCAGCTTGGAGCAGGTCCGAGTGGAAGATGAACAACCCAATGGCGACCAACACCACGGCGTTGGGGAAGATGTCCCAGAATAACTTGAACGAAAATTCGGTGACAGCGTTGGTGATGGGGACCGGACCGGTCAGCACCATGGACAGGCCCAAGTCTTCCCACGTGCACATGCCCTCGGATTCATCGGGTTCGCCGTTGTCCTCAAATTCGCACGCTCGTTCAAGTTTTGAGATGGAATCGAGGATCTCCTGAGTGTCGGCAATGATTTCCTTGGCGGGGCGGTCTTCCGTCACAGCGATGGCCATGATCGCTCGGTCAAGCACGCCATCAGGGCCGCCGTCTTCACCCCCCTCGATGTCGCGTGCCAGCTTGTTCATGCCGGCAGACGGTTGGCCCTCGTCCGTGTACATCTCACCGATGACCAAATCGATGGTGGTTTGGCTCGGAATTTCGTACGAACCGCCGAATTGTTCGTCGGTCAGCGCAAAAGCATCGTTGAGTTCTTTTGCAAATTCACGGGACGGACAGTTGTCGTCCGGGTCGTTGGAGCAACCAAGTTCACCGACCTCCGTAACCACAGCCTCCCGAATACGTGGAGCGCTCGAGTTGACCTCCTTGAGCACGGTTGAGAGGGAGAGAATGTAAATCACGTCGTCCGAATCATCGGAGAGTTGTGGATTGAGCAATCGCTCAACATAGCTGATTTCTTGTAGGATTCGTTGATTGGTGATGTTGTTTCCTTTCGTGGATTCGATGTAGACAACCATGACGTTGGTGGACCAGTCTTCCTCAACCTTGCCAATGAGTTCCGCCACCTGACTCCCATCGGGCAGGTAGACTTCGAGGTCGCCGTTCACGTTCAAAGCTGGATTGTTCAGATCATCATCAAATCGAGTGTTATCCAGAAAGCCAGATTGCGACACAAAGTAGGCGGTCAGCAGCAAAAACACCAACACCGTTGGAATGGGAAATTTTGTGATGGCGCCGGTCGCTCCGGTTTTTTGCCACTCCCGCTTGAATCGCTTTGGCGCCTCCAACACAGCATCGAGGGTCCGCTTTGAGTCAATGGTCTTCATTTGCCCAACCAGTTGGTCCCGAACCGCACGGCTCTTTCCAGCGATGACCTCGAGCCGTTGATTCCCCGTTGAGACCTTTGCCGGAGCGGCACCGGAGGTGGGATTTGAGGCGTCGTTTTCGGAACTCACGCGACCACCTCGTCCTTCCCGAGGCGTGGGCCCTTCAAAGGCTTACCTTCGTGGCGACCCATAACCGATTGAGTTCCCACCGACGCCGACGGGTTGAAATGATGTCCCACATCCGCAGAGTTGGACCCACCTCATTGACCGAGGCGGGGCCAGGTGAGGCACATGCCAGCCCCGAAACTTCCAGAAAAAAGATGGTCGATCGACCTTGAGAAGT
>JBMZXF010000006.1:0-28620 GCA_049627345.1 Candidatus Poseidonia sp. | reverse complement strand
ATTCAAGAAGCACACTATGCTGATGAGGAGGCGTACAGCGGACGCTACTCCTTCAACCCGAACAGTGGAAAAGAATTGTTCGTCATCGACACGCCCCCACCCTACCCGTCCGGCACGTGGCACATCGGTGCTGTGGCTCAGTATTCCATGATCGATGTTCTTGCCCGCAGCCAGCGCCTCTTGGGCAAAGAGGTGTACTTCCCGTGGGGTGTTGACCGAAACGGCATCAACATCGAATTCACCGTGGAGAAAAACACCAAGCGCAAAATGAAAACCTACGACCGGGAAGAATTCCTCAAACTCTGCGAGACCACCATCGAATCGTTCACGCAAGCCATGCGAAGCACGGCCAAGCGAGTCGGCCTCTCCTGTGATTTTTCAAGAGAATACTTGACCGATGCGCCCGACTATCGAAGCGTAACCCAGTCAATTTTCGTTGACCTGTTCAAGAAAGGCGACATCGTTGAGGACCTCCGACCCAACATCTACGACCCTGTGGAAGGAACGACCATCGCTGATGCCGAAGTTGAACGACTCCCGCGAAAGACGAAGTTGGTCGACGTTCGGTGGACCTGCGAAGACGGAACGGAACTGGTCATTTCAACGACGCGACCCGAGTTGATTTGTGCCTGCGGCGTGGTGGTTGTTCACCCCGAGGATGAGCGCTATCAACACCTCGTCGGGCAGCAGATCAACCTCCCGCTGGACACCCAAGGCAGGTCCACCACCGTTGAAATTCAGCAGCATCCGTCGGTCAAATCCGATTTCGGAACCGGGGTCCTCATGGTGTGTTCGTTTGGCGACCAAAACGACGTGGCGGTGTTCCGAGAACTCGGCCTCACGCCCTTCCAAGCGATTGACCTTGACGGTGCAATGACCGAAGTTGCAGGACCGCTGCAAGGCATGCCTGTGTTGGAAGCACGAGCCAAAGCCATCGAACTCCTTGAGGCATCGGGCCGGTTGGTGCAAGCCGTTGAACGCGACCAAGACATCCCCGTTTCGGAGCGAGGAAAAAATCCCGTTGAAATCATCTTGCTCAAAGAATGGTACGTTCGACAAACGCACATCCAGGACCGCATGCGGGAGCACATTGAATCCATCAATTTCCATCCGATTCGAAACCGACAGTTCCTGTTGGACTGGATGGACAACATCAGCATCGACTGGCCCATCAGCCGTCGTCGATGGTACCACACTGAAATCCCCATATGGTACAGCGAAGACCAGTCAAAAGTCGTCGTCCCACCAGCGGGAACCTATGTCCAACCGTGGAAGGATGACCCGCCAGCAGGCAGCCGTGTGCTCGATCGAGAATCCAGAGAAGACCTGGGTGCCTTTGAGGATGTCAAAGCGACGCTTGGGGCCATCGTTGGAGAGGAAAAGGTGTTCGACACGTGGATGGATTCCTCCAACTCCAACCTCTTCGTCAGCGGTTTCCTCAACCACCCTGAAGTGTTCAAGAAGGCCTTCCCAACAGCCCTTCGACCACAGGGCAAAGAAATCGTACGTACCTGGTTGTATTACACCCTCCTCAAGTCCACGCTCGTGCTCGACCAACCCGGATTCCAGCATGTCTGGATCGATGGACTCGGCATGGACCCGTGGGGCCGAAAGATGAGCAAGTCCCTCGGTAACGGCATTGATGCCGACTCGGTCCTCGAATGTGGCGCAGGTGGGCGAACAGGCTCATGGCAGGTCAAGGGCCCGGACGGATCTGTGAAGCTCCGTGCCAACAAAATCGGGAGCGAATGCTTCCGACTCTGGAAAGCATGCGACGCACAGGTTGGTGATGATTTCCACATCAACCCTGAAGAAATTGAAAAGAAGTATTTCGGCGTGCTGACCAAATTGTTCAACGTCGCTCGTTTTGCATCGCAGTTCGAAGTTCCAGAAGATTTGGATACACCGCCTGACAACCTCGCTCCTGAAGACAAATGGGTGCTCGCTGAATACCAGCAAACCATGAGTCATGTTGAGGCAGCATGGACGAACCTGGACATTTACACCGCTACGCAAGCACTCAAGACGTTTGGAACTGGCCTGCTTCCCAGCCACTACCTCGAGATGGTGAAGTCTCGACTTTACGACGAGGACAAGGCCGCTGCTTGGACGCTTCACCGAATGGTACGTGATTTCTTGGCTGCTTTCAGCCCGGTCTGTCCTTTCTTCGCCCATCACATCAGCAGCACCGTGTACGGTGCTTCGGCGGTGGACGTTGATGCCTTCCCCGATTCACCGCTACCAGAAGTGGCGCACGGCACCGATGAAGGCGCTCGACTTTGCGGCCTGTCAACCAGCCTTCAGGACTTTAACGGTCAAACATGGGCGGCAAAGAAGGAACAGGGCATCTCCCTCAACCAACCCATCGAGGGCATCAGGGTACCAACCGAACTGACGGAATTCGGTGCCACGTTGACACGCATGCATCAATTGTCCTGAGTCATTCTTCTTCGAAGAGGGTGGTTTGGCGCGAGGGTGGCATTTCCAACTGACCCAGTCGAAAGCCGATCAGTCGGACCCGGCTCTCGGGTCGGATGTTGGTCGCAAAGAGTTGCTTGGCCAACCGCTTGAACACGGCTTCGTCATCCATGGCCACGGGGATGCTCCTGCCGCTGGTGTGTGTTTCAAAGCCGGTGTAGCGAATTTTCACCTCGCCCAAGCGGCCCGAGACGCCCAGACTACGAGCACGTTCCATGACCAAGTCCACGAGCGTCTCCAACCTTGAAAGAACGTCTTCATGGTCGCCAAGGTCCCGTTCAAACGTATGCTCTTTGCCAATGGATTTCCTGCTGCGAAGCGGACTGACCACAGCGCTGCTCTCACCTTCCACCACCCGCATGAACCATTGAGCAAAACGGTCGCCTGCCAACCGTGCGAGCGAGAGTTCCCCGAGTTCGTGGAGTTCATCCGCCGTGGTGTAGCCCCACTCCGCCAGTTGCGTCGCACGCTTCGGTCCGATGCCGGGTATGTCTCGGAGCGAGCGGCCATGAAAAAACGATACGACCTCGTCGGGCATAACGCGATGAATCCCGTTGGGCTTGTTCACTTCACTGGACATCTTGGCGACGATTCGTGTGGGACCAATCCCAAAGGAAGCCGTCAGGTTCACCTTTTCCTTGATTGTTTGTTGCAGTTGATTGGCAAGGGCCAACGCTGCGTCCCAATCCCCTTCCACGGTTTCGGTTACGTCCACGTAGGCTTCGTCGATGCTGGCCTTTTCAAACAGAACCGCAGGTTTTCGCAGGCACGCCATGACCTTCCGGCTCGCACGGCTGTACAGGCCACGCGTGCCTCGGATGTAGATGGCAGGTCCAAAGGGGGCTGCCGGACAGCGTCTCCACGCCTCGGAGACCGGCATGGCCGAGCGTATGCCAAAGGCGCGGGCGGCGTAATTGCAGGTTGAAACAATGCCCCTGCCACGCCCTTGCTTTGGGTCGGAGCCGATGATGAGTGGGACATTGTCGTCAAACCCATGATGCAGCGTTTCCACCGCCGCAAAGAACGCATCGAGGTCGCAGTGAATCAACACGCGAGGTCCTGTTGCCTCAATCGGCTTCGGCTCCTCAACCACAACCGATCATCCACGCCAGCGGTGTTTGAAGTTGATGTTGGTTCAGTTCAAGTTGAGGGGTGTTCACAAGCATAGATGACCTCCGAGAGCGACCTTCGATGATTGACATGAAGCAGAGCCTCAACCCTCTCGCCGGGAACCACCTCGCCCTTGTTCGTCGAACACACGGCATTGATCCGGCTCAAATCCAACCGCAAGCAGGCCAACTCTACCATCTCAGCGGACCCGGGCGTTCGGGCAAGAGCATGCGTTGTGTGGCTGAGCACTGGGTTGCGCATGCATTGGCTCAAGGACGAACCGTCCACTGGGTGGACGGGGCCTGCAGAATCGACCCCGCACGGTTCATCCCGCTTCTCGAGGCGATGGGCGCCGAGGTAGAACCGTGCCTGGCACGGCTCTATCTCAGTCGAGGATTCACGCTGCATCAACTCGACCGACAACTGGAACGGCTTCCCGATGAATTGGCCATCACACGCTCACCCATGGTGGTGGTGGACGGGTTGTTGGCCATGCACGGCGACGATGCCGTCTCATCGTTGGAATCACGCACCCTTCTGCGACGGCACATGGACATCCTGCGCCACCTTGCGCACCAACACCACACAGCCGTTGTCGCCATCACCGGACACGACCACGGGCCGTGTGATCTTGCACGCCACGTAAGGTACGTGCGTCGCCATTCACACAACCACCTCGAAGGTACGTGGCGAGGGCGCCGAAGGCAACGGTTGCTGCACATTGTCCATCGACGAAGTGGCATTCAAGGCGCTTGGCAGCCTTTCCACCGAGACCAACAAACCGCGTTCTTGCTCCCGAAACGACGGCTCAATCCTCAAGAGGTGGCCTCGTCGGTTGGGGTTCTTGCGCTGCACCATACGGAGTCGTGAACGCCAACAACGAGGGCTGGCGGCCGTCGTTTCTCAGCTGTGCTGTGGTCCAACCAAACGGAGCGAGAATCGCCCAGATGGCACGTTCAGCCAATTCGGCATAGTGATCGACGCATGCATGAACACCAACCTCGAACGCTTCCAATTCTTCTGCAAGAACGACGCGATCCAAAAGGGCTTCAGACGCACGGTTCATGACCACGTAGCGAACCTTCCCCCCAGCAGGAACCTCGTACCCGCGTTCGTTGGCTCGCATGAGGGCCGCGTAGGTCACGTTCCTGACGCGATAGTCCCCCAGTGAGCGGCTGGTTCGTCGGGTAATGATGAGTTCACGCAATGGGATTTCACCCTTCGACAACCGTTGAAGTTCCCGCCTGTAATGATGCAAAACAGCACGCTGTGTGTCAAACGAAGGGACGCCATTGGTTCGCTCACCGGCTGCTAAACACTCCAAACCGGCCTGCTGCAACCGTTGAATCCAAACAGGCGTGGAATGTTGTCGCATCTCAATGCCACGCACTTTGAACGAAGCCCCGTCGTACGCCCAGTACTTCGTCAATGAACCGGACCCGTGGACCCGGCTGGGAAGAAACGCAATGAAGTCATAGTGAGCCTCGAACTCAAGGGGAATACCGACCTGTTCGGAAATACGCCGAGCGAACGTTTCGGCGTCCATCCGTTGTTGATGCTGTGTTCGCCCCTTGAGATCCGAAAGCCAGACGCAGTCGACGATGGCGTGAAGAACATCCCAACCGTCCTTCTGCGCCTCCTCAATGGTGGTCAGCAAAAGGTCGCGGGACCACGCACAAATCGCTTCATGCGCTTCAATCCGACCAAAGCGGGCGTTTCGATAACCCGTGTAACCAAAACACGTGACCAGCAACCACTTGAGGGCATTTTGCCGCAGGTCAAAGGCGTCGCCTTTGTGCTGACGCTGCCGTTTCAACTCACGGCGTCGCTCGATGATCGGCGCCACAACACGCCCGAGAAACCCGTGCGTCCGCCCGCAAGTGTGCATGTTGAGTCCCGGTACGGCAAGCGCTTTCTCGTGTGCCAACGGAAAGAGGCCGTGGCCGAAACGAGCATGAACCGAACGCTGACGAAATTCATCGGCCGCTTGTTCGGGATGAAGCGGGACAATGCCGCGTGTGGAGGCTGCGTTGGGGGCCTGACAGCACGAGCAATTCAGCGTCTCAGGCGAGATGTTTCGTGTGGCGATGATGCTTGGGAACAGACTCGCAAAATCAAGTTCAATCACCGACGCATGAACGCCAGGCCGACTGTCGAGGTAGAGGCCACCACGGTCAGCTTGAAGCAGGTCAAGGGCTGATTTTGTGTCCTCCGGGCGATTCTTCTTCCATGGCACAAGCACCCCGTCGTCCATGGCCACTCGCATTTGAATGGCGCTGATGACCGAGCCCGGGGAAAGTCGAGAAATGATTTGAGCAGATTGACGCGAATGTTGGGCCAGTTCAAACAGCCCGGAAAGACCGCCCTCACTCACGATGAAGCTGTTCTTGAGGTCGATGTGAAGGCGACCGTTGAGGAAGAACGCCCCATGTCGATGACGGGTTTGCCCGTAGGAGTGAACCGTGCGCTGGTTGGTCGTTTGCTGAAGCGGTTCCGGTGTTCGCCCCAGCACCATCGGTTGACCGTGAAGTCGGCCCTGCTCGACCAGCCACGGAAACCAGCGCTGATCGCCGCCTTCCGTGAGAAGAACGTCCGGGTCCATCGCATCGTACGCTGCTTGAACGGCGGCCAGCATGGATGCCAAGGAGTCGTGGTCAGCACGTTTGACGGTCAACGACTGCATCCGTTGCCGTGGTGAGACACCGGGCTCGTGAACCGTTTCAAAGCGAAACCAATCCACGGTGTCGTGGAGGGCTGGCAGCCCCTGGCCCGAGGTCCGTTTCACGGACAACTTGACAACGTGAAACGGAGGATAGACCTCACTTTTCGATGTGGGTGAGCACATCAGTAATTGCGCTGGCTTGTCAGGTGACCACTGCACTCGAGCGAAGGGTATGCATCCGTGGTCGTTGAGGAATCGTTGGGCCAAATGCGCGTCAACAGAGTAGAGTTTGAAGCGGTGAAAATCGCCTCGAGATTCAATGTGTTCCGCCAGTGCACGAACCTGCTGAAACGATTCGAGTCCAACTTCGAGGATGTCGCTTTGAACGGTGGCCTCCAAATCCAAACGAGCTCGCGTCATGTGAGGCTGAGTGAGTCGGAAGCGCTGACGGATTTCGGGTTGCTCGAGCCAATGCTCCAATCGGTTGAGATCGGTGTACGATGCGTGAACGTGAATGACCGGCTGCCATGGAACGGCGCACGCATGCGCCAGACCGTCGTCGTCAACCACCCACGCCGTCATGCCGGTGTTGTCTTTGTTCGCATGGACGTCGAGAAGCCATCCTTCAATCATCGTCATGCCGTTCCTCAAGGGCTTCAAGTCGCGCACGTACCCGAATCAGTTCCGACATCAACCCGACCAGCATGCTGAGCACGGCCGGCTGCCATGTGTTCAATGTCGGGAGGAGGCCACCCGCTGTTCTTCGTTCGCGGACATCGTTGAGCAAAGCATCAAACGCCTCACGGTCGCTTGGGTTCAACGCGCGACGGTACGGTGCCATGTTCTGCAATTCACGCTCAACCCGCATTCTCCACGACGGTACACTTCGACCCATAACCCCTTGAGAACCAACGAGCAAGGGATGCTTATCCAAGACCCCAATGGATGAAAGTGAAAGTGCTAGAGGTGAGCACGGTTCACGACAAAATCACAAGGTTGACCCTTGAGCACGTCCATGACATTGGTCGCGATGTCCATGCCAACCCGCCCTTGGGCTTCAACGGTCGACGCCCCGATGTGAGGCGTGCCGTGAAAGTGTTCCATTTGAAGCAGCGGATGGCTCGGGTCCACCGGCTCCTGTTCGAACACATCAAGGGCAGCCGAGGTGAGCGCACCGGACTCAAGTGCCTCAACAACGGCCTGCTCGTCGACGATGCCACCACGGGCGCAGTTGATGATGTGGCTGCCGCATCGGGCGCCGTCTCTTCCAATGTGTGGCATGGAAGCAAGCCGCTCGGCGTTGACCAAATGGTGGGTTTCATCGGTCAAGTTGCAGTGAATGGAAACGTGCGTGCAGTTGGAAAAGAGGGCGTCCACGGTTTTGTGGAGGCGCGTGCCTTGTGCCTTGGCAATTTTTGGAGGGAGGTACGGGTCGTAGGCGTGAACCTCCATGCCGATGGCTTGCGCAACACGGCCGACCGACTGAGCGATACGGCCAAACCCGATGAGGCCGAGGGCTTTACCGGCCAATTCTGAGCCCTTCATCGCCTTCTTTTCCCACTTGCCCTCTCGGAGGGAGCGGTCGGCACGGGGCAGGTGACGAATCGATGCGAGAAGGTGACCCAAGGTCAGTTCAACCACGGACTGGGTGCTGGCACGGGGCGCATTCACGACGCTGATGCCTCGAGCACCGGCCGCTGCCAGATCGATGTTGTCAACACCGACGCCAGCACGACCGATCACTTTGAGCCGATCACCAGAAGCCTCGAGTACCTCGGCCGGAAGTTTGGTCGCACTTCGGATAATGATTGCATCGAAGGTTTCCAGTGCCCCGCCAAGAAGATCGGCGGCAGCAATGTGCTCAAGCACGACCTCGTGGCCAGCCTTCTCAAGCCGTTGAACGGCCTTTTCATCCATTCCATCGGTCACGGCGATACGAGCCATGGACCGTGCCTATTCCGAGGGTGTTAGAACATTGGGTATGGAGACGAATTGAACCGCTGTTTTCAACAACCCCTGCTGAGTGGCAGGCACGGGGAAGGTCTGTGGCAACCGAACTGCAAGAGTTGCTGTGGGGCGCAGGTATTCTGGCCCTCCCCTTGCTCCTTGCCCTGCCGATGCGGCTTGCTTGGCAATTTTGGGTCGGGGTCGGGCATGAGGTTTCGGAATACAGGACGGTGGTTCGACAAATCGTGGATTCGGGACACCAAGTCGCCTCCTTCTCGCAAACCTTGGACGACATCGCTCGGAATCTTCGCATCCCACCCGCCAAACAGCGGCTCATCGAAGCTGAACTGCTTCATCCGCTCACGCTGTCGCACTTTTTGCTCCTTCCAGCCCTCCTGATTCTTCCTTTATCTGCCATCATGGCCTTGCCCCTCATTCTCATCGGTTTCCCCTTTATGCTGTTCATGGAATACCTCTTGATTCGGCAACGCCTGCTCATTTTGGCGCTCAAAACCATCGAGCGGTTGTTGCACTGGCAGGTGATTCACATCCCGAAACCTCACCGAGGAAACAAAGAGCAGCGCCGCTCATTGACGGAATTTTCACAGCACATTGAGCACTTCAACTACGTTCCACAAGCAGCATTCTTGGGACTGTTTGCATGGCTCATTGTGCATTGGGTGCTCGACCTCGATTCATGGACCGTTGAACTGATCGTCTCCTCCATGCTCTACATGGTCCTGCTCTCCATCCTCTCGGTGCTCAACACCGCGTTTGAAGCCGACCTTGTCTTTGTTGATCCAGCCAAGGGACGGCTGGTCCCGGTCAACCAGTGGCTCGAAGGTGTGCTGAATCCGGTGGTGGGCATCGGTTTGCTCTTCTTGTTGGGCCGAAATCTGCTCGAAGAATCACGGGATGTTGATGGCAACCCCATCCTTTTCGCCACGGTGGTGCTCACCCTCCTCTACGGTGCAGCCGTTGTTGGCATCTCGTACCGGTGGGGTTACTCATCGTGGCGTGGAGCGCGAGTTCGTCAGGATTTCGAAGCGCAGGTGATCGAGTACCTCGACCCGCTGTCCTACGACCTCACCCGCACCAAAGGCCGCATTGATTTCAACGTCCGAATGGGCATGGATGAGCGCCTCACGGCGTTTGACACGGCAGCACGCCAGCAAATGAGTTTCGAAGACCTTCAGAATTTGCCAAGCATCCCGGTGGACACCAAGGCACCTGAAAACCCGTTGAAGAAATAGGCTCATTCAAGCCAGGGAATGCGCTCTGGCAACTCCCCAAACAGGTTGGCAGGAATCGCCGTTTTAATCTTGGAGACACTTCCGAGTTTTGCCGCCGTTTCGTCCTGCCAGGTTTTGAACTCCTCATACGAGGTCATGCGCAAAATCGGGTTGTGATCACGGTTCCAGTCCAACGACATCATCTCGGTACCGGGAGGATCATGCCCCGAACAGACAATGGTTGACCCTTCAAATCGGGAAAGCACCTGAAGGGCATCCCAGTGGACGTGGACCCTTCCACTGGGTAAATCGTCTCGGCCAACGCCACCTGAGCCGTTGAACAGGAAATCGCCCGTCATCATGTAGCCTGGGACGTGGACGATCATGGAATCATTGGTGTGTCCTGGAGCGGCGTGGAATTGAATGGGAATGGAACCGAGCATGATTTTCTCCTCGTCATCGACGTGCATGGTAACGCCCAGACTTGCCGTTTCAGTTGACATGACATACTCACAGCCGTACGCTTCTCGCAATCCAAAGCAAGCGGTGATGTGGTCGGCATGGGTGTGCGTGGCGATGACGTAGACCAGCGTGAGTCCATCCTTCTCAAGGAGGTCAACGTACTGTTGCATGAAATCGTACACAGGGTCGACCAAAGCCGCTTCGTTGGTTTCCTCGTCCACAATGAGGTAGGTCATGGCCCAAACACCCTCGTTCAACTGTTCAAAGCGCATGATGCACGCCACTGGCTAGAATGATTTGAACATTGATGTCAGGGGATTCATCATATACCGTCGTCGTGGTTGTTTGTTCATGACAGCACTCATCGAATACGGGCTCCTCCTCGCAGGCCTGGCCATCGGTGCCTCCATCGGATGGCTGCTCGCCAAGCAATCCCTTTCCGGCCAACTCATTCGGGCAGAAGAACGGCTTCGTGCCAACGAGGCCAGTGCGGAAGGAAACGAACAACGCATCCGGGCGGAAGTGGAAAACATCGCCATGAAAATCGGTGAGGAAAATTCAGCCCGTTTCATCGAGATGGCGCGAGCCAAACTCGCGAATCAGCAACAAGAAGCCACCCATGAATTGGAACTCCGCAAAATTGAGGTCGCCAACCTGGTCAAACCGATCCAAGACGAAATGGCAAAACTCACCCTCATGAATGCAGAAATGGAAAAAGAGCGTGCGGGAGCCTATGAGGGCATCAAGCGCCACCTCAGGGAGTTGGGAGAAAAAACAGAATCGTTGTCCACTCGCACCACGGCACTCTCCACCGCTCTGACCACCTCAAGTCAGGCACGTGGCAACTGGGGCGAGGTCAAACTTCGACGGTTGTTTGAGATGGCCGGCATGAGCGAAAACATCGATTTTGATGAGCAAACAACCCTCGCTGACGGCAGTCGGCCTGATTTCGTCGTCAGGTTGCCCGACAACGGTGTCATTCCCATTGACTCCAAAGCAACCGGCGCCCATTTCCTCCAAGCGGCTGAACTCGAGCCGGGAGAGGAGCAGACCGTCTTGTTGAACAAACACGCCAAGGCGATGAGGGGAAGGATTGCAGAATTGAGCAAAAAAGCATATCAGGAAACCATCGAGGGTGAATTCGATCATGTTGTCATGTTCATTCCAAGTGAAGCCATGGCGGCCGCTGCGTTCTCGATGGATGCGGATTTGATGGATTATGCGATGAGCAAATCCGTCCTCATCGCTACACCCGTCACGATGCTGGGCCTGCTGAGAACCGTGGCCTTGTACTGGCAGCAACACGCCTTGGCCGAAGGTGCCAACGAAATCTACGAAGTCTCACGCGAACTCTACAAGAGAGTGAACACAACCATGGACCACTTGACCAAGGTGGGCGGACACCTCTCAAAAGCGGCCAAAGCGTTCGACGCCACCATGACGTCCTACGGACGGCGAGTCCTACCGCAAGCCCGACGACTGGAGGAACTCAAAGTCACTGAGACCCTTCAAGCGACGCTTCCCGAACCGACAGAAATTGAGCATCCCAAGGAATGACCAACACCGAGCGAGGGTTCTTGACCGACGGAGATGTGGACAAAACATGCACCCCTCCGAGGTTGTCTACTTGGAGCATGACGGGAAGGTGCTCCTCGTCGACGAAGCTGGAAACGGCCCACTTCAACCCGTCAAAGGTCGTTTCGAAACCGACGTCATCTTACGTTTTCCCACTCGGACCGAAGTGGAAGCCATGGGGATAGAATTTGAAAAGAAATTCCTCCTCTGCCTCCGTTACAGCGGTGCTGAATTCAACGTCGTCAAAGCCTACCCGAAGATTGCCTGGCCACAGAATTGGGCGTGGAAGGACGCTTGTGCTGCAGACAATGCTGTTCATCCCGTCGCACGTGATGCCATCTATCGGTCCATCCACCGACTTGTCTCAAAGGTCATGGTGTGCAACGAGTCCGGTGATGTCCTGATGGCAAAAGTTGAGCGAGGCCACTTCAGAGGGTTCTGGACGCTCCCGGGCGGTTATATGGACCACGATGAACATCCAGCAGTGGGGTGTGTCCGAGAGACCATGGAAGAACTCGGGTTGACCATCGTGCTTGATGACATTGAACCCGTCATCACGCAAAACATCTTCAACGACGAAGGCATTTCATTCGTATCGTTCACCTATCACTCAACGTGGAGCGGAGACCTCGACGAACTCACGCTTCAAACAGAAGAGATCTCAGAAGCCGCTTGGTTCACCCCACGGGATGCTTTCAACCAAGCTGTTTCTCACTTCGACCGAGAGGCCCTTCGAAGTCTGTTGTGATCAGACGCCCAAGGCCGACCGTGCAGCATCGAGGGCATCGTCCAAACCATCGGCATGCGAACCCCCGCCTTGTGCAAAGGTCGGCCTGCCACCGCCTCCACCCTTGATGTGAGGCGAGATGGAACGAAGCAGATCAACGGCGTTGTACCGTTCGCTGGCGACGGTGTTTTCGGTGGCGGCAATCATGAGTTTACCCCCGCCATCCCTTGAACCGAGCACCGCCAAGGTGGGTGTCGAAGTGTCAAGCGTCAATTCCTTGAGCATCGTTGTCATGGACTTGAGGTCGCCATCAATTTCCATCACAACCACACGGACGCCATCCACCTCGGTCGAGGCATCCCCGCCGCCTGTCGTACGGAGACGAACAATTTCTGATTCAAGGTGCTCAATCAACTTACGTTGTTCCTTCCATTCCTTGAAGAAACGAGCTGCTGCCTTGGGCAGGTCGTCGGCGTGGACACCAAACACTTCGCTGGAGGCGCGAACGAGGGCGTCTTGCGAGCGTGCATAGTTGAGGGCTGCTTCACCGGCGACAATGTGGAGGCGTTCTACACCGTCTTGAACGGCGGAGGAGCGGACGATTCGGATGGACCCGATCTGACCGGGCTCGTCGTGATGCGTACCGCCGCAGGCCTGGATGTCGTGCTCGGCAATTTTCAGAATGCGAATGGAATCACCCTTTGGCGCACCACCCTGGTAGAGGTCAAAGCCGTGAATCAAGTCCGCATCTTTTCGATTGAGCTCGGTTTTTTCCGTATGACGGACCTCTGCCAACACCGCATTGGCCATGTCTTCCATGGCATCCAGATCGGCACGAGTGAGCCGGTGATAATGCGTAATGTCGAGTCGGCCGCTCTCGACCGAGAGGTGGGAACCAGCCTGGAAGATGTGCGGACCCAACAGACGACGGGCAGCTCCACCGACGATGTGGACCGCCGTGTGGTGGTCCATGAGTTGCTTCCTTCGTTTCCAGTCAAGGCAACCTTGGACGGATGCATCAACGTCAAGGAGTTGATCGGTGAAGTGAACGATGACATCGCCAATTTTTTGCGTGTCAAGAACGTTAGCGGTGGTGCCGGCGTGAACCAGGGTGCCATGGTCGGCTTCTTGACCCCCACCTTCCGGGTAGAACAGCGTAGCGTCAAGCACCACGGCGTGGGTTGACCCGTCAGGGCCTTGGCCTTGAGCAGGTAGACAAGCAAGCACGCGTGCGTCAAAGGAAGGTTGGTACACTGCATCGTAATAGAGCGTGGTGGTGGCAGGAAGGGACGCAACGTCAAGCGAACTCACGACGGTGGCATCAGAACTGGCGGCTTCCTTTGCCAACCGAGCATGCCGCTCAGCCATCTCTGCAGAGAACCCGGTTCGCAACGAGACGTCGCTCCAACCTGCGTTGCGGGCGAGCGTGATGGCCATGTCGGGCGCAAGTCCGTGAGAGTCGTTCATGGTGAACAGGAGTTCATCGGGAATGAGATGGCTGTCCTTCGAAACGGATTTGAGTTGGGTTTGGATGACGTTCGTACCCTTGCGCAACATCTCTGCATACCGTTCCTCTTCCAAGGCCAGGATGGTGAGCAAGCCATCCTCGGTCTGTTTGTTGAGATGCCCTCCCAAATTGACGTCAAGATGGTGCTTCGCAAGGTCGGGAAGGGAGACATCGATGTTGAGTTCATCGCGCATCCGGAGGACCCTTCGTGCGAGCATGCGTGCGAGGTAGCCTGCCTTTGCATTCGAGGGAACAAGGCCGTCGCCGAGCATGTTGCACAGGGCGTGGAGATGGTCTGGAATGGCGTAGATGTTGGCCAGTGGTTCAGTTACGGAGGAAAACTGCTCGGCCGTCAATTCCACGCCGCGTTCCTTGAGTTTGGTCAAGAACAAGTTGACCAGTTGGTCTCCATCAACCCCTGCTTCGATGTTCATGATCCCGTTCAAACGAGACATTTCACCGAGAAGGGCATCCAAATCGAGGGAGGGCCATCGGCTGGTGACCTGATCAAAGCCAGCGAGTTTCTTGAGCCAGTCCACGGTTTCAGGGTAGATGGCTTCGTAAATGGTCGGCGTTCCAGCAGCAGCCCAACAGAATCGTTCCAGACCGTAGCCAGTGTCGATGATTTGCAGTGGCATGGTTCGGTAGGTGTCTCCCTTCAGCTGAACATCGCCGTCGGGGTGCTCTTCCATGTCCATGAAGACGAGGGTGGCCAGTTCAAGCCCGCCCACAATGACCTCAACAGCAGCGCCAGCGTTGCCGCCACCACACCAAGGATTCTCCACGTAGGTGACTTCGCTGGCATCGATGCCGAAGGTCTCGGTCAACATTCGATGGCAGTGCTCGACACATGCTTCCATCCAATAGATTTCGAGGCCTTCATCGGGACGATTGAACACGTGGTGGGCCATCATTTCGAAGGTGGTCAGATGACGCCCAGAACGCCCGACTGCGTCGACGTCGGTCAATCGAATGCACGGCTGCGAGACGGTCAGCGGATTGGCGGGAGGGTCAACCGATCCGGAGGTGACGTGAGGCTGGAAATCTGCGATGGAAGCGATGGTGAGGTGAATGTCATCTCGCCAACGAGCCAACACCGGATAGGGTTCAATGCGGGTGTGGTCAGCCGCCTCGAAGAAGCCGAGAAAGGCTTCTCGCATGGCGTCCTTGAGGGCTTTTCCACGTTGGTCAAAGCCGGCGATCAACGGAGCACCGATGAAGGTGTATTCGTCCTCTGAGGTATCGCCGCACGTGTCCCGCTGTTCATCCGTGGTCCAAAACCAAAGGTCGGTAACTCTGCATTGCTTGCGAACGTAGCCGTTGTTGTGAAACACAGCAAGGTCAATGGGAGGTAGGGACATCAAATCATCTCCACGAGGTGAACGGTCTGCCCAAGCGAAGGCCCCCCTTCAAGGCTGTGTTCCCGGAGACCGTGAATCATGAGCAAAAAGCCTCAAATCCGATACCGGGGAGCCCATGCCATGGAACCTGCATGGCACCAGCACCTCGTGGACGAGGGTGACGGTACCATGCGCATCAAGGCTCACGGGATGATGAAGACCGACGCCCGATTGGTCACGGATGCCACCCACATGAAACGACACGCCGATGACCGTGGGCCTGAGCAACTGGTCAACACGGCATCGCTCCCCGGGATCGTAGGCGAAGCATGGGCCATGGCCGACTGGCATTACGGCTACGGGTTCCCCATCGGAGGGGTGGTCGCCACCGACACCGAGGCAGGTGAACTCGGCGGTGCTGTGTCGCCGGGTGGCGTGGGTTTCGACATCAATTGCGGCGTGCGGTTTCTCGCCCTGGAGGCCACGGCCCAGGACATTCCCAACCTCAAGAAACTCGCAGGACGGCTGGCGGGGAGAATCCCCGCAGGAGGGTCCGGAAAGGGCGGCGTTGACATCAGCCATCAAGACCTCAACGACCTCCTTCAACGGGGTGCGCATGCTGCCGTTGATTTGGGGTATGGGGTTCATGAGGACCTCAACCACCTTGAGTCGCAAGGCCTCCTTGAAACATCGGAAGCCAGCCTATCGCAACGAGCACGGGAGCGCGGGTTGCGTTCACTCGGAACGCTCGGAAGTGGAAACCACTTTCTTGAGTTGCAAACGGTGGGGAGCGTGGTCGATGAGCAGACGGCCAAGGCATGGGGACTGTTTGAGGACCAAGTCGTTGCCATGATTCATTCGGGAAGCCGAGGCCTCGGCCATCAAGTATGCACGGACCACGTTCGACGACTTGAGGCGAGTTACAAACTCCAAGAAGGCGTATGGCACAATGAGCAATGGGGGTATGAACTTCCCGACCGGCAACTGGCAGCCGCACCCGTGCATTCACCGGAAGGCCAAGCCTACTTGGATTCAATGAATGCGGCTGCGAACTTCGCTTTTGCCAACCGAGCCGTCTTGGCGGAACGCTTGCGAACGGTTCTCAGGTTGGAGATGGGTGTTGATGGGGAAGCGAAGACGCTGTACGATGTAGCCCACAACATCGCCAAGATGGAGACGCACGTCATTCACGGCCGCTCATGCTCGTGCTGCGTTCATCGAAAAGGCGCCACACGAGCATTTGGTGGCGACCACGCCGACATCGGTAGCCAATTTGCGACGACCGGTCAACCCGTGATCGTCCCAGGGGACATGGGCAATGGCTCGTGGATCATGGCCGGTGCCCAGAAAGGCAGCAACGCAGCCTTTGGTTCATCGTGCCACGGGGCAGGCAGAGCGCTCTCACGTAGCCAAGCGAAGAAAACCCAAGATGGGAAGGCGCTGAAGCGGATGCTGGAAGAACGAGGCGTTCGCGTCCATGCTTCAACGCCGAACGTGCTTTCGGAAGAGGCACCGGATGCCTACAAGGACGTTGACGAGGTCATCGCATTAACAGCAAAGGCGGGGCTTGCTCGCCCCGTAGCTCGAATGAACCCGCTCGCCGTGATCAAAGGATGATCACATGCAGACCTGCATCATGCCCTGACCCGGAAGGGTCGGTGCGGCGCCACTGTGAACGCCGTCGGGCTCCTCGACAATCACGCTCAGAAGCGTGTTGACCAATTCTTTCAGTTCGTCGACCTGGTGTTGGAGTTCCTTCACCCGTCGTTGCATGTCCTCTGTTTGTTGCTTACGCTCCATGTGCATCCCATCTGAGAAGTTGCCTTCTCACGGTGAGATTTTGAAAATCACCTCTTATACATTGAGGTAAAGGTACGGCAGAGAGTGCTGTTCAGTGAGGTTTGAACAAAGCGGAGCGTGGAGCCACCGGCGAGATTTGAACTCGCGACCTCCTCATTACCAATGAGGTGCTATACCCCTAAGCCACGGTGGCAGTGGTCCGGCCACCGGACAAATGGATATAATCGCTTCGTGAATTGGACATCACCCAATGGCTCTGAACACCTTCCAACTCCCTGCATCGGCGCCTCCACTCAACGTGTAGGGCGCAGCCTGCTCGTGGACCAGAGCCCATCCTTCGCCAGGTGTGTAGTCTTCACCGGGTGCAACAAGCATCAACGCGGCACAGTCCGGCGAACTCTCAACAAACGCCTTCACGTCAGGGGCGCTTCTCCAATACCCGTCAATCCCTTGTTCACCGGTCAGGTCGACATTGGATTTGATGACGTAGAGGTGGTGCATCGCCAGTGTTTCTTGAGCGACCATCACGAAACATGATTCCTCCTCTTCCATCGATTCTGCCAGCCACGCACCCGCATCATCCGACCACAATTGCTGGCCGTAAAAGGAAATGAACAGCATCAACGGGAGCAAGACCAGCAGGCCCACCTTGACCCGTCTGCTCTCTTGAGAAGCGAAATCCCGATCATCCTCGTCGGTGGGCCAGGAGAGGAGAAACACCAACGGAAGCAAGACGGCCGTGGCGTACCGTCCGTTGTTACCAAGAACCAGCATCGTCTCCACCATGGAACGGCCCCAAAGTTGGGATTCCAGCGTCCAAAGCGCCCCGATGTAAGCAGCGATTCCTGCCAACAACACAGCGATGTACGAGGCCAGCATGGTCGGACCAACCCCTCGCAAGCTGGACAACGACGACCATCGAACCGTGAGGAGAGGCCACAGCACAAATCCGACCAAAAGGAACAGGACAATGGAGTGAATCAGCGCCACCATGGTCGCCAACACAAAAGCAACCGGGCGTTGGCCAATGACTCCAAACGTGCCGGTTTCGGTCATCAACCCCAATGTAAACACAGCGAGGAAAACAACCGCAACACACGAGATGGCCATCTTCCACGGATGCACCAACCATGCACCGAAGGGACCGGATGACTTCTCCTCGACGACCACCCATCCGACACCCAGTGCAACGGTCATCAGAAAAGCGCCAATGCTCGCGACGGGGCTGAACCCTTTCCACCCCAACAGAAGCATCACCGAGGCGGCCATCATCACGACGTGGAGCAAACGCTGAGCACGCTCCTCGCCTTGATTGAACAGAAATCCAACCATTCCAAATCCTGCTACCAACGCCAACACGCTTTCGTCGTAGCCACGCGCCGACACGAACAGGAAAATCGGACTGAGGAGAATCAAAGCTGGTTTCACGGGGTCAAACGATGGCGAACGATTTCCCCAACGTGGCGCAAGCCCAGCCAAGCATGCGACACCGAGCACACCCGTAAAGGCGGTGAATTTTGCAGCGAGTTCAGATTCAAACCAAGGTGAAATGTAGCCATCGTACACCTGCTCGTCGGTGGGTGCCTGACCAGAACTGTCGTCCATCCGTAGTTTTCCCCAGGCCAAATCCTGTCCGTCCTGCTGGCCATCCATGGCAGCGTTCAAGCGGACATGGGCATCGAGACCAAGGTCGCTGTTGGCCATGGCGAGGAAATGGAGAAGAATGCCCACGGCCATGAGCGCATACCAGCGCCTCCGATGTCCACGGTTGTCGTCCACGGAGGTGGCTGTGTCGTATCAATCATGGAGGTTGTGGTTACCAAGGAGTTTGGCACCGAGAGAGAATCGAACTCCCGCCCAGGGTTCCTTCTCGTTGTTCAACCTCATCGCGTCTTGACATGTGATGTTCTTTGGCGCCGAGAGAGAGATTTGAACTCCCGAGGGAACGGGCCCACGCGATTTCCAGTCGCGCGCACTACCAGGCTATGCGATCTCGGCTCTGCCCCTCGCGACCCCCCTTTCTCGTTTAACCATCACCCTCCGAACCCAAGCCTGCCGTTGCGAGGAGCGAAAGGACTCAAAGGGGCGAACTCCAGCCTTGCACCATGGCCGAGGGGGCAGGTGCAGAGGGAAGCGCCGCCACCCACGAAACCACCCTTCCGTTTCGAATGGCAGACATGACCCTTCAATCTCCTCTTCCAGCCCATCTCCCGATGGCGGAAGCCGTCAATACGGTAAGAAAGGAGTGGATGTTTCACTGGAAATTGCTGAAGGAAGAATGGACAAGAACCCATTATGCCACCATCGTTATTGGATTGGTGGCCCTCATCTTAGGTTCCGTCTCAACGGAGCTTTGGAACGGAGGCGACGCAAAGGTTTCCGGCGTCGACGGTGTTCTTGCCATCGACGGATTTCAATTCTTCCAGTTGCTGATTTCGATCATCTGTTGGGGATGGTTCGCTTACCAAGCGTGGATGCTCTTTCCCGTCATGAGAATTCACGCCATTTCCCTCTTGGTGATGTGGAACGGAATGGTTGGGGCTCAGATTTTCTTTTACCGTACCAACCCAAGTTTCCCTCTTGGCTTGAACCTCGCGAACATGATGGAAGGTACACTCATCCTTTTGGTCGTGTTTTTCTTCCTGTTTTTCTTCTGGAAGGCCGTGGTCGAGACGCGGGATTTGCACGTCGAAGTGAATCATCTCCACGAGGATGTTCGCGTCATGGAGGAAGCGCTCGCTGAGCATTCACTCCGTGGTTGGACCGCGCTGCTGGGTTGCTGGGTCTTCCTCATCATCATGTCATCGTGGGCCGGTCTTCGCCACGTCGCGACCTACGGCGATAACAGCCTCGGTTTTCTCGTCCTCCACCTCCTCACTGGACTTCCGGCCATACCAATTCTGATCTTTGTTCTCTGGTACCCGCAGCGAATGTTGGGCAACCAAGCCAGCGTTCGTACTCGGGCTGCCGTCGATGCATCGCTGGAAATGTCAGGAGAAGCGCCGGTGAAGCAGAAATCCATCGCTGCGTGCCCTGAATGTCATGCACCATCGCCACTCTCGCTCAACAACACAGGTGAATTGACGCACCCCTGCCGCTCACCCGGATGTGGATCAAGCGTGGTGGTGGGCAACGCATGCGCCGCCTGTGAGTCGCCCATGCCGAGCAGAATTGCGTGTTCATCCTGTGGCGTGAATGCGCCAGCCCTCGACTACATGCCAGACCAGGAAGCGTGGTAAGATGTTCAGCCAACACCGTGAAGATTTCCCAACGCTCAGTGGAGAACACCCTCCTGCTTACCTCGACAACGCCTGCGTGACGCTCAAGCCACAATCCGTCATCGATACCATTCACCGCTACTACACCGAAACGCCCGGGTGCGGTGGAAGGTCGGTCCACCGATACGGAACAACCGTTTCAAAATCCGTGGCAGAATCACGAAACAAATTGAGTCAATTCCTCAACGCCGCAACCCCCAATGAAATCGTGTTCACACGGAATGCGACCCATTCCATCAACCAAATCGCCCATGGACTCTCTTGGAACAAAGGCGATGTCGTCTTGACCTCTGACCGCGAACACAATTCCAACTTGGTGCCGTGGCTTCAACTCGAACAAGAACAGGGCATCGACCATCGCGTCGTCAAGAGCCACCCGGACAACACCTTCGACATGGAAGCCTTTGAAGCCGCCTGCGCCGAAGCGGGAAGTAATCTCAAAGTGGTGGCTATGAGCCATGTTGGCAACCTCGATGGGATTGAAATCCCCATTGCTGAGATCACCAAAGTAGCCCACGATCACGGCGCCCTCGTAGCGGTTGACGGTGCTCAATCAACGCCGCACATGAACGTGGACGTGAAGGCGCTGGACATTGACTTCCTGTCGTTTTCCATCCACAAAATGTGCGGGCCATCTGGCATGGGCGGGTTGTGGGGTCGCTACGAGTTGCTCGAAAACTTACGGACCATTCAATCCGGAGGACAAACCGTTCAGACATCGTCCTACACCGAAGCCACCTGGGCTGCACCACCGGCGCGCTTTGAAGGTGGATTGGGCAATTTCTCCGGCATGATGGCGACCGGTGCTGCCATCGACTATCTCTCACAACTCGACATGAACGCAGTCCACGAGCACGAAATCGCCTTGAACCGCATCATGACCCAAGGCGTCAAGGACTTGCCGGGTCTTTCCATCATTGGTCCAGAAGACGCCTCAAAACGTGGCGGTATTTGCTCCATTCTCATGGACAACTTACCGGCTCACGACGTCGCCTTGTTGTTGGATGAGGCTGCCGGCGTGATGGTCCGTAGTGGCCAACACTGCGTCCACTCTTGGTTTGCTGACCGTGGCCATCCACAAGGCTCACTCCGAGCATCGGCCTACCTGTACAACAACGAAGAGGACGTACGAAGGTTCGTTGATACACTGACTGAAATAGTGCACACGCTGAGTTGATTGCATGGAACCGGTTGACGAGATCAACGCTTCCATTGAAGAGCGGACCAAGTTTTGGTCCGCACCACCTCCCTATCAGGCTGAAATCGACCATGAAGGCTCAGACATCAGGGCCATCAAACTCGTTGTAAGCATCACCCTCGGCATCACCCTCGTCCTCGCAGCTGGATACCTCGGTGCGGTGCTGATGAGCGATGGAGCCATCTTGCTTCGCCCGAGTGAGGTGGCCCTCGAACGGCACGCCACCTACAACGAACTGATTCAACCAGCACCCGATGCCTTGACAGGAAACGGCGTCGTAGCGTGCATCGTTGATTCAGGAATCGCCCTTGACCACGCCGATTTTGAAGGCGTCAATCTGGTGGGATGGAAGGATTTCATCAACGGAAACAGTGAACCCTACGACGACCACGGGCACGGAACATCGATGGCCGGGTTGTTGGTGGCCAACGGGTGGCTCAAAGGCATCGCGAAAGACGTGGACCTTCTGGTGGCCAAAGCCCTGGGCTCGGACGGAAGCGGCAGCGACACCATCGTCGGTGACGCTGTCGACTGGTGCGTCGAAAACGGTGCGCATGTGATTTCCCTCTCCTTGGGTGGGGCTCCGAACATCCTTCCGTTCTCCATTGGTTCAGGACGAACATCAGGTGATGCGGCCAACGATGCCATCGATGCGGGCGTGTACGTCGTTGCTGCCGCAGGCAATGACGGAGAGGATGACGACGGCGATGTGGCCCATCCATCCAGTGAAGCAGGTGTGATTTCCGTGGGTGGTGTGACCATCAAGGGAACGCATTGGCCCGGTTCTTCAAAGGGCGATAACAACGGGAGACTCCTCCCGCTCCCCATCTTGATGCCGAGGGGAGACCCGAACAAGAAACCCGAAGTGGTGGCGCCTGCTGAAGGCGTCCCGGTCCTGACGGAGGACGGTGGCTGGGGAATCGCCGACGGTACCAGTGCAGCCACCGTCTATGTCACGGGTGCCCTGTGCCTTCTTCTCGAAGAAAAACCCGAGTTGAAACCGGCGGCATCAAACGGCGCCGATACCGTCGACTCGGTCAAGCGTTGGCTGATGGACAGCGCCGTACCGGAAGAAGGGCAAACAACCCACGACGACTACTACGGCTACGGTTTGCTCAACGTGTCCGGGCTCATTGACCTCGCGACTCAAGCGTGAGGGAGCCAAGCGACGAGGGTCCCACCAAACAGCGGCATGAAGGCAACGTGATGGGTCGATTGCGTTTCTCCGACGAGTTCAATCCAGCGATTGAAGCCGTTGACCATCGCCATACCCTCAACATCATCTTCCGCGACGTCACCCGTTGGCATGTCCGGTTCAACGGTGAACAGGACGCCGTTGTCGTTGAGCAGAGGAAGGTACGTCGCCACGAGGCTTGCTCGGGCGGGCGACGGCCCGTCGACCACGATCACATCGTACCCAGATTCGAACGGTGTTTGCGACAGTTCGGTACCGGTGGCCGAAGCCAAGGCCCATGCTTGGTGTTCTGCAGCGAGTTGTTCAGGCTCACCCACCACGACCGAAGCCCACGTCATGGCTTCGTAGCGCTGCAGAAGCCGCTGCAAGATGACCGCAAATTTTCCACCTTGTTCGACCAGTGTCAGTGCTGTTGGACGGCGATCCTCACGCTCAAATTCATCGAGCAACCATGCCGTCCGGTGGCCGATACTGGCGCCCACCTCCAGGACTCGTGCAGGAGCGAGGCGACCAACGGCATCCCGCAATCGCCGCAGAACGGAGATGGACCACGTGGAGAGGCCCATGTGTTGGAGTTGTTCGTGGATGTTGGCAGCGATAAGCGGCTCGTCCTGAGGTTGACTCCCGTCTTTGGAGAGAAGAAAAGCGAGGACATCACCCCGCTCAAGGCCATTCATCTCATCCGCCATGGAACCTCGTCCCCCATCCACAACATCAAGCCTTGCACACGAACCAAGTCGGAGGGTTCAAACCAAGTGGGTTCAGCGCAAGCAATGAGGGAGTCCCATGGACGATGATGAGGTGTGGGAAGAAGAGGAAATCCTCGACAATGCCACGCACTGCCCATCGTGCGAAGAGATGACGGCCCACGACATCCTCCATGAGAAAAAAGTCGGCGACGGTGCGGATTTCAAAGTGCGTTGCACCGAATGTGAACGTGTCCACACCGTTGTGTTTCGCCCACCCCCTCCAACCAACATCCCCTTCATTCTCACCGATGGGCCGCAGTCAAACCGCATTGTGTTGGTGGTGGATGCTGATGAAGAGTTTGTCGTCGGCGATGTGTTTGAAGAAGACGACATGCTGTGGCGCATTCACCAGATTGAACTTCGCACCGGCCAACACACATCCGGAGAAACGGCCGCCAACATCGCACGAATCACCGCCCTACGGACCGACATGGTTCGGGTAAAATTGACCCTGACACGAGGAGAAGATTCCACTGCTGATGTTCTCGTCGTTCCTCAAGAGACCACCTTCACCGGCTCTCACCTCATGGAACACAACGGGGAAACATGGCGCATTCGCGCCATCCACACCGGCGCTGGCCGCACCATGCGTGGCACCGTTCAAGCGCCCGACATCAAGCGAATGTACCTCCATGAACCACCCAAGGGCGAGCACTTTGCACCTCGAACACCACGCGAACGCCGCCAGGCTTGGAAGGAAGGTCGCTTAGGGTTCAACCCCAATCCAGAACGTCCCAAAGAGCACGTTAAGAAAGGCGTGAATCCAAACGCCAATCGAGGTCGTTCGAAAAAGAAGAAGCGAAACTGATCATGGCCGGTTGGTCCAAGGAAGCAAGAACGCCTTGGCCACCTGCGTGCCGATCGTGGGGTTCTCTTGGAGCCGTCGGATGCTGTATTCATACCACTTTTCTCCATAAGGAATGTACACTCGTGTTCTGTGGCCTTCATTCAACAAACGACGGCGAAGCGGCCCTCGGACGCCAAGGAGCATTTGGAACTCATACCCTGGACCCTTGTGATGGCGAACTGGCCCTGCATTGCTTCGAGGGTCATCGACACCTGGGCCCATGCCGTGAGACGAGAGGGCTGAGAGGGCGTGATCGATGACAGGTTGGTCGTGGCTGGCAATCCCAACGTACGCCCCTGCATCCAACATGCGATCAACGGCAGCGTTGGTGGCGTCGACAATGTCCCGGTATCCCGTGAACGAGATGTCCTCGGGTTCGAGGTAAATGCCCTTGCAAATCCTGTAATCGGCCGCAGGGCCAAGCGTCGTCTCGAGGGCATCAATGTCGCTGAGGGTGCGGAACAATCGCCCCTGCAACACGGTACCGACATTGGTCAACCCCTCCTCGTGGAGTGCCACCACCACATCGATGGTGTCGGTGGTAACCCGATGGTCCTCCATGTCAAGTCGGACGAACATGTCTTCTTCCGCAGCCAGTTTGACGAGGCGTCGAATGTTGGCCATCCCCTGATCGGGATCGATAAGAAGGCCAAAAGCCGTGGGTTTGATGCTCAAATTAGCATCAAGTTGGTGCGCTTTGATGGCTTCCATGACTCGAATGTACTCCTCGAGGAAAAACTGGGCTTCATCCATCGAGGAGATTTCTTCACCGAGAACATCGATGGTGAAACAGGCGCCTTCATGGCTCAGCCGTTTCATGACCGCCACAGCGTCGTCAAGGCTGGCGCCCGCAACGTAGCGTCGGCTGACCCAGCGAACAAACCATTTGGGCATCCGAACGGTGGTAGCGACCACCATCTTGGAGAACCAGCCCACCATGGTTGTCGGACGACGGAGGCGCTCTTTGACCCTTTGTGCTTCACGTTATGCTTGGCCGATTCGCTGTTTGATTTGGTGCGTCGTGAGAAGCGGTATGTCGACCGATTCGAGGAACGTCCGAATGGCTTGTCGTTGCCAGCCTTTGAACGCCTTCTTGTCCATGGAGCAAACGATGTCGCCTCCAGGGAACGATGTGCGTGTCGCTTTGAGGCCAGCCTCGATGGATTGCTTCCATGTGCCCAACACCTCCCCGTGTTCTCCACGTTCAAACGGAAGGGCGTACGTGGCCAACATGTGGCCGAGCCAAACGCCCTCCAGCGAGGCCAGCTGATTCGCACGTGGTGCGTAATGACCGCCACCGAGGGTGACGAGAACGAGTTGCCCTTCATGTTGTTCAACATCCCATGCATCGTCTTCTGAACCCAACAGCCCGTGATGCATGATCGTAGCAAGCAAACGAGCCGCCCCCTCATGCCCCCACGTTGCATCGGTAGAACCGACCTCAATGAACAAGCAGGGCACACCAACGGTCGGCCCGTGGTGGGTCACTTCCAATGAGAGGTCAAAGCCACCGACGCTTGGATCGGATGGCGCCATCGCCAAGAGGCGCTTCCACCACGAGGCCAGGCGCGTAGAGGGTGGTGATGCCATGCCACCGTGGCCGCCGTAGGGGCCAACCTCATTGCGTGGAAGGTGAGGCACGCCGATGGGGTGGAGCGTCAGGGACGCCTGACCACTTGCTGCAACATGACGAGATGGGAAAATGATCTCTTGCACGCGCTCACCCGCTTGTGCCTCCCATCGCTGGTCGAGGTGGTCCTCAAACAAGAGGCCGTCCGGGAGGTAAACCATCCTGAGGTGATGGAGTGCATAAGCTGGATGACCTTCAAAGTCGGCGATGGCGGTCCATTCATCCATCTGCCGAAGCGCGTCCGCTTGATTGGTACTGGCAATGTCCTGTTGATTCACAGCGATGAGAATCACCGTGGCTGCGACCATGCCACCAACCCTGAATCGTCCTATTTTGAGGTGACTCAGACGAGGATTGACATAGAAGCGCCCCGTAATTGATGCATGGACGAGGGATTGCCCCCCAGCATCCCGTTCTTGCCTGACCTCCTCGTCCACCATCCTGAAGGGGCGTTGGTGACCGGCATGGACGGAGAATTTCTGTGGCTGGACACGGAGATGCAACCTCTCAGCCCGGTTTCAACGCCACACCCGATGAGGGTGCGTCAGGCCACCATCACCAACGGGCACCTCATTGCAACGTGGCTCGACCGCGAGTTGATGCTGGCCTGCATGGGAGCCATACCCGTCGGTTTAACCGAGGAAGGACACCAACGCTCTGAACTGCGAACGTCCATTGGCTCGCAGACCATCCACTACCCGGCAGGCAACGCGTGGGCGCATGCACTCGATGCAGAACCCATGGCGCTGGCGACCGATGGAACGACCGTGGTGTTTGACCTCTATCGACGAGGCTTGTACGGCATCGGCATCACCGCCGATGAACACTGGCGTATGCCGCCGCCAAATTGGTCCTATCCAAAGCGTCGACCAAGAAATGAGGAAACCGTGGCTCTCAACATCCTCGGCGAGGAGTGCTGGGTCACCTCGCGCGGCGGTCGTGTTCAACGTCGTTCCCTCTCGGACGGACAACTCGTTGAGGAGCACCTCCTCACACAAGTGGAGGCTCCCGTCGAACACCACTTCAAACACGGCGACCATGATTTGGTCTGCTCAACCGAGGGAACCATCACGTGGCTCCATGAGATGAAGCCGGTCAAACAGGCGCGTCTGAGTGGACCGGTTCAATCCGCCGTTTTCGACACCCATGCACGTGGTTGGCGCATTGCAGGGTGGCGCGAAGAGGTCGTCATCACACGGGACAACGAACAGCGACGACCCACGGACGAATTACCGGTTCACGTGATCGTGATGGGAAGTGGAGCCTTGGTGCTCTACAACGACGGTTCGTGGGAGAACAGTCCGTTTGAATTCAACTCGGCAAGTGACGACTGAGGATTACTCAGCCGATTCGGTGTAGCCGCAACGACCGCACGACTTGCGGTTGCTGTGAACGGCCAAAAAGACACCGGGGCCACAGTTCTGACAGTGCTCAGCACGGACGAGTTTGCCGTCTTCCACTTTGTACTTCGACCACTTGGCCTTGGGGTTTGGTCCGTCGCCCATCACTCATCGCCTCCTTCAGAAGCATCGGCAGCGGGCTCGCCTGCAGAGGAACTTCGCAATTCCTCATGGCGCTTTTGGATGTAGCCAGGCTCAACGGCCATGGCTTCAGCCGAGTTGTAGATGTAAGCCGTCCCGGTGGTCAGCGGTTGACCGAATCGGGTCGTGCAGTCCTTCACCACGATGAGGTCGCTGTTTGCACCTGGTTCGAGGGTTTGGACGAGGGCGATCACTTCCTTTCGGGAAGGCGTTGATTTCTTGTCGTGCTTCCAACTGAATGAAAGTTCAACGCGGTTGAGGATTTTGTTTTCTTTTCGTTCTTTGATTTCCATGATATCACCTTCATCGAATGTTTACTTTCAGGGCGTAGCGGCCTGGTTTTTCCACCTGGAGTCGCTTGGCAATTTCCGAGCGCCCGGGATTGACGATAATGACGTAGCCCGTCCAATCGGAGGACACGTGGGCAGAGGGATGGTGGGGGCACTGGTCCACATCATCGTTGAGAATCATGTGGCACTCGCCGCAGGCAAAAGGCATCTTGACCATGTTCACTCACCACTTCCCTTTCGCTCCCACTGGGGAGAACCGAGGCCGTCCTGCTTGCTGGTCAGCCCAATCTTGGAGCGACGAGGATCGGAGGTGTCGGGCGAAAGCGAGACGATGCGGGCTCGGACGAAGGAACCGATGGAAAGTTCACGGCCGCTTTGACGACCGGTGATCTTGTTGGCACCAATGTTGATGTCCACGGGTTCGTCCATGATTTGGGACTTGTGAAGGAGCGCTTCCATGGGGCCAATGCGGACAAAGGCACCGAATTCATTGACTTCTGAGACTGCCCCTTCAACGACTTCCTGGTCGTCCATGCAGAACAGAACAGCGTCGAATTGAACTCGCTGATAGATGGCACCATCGCCGTGAATGATGCGTCCACGACCGATGGTCTTGTGATTGTTAGTGACCAACACAAAGCGGTTTTCAGCGTCAAATTTGCCTTCAAAGGCGTCCATCGACAAGCGGTCAATGTGCTGGTCGAGGGATTGGCCCTTGCGCATGTATTCCGCTGGAATGCGGATGGTGTCTTCCTTGGTTACGACCTTGTACATTTCATCACCTCTAAGCCTTCTCAGAGGGACGATGAAGACGGGAAGTCAAGCGACTCTTCCGTCCTTCACCGGTGAACCCTCAGGAGAGAATGCGACCGAAGTCGTTTCTTCCCACCGACGACCCCTATTTAATTCAAGCGGCCATTTCATGCACGGCGAGGGAGGCGTCATCGTGTTTGGCGACGATGATGCACATGAGAAAAGAGGTTTAATGGCTTGGAAGAGCCATAATCCATAACAACCCCCCGAAGGCGGTGAGTCATGATGTCAGCGAAGCC
>JBMZXF010000005.1:0-70237 GCA_049627345.1 Candidatus Poseidonia sp. | reverse complement strand
GCTACGGCGACAACACCGACGGAAACGATGGCGATGTATGTCCGCTTGACTACGGTGAGTCGCAGGCTGAACTCAGCCGTGGGTGCCCCGACTCCGACCTTGACGGGGTGACCGACCCGCTCGACGCCTTCCCTGACGACCCCTTCCAGTGGGCCGATACCGACGGTGACGGCTACGGCGACAACACCAACGTCCCCAGCGGCGACGATTGCGTCGACGAGTTCGGGAAGTCCTTCGAAGAAGGCCGTTTGGGCTGCCCCGATGCTGACCTGGACGGCTACGCCGACGTCGACGACATGTTCCCCACCGACCAAGAGCAGTGGGCTGACTTCGACGGTGATGGCTACGGTGACAACTACTACTGGGAGAACAGTACGGTGGCTGATGAAGAAAACCCCGGCATGTTCCTGACGTTGCGGGAACAACGAGGCGACGCTTTCCCGCAGATCGCCAGCCAGTGGTCGGACATGGACGGCGACGGTTGGGGCGACAACCAGAGCAGCTCCAATCGCGTGGACAACTTCCCTCTTCGTGCCAGCCAGTGGTTGGACTTCGACGGGGACGGCTATGGCGACAACGCCACCGGCTACCAGTTCGATGCGTGCTACAAGGTGCCGGGAACGTCCACCACCGGCGACTACGAGGAATACTTCGGTTGTCCCGATTCAGACGGTGATGGCACAGCCGACGAATACGACCCCTGTCCGTGGGACCCCGAAGTGTCTCAGGGCTCCCGTACCACGGCCGTGTGCGGTATTACCGAAGACCCAAGCCTTGCATCCAACGACGATGGCGAAGCCGGGTCTCTCTTGAGTGGGAACGGTGGAACGCTCCAAATCATGGGTGGCGTCATCATCTTCCTGCTCGCCCTGATCGTCGTCGCTCAAGTGGCCAAGACCGCCGGTCGACGAAAAGCCGTAGCCAACAAGCGCGAGGACCAACTCGCTCAAGCCTCCGTCGCAGAGGAAGAGGAGCGTCGTCAAGCCTGGATTCAACACTACATTGCTGAAGGAAACTATGCAGAGGCACGTGCGCTTGGTTGGGAAGGAACCGAAGGGTTGCCCGAATGGAAGCAATACGAAATGCAGCAGCAAGCGGCTCAAGAAGCAGCCATTCCTACCATGATGGACCTCGAAAACCTGTGACCCATCACACATGATTTGCACCGCTGACCTTTCAAAGGGGAACGGGCCATGTTTTCACATGGGCGAGAAGCCGACAGGCCGATTGTTGATGTTGGCGGGGCTCTTGGTGGCCTCGTTGTTCATCGGCATGGTGTCGGCGGATGAAGGCGACGTGGTCTTGACGACCAGTGTCCTCAACGCCCCCGACCAGCCTTGGTTTGAACCCGGCCACCCCCTTGTTCTCGAGCCTCGATTGGTCAACAACGGACCTGCAGTCTCGTTGCTGATGAACCCAGCATGCCCGGTGGTGTTGAACGTGTACAACGCCTCCAATGTCATGGTCGTCAACGGTTCTTCGGACTGCCCGGACCGCGAGCGAGGGCTCGATCTGTTTGCTGGCGAAGAACTCGCACTCGAGGCCGTGTCGTGGTCCATGAAAGACGACACGGGGGCGTGGCTTGACAGCGGCACCTACACCGTGGAACTTCTTCATTCAGCAGGCGCCTCCTTCATCACCGAAGCAACCATCCAGACGCCGGCTTCCCTTCCCGAGGAGGTGACCTTTGCCGTTCAAACCACCCAGCGAACGACGGATGGACAGGCGGTTCATTTGGTGAGTTTGTACAACCCCACCGCGCAAAGCGTTGACCTCGACGAGACAGCGACCTGCCGACTGGAAATTTCAGTGGATGACGAGCACCGCCTCGGTGCGCCTTGCACCGGCGGCGTGAGCACGCTGATGCCCGGTGAGGTGATGCTGGTGGAGCAGGTTTCAGCCAGTCCATCCTCCGTGGTCAGCATCTCTACGCCGGGCGATTTCTTCGTGTTCAACAGCGGAGAAGGTGAGCCAACCGGCACGTCATCGTCCGAGATTGAAATGGATTTAGCGTTGAGCGGCAACGAATTGCCCGCCTTCAGCCCGGGAGAGGTGTTGGTGAGCGAAGTGCTGTTGCGCCCCTCCTCGACGGCCCCCGTTCAAGTGGAGTTCACCGACGCCTGCAAGGCCGAGATGTGGGTGGTGGACGACCTTGGAACCGTTATCTATGACAGTCGAACGGGGAAGACCTGCACGGCGATTGATTTGGAAGTCACGGTGGAACCGGCGACCCCTGAACGCTTGACGTTGCCCCAGTGGAATTTCTACGATGCCGCCGGATGCATGGTTGAACCCGGTTCCTACACGGTCGTCGCTGAAGTGCCCGAGCACGGGTTGATCGCCAGCAAGACCGTTGAATTTTTCTCCGTGGAAGCCAATCCGTGCGCTGCCTCCGACGCTGCTCAACTGGAGGCATCGGTCATGTGGCAGGACGACCAAACACTCCGTCTCAACGCGGAGGCCTCGAGCGATCAAGCCACCTACCTCCGCATGGCCCAACCGTGCACGTTCGAAGTGGCCTTCCTCAACGAGGGCGGTGATGTTGTTCACGTCTTCCAAACCCTGTGCGACGCGTACGACGGTCGCAAAGTCCTCTTGCCCGAGGCCTCACAACCGCTGGAGTTTGACGCGATTGACATCAGCATGGTCCAAGACGGCACCCCGATCCTTCCCGATGGCTTCTACACCCTGAGCCTCACGATGCTGTCCACTTCATCGTCCACGGTCTCGCTTCCGTTTGCCTGGCCCGCCGACCACGGTGTTGAGGAAGAGGAATCGACGGTCGTTGAAACGGTTGAGCCGTTCGAATTGACGGGTACATGGACCGGTCTTCTCACCGACCAAGGCACGTGTTTTGTCATGGATGCCGACGGTGAAACCTACCTCCTGTCCAACGCACGCACCCTTCCAAACTGGCAGCCCAGCGCTCAAAACCAAGGCGTTTACGTCGTGGTCGAGACCTCGTCCTCGCCTGCCTGCAGCGACTACCTTGCACCGTCGGTCGAAGTGGTTGAGGTCCGCATGGAGCAACCCATCGCCAGCGAAGCGTCCGCTCCGGTCGTGGTCTTGGACGAACCCACCACCACGGTCGTGGAATCCAACGCTGTTGTCACCGCGGTCAGCGTGGTGGTCACCGCATCGGTTTTCTCGATGGTCGTCATGGTTGCCGCCACCAACGAAGGCCTTCGTCTGCCGGCGACCGCCGCTGGTTTGTGGTTCCTCGGGCTCATCGGCAAGACGCATGAAACCACGGACGGGCGCTATCAGCGCGGCCGACTGATGGGCTACCTAACCGCCAACCCCGGGTGTCATTTCAGGGCCCTCATGAGTGCCCTTGACATGAGCAACGGGCAAATCACGCACCATCTTCGTATCCTCGAGGCCGAGGAGCACGTCTGGCGAAAGAACGACGGTCGCCTTGTTCGCTTCTATCCGCTGACCAACAAACTTCACCCCAACACCAGCGAGGAAGACCTCCCCGTTCCACCGCTCTCGCCCGACCCGAACAGCCTTCAGGGCAAGATCCTCAATCTGCTCGACCAAGACGGCGACATGGGCCAATTCCCCACCCAGGCCGAACTTGCCAAGCGGTTGGAAAAGAGCCAGCAACTTATCTCCCATCACCTGCGAACCCTCCAGAAGTACGGGCTGGTCGAGCGACGCAAGATGGGTGTGAAGAACCGATACAAACTCACCCGGGAAGCGGTGTTCCTGTTGGAGACCAGCGATGACTTCGCTCACGACGACCTCGTCTGAGGTTGGCGCTCCCGTGCCGAACCGAGGCGTGGATTTCATAGCGTGTCGTTGAGTGGCCACGGTTGTCCAGTGGACGGTGATGAACCATGTCAGCCGAGGCAGAACCCGTGGACGAAGTTGGGTGGCAGCAGCGATGGGACGAAGCAGGCTTGTTTCACGCTGACATTCACAGCGACCGCCCCAAGTTCTACTGCCTTGAGATGTACCCATACCCGTCGGGAAAAATGCACATGGGGCACGTTCGTAATTATTCCATTGGCGACGCCGTGGCTCGATTCAAGCGACTGATGGGCTTTGATGTGCTCTACCCCATGGGCTTCGACTCCTTTGGCATGCCCGCAGAGAACGCCGCGATTTCAGAGGGCGGCCACCCCCACGACATCACCGAACGGAACATGGCGTCCATCACGGAACAGATCAAGCGAATGGGCTTCTCGTACGATTGGCGACGCACGCTCAAGAGCCACGACCCCCGGTACTACAAGTGGAACCAGTGGTTCTTCACCAAGTTCATGGAAAACGGCTTGGCGACGCGCGAGTTCTCGCCCGTGAATTGGTGCAATTCGTGCAACACCGTGCTCGCCAACGAGCAGGTGAAAGCGGGTCGTTGCTGGCGCTGCAACGGACCCGTCACCCAGAAAGAGATGAATCAGTGGTTCCTTGACCTCCCATCCTACGGCCAAGAACTTGAGGACGGGCTTGACACGATTGGGTTCCCCGAGCACGTCAAATCGCTCCAGCGAGACTGGCTGGGCCGCTCTGAGGGCGCGAACATCCGCTTTGGCATTGTGGACGATGAGCGGGACATCGAAGTCTTCACCACCCGTCCCGACACGTTGTTCGGTTCCACCTTTGTCACCCTCGCTCCCGAACACCCGCTGGCCGAATCCTTGGTCGCAGGAACCGAGCACGAAGCAGGTTGGCGGGCCCTGTACGACGAAGTCGCTTCGATGGCGGAGTTTGACCGCATCAAGAACATGAACAAGAAGAAGGGTGTGTTTTCCGGACGCTACGCCATTCATCCGTTGACCGGTGAACATGTCCCTATTTGGATCGGCAATTTCGTCATCGCCACCTATGGAACTGGTGCCGTGATGGCTGTACCTGCCCACGACGAGCGAGACCACGATTTCGCCAAGCAATACGACATCCCCATCAAGCGCGTGCTGGTGATGAAGGAAGGCGGCGACGGCGACGCACCCTTGGACAAAGCCGAGGTTGACCTTGGATGGATGGTCAACAGCCCGCTCGAGGGTTTTGACGGCCTCTACGGGTCGGAAGCGAAACAAGCGGTATGCGACGCCCTGGAGAAGGCGGGACGAGGGTCCCAAACCATCAACTGGAAAATTCGACCTTGGCTCATCTCCAGGCAGCGATATTGGGGCACCCCCATTCCTGTGATTCACTGCGGTGAATGCGGCCCCGTCCCCGTACCCGAGCAGGACCTTCCGGTTGAACTGCCTCGCGATGTGGTGTTCGGCCAGGGCAACCCGCTGGCAACCTCCGAGGCCTTCCTGAACGTGGATTGCCCCCGTTGCGGTTTACCAGCTCAACGAGAAACGGATACGATGGACACGTTCATCGATTCATCGTGGTATTTCCTGCGCTACACCGACGCCTTGAACGATGAGGAATCCTTTGCCAAGGCGGTGGCCAACCATTGGATGCACGTCGATTTTTACTGCGGTGGTATTGAACACGCTCAGATGCACCTCATCTACGCCCGTTTCATGACCAAAGCGCTTCGCGACCTCGGCCTGGTTGACATCGACGAGCCGTTCAACGAACTGCTCTGCCAGGGCATGGTCAACAAAGCCGCTCCCTTCTGCCAGCCGTGCGGCGTCACCTTGTCCACGGCCCATGAGGGCCAACCTTGCCCCCATTGCGCGAGTGAACTCGGTTCTCGCTCTGCCAAGATGAGCAAGTCGCTGGGCAACACCGTCTCACCCGAGGACATGATCGCCCGCTACGGCGCCGACACCGTCCGCCTGTTCATTCTCTTTGCAGCCAACCCGACGGCCGGCATGGACTGGTCGGACGCAGCGCTTGACGCCAACCATCGCGTGATGGTGCAAATGCGTGGCATGCCGGAGCAGCTGTTGGGGTGGTCTGCAACAGCCTCACCCTTGGACGGCTGGCTGGAGGCCCGTTTCGCCCAGCGCGTGCATGATTTCGCTGAAGCCATGGAGGCCTACGATTTGCGACGAGCCGTTGAAATCTCTCACTATGAGATCATCAAAGACATCAACTGGTACACCCGGAGGGGCGGTCAGAATGTGGACGTCGCACGCCGCTGGCTCCCATTGTGGGCCCAGATGGTCTCGGTGTCAACGCCTCACCTCGCCGAAGAATGGTGGGCTGCACTGGACGACACCGACGGTCTTGTCGCAGGCAGCACGATGAGCATGCCTGCCTTGTTGTCGGAAGCCCAGCAAACCCTGCTCGACGGTGAGCAGTACATCCGAGACGTGCTGGAGCAGGCTCGAAAGGTTCGCGTGGTGGCCGAGCGTCACTTGGGCCAGCCAGCGACCGAAGCCACCTTCGTGGTCTCGCCTGCATGGAAGCGAAGCATGGCTCAAGCAGCGTTGGCGTTTATTCAGGACGGTGGCCATCCCAAGCAGTTCATTCCCGTTCTCCAAGAACTCCCGCTGGCCCAAGGTGAGCGGAAAGGTGAGATGATGGGCTTCTGGGGCAAGAAAATGCTGCCTCAAGTGTTCAAGTGGGACGATGCCTCGAAGGCCGTGGTCGCTTCTTCCCTCGATGAGGCGGCGGTGCTTGCTGCTGCTCACGCCTTTATTGCAGAGGAACTTCAACTCAGCACGGTCCATGTGGTGCTCGGCGAAAGCGAGGACGATGGCACCGGGCGAGCCGCCTCAGCCATGCCGCTCTCCCCAGCGGTTGTCTATGTCTGATCAAGCCTCTTCGTCCATGGCAGGACGGGGCGGTGGGGTCGTGATGGATTCGGGTTGGGTCTTTGGCAGCGGGGGGCCAGGTCGTTGTGCATTGGTGTAGATCGCGTACACGATGACGGCACCAGCAAGCAGGAAAATGAGGGTTGATGCACTCACGCCACCGTCGTCGCTCTCGCCCGCAGGGTTGACAACGGTCGCTTCGCATCCGCGCTCGTCAACCACAGCGTCCACCGGTGAATTCCCACAGAAGTCGTAAGCGTTGACCACGCCGTCGTTGTCGTCGTCCAGCTGATATTCACTGCATCCGTTCGGCGAAGCCGTTTGCTCGGGGTCGGTGTTCGGGCAGCGGTCCAGCGGGTCAAGCACCCCGTCTTGGTCGTCGTCATCGTCCTCAACCGCATCGATGCATCCGTCGCCGTCGTTGTCTTGGCCGGGCTGAGCAGGGCCGATCAGGCCGCGAGGGCACCGGTCCATCGGGTCCTTGATGCCGTCTTGGTCGTCGTCGTCGTCCTCGAGGTCGTCATGGCACCCGTCGCCGTCGTTGTCGTACACCGAGGCATTGTCACCCCAGTTCTTTTCGCCCATGGGGCAGGCGTCGTTGACGTCCAACACCGAATCGTCGTCATCGTCCTCGTCCGTGGTTTCGTCAAGGCACCCGTCGCTGTCGTAATCGTTCCAAGAGAAGGAGACCCACGACTGGATGTCGTTGGGGCAGTTGTCGTCGGGAACGGCGATGCCGTCACCGTCTTTGTCGGCGTCGCAAGCATCACCGATGCCGTCGTTGTCCAGGTCGGCTTGGGTCGGGTTGGCCACGGCCGGACAATTATCCGCTTGGTCAACGAAGCCGTCCTCGTCGTTGTCCTCATCCGAGCACCCGTCCGACTCGATGTCGTTCTCCTCGGTGGAAACCCATCCAACAGGTCCCTTGGGACAGAGGTCGTATTCGTCGAAGATACCATCCTCGTCGTCGTCCAAATCTTCCGTCAGGTCTCGGCACCCGTCGCTGTCATGGTCGGAGATGGTGTTGGCTTCCCATCCGACGTCACCCGTCGGGCAATCGTCGTCCACGTCCAGCACACTGTCCCCATCGACGTCATCGTCACAAACATCGCCGAAGGCGTCGCCGTCGAGGTTGGCTTGGTCGTTGTTGGCCAGACCAGGACAGTTGTCGAGCCCGTCCAGCACCCCGTCGAGGTCCAGGTCGGTCTCGTACAGCCAAACGCCCATGTCGTAATTGTCGCGCTGCTCAAACGAATGGGCTCCGTAAGCGCCGTCGTTGTTCGCGATGAAGGAGATGACCGGTGAACCGGTTGCACTCATGGCGAGGGTGTCGGGGAGATCGTCGCCTTGCCCGCCTGCTGAGATGGCCCAATCCCACGTGCTGTTGGCTTGTCGCCGTCCGAGGAAGAGGTCGTGATGGTTTCCGTCGTTTTTGCCGTCGATATCGGTGAGGGTGTACTCTCCCAGCACGAGCGTCCCTGTGGTTTTGCCCAAGATGAGCGAATCGCCTTGTTCGGTGAGATGAATCGCCACGGCGTGGTCCGCTGCACCGCCCCCGAAGGCGGTGGCGTGCATCCATTCACCTTGGGGTGAAAGATGGGCTTCGTAGAAATCGACCCATGCCGAGGGCGGGAGTTCGATGTCGCCAAACGTCATGTTTTGGAGGAAATCACCCACGACGGCCACACCACCTTCATGGCGACCATCGCAATCGGTGGCTGTGGAGTCTCCCGTTCCTCCGGCACCGGCGGCCCAGAGCCATCCGCCCGAGTTGTATTTGGCCACGGCGACGTGCGAGGTTCCCTCGCTGGTGAGTTCATTTTCCCCAAAACTGACGATTTCGAGGAACGAGGTCGCAAAGTAGGTTTCACCGTTGTAGTCTGCGCAGAGCGACCCTGTGCTTTCGAGGTTCTGGCTGGAGAAGACCGTATGCATGTGGCGGTGCTCTCCAACGCTGTCCAGCACGATGATGGCCACGGAATCCTCGGAGAGGCTTCCAGGTGCCAACTCGCCACCGGAGGTCAGCGAATCTCGGTGAAGGAGGGCGAGGTGAATTTCGTCGTTTGGGCCGACCATCATGTCGATGACGGAGAGCTGGTAGGGATTGGAAAAGCTCGTTGCCCACATCCACTCGCCCGTGGACGTCATGCCAGCCACGAAGACGGCGTTTTCGTGTTCGTCAGCTGATTTGTTGATGGGGGCGAGTTCGCCCAGGGTCATGTTGCAGGCGTCGCCCTTGGTCATATCACAGAACGTGCCGGCGACGATGATGGTCCCGTCGCTCATGCGGTCCATGGCGTCAATGCCGTCAAGTCCGTCGCTTGTACCGGCGACGGTTTGAGTCCAGTTCCCGTTTTCATCGATCCATGCCAAGAAAAAATCAATGCCAAAACTGGAGTCATCGCTCGAGAAACCAACCACGTCGCCGTGGAATTCCACGTTTTGTTCAAACATGCCGCCCACAAGCATGCTGCCGTTGGGCAAGGGAACCATGCCTTGGACGCGCTCGTAATTTGCGCCTCCTGCGCTGGCCAACCAACCACTGGCGTTTTCGGCCGAGGTGTGGCTGGACGTGACCTGGCGCAGGGTTGCCTCACCTTCGTTTCCGCCGGGGATGGACAACGGGGCGAGCAGCATCATGCTCACGAGCAAGAACGGCACGATGCGACTCATTCTCACACATCAACCAAGGTGCCTCTGCATAAGAACCCCTCGTGTTTCCGTGAACGCGTCTTTGGGGGAGCCTTCATTGAGTGTCGTCAGAAAGGGGGATGCATGGGTGAGGGTTCACGGCGGCCGAATCGTCGGCAACAACAACGGCGTGGCTCATCGTCCAAACGCCGCTATGGCGGACCGAAGCGCTCGCAACAAATGGAGCGATTTGCAGACGACGTTGCCTCGATGAACGCCGATGCTGAATCGCGGTTTGACCGGACCCCGCTCCCGATGGCGTTTCCCAAGGACATGGAATCGCCTCGCACGTTTCACCTCTCGTGGACGCCCCAACCGGTGCCGTTGAAGGCCGAGGAGCGCGTCGCATCGCTGGTGGTCAAGCGCGGTGATTTTGGCTGGCTCAGCGATGAGCGGGTTGACGCCATTGCCGCACAGGTTGAATCCGAGCAAATGAACCTCGACCAAGCCCTCTCCCTCCGGTCCGCGCTTCTCCAGCAGAAGACGGTGTATTCTCACCACCGGCTGAAATCAAAGGCCCGCGAGCTTGCCCGGCTCTACCGAGAGGGAACCTCGGTGGTCGAACTTTCCAAGAAGTATGATTTCCCACCGGTCAACATTTTCCGTGTCGTTCTCGAAGCGATGGGATGGTCGAAGAAGCGCATCAAGGAAAGTTTGCGAACCCCCTCGTCCATGAAGCAGCGAGAGCGAGAGGAATTCGAAGCGGCCGAAGCCGTGGACCGCGTCTCAAGCGTTGACCAGTCCGAGACCCAGGTCAAAGCCGACCTGTTTGAGGACATCCTTGCCGATTGGTTTGAAGCGCAGGGAATTCGTCTGCGCCGTCAGCCCGAGATGGTCAAGGAACAGTCCGAACTGCTCGGTCGCCCCGTACGAACGCCCGATCTGCTGTTTTTGGATCACGTCTACATCAACGGTCAGCCCGTGGCTTGGATCGACGCCAAACACTTCTACGGGGCGGACGTCGAGTTCCAGCGAAAGAAGATGAAGAAACAGATGAACCGCTACATCGAGGAATGGGGCAGCGGCGCCATCATGTTCCGCCACGGGTTCTCTGAGAACCTCTTCTTGCCCGGTGTGCTCATGCTCGATGCAAGCCCGATCGACCTCTCCCGGCTCAATCCAGATGACTGACCGGCGAAATGTTCGTGATGAGACAGGCAAATCCCCGTTGGCGAATGCGTTCAGCAAGGTCTTCCAACGCCTCCATGCTGATGCCGTCGTCCAACGAGCGGGGGAGCACAGCCACCGAACTGCCGAGCATGCAAAGACGGACCGCCATTGAAGCCTGCCAGCCCCCGTCCTGCACCGCTTCAAGGGCATGACGGCGAATTCGCGCTCGCTCCTCTTCCTCCAACATGCCAGAGGCGGTGGCAAACGTTCTCGATGCCAGCAGAAGATCGCCCCAACGCTCGGGTGTCCACGGCCCGGCGGCGAGCGCGGATACACCGGCCCCGCCTGCGATGGTGATGGACCGTTGCCACGCTGGGTCATCGATGTAGGTGGACGTGTGTCGCTCTTCGAGCGGGTCCCATGCCAGCAGAACCGGTACGTTGGCTTCGAAGGAGTTGGCGTGTCCGGGCCAACCGGGTGCACCAGGTGCTAACCTCAGTTCGACCCCCCCGACGGAGGCTCCGAGCACGTCGCCGAGTCCAGCTCCGTGGGCTCGCTCAATGCGATGCGCGATTTTCAGGTATTGCGTGGCCCGCCCCCGTCCTGTGAGGGCGTGAATCACTCGACCGGCGGCGATGAGGCCGGCGGCCGACATGCCAAACCCTTGACTGGTCGGGCACTCAAGGGTGACCTCCATGTTGATGTGTTCGTTTGAGCGCAGGAGCGTGGCATCATAACATGCCTCAATGAAATCCAGGTACAGATCCACGCGTTCAAGGTGTTCACCGTGCATGTCCTTCACCGTCACGGTGGAGGGCTCCGGTGCGTGTGGTTTCACCCGAAGGTCAGGCGTTTCCCCCGCCATGGGTTCAGCATCGGAGGTGTTCTTGCGATGGAGGGTTCCTGTGATTTCCACGCCATGATGAATGGAAAACCCCGCACCCTTGCTGCCTTGACTTCGTTTCAGGGTGGTTGATTTGTCAACCGTAAACAGAAGGGTGATGTGGCCACCGCAGCGCTGCGTAACGGTGGTCATCCTTCCAAGCGAAGGGGCATCGGCTGATGAATCCCGCGCCGGTTCAAGCCAAAGCGGAGGCCAAGTCTTCGCTCAGGTTGTCGAACCGGTTCTTGAGTTCGTCAAGGGCCATGTTGAAGGCCGTGACCGGGTCAAGGCTGCCGTCGGTTTCGTAGGAGAACACGTAGGCGCCTTCAACAGGCTCGAGGGTAATGGCGTCGTCAAAGGCTTCCTCTCGGCCGGTGCCTTCGCCCACTTGGTGAAGGGCCTTCTCAAGGTCCATCACGTGGTTGATGTCGTTCAATTTCTTGTCCTTGCCGAAGAGCTTGGCGTCGATGGCCGTACCGTCCGAGGTGGTCAAGCCGAGGTCAAACAGCACGCTGGCCTTCTTGGGTTTGTTGAGGACGGCCACGCGGTGCGGGCGGAAACCAACAGCAGCCACAGGGGACCACTTGGCGTGGTCTCGGCCTCGACCGAGCACAGCAAAAGCGTAGAATTCCAGGAATTGCCCCTTGGACAGGACGGTCAGTGGGATTTGCTTGTGCTCGTCTCGGATGTCAAAGACGGGGTCGGAGATGGTGGTGATGTCGCCGGCGTAGACGGTCTTGTACTCCTCTTCAGCGTCGGCGGATGGGCCGCGAGCAGAAAGCGTGTAGAGCACCTGGCACATGGGGCAGCCCTTGTCCTTCTCAACGACGTCTTGGCAGTTGGCACACTCGTTGGGGAAGACCAAACCCTCGTTGAGGTTGGTGGGAATGGGGATCATGGCCAAGCGGTGAGCGAGCACTTCATCGGGAAGCACGTTGACGGACTCCACGACTTCGCCCTTGTTGTCTTGGGTTACACCTTGCGAGAAATCCACGCGGGTGATGGCGAGTTTGGGGACATCGGCGATGAGCGCACGACGGATGGCGTTGACCTGGGAAGCGTCGGTCTCGCTGATGAGGATTCGAATCTCGTGGCCTTGAGGCCAGCCTTCAACAATCTCGGTCTTCATGTGTGTTCAACTCCTTCATCAGACACGGCGGCCACGTCGGCCACCCTTTTTCTTGGTACCATCGTGAGCGATGGGGGTGACGTCTTCGATTCGTGTGATGGTCATGCCCGCACGGGTCAATGCACGGATGGCGGCCTGAGCGCCGGGGCCGGTGTTGTTGGAGAGGTTGCCGCCAGGAGCACGGTACTTGACGATGAGTTCGGTGAACTCCTTGTCCTTCAGTGCGTCAGCCATGCGCTCAGCAGAGCGAGTAGCAGCAAATTGGCCGCCCTTGTCCTTGCCAGCCTTCACGACTTCACCGCCGTTGCAGGTGGTGATGGTCTCGGCACCGGTCAAATCGGTGGCCGTCATGAGGATGTTGTTGTACGAGCTAAAGATGTTGACAATGGCTTTGCGGGACATCATTCATCGCCTCCTTCAATGGCTTCCGTGGAGGCTTCTGCAGCCTCTCGAACCTCTTCAGCGAACTCGGCCGTGGCTTCGGGGCTGACGTCTTCGTCTTCGTAGTTGGCGGCTTCACGAACGCCTTCAATGGCCTTTCGAATGGGGTGGTTCGGGTCGTTGAGCGGGGAAGCGGGGTGATAGCGGAGCTCGCCTTCTTCGTCCCGGCTCACGGCATAGGATGGAATGGTGATCTTCTGGTCGCCGATGCAAATCTGGCCGTGCGTGACAAGTTGGCGGGCTTGCTTCATGGTGCAGGCCAGGCCCTTGTAGTACACTTGAGCCTGGAGGCGACGGTTCAGCACGTCCTCCGTGCTGAGCGAGAGAATATCGCCGAGTTCAGCATCGGATTCGATGAGGCCCTTGTGGTGAAGGGAGCGAAGCAAGTCTTCCCGCTCTCGCTTGCCGTGGCCTTCGGTGGTGTCGACGTTCCCGATCAGGCGCATGGCTTGACGTCGGTGTCGTCGAAGTTGGGACTTGGCCTTCCAAATCTCCTTCATGTTCTTGAGACCGTGGTTGCCTTGGATGGCGTGCTCTTCTTCAATTCGGTCAGCCTTCCAAGGGTGCGAAGGCGTGTCGTACTTGGGTCGTGAAAACTTTGGCTCTCCCATGTTGATTCCTCCTCATCACTTCTTTCGGCTGACACCGAGGGTCAGGCCACCACGGCCATTGGAGCGACCGCGTTGACCACGGACCTTGTTGCCGGAGGCGTGCCGAACACCACGGTAGCACTTCATGGTTCGAAGGCGGTTGATGTCGTCTTGAAGGGTGAATCGGACTTGTTGTCCAGTGAGGTGGATTTCGTTGCCCGTCTCGAGGTCTCGCTGTCGGTTGAGCATCCAGAGGGGGACGCTCTCGGCGTAGGACTCGATGGCCACACGAAGTTGCTCTTGCTGGTCGGTGTCGAGGAAACCGGCGAGGGCGTAGGGGTCAAACCCGGTGTTTTTGCAGATTTGAATGGCGGTGCGGGCACCGACACCCTTGACCGAGGTCAGGGCGGTCGCCAGCGGCTTCAAGCCATCCATGTCCGTATCTGCCATTCGCAGAATGTAAGAAAAGTCATCACCAAGGTCCTCATCCTTAGGTCGTGCCATATCGTTCACCTCAACGTTAACACCACAGTGTCAAGCATCCCTCCGACCAACCTCCCATATATCAAGACCGCGATGATGAAATCCGCGCCACTGAGCCGCGAAAAGCCCTCAAATCACGGCAGGTTCATCCGACGTGTTGGGAGAAACGCAGAGCAAGAGCACCTCGCCGTGGGGGTGGCGGGCGACAAATCCGACTCGGTCGCCGTGCCTTCGCTTGAGTTGTCGGTCGAGTGAACCCTGAAGTTTCGGCTGCAGGGCCGGGTCCAAATCAAAGCGGAGTTTGACGGAGGACAAGCGATGGTCCAATGCGACGGCCACCAATTGGTCAACCGTCGTCTCGTCAAGCGTGAACGAGAGAAGTTCGACCACCCTCCCGGTGGCCTGAACGAGGCGTTGGTCGCCTGGTTGAAGTTGGAGCGGGCGTTCGTGATGGAGTTGAGGCCGCCGTCCTTCAAGCGTGGCCCAACGCCCCTCATCGTTTGGTGCGACGCGTTGCAGCCAGTCGACCATCAAACCGCTCTCCAACAGGGCAGCGTCAAGGATGCTGACATGCTCGTTTCGCTTCGGCGGATGATGGCGTTCTTCGAGTTCAACGGTGTTGGTGGTTGCACGGAGGATGACCGGCTGGTCCGCCATCGATGGAGGGACGCGAACGAAGCGGCGCGAGGCGTTCGGATCGGCTACACCACCCAGCCACAACGCCAACCGGTCCACACGCCCCCGGCCTCGAGAGGTCCACTCCCAAGTTCTGGCGATGCCCGGCCATGTCTCGTCCACGATGGCTTCGACTTGTGCCCGCTGCGCAGCGGTCAGGCGGGGGGAGAGGTCGAGCAGAACCGCCGGCCCCGCTTCGGACGGGGTAAAGTGCGGCGCCCATGCGGTCAGCACACGGTGCAACGGGGGCTGCATTTCCTCGAGCGCATGCGTCCGACTGTTTCTTGGCCGTGCCGGGTCGAGATGGAGGAACGCCACGGTGGTCCACGGCTCATCCAATGATTTCAGGACGCCCACGGCGTCGGTTCCGTCCCCGTTGATGATGCGGCTGGAACGGTACCAACCCTCGTCGCTTGCGCGGCTGTGCTCAACCAGCGAACGGACGTTCACGGCGCTGGCCTTTGCGCGTTCTTCCGCCAACTCGACGCCCAGCACGGGCCGCTTGAGGGCCGTGGCGTAGGCTGCCAACTGGATGCCACTTCCACAGGCGCAGTCGAGCACCCAGCCCTCTGGCAGGGTGTGACGGCCGACCATCCCCGCACGCAGCGCAGCGACCTGCCAGGGGGTGGCCAACGGACGCCCTTCGTTGGCGTGATAGAACACCAACCCCTCCGGGGCCGTGGTGTCCTGCGCCCGTTCAACCAACCCTTCGGTGGTGGTTTGGCTTGGGGTCAGGCTCCGGTGCAACGGACCACCTCACAACGCCACGATGTCGGACCGCGTCAAGAGGGACTCGAAGGGAATGCCCGCCTCGGCAAACGCTGCTTCTGCCCCCTCTTCACGGTCGAGAATGCTGATGACGCCGACGACTCGGCACGAAGTGTCCTGATGAATACGCTCAACGGCGAGAATCGACGACCCACCGGTGGTGGTCACGTCCTCAACGATGACCACGTTGCCGCCCGCTTCCAATGAGGTTCCCTCAATGCCGGGGGGGTTGTTGGTTTTCCTACCGCCTCGGCCCTTGGGGTTCTTCCTCACCATGAAGCCGCGGAGCGCGCTGGGTGCGTGAGGCGAGGCCACCACAATGGCGGTGAGGGGCACAGCGCCCAATTCAAGCCCCCCGACGAGGGAAGCGCCCATGGCTTGGATGCGCAGGTTGAGCAACTCGCCCATGATGCCGGCGGCTTCGGGGTGCATCATCACGGGTTTGGTGTCGAAGAACCAGCGAGACTCTCGTCCACTGGCAAGGGTGAACGCTGCATCGTGCCCGCCGTCAAGAAAGGCCAAGTCGTGCACCAATTCGGCCAGCCTTGACCAACGCTCATGCCCGCGAACAGTGTCGTGAACGCCCATGGTCGCCTCCTTGGTGGACACGACATGAACTTTCCTTCTCTCACACGGCCATTCACCGCTACCGAGGTGATGATAAAGGGTCGGCATGAACACCATCCGAGCGAACATGAGCCAAGCGGACGAGGGCGTGAATTTGGGGGCAAAAAATCCCCTCATTGGCGTCGACGTTGAGCGTTTGGAGCGCGAAATGACGTCGTATCACCAGTGGCTCGACGAACGAGCGGATGACGCGTATCGCATCGCTGAACAAGCCCGTCAACAAGGACTTGACCACAAGGACAGGGTGGAAATCCCCCGAGCCTCCGACCTGGCCGGCCGAACGGAAAAGCTCCTCATTGAACACCTCGAGGGCTACGAGGTCGCCGACGACATTCGTAGCCTCTTGGAGGAACACGACCGCGAAACCACCTCGATCATCATCGCACAGTCGGTGGCCCGCGGGTTCCGAGATTCAGGATATGATTTGGAGAAATCCATTGATGTTGGCCTTCGTGTCGGCCTTGCGGTGCTGACCGAGGCCGTTCTTGTGGCCCCGTTGGAAGGTATCAGTGAGGTCCGTCTGCTCAACAACATCGACGGCTCCCAGTTCGTCTCGGTTCATTTCGCAGGCCCGATACGCGCCGCAGGTGGAACCGCCCAAGCGCTGGCCGTTCTCATCGCCGACATGATTCGTCGGGAACTCAACATCGGCCACTATCAGCCGACGGACCCTGAAGTCGAGCGCGTGAAGGAGGAATTTGGTCTCTATCGGGGTAACCTTCAGTATCGACCATCGCCCCAGGAAATTGACGAAATCGTCCGTGCGTGCCCGGTGATGATCAACGGTGAATCCACCGAACGCATCGAGTGCGCTGGTTATGGCAACGTCCGAAACATCGACGAGGCCCGTATCAGAGGCGGTGTCCTCCTCGTCATCGGTGAAGGTATGTGCCTGAAAGCACCGAAGATTCAGAAGCATACCGAACGGTTGAGCGTGCCCGGATGGGACTTTATTGCGAAATTCGCAGCACGTGGAAAAGAATCGGCGGACGCCGGCAAAGCCACGTTCAAAAGTCAGCAGATTCAACCGATTACCAAATTCATGAAGGACATCATTGCCGGCCGGCCGGTGTTCGGTGGGCCGCTCCAACCGGGCGGCTTTCGACTCCGCTACGGCCGCGCACGACCCTCGGGTTTGGCGGCTGCTTCCACCAACACCGCCTCCATGCTGGCGCTGGATGATTTCATCACCATCGGGACGCAGATGAAAATCGAACGGCCGGGGAAGGCCTGCGCCATCACGCCCTGCGATGAGGCCGAGGGTCCTTGGGTGGTGTTGGAGGACGGACGATTTTTGCGCATTGACGAGCCTTCGGCGTACGCCGTGCTACGCCATCGGGTCAAGCAGGTGTGGGACAACGGCGAGTTGGTCATCGGCTATGGTGAGTTCATGGAGAACAACAAGCGCCTCGTCCCTGCAGGCTACACCATGGACTGGTGGGCCAGCGACATGCTGGACAACCTCGTGAGCGAAGACGACATCGATGCGTTCCTTGAGGTATTAGGCGACAACAGGTCGGATTGGCCGTCGGGTGCGCCCGGCCTCCTTGCCTCGGAGGCAGAGGACGGCCGCGCTCAGTTTTGGGTTCGATGCGACTGGCATGAACGCCTTCGTCAATGCGAGTTGACGTGGAGTCAAGCGCATCGCTTTGCCCGTCGGTACGCCACCTCCCTGCCCCCGCCCCACAATCCCTGGTTCAAGGATCTCCCACTCGAGTGGCTTCCTGCCCTGTTGACCCAGATTGAAACCTCGATCATTGAAGCCCAACCGGCCGATGGCGAAGCGCCGGAGGGAGCCCGCCCCTTGCCCAGTGAACGCCGTTTGCGCTTGCCGGGAGGGGCTCGGAATTGGACGCCAAAGAAGATGGATGAGCTCCAACCCGAAACCCTCCCTTCACTCGACACCGTTCAACTCCCTGGGTCAAAGGTTGAACTCCAAGCGCCGATCATGGCCAACGAACTTCCCGAAGGATGGGCCCTTCACCAGCACGGGTTGGTCAAAGGCGCCTTGATGCTCCTGGGTCTTCCTCACCACCATGAAGGCGACGACATCGTGGTGACAGCAGGATGGGAAGCCCTCCTCGAGGGTCTTGGCTTCGCTTTCGAAGGGGAAAAGCCTCTGCGAACGAAGAACGCCCATCACGTTGCGGACGAACGAATTCACGCTCTCCGTCAGGCCAAAGAGGTGTTGAACGAGGAACGGGCTCGGAAAGGTGCGCTGGAAAAGGAGCGCGCCACCATTCGAATCGCTGCCGAGACCGGTGCCCGTCAGCGGGGGCTTGGCATCGCAGAAACCGACCAGGTGGGCAGAGATGCGGCTGCCTCGGTTCCCGACCCTGGCCCTCGCGACCCCGCCGCTTACCTCGCCGCTCAACGTCTCGAAGACGAGCATGCCGTTGAGGGCATCATGGTGCTTGTTCGGTCGCTCTCGGACCTTCGCTGGGAGCACAGCGCTCCGGTCCGTGTAGGTTGCAGAATGGGGCGACCCGAGAAGGCAGCGCCCCGGGTCATGAACCCGATGACGCACTCGTTGTTCCCCATCGAATTGAACGGTGGCAACCAACGCTTGCTCAACAACGCCATCGACAAGCGAACGATACGCGTCCAACTCGGTCGGCGTACCTGCTCAACCTGCGGCCAAGAATCGCCTTACCTCCGCTGTCACCATCGGGCACTGGATGCCCACGGGGAGAGCAAAGCCGGCGAAACCTGCGGTGGCCCAACCACCGCCAACCCAACGAAATCCAACGCTTACCGGAGGGGCGAGGTCCAATCGGTGCGCATGGACGAGATGGTGGAGGATGCCCGTATCCGTCTCGGGATTGACCGCCTGCCTGCGCAGGTCAAATGCGTGAAGAAACTGAACAGTCGAGACCAAACTCCGGAAGCCATTGAGAAAGGCATCCTCCGTGCCAAACACGAGTTGCCAGTGTTCAGGGACGGCACGGTCCGGTACGACATGAGCGACGTGCCAACCACGCACTTCACGCCACGTGAAATTGGCGTCCCCTGGAAAACCCTGCACGGTCTGGGCTACACGCACGATTACCGCGGTGCACCATTGGAAGACGACGAACAAATGCTCGAACTCTTCCCACAGGATTTCATCGTCGCCAAAGGAGCGGCCGATTTCTTGCTTCGTACGGCCAAGTACATCGACGAATTGCTGATTCGGTTCTACAACATGGAACCCTACTACAACGCCGACAAGGCCGACGACCTCGTTGGCCACCTCATCTGTGCCCTTGCGCCCCACACCAGCGGCGGGGTGCTGTCTCGCATCATCGGTTGGGCGGACTGTTCAGGCGGCTACGCTCACCCACTGTTCCATGCCGCCAAGCGGCGAAATTGTGACGGCGATGAAGACGCCATCATGCTGTTGATGGACGGTCTGCTTAACTTCAGCCGTGATATTTTGCCTGCCAACCGTGGCGGTCAAATGGACGCGCCGCTCGTGTTGACCACCCGCTTGAATCCCACGGAAGTTGACAAAGAGGCCCTCAACGTCGACGCAGCATGGTTCTACGAGCGCGATTTCTACGAGGCAACCCTGAGCCAGCCCCACCCGAAGGACATTCAGGACCGCATGGATTTCGTTGAACGTCGGCTCGGAAGCGTGGCGGCTGTGCGTGGATACGGCTACACCCACGACTGCCATGCCATCGACCAAGGACCGGCGCTTTCAGCGTACAAGACGCTTGAGACGATGATTGACAAAATGAACGGGCAGTTGGCCCTTGGCCATCGTTTGCGCGGTGTCAACGTTCGCCAGGTGGCCTCAAGCGTGGTGCGGTCTCACTTCCTTCCGGACCTTCGGGGCAACCTCAACGCCTACGGCCGTCAAAAAGTCCGCTGCCTCAAATGCGCTCATTCCTACCGACGCATGCCCATTTCCGGCAGTTGTATCCAGCCGAAGAAGGAGACCGGGCGAGGTCTTGCCCGCATGGGTGTTGCCAAGACAGAAGGCGGCTTGTGCAACGGAAACTTAGCGCTGACCGTCTCCGAGGGTGCGGTTCGAAAGTACATCGAAGTCATGCGGTTCGTCATGGACCACTACGGCGTGGATTTGTACACGCGACAAAACGCCGAGTGGTTGGCGTCCAGTGCCGACTCGTTGTTCAACAACGACCGCGCCAAGCAACTTTCCTTGTCCGACTTTTTGTGATCAGCGCAAGGGTTCGCGCCACGGCGAATCTGAAGCATCCCACGTCAACGGGTCCTCTTCGTGTGAGTAACCTGCAGGCTTGAACGGTGCCTTTTCTTCCTGCTGGGTGGGCTTTGAGGCTGCACGACGAGCCAGCAGTGTACGAACCCCTTGTTCGCCCCAAGCGAGCAGAACCAACAGCGCCGTGAGAACACCGTGACCCACCGTTTGCACCGCTGCGAGCGGTTTCAGTTCGAGCTGTTGCTCGACCACGATGCCTTCGTCCACCATGGTTTCAATCGTGTAGGTTCCGGGCTCAAGTTCGCCGGTCCAGACCGTGGCCTCGTCGGAGAGAAGACCCGACCAAGCGTGGACGGTGGTTTGGTTCTCGAGTTTGATGGCGTAGCTGACGTTTCCTTCGTCCAATGACGTACTGGAAAAGACGGTTTCGATGGAGGCAGGAATGGGTGAAGAGGAGCCAAAGACGGGTGATATGTCCACCTCGCGATAGGTTTGGAACTGGTTTTCAGCATTGATTTCATTGGGCGCTGATTGGCCGGCGACGTTGAGCCACAGCACGTTGACCAACACGATAGCCGCTGCCCACAGAAGCACGGTTTGCCACGACCATGCCTTCTCCATGCGGACCGGTTGCGGCGTGGTCCTCTTAGCCTTATGTTCGCCTTGCACCGTCAGGTGTTCACCGTCGGCGTTGGACCCAATTCGGGTCAATGAGGTCCAACACCTGCGCCATCCAAGCAAGTTTGGCGAGTTTCCGTTGAGGGTCGGTTGTTCCCGACCATGGCCCGACACAGTCGGTTGAATAGCCGACAAAGGACATCCGCTCCGCGGGGACGCCCAAGGCCAACAGGAAGCAGGCTGCTCGGTCGCCGTCGGTGAACCCGCCGACGTTGTAAGCGTCCTCGTAGACCTCGTCGCACTGATGGGTGAGCACCAAGGGGATGCCGCCCGACGAAGCCCATCGTTGAAGACAAGCTTGCCATGTTTCGATGTTGTCTCCGTGGGCGTGAACCACCAAGGGAATGTTCCTCTCGACCGCTCTGGACAGGTGCGGTTCACCGTCGAGGTCGGACACGACGCACACCACCTCCACGCGTTCCAAGCACGCCCCTACCGCTCCGTCAGCGGCGACGAAAACGGTGCCTTCGTCCCATGCTTGTTCAAAGTCCTCTTCACGCACACCCGCACCGACGAGCACGATGTGTTGGGCTTCGGTGAGCGTTTGGTGGAGACGGCTCAACGTGGCTTCCCGGGCCTCGGCTGTCCAACCACAACCCTCGGCCTGGGGATGATGGTTGCACGCCTCTCGCAGCATGGCGGCACTCCGCTGGTCGGCCTCGTATCCCCAGCCAAAATGGGCTCTCACCTCATGCTGAAGGGCCACCAGCGATGCGTGAGCAGCCAGCCTCATGAGCCGAGTGGAGCGGCTGCAGGTCAAGAACTCCACCCAATGTGGAACTTCATAATCCGTGGCCCCGTCCTCCCACCATGCCCGTCCCCACCTCTCCGCCCTCCATTGCGGATGAGGTCACCTTGGCCCGGTATCCGTTCCTGCCTCAGGCTTCGGATTGGATTCGAAACATGGCTGTTCGACACAGCATCGACCTGAACGAATTGCTGGAAGGGCCGTGGATGGAACAGGCTCGCCAGCGAGCACGCATCCGTCTCATCGACTCGGTGCAATCCAAGGAGGGCGTTCAGGTCGTCGGCGGCGACATTCACACCGAGGAGGGGCGCCTCATCGAGGCGTTCTCGTTCTACTACGCTCGCTTGGTGATGTGCGCCAGCGAAGACGAGCGGCTCATCGCTCGCTGGGCGCAGGCTGAGGCGGCACGAGCAGAGCAACTGTTGATTCAGGACGCCAACAACCTCCCTGCCGTAGCCAACACCTACCTGTCCCAAGTGGAATCCATGAGCGGTTCGTCAATCGCATCCCCCGCCATGGCTGGCATGTCCATGCACCAACTTCGCCAGTCGCCGTCGAACGAATGGCGAGTCGGCCTTGCGGATTTCATCGAGGTCTGTCCGAAGATCACCGGCAACCGATGGCGCCTACCGAACGTTGACATCGAGAACGGTTGGGTCAAACTCCACAACGAGCGTCAATACGCTTCATCGGCCAAATTGGCCAGGTTGTTGCGTGAACGAATCAAGGCTGGCATTGAGGCGGAAGCCCTTGAAAAAATGGCGGAGGTTACCACCGACCTCGCCGTTCGGCTGGCTGAACCCGTCGGGATGGTCAGAAACCTGATGGCCAACAAAGCCAGCGAAGCCATTGCACTGGTCGGTGCCGAGGAAAGCGATTGGCCGCCCTGCATGCAGAAGATCATCGCCGACCTCGCTGGTGGCGTTAACGTCAACCACTTCGGGCGCTTGTTCCTCGCCTCGATGTCCGCCACGCTGGCGCTGCCGCAGGAGTCGTGTGTGAACTTCTTCCGTGGGGCCCCCGATTTCAGCGAAGCCACCACCTCCTACCAAGTTCAGCACGTGTATCAGCACGAATACACGCCCGCCGGTTGTGGGAAACTCAAGGTGAATCACAACTGCCCCGTGCTTCCGGGTGATAACCGCACCTGCGACCAATCGTGGATGGACCATCCGCTGAAGTATATACGAGCGACGCAACGCTGGAAACGGCTCACGGAACGCCCTTCACCCAGCGAGGTATCCGGGAACGATGCAGCCCTGGACGAAAATGGCACCAATTCCGAAGGTTGAGCCTCGCTTCAGGCGTGTTCTCTAAATCAAATGATGCCAAGGTCATGTCATGGAGGCAGGTGAGGGGTCCAGAGCCCAGGCCAGTCCCCTCCCGTTCTCCTATCGTTTAGTTCGTCGATTCTACCGCTTTTTGACCGGTGTTTGGTTCCGAGAAGTCAACGTCGTGGACGATGAGCATCTTCCTCCTGAGGGCGGCCGGTTGTACATCACGTGGCACCCGAGTGGCCTCATCGACCCCATGCTGATGACCGCTGTACTCCCCGGTCAGTTGACCACCGTTGCAAAGCACACCCTGTTTCGAGTGCCGTTCCTGGGGCGTTTGTTGAAACTCTCCGGCGTTGTTCCTGTCGAACGGGCCAACGACACCAGCGACCCGGACGGTGCACGACAACGAAATGCTGAGCGCCTGGCAGGTCTCGCTTCCGGCCTTGCGAGGGGCAAGGACGTGCTGATTTTTCCAGAAGGCTCCACGCACAGCGATTCGGAAGTTCGTCGCGTTCGGTCGGGAGCCGCTCGAATCCTTTTGGCGGCGCTGCGGGAAGCCGATGCTGCAGGGCTCCCACGACCTCACGTCATTCCCGTCGGCCTCCACTATTCAGAGACGGAACGCTTCCGCGAGCGTGCAGCCGTCGTGATCGAGCGCACGATGGTGCTCCCCGATCCACCCTCGCTCGAGCAGAATGGGAAGGCGCAGGACGGCGAGGCGCAGGACCGGCTTGACCGGGCTTGGGTGAACGAGGTTACCGAACTCTTTGCTGCTGAACTCCACCGTGTGAATCACGCCAAATCCTCGTGGGCTGAACGGACGCTCATCTGGCGAGGTCGAAGTTTGGTCTATGCGGAAAAACAACGGCTGGCCGGAGACAAGTTGACCAAACCTTCGTTCTCAGCCTCGGTGCTCGCCGCCCGCCGTCTACGAGCCGGTTGGGAGTTCATGGCCGAGCATCGGTCCGAGGAAACTCACCGACTGGCTGAACGTTGCCGGAATCACTTCGAGGAGTTGGAGGACCGTGGCATCACCCCCTACGACGTGGATTCACGTCCCGAGCGACTTTCGCCGCTGGCGTACGTGAAAATTTTCCTTCAGTGGCTGTGGGCTTTTTCGTGGATGTTTGGCTTGGTCACGTGGAGCGCCGTGGCGGGAAATGCCGTCCCCTACAAGGCCAACGGATGGTTCAGCAACGCCATGAAACGACGGGAGATTGACTCCTCTGCCATCGGTTCGATGAAGGTCCTTTCCGCCATCGTGTTCTTTCCCATTTGGTGGGTGCTCGCCTCCGCCTTCATCACGTGGTCCTTGCTCAGTTCCGCCAGCCCGCTCAATGCCGTGCTTCTCTCGCACTGGTTGTTGCTTAGCGTCACCAAACTCCCCGCCATCGGCGTGTTCTTGGTCTTCATGGCGTGGTGGCCCACCTCTGCGAGGTTGCACCTGAAGCTGTACGCCAGGTTGGTCGTCGGAGCACAAAACCTGCGACGATGGAGCCGTTGGAAAGACGAATCAAACGATTGGGCGGCTTTGGTGAACGAGCAGCGTTATCTTTCGGCAGAACTGGTGAGCCTTGGGACGGAACTGGTGCTTCCTGGCGACCCTGATTGGGAAGATCCACCCCCGGGCCAGGACGACATCGATTCGGTGCGTTTCCGCACCGTCAGCGCCCCTGCCTGAGCTTCATGGCAAGGGGATTTTTTCACAAGGGTTTGAATGAAAGAAGCGCGGTGGGCTGACCAAACGGGGGTGCACACGAGTGACGAGAACGTTGGTCATCACGGTTGATCGAGACAACGACCTCGGGTTGAAGACGTCCATTCGCGGCCCTGTCGTCGGTCGACGCAATGTTCTCACGGCGGCGCTCAAACTCGGCATTGCCGACCCCGAGGAAAGCGATACCAACGCGATTCTTGGGGCGCTCTCCCAAAACGACAAAATCGTGGAATCAAAAGGCGAGGAGGACGAAGTTGAAGTCGCCATTTTGACCGGCGACGAAAAGGTCGGTGTCCGCTCCGACCGAGCCATCGCTGCGCAACTCGACGAAGTGGTCTCAGCCTTCCAGCCGGACCAGGCCATTCTGGTCACCGACGGTGCCGAGGACGAGAGCGTCCTGCCCATCATCACCTCGCAAGTTCGAATCGACCACGTTGAGAAGGTCATCGTCCGTCAATCCAAAGGCATCGAGGGGACGTACTACTACATCGTCAAGGCGCTCGAAGACCCCAAGTGGCGCTCTCGGTTCATGATCCCGCTGGGCGCTGTTTTGGCCATCTTTGGGTTGGGCATCATGCTGCCCAACGAAATTGGCGGCGTGGTCATTGGCGCTTTACCCCTCGTCCTTGGTTTGTACATCTTCAGCAAGGGTGCTGGCATCGAATCAACCGTCAACCGTGTCATTCAGGAGATGCGAGAGAACGCCGACGCAGCCATGTTTTCCTCCCTGTTGTGGACGGCGACCTTGTTCAGTGCCATTTTCGCTGTGGCTGAAGGTTGGCGTGCCTTCGGACTGGCCGAAGGAACGGTCGATTCACAGTCGGTGTTGTGGCTGAGTGTCATTCACTCTTCGCTGGCATGGACGGTGATTGCGTTCCTGACCTCCACGGCCGGGTTCATGCTGTTGCGCTTGAAGCGCGGTTCCTTTTCTGGGAGCCTCATCGTTCTGAGCGTGTTCGGTATGGTGGTCTATTCCTTCCTGAACGCTGCCCTCGACATTGCCATCCGAGTGCTCAGCGGTACGTCTTACGAATTCAGTGTCCAAATGATTCTCGACGATCTCACCACGCCCATCGTGTGGGTGGCGGTGCTGTGGATGGTCACCACCGTGGTCCGCACCTTGCAGACCCGACAAGCGCAGGCTGACCGCTACTGGGGCATCTGATCAGAGCAAAAACCTCGGCAGCACCTTCGCCACCGTGCTGTGGCCCACCACGCCGATGAGCGCACCCTCGTCGTCCACGACGCCGATCTGATTGAGGTCGTGCGTCAACATCAATGCGCCTGCTTTCAGGAGGGGCGTGCTGGCTCGAACGGTCATGGGTGGGTGATTCAGCACTTGCTGTGCTGGAATGGAATGCATCCATGCAATGTCCCGGTTGACGGTTTTCTTGGCCACCATTTTGAGCAGGTCGACGGCGTGAATGCGGCCCATGGGCACCCCCTCGTCATCCACGATGAAAATGTGGTCCCAATCGTGTTTGGTCAGCACGTCGAGGACCGTAGCCATCGAGTCGCTGGTCAGGAGGGCATGAGCGTGCTGCATGACGTTTCCACAGAGGACTTCACGCACACCTTGGCGAGAAGCATGGGCTTTGTTGGCCTTGCGGAAAAAGGGTCGTGTGGCCATGATGACTCAACCGGCCCCGTCAGCCGACCTCTTTTGAACCCTTCCGAAAAACCCCCTATGATTTCTTGAATCCGGAAAATGTGGTTGGAGGCGCAGACGATACCGTGACCCTCAAGAAATAAATTCCAGCAGGCGTGACGGATGCCCATGGCACCGGTTCCCGAGCATGAGTTACGTGCTGTCAAAGCGATGACAGGCTACGACCAATTGTTGGAACTTGACCGATTGTGCAAAGCCTACGGCGTCGACGAAGCCACCCTTCAAGCGGCCATGGCCAACCTTGGAAACGCCCCAACCACCCAAACTCCGCCAGCACCTGCGCCCGGGTCGTGGGACACCACCCACAAACATCTGCCCGGTTTGGAGCAGGCCGTTGCCCCCACAGCACCTACGTATGTGGACAAGCAACGCCTTCATTTCGAATACGACCCGTCGAGGGAGGCAACACAGCGTCGTGAACAGGTCAACCAAGCCATCCTCTGTTCTGCTTGCGGCGTTGCACTGGGCATTCCTGACATTCGTCCCATCAAGGTCACCTGTCCAGCCTGCATGTTCGAGACCACCTACACGCACTGAAAGCGAGGTTCATGTACGGGCCTTGAACAGCCACCCTCATGCACGAGGGATCCCCAAGGCAATGGCCCTACGCCTCGAACAACTCACCTCTGCCGCTTCCGGAGCATCCTGTCCTGTTCACCAAGGAGGCGGTTCTCCGGCTCGACCGGTTCACCGGGGCGATGACGGAGCAACCGCTTGAGGGCGAGGCCCTGCGGGCCTACCTTGGCTCGTACGGCACGGGCAACGGGACGCTCGACGAACTGCTGCAGCAGGCAGGGGCGCCGTCGTTGCGTGAGCGCCGACCCATCTTGCTTCAAGGTGAACTGGCGAACCCTTACCGCCTTCAAGAGATGAACATGGGGCCGCTGCCGTTGATTCCCGTTCGACTTGAGGGCATTTGCCGTACGTGGGCTGATGGCTTGGATCCTCGAGATGCCTATCCCGGTGTTCATCACGTCACCCTGGCGCGAACCCCTGGCTGGTGGGAGATGAGCCATGTGGGGATGGCCTCGAAAGAACAACTCAAGCGCATCCGAGAATGGTTGGACAACGGGGTTCGCTCGACGTGGCGCCCGGTGAAACTGGGAGAGGGAACGGTTCGCTTCGAACACAACCCAACGCTTCAACCTCCGTCAACGTCGGACGTGGAATGGGACGGCACAACCGAACGCGTTTCGCTCCCCATGCCTGAACCGACCGGGCCGCCGGTTTCGTTGGATGAATTGTTGGTGGTCGTCCACACCCGACAGGGCTGCTACAACCACCGTGGCCGCCTTTCCCGTTGCGTTCACATGCACCAACGCGCCTTCCACGAGGGGTTGTTTCGAAAGGGCTCTTCCCACCGCTGGGACGACATCCTCACGCTGCGTTGACGTTCCTGAGGTAGTGCTCCACTCGCTCTTCACCCCACACGAGTTCTTCGTGCATGGAGAGGCCAGCGTTGGCCAGCACCTGGCCATCAAGGTTGGAAGGAATGGGTGATTGGTGGACGGCAGTGCTGTGGACCAAGAACACCTCGTCCACCAAACCAGCTTCGAGGAACCGATGAACGGTTGCAGGGCCGCCTTCCACCAAGACGCGCTGGATGTCCCTGTCTGCGAGTTGATGGAGCAGGGAGGGAAGGCTGGTGAATTCTTCCTGCATCAACAACGTCTCGGCACCGTCGTGAAGCAAGGTCGCCTTTGGATTGATGCGTCGTTGCGGGTCGATGACCACGCGCAGCGGCTGGCGCGGGGCAGGGACGAGGCGAACGGTGAGTTGAGGATCGTCGCGGTTGACGGTTTCCACACCGACCAACACGGCGTCACAATCACGTCGCAATTCGTGGACCTTCTCGAGGCAGCCACGAGAGGTGAACCGTTGGGCTGCCTCCGAACGGTCGTCCACCGAACCGTTGGCATCGAGCGCCAGTTTGACCGTGATGAGCGGACGACGGTGCTCGCACCAGTGCATGAAGGCCCGCATCTGTTCGTGTGCATCCGATTCCATCAGGCCGACACGGGTTGGGATGCCGGCCTCTTCGAGCACCCTGCATCCGTTGCCTCGCACGGTAGGGTTGGGGTCGTGGTGCGCGATGACGACCTCGCTGACACCGGCCCACATGAGCGCTTCCGTGCAGGGGGGTGTTCGCCCGAAATGGTTGCACGGCTCCAAGGTCACGTAGGCCGTCGAGCCGTTGGGAGAATGCCCCTTTTCCTCTGCATCGTGAATGGCCATTTGTTCGGCGTGCAATCCACCCAGATGGTCGTGCCATCCTTCAGCGATGACCACGTTGTCCTTGACGAGCACACACCCCACCAGGGGGTTCGGGCTGACCTTGCCGCGGCCGCGTTCAGCCACCAGCAGCGCGTGCTCCATGAACACGCGGTCGTTGTCGCTCCAATCAGCGCTCACGCTTGGCCCACCCTCCACTCGTTCATGACTGCTTGCATCGGCCCCGGCATCAAACGGGCGCGATGGGGCAAAAGTATGCGTAATGAATAATAAATTATTGAAGGCGAATAAACGACAAAAACCCGTTGTTGAGAAGGCTTCAAAGGCCCGCTCAGGGGTAGAATCGGTATGGCGAACACCGCTGAGACGGGCCTCGGGGACCCGATTGAATTCGCACCCGATACCTCCTCAAAAAAGAGGAAGGGTGTCCACCGCCCTCGTTTTGCCGATGTCTTCACCCTCGAGGGGACGACCTCCACCAAGCCTGCGAAGGTTCACTTGTTGGTCAATCCCTTTGCAGGCAAGAAACGAGGGCGTGCCGTAGCAACCCAAGTCATCGACCAGGTGAAGCAAGCAGGGGTGGACATTTCAGCTTCCTATTCCGCTTACAGCGGGCATTTGGTCGCTCTGGCTGCGGAATTGGACGTAGGGACTGACGAGGTGGTGGCCGTCGTCGGCGGTGACGGATCACTCTCAGAAGTCATCACCGGGCGCATGCAGGTGGGCACCGACCGATGCGAAACCTTCGCGATCATACCAGCTGGAACGGGGAATTCCCAAGCGAACGATCTCGGCCTCTCCTCGACCGAGGATGCCGTCGAGGCCATGTTGGGTGGACGGTGCCAATTGCTTGACCTGGCCCGTGTTGAACTGACGGAAGGCTTGCCGGGCTCAACCGGTGAGCCCATGGTCCGGTACTCTCACAATTTGGTGACATGGGGGCTTGGCGTTGATTCGACCATTCAGGCGGAGAAGATGCGGTGGATGGGGCCGATTCGGTACGACGTCGGCATCGTCTTGGCCATCCTTGCAGCAAAACGTCGTACGGCGACCTTGCGACTGGATGACCGTACCATCACCGATGATTTCACGTTGTTCTTGGTTCAAAACAGCCAAACAGGAGGCTCACTGCTCCCGCTTGCACCGGGGGCTTCGATGGATGACGGGCAAATGGACATCGGGATTTTGAAGAAAATGACCCGAAGGGACGTGCTCAAGGCCTTTGGCATGCTCAAGAGCGAAGGCAGGCACGTGTATCATCCTCGGGTTGACTACCACCGGTTCAGGACGTTGTCCATCGAGACCGAGCAACCCACGGCCATCAACATCGATGGCGAAAACATCGGTTCCACACCGCTTCGCATGGAAGTGTTGGAGCACGCCGTCAAAATTATGCGCCCTGCATAATTCTCATTCATGATGTATTAGAAGGAGAAGTCTGAAAACTCTTCTTCCTCTTCGTACGCAGGTGCAGGCGCAGGCGCTTCGTACGCCGGTTCGGGCTCGCTCGCAGCAGCGGGCTTGGTCTTCTTGACGGCCTTTCGGCGGCGCACGGGGGGCTTCTTGCTCGGTTCTGGGGCAGCAGCCGCTTCACCCACGTTTGACATGCTGGGCGGGGCACTTCGTCGCGCCTGGCCGATGGAGGCGGGGAGCGAAGAGGTTGAGGGCTCTTGCGTGCTCATGCGATCCATTTCTTTCGCAGCATCGGTGGCCACGACGGAACTCTTTCGCCCGCCTGGGGCCGAACCACCAGGCCCAGATGTACCGGTTGAGGTGGATGCCAGGACGCTGTCGAGGTCGAACCCACCGAGCGCATCGCCGCTCTGCTCCTTCTTCTCTTCTTTCTTCGGAGGGCCGCGCTGCTTGGCCGCTTCTTTTTCAGCGGTTTTTCGCTCCTTGTCCATGCGTTGCTGGCGCTCCTCCGGTGATTCCATCCCTGCTTTCTTGGCTGCTTTGGCGTCGGATTTCACGCTGGCTGCCTTTTTCATGCCCTCGTCGCCAATCAGGTTGGCCATGGATTGCTTGGCTGATTTCATCATCATCTGGTTCGACACGATGAACAAGCCGGCTGAGCCACCCAGGCCAACAACCAGGAAGAACATGATGAAACCGCCACGACCGAGGAAGGGCACGTCGCCCTGAACCCACTCGTCATCAGCCTCACCGCTGGAGGACACCGTGGCGCCGTCCAACGTGATTTTGCTGACGAAGACCAAGGCATCCTCTCGGTTGTTGGTGCCAACGGTCATGGCACACCCGTTGTCGGCTTTGTGCCACGTGGCCTGGTAGCCGTACTGGTTGTTGCTTGAATTACCAGCGGCGACCAAGTAGCCGTGGACCACCACGGGTTGATGCCACTCGTTGAGGGCCGTCATGCCATCGAGGATGTGTTCGGACATGGGAATGAGACCGAGGATGAACCAGTCGGTGTCCGACTCTGAATCCACTTCGTCAAGGTCGACGCTGCCGGCACCGGTTTCTGGCTGAAGCGGCAGCGACCACTGCTTGACATCGATACGGGCGCCATCGCCGTCGACCACGGCGGCAGCTTGGTCGAACGACATCGATTGAATGGCCACGGCCGTGGTGACGCCCAACTCAAGGCCCTTTGCACCCATGATGGTGTCGTGTGAATCGTAGAACTGGCTGGAGGCCAAGTACCCGGTGAAGGTGATCGGCTCGCCCTGTCCGGCGGCAAGGGTTCCACCGTCGGAGCCGGGCGTGCACCCCACCGGCTGGAGGTCAGTGATCGTGCGAGCGTCGCCTGCGAGGGTCGTTTTCACCGTCGTACCCTCCATGGAGAAATCGACGTCAACGGTTCCAGCTCCGCTTCCCCAGCTGGCCGTTGAAGGTCCGAGGCAACCGGCCAAGGCCATGCTGGCGATGAGGCAAAAGGCGAGCACGGCTCTGCGCATGGCACGATGAGGGCGGGTGGAGTTTGAGAAGTCTTCCCTGCAAAAGGCAATGTGGGGAAATGGCGCAGTCGGAGAGATTTGAACTCCCGAGTCACGGGGACACCGGATTTCAAATCCGGCGCAATACCAGGCTATGCGACGACTGCTTCGTGTTGCGGGTAGCGCCTCGCTTTTTCTTCTTTCGCCCCTAACCTTCGTTGGTTGGGCAGCGAGCGAAGCGAACCGTCACGACCGCCATGATGAGGGATCCAAGCGTCATGGTCAGCGGGAGGAAAGGCACCACTTCGGTCGTGTTTCCACCGAGTTGTTCTTTTTCCAACAACGCTCGAACGTCAGCCGTGAAATCCTCAACGCGCCAGTTGTCGCCGGTCCATGCGACGGTGGGTTCCAGATCGTCGTTGAGGATGTAGGTGATGGTGGAATGGCCCACGTTGTAATCTTCCGTGGTTTCCGAGACACAACTGAGTTGATCACCTTCCGCCCAGGTGTAGCCCTCGTCGCACATGCAATGCTTCGAGGCACCGCTGCCCATTTCCCAACCGTGTCCGTCACAGGCGGTTTCGTCGTTGCTTTCACCGGCGACGGGTGAAGGAATGGTGGAGGCGTTGACGTAGGAGGGGGCCCAAGCGATGTGGTGCGGTTCGACGAAGTCGTCCATGCCAAGGTTGGAGGATTCCCACCCCGTTTCCCCGGTATTCCAAGCGTAGAGGTTCCACCACCAACTGTAATCCTCTGGGGCCTCATGGTCGGCAAGGCTGGTCAAGTAGTGGCCGTAGGATGAATCCTCGATGCTGCGGTTGACCGATGCGGCGGTCAGCGCACCTTCGGTGATGTGGTAGGCGTTGAACGTGTCAATTCCCTGTTGCGCTGTGGTTCCGTTGGGCCAGAGGACGCTCACGCTGGAGGCTTGGCTGGCGTTGGGTTGAGGGAGATCAGAGCGGTTACTCGTGGACGGCATCCACGCCAAATGTCGGTGTTCGTTGGCGTCGAGATCGTCCATGCCGACACCGGAGGCTTCCCAGGTGGCGTTGGTATTGTTCCACAGGTTGAGTTCCCAGTACCATGACCAGTCTGAGGGCGAATCGACGCCGTTGATGCCGTGAAGCATGCGCCCCCAATCGCTCACCGAGGTGTTGAGGGTCCAGTTCGCTTCTTCAGCCATCAGGTTGGTCGCGGTCCATCCCGACCAAGCGAACATGTGTTGGGAGCTGTTGTTGTTGGCGTCCACAACGGTCACCGATGCCTCGCCGGGCTGGTAGTCAGCCACGTGCATGTCAATGACGTTCTGTTGAACGACGACAGCGAAGGTGGCCCAGACCTCTTCGAGTTCCTCCATGCTTCCCGTCAGGTGCGGCCACGTCGCGCCCATGCGCTCGCTGTATTCTTTGAGCACCTCGGGCGTGTCATGGTTCGGATCCACGGTGATGGAAACGAAGGTCACGTCCTTTCGCTCTTCATCGGTCAGCGAGGCCTCAACGGCGATGAGCGATTGTGTCAGGATGGGGCATACGTCAGGGCAACGGGTGAAGATGAACGAGACCACCACCACGCCGTTGGTGTCCGTGGTCAGGGCATACTGCTCACCGTTCTGGTCGGTAAGGGGTGCGATGTCAATCGCTTCTCGAGCGAGTTGCTTTCCCTTGTAGGCCGTGGCGGTTCCAGAGAGCACCAAGGTGACGAGCAGAACAGCAAGGATGCTTTTCGGGCGCATGCAGCTGCCTCAGCGTTCCATGGCGAAGTCCCAGTTGGGCGTGCACCATTCTGGGAGTGCTTGGACGGAGCCAGGGTTGGACAAACCGATGCCCCAGAGCATCAACAGGACGAACAGCACCGGGAACAGAGCGGTTCGGGTGTAGATGCGTGGGTCGCCTTTCAAGTGCATGAAGTAGGCGGCAATGCCGTAGCCTTTGATGACACCCACGCCGATGAGGATGGCCCACACCGCGGAGAGCGTGATGTGGATGTCGGTGCCGGGGATTTTCTCAAAGAATACGGCAGCCACTTCAAACAGCGTGAAAAACATCAGCACGACGAAGTTCCAGAAGTAGATGTCAAAGTTGCCGGGCAACTTGTCAACGATCGATTCAAAGATTCCAGTTGTTTCATGTTCTCCCATAGTCTCACCTCAATACAGATAGAAGGCTGGGAAGATAACCACCCATGCCAAGTCAACAAAGTGCCAGTAAAGGCCGAAGTACTCGATGCCCTGTGCGTTCTTTTCGTCGTAGCCGACGGTGTCAGCCTTGAAGATCAGGTACAGCATCACCAACAAACCAACGAACACGTGAACACCGTGAGCGCCGGTCGAGATGTAGAAGATGGACGCTGCCTGGCCCGTGTAGTCAATCACGCCTTCAGCAGGCTGAACACCGATGGAGAAGCCTTCTGCCACCAGGTGGCTCCACTCAACGAGCTTGAGCACGATAAACATCGAACCGAGCAAGAAGGTGGCCAACAGGTAGTTGCGGACCGCCGATTTCTGGTCGGGCATCAACTTGCCCATGAGGCCTTCGGGGGCCGTCCAATCCTTCTGCTTGGCCGTCTTGAGCGCCAGCACGATGGTGTAGGACGAGATGATGAGGGCGAAGGTGTTGATGGCACCGGGCAGAATGGTCATGAAGTCGCCTTGACCGCCCACGCCGTTGAGCATACCACCGTTTGGTCGGAGGAAGTCAGAAGCGGTCAACACGTTGACCGATTCGCAGTTTTGAGCGGAGTACTGCCAGTCCGTGCACCATTCGGTTCGCATGCGGAGGTAGGACGAGAAGAAGGTGGCGAAGACCATCACTTCGGACATGATGAACACCCAGATACCGGCCTTGCGGATGTGCTGGCCTTTGAAGGGGTCCGAGGTGGCGATTTGCTCGTGGTTGCCGATGAAGGGCAGGTCTTCTCGCCACCAGTTGGCCACACCGGCCGTGATGACGGTCAATCCAAGCATGCTGAGGCCCAGATCACCGAGGTTGGCGTCCACGCCGGAGAGCAGGTTGCCAAGGACGGCCTGGAACGAGGGGAAGCCCATCAGGAACAGCAGAACACCCAGCGAGAACACGATGGGTGAACCTGAGCCGTGATGCTCGTGGTCGTCGCCGCCGTAGCCGTGGTCGTCATGACCGTGGTCGTCCGGATAAATCGAATTCATGAAGCCACCAAGGCCGATGAACGCCATGTAGGTGATGCACATCAGCAAGATGGTGATGCCCGCCGTTCGCCACGTCAGGTAGGAGAGGTGTGCGTCCACTTCGTGGTGGTGCGCCTCTTCCTTGGCGGCCTTGAGCGCTTTGATCTCCTCATCGCTGGCATTGTTGGCCTTGGCGTCCTCGTAAGCGTACTTCGCTTCCTCGTATTTTTCGATGGCGTCCTCGTATTCGTGGTGCTTGACGTTGGCCACGCCCACGCCCATGGTGGCAAAGGCGAGGATACCAACGGCAAGGAACACGCCGCCGTACAGCACGGCGCGCATCCAGATGCTGTTTTTCACGTCCGCTTCTCCGCCGCTCATTCTTCCGCCCCCTTCGCTTCAGCAGACCACAGTTTCTCTTTGAGGGACGGGCCGTCGTGCTTGTGGTGGCCGAACTCCTCGTTCATGTCGTGCTGCGTTGGAATGTCGTGGAACGACGGGGTTGGCGGTGGTGAAGTGGTGGACCACTCGAGCGACCATCCGCCCCAGGGGTCCTTGCCCACAGGTTCGCCACGGCGAGCCGAGTAGAGGATGTTCCACACCAGCAGGAGCTGGCTGATCCCGAAGATGAAGGCAAAGGTGGACACCGCCATGTTGTACTCGGCAAAGCCGGACTCAATGGTGTAGGTGTGGGTTCGTCGAGGCATCCCCATGATACCGAGGGCGTGCATGGGCCAGAAGGCTGCATTGTAGGAAGCAAAGCCGATGAGGAAGTGCCAGAGGCCGAGGGTCTCGTTCAGTTTTCGACCGGTGGCCTTGGGGTACCAGTAGTAGACGGCAGAGAACAGCGCGAAGACGGTACCGCCGATGAACACGTAGTGGAAGTGCGCTACGACGAAGTACGAGTCGTGGAAGTGGATGTCAAGACCGGCCACGGGGAAGAACATGCCCGAGATACCGCCAAGGGTAAAGGTGACCAGGAAGCCCAGCGACCACAGGGTGTGGGTCTTCATGACGAGCGAACCGCCCCAAAGGGTGGCCAGCCAGTTGAAGATTTTCGCACCGGTCGGAATGGCAACGAGCATGGTCATGATCATGAACAGGGCACGCCAGAACGGGTCCATACCCGAGGTCAGCATGTGGTGGCCCCAGACGATGAAACCGACGATGCCGATACCGGCCATGGCGAACACCATCGACTTGTAGCCGAAGATGGATCGTCGAGCTGAGGTGGCGAGGACTTCGGAAACGATACCGAAGGCCGGCACAATGACCACGTACACTTCGGGGTGGCCAAAGAACCAGAACAGGTGCTGGAAGAGCAACGGGTCGCCGCCAGCCACGAAGAACTGCGTTCCAATGGTGTGGTCAAACAGCAGGAAGGCCACGCCGATGATGAGGGCAGGCAGGGACATGAAGAGCATGAACACGCTGATGAAGACCGACCAGGTGAACAGGGGCATCTTCATCCAAGTAACACCAGGTGCTCGCATCGTAAACACGGTGGTGATGAAGTTCACACCACCCAAGGTCGAGGACGCACCGAGCATGAGCATGCCCGAGATGAACGCCGTCGTACCGGGGTTGGAACCGTAATCAGCGAGCGTGGAGCCCAAGTTCGCCTCGTTGAGCGAGGAGTAGGGCGGGTACATGACCCACGTGATGTCAGCACCTTCGCCCGAAAAGACGCCGGTAAAGATGAGCGGTGCGGAGAAGACGAGCAACCACAGACCCATGGCGTTGATGCGGGGGAAGGCCAAGTCCTTGGCACCGATCTGGAGCGGCAGGACGTAGTTCATGAATCCGGCAATCATGGGCATGGCGGCGAGGAAAATCATCGTCGTGCCGTGCAGCGTGAAGAAGGAGTTGTACTCGTCGTAGGTCAAGAAGTCGTTCTCGGGGAGGGCCAACTGAATGCGGAACAGCAGCGCCAACAACCCACCAACGAGGAAGAAGAAGAACCCGAACAGGAAGTACATGATACCAACTTCCTTGTGGTCGGTCGTGGTCAACCATGGCTTGAGGAAGCCCCAGAACTTCTCCATGGTGAAGGTCTCGGGGGAGCGTCGGTAGAACACCCAGAGGATGCCGGTGAAGATGAGTCCGGCGGCCAGACCGATGGAGGTGACAAAGATGACCAGAGCGCTGGCGCTTGGGGCGACCGCGCCGGCGTTGATGCCAGCGATGGAGGCTGTGGCCACGTTCCAGTGGTCGCCGCCGGCACCGTTGCCGCCGTTCACAGCGTTGCCGTAAATGGTCATCTCGACGTTGAGGTCGTCGGCCGCGGGAGCGGTCCACTCAAAGGTCCACGAGCGGACGGTGTTGGCCTCGTCAGTGTGCGTGAGGCCGCCGTCCATCATTTGGCTCAGCGAATCGGGAACGGCAACGATGTCGCCGTGGGAAACAAGGATGCGGAAACCGCCAGCGCGGCCGTTCCAATCAACCTCATTGATTTCCATGACATCGTTCTGGACGGTCACGGTGAAGGTGTAGGTCTCGCTGGCGTTGTAGGTCGTTGGCAAGCCGTCGACGATGACGGTCGTGTCGGGCGATGCACCGCCGTGGCAGGTGCAGCCTTGGTCGCCTGCAGCACCGATACCGCCCGGGGCAGCCGTGAATTGCGGTGCGGCCATGAGGGCGACGAGCAAGACGCCGAGCAGGAGGGTGGCGCGGCCGCGCATCAGTACGCACCTCCAGCAGGCGGGGATTCACCGCTCTTTTTGACGCCGGTATCAACGGCACAGTCCGTACCCTCGGCGGCCACGATCTTCACCTGACCGATCATCATGGAGTGCTGGTTGCCACAGTATTCTGCACAACGGATGGGGAAGGTGCCAGGGTCGTCGGCGGTGATGGTCATGTAGGTGCCACCTTCGATGCCGGGAACCAAGTCTTCCTTCACGCCCCATTCAGGGAGCCAGAACGAGTGCTGGACACCGATGTAGTTGGGGTTGGAGTCGTCGGAGGGAGCGGAGTGCATCTCGAACACGACGGCTTCATCGCACGGGAGAATCATGTCTTCACCAAGGGCTGAGGAGAACACGTGCTGCCGTGGAATGTGCATCCACGTGTGGAGCACGTTGCCGTCTGCGTCGGTCACTTCGACGATGGAATGCTTGTACGGGTCAAAGGTCACTTCGGCGAGCGCTTCGCCCGTGACCGTGTCAAGGGAGGTGCTTGGAAGCGCATCTGCGCCCTTTTGGATGGACACGTTGACCGCTGCGGCGTTGGTGCTTGAAACGGTCAGAGCGGTACCGCTCCAGTCGACGTCAATGCCGGTGATGGCGGGGTCGTCTTCCCAGGTCAAGGCGTCCTTGTACTCGTATTCCCAGAACCACTGCTTGCCGATGATCTTCATGTCGTGAGCGTCATCTTCGCCGGGAATGACCCAGACGGCCGTGTTGGAGGAGAGGGCGAGGACGATGAGCCACGCCACGATCACGGTGGGCAGGACGTAGAAGAAGACCTCGAGTTTGGTGTTGTGCCGGTCGACCGGGAACGAACCGACTTCGATGTGGTCAACGTGAGTGGTATCGGGCTCAACGCCTTCTCGGTAGCGAAGCATGGCCAAAAACAACCAGCCGAACGTGAAGATGCCGACCAGAATGGACCAAAACATGAACTTATCATAGAGAACAGCAAATACCGTATCTTCTGCTACCATGCAACCACCCTGTTTGACCGGCCGTGTAGCCCCCCCTTAAGCGTTGCTTGATGGGGGTTAGAACGCTCCTGTGTTTCAACCATCACATGGGGCCACGGTGCGCGTTTTTTTCGCGATTTTTTCGTGTCGAAATTGAACGCTTCTCGCACCCAACCCAGCCTCGCCGAAACCATCCGGGCGATGCTACTTGAACCCCCCGCGGCGAGTGTTCATTATGGCCGTTCGTTCCTCTCTTTCTGAGACGTTGGACGGTGCGGTTCTCATGGACATTGAGGTTCAACCCGGTGCGAAGGTTCAGGGCATCACGGGGTTCAATCCGTGGCGCTCCCGCGTGTCCGTCGCCGTCAAGGCCGTCGCGAAAGCGGGCCAAGCCAACCGAGCCGTCATCCATGTCCTGGCGACCCAACTCCGGCTTGATCCGTCCACCCTCTCCATCACCAACGGCCAACGCTCAAGGTTGAAATCGGTCCGCGTTGAGGGGCTTTCGGTCGGCGAACTCACCACGCTGCTGGAACCCTTTGGAGATGACCAACCATGACGGCGGATTCCTTCCACGGATTGGGCCGAGGGTCGTCCAACGCCGAGGAGCGTTGGCACCAAGCGGCCCAAGCGTTGGCCCACGCCCGACAGCGTAATCGAAGCGCGGGCGCTGTGATGTTGGTTGAAGGTCGACGAGACCGAGAGGCCTTGGAACGGCTGGGGTTCAGTGGTGCGGTTGAGGTCTTGAACCGCGGTTGGCCGGTGGATGATGTGCTGGTGTACCTTGTTGAGACCTACGGTCGGCGCAGCGAGAAGGACGGTGGCCCGAGCGTCATCGTGTTCATGGATTGGGACCGCACGGGTGGACGCCTTCAAGCCAACATTCGACGAAACCTCGAGTCGCTCGATGTTCGGTTTGACGAACAGCTTCGCTCAACGCTGATGCGCTGCCTGAAGCCTGAGACGCGGGTGGTGGAAGGCTTGTCCGGTCTTGCGGAGGTGCTTGGTCCGCTGATTGATATGTACGACGAGGAACTCAATCTTCGCTGACCAACGAAGGAAAGGCCTCTTCCTTCACCGTGTTAAGCACAACGTGGGTGTACGAGCGTGAAACGCCGTCCAGCGTGAAGACGGTCTTGGTCAGGTTGTCGAGGTCGGCTCGGTCCCTGACGCGAGCGAGGACGATGGAATCCCAGTCACCAGTAACATCGTACACGGCAAACACACGAGGGTCTGCAGAAATTTTCTGCTGCACGTCAATCATGCGTCCTTTCTGAATCCGTAGGCCAGCCATGATGGTCATCGACCATCCGAGTTGGGTCGGGTTGAGGGCCACCCGATACCCCTCAATGACCCCTTCGTCTTCGAGACGACGAATGCGGTTGGTCACCGTTCCTTGGGCCAAGCCAAGGGTTCGTGCAAGCGAACGGTGGCTGACACGGGCGTCTTCGCTGAGCAGCATCAACAAGGCACGGTCGGTGGCGTCCAAGTCCATGGTTGACCTGAGGTCCACGCAGGCCTTCAACCCTTCACCGTGAGGTCTTGGTTCCCTCTGAGGGGTGCACACTCAACCACAGGTGTTGCTTCCACGCTCCAAAGTCTTCGATCTCAATGGCCACGTCAATGTGGACGTCCTGGTCCATCGCCTCCCGGAACAAGACCGTAGTTTGCGTGTTCTCGCCGGCCTTGAGTTCCAATCTTGAGGGGCGACCTTTGAACTGCCAAGGTTCGCTGACCGTCCAAGCGGTGATCTTGAACGGGCGGGTGCCGGCTTGGAGGCGAACCTGGACCTGCAGGGGTTCCTCGGTTGACCATGTCGCTTGGAGGTTCGGAATGGCTTGTTCCCGCTGCCGGAGAGCACCGATGATGGAGACGGCAATGACCGCTGTGACGGCGGTGAGCAGCAACGGCGTCCAGGTTTGGGTTGGACTGACGCTCTGTTGCGGTGAGGGGAGCCTGTCGTGAGCCATCCAAAGCAATCGGCTTTCGTTGTCTTCGTCCGCTCCTGCGCCAAACACCGCCACGGTGTAGGACCAACCGGTCGGGACCTCCATCAGGTCCACGCCGGCCGCCTCGAGGTGGTCGGCAGGAAGCATGGAAACGAAGGGCGTGCTGGTGTTGGCTTTCACGGAAAACCCAACCTCCGGGCGAAGTTCACGAACGAGGTGATTCGCTTGCCGCTGGTGTTGGTCAGCCGCACGGTCCTCGGTCAGAACCACGTAGAGAATGGTGTGATTGCTCAAGTTGAACAGTGGCATGACCTCGAGGTCAAACGCCACCATTCGTGCGCCGTCCTCTGCAGAAACCACCTTGACCTCGCCCGTGACCTCAACCATGGACGTCGTGGGAAGTGCATGCATCTCCACCGTCGCGCCGGTCTGGTTCGCCTCCACGGAGAGGTTGCGACTCGACGCCCGGTAGAGTGCATCATCGTCCGGCCAGCTCGAGCCGGTTTCATCGCTCCACGACCACCACGTCCAGCGAACCAGGCCTTCGTTGGCTTCGGGAAGGTTGTCGAGGGAAGATGGCACGTAGACTTCTTCCAACCCATCCGCCGTGCTGGGTTGCAGTTCAACGGTGGCATGGATGGCCCACGGTTGCTCTGCTGCAAACGCACCGGGGAGTACCAAGAGCGTCAGCACCAACCACAGCATGGTTCGATGCACGTTCATTCCTCCTCGTCCCGCCAGGGGAGGTCGAGCTTGTAGCGGAGGATGTTTTGTTCGTTCACGTCGATCATCAGCGTGATTCGAGCCCCGATCCACACCGAGATGGTTTCCGTGCCCCAGGGCAGTGAACTTCGCAACAGGAAGGCACCGGCAGGAAGGTTGTCGAGGTTGGTTTCTCCGGCGAACTCCTCGAGCAGCGGCGCCCAACCGCGAAGAAGTCGAACGAACACCTCAGGGGTCACGGTGGCGACGTTGTTCTCGAATTGGTTACCGTAGACGTACAGCGCTTCCTGACGGGAGCGCCACGAATTTTTCTTGAGGGTAAAGGCCGGGAGACCGGCGTGCACCACCCTCACGGGGTGGAAGGAATCGCCACCCCATACGTCGCCCTTGTTGGTGGGTGAAGGCGGCTTGAACAATCGCTCGTGCACCATCGGTGGTGCAACGTTGAGTCGTTTTCCGCGCTGCCACATCGAAGAGCCACTGAAGTCGATGCCGTACATGGATTCCACGAGTTGAACGACCTCAGCCTGGGCCTTGACAACGGAGTTGGAGGTTGGCTTCGGGGGCGCCTTGACGGTGGGCGTCCAATCGCTGTCGTGGCGCGTCGCACGGCGCGAACGGTAGGCCTTGGCGACGGTTTCTTCCCCTTCGGACACGTGTCTGAACTGTGCGACAAAGAACCCACCCGTGTTGTTGTCGTCGTGCCACAATCGCAGGCAGCGGGGGAGTTGGGATTCCACCGCTGCTTCCTGCCCCTCATCGCCGACGCCAAGGGTGAGGCGGTCGCTGGGAGCCAGGTGTTCGGGCTGGAAGAACGGCAGGTCCTTCGTCTCGGGCAGCGGCACAGGCTCGCCATCCTCGTTCAGCGCGGGCCATGCGGTCAAACCGGGATGGAGCTCAATGCCGTCGAGGGTCATCGGAACAAGTTCGAGGTAGGGGCATCGGCGCAGCACCTCTGCGACCACCGCTTCGTTTTCCACCGGGTCCATGCTGCAGGTGGAATAGACGAGGTGGCCGCCCGGTACCAACAGCGAGGCGCCGCGCACCGTGATGTCCACCTGCATCTTGAACATCTTCCGACTCTCCTTGGGCGTCCAATCCCACCACACGTCTCGGTTCTTTCGTGTGGTGGCCGTCCCCGTGCAGGGCACATCGGCAAGAATGGCATCGAAGCCAGGAGGCGGCAGCCGTCCGAAGTGTCGACCGTCGTGTTGCGTGACCACGATGTTGGCCAGCCCCAAACGGCTGCGGTTGCTGACCAACATGTTGAGCCGGCCCGAGACCGGTTCGTTGGCCACGACCACGCCGCCTGGATGCAAGCGTTCGCCGAGTTGCGTTGTTTTTGAGCCGGGTGCAGCGCACATGTCAAGGGCAAGCGCACCACTGTTCGTCGTGAGCAGCCGCACGGGGAGCATGCTGGCGGCTTCTTGGCGCGTGATTCGGCCGGTTTCGTGAAGCAGGGCCATCATTCGCTGCGCTCGTCCTTCAGGCGCTCGTCCTCGAGCAAAGGGCATGACGAAGGCCGTTTCATCTCCCATCCAAGGAAGTTCGACCGCTCCGAGGGATTTGACCTGCTCGACGGTCCACGCTCGGTCGCTTCGGTGGAGGGAGATGCGGAATGTTTCCGGCAGTGGCTCAAGTGCGGTCTCCAACCAACTCGTTTCGTCCCGACCCAAATGGCGCGCGAGCGCTGTCAAGGAGGAGCGTTGGGCGTAGGCCCGTCGCTCTTCAGCAGCGTCCGTTGGCCCTCGCACAGGTTGGGCTCGGCCGTCCTCGCTTTTGGTCTTCCGCCATGATGAAAAGGTGAGGCGTGGCCTTCCCGGTCATGCTGGCGGCCTCTGCACCGTGGTTCCTGCCTGCGCTGTTCCTGGCCTGCCTTTCGTGGACGGCGGCGTTTTCGCTGCTCCGAAGCCTCGAGCAACGCCCGCTGTTCAGGCGATTGTACGTTTGGACGCCGCCCGTCATGGTCTTGGGCCTGCTGTTCTCGAGGGCCATCGATCTCATCGGGCTTGACGCCACCCATCCGGAAGTCGCGCTGATCTTGGGTCAAGGTGCCAGCATGGCGGCTCGACTGCAGGTCTTGTTCACCGGTCAGGGCGCTGTTGAAGGTGCCCTGTTCTCGTTGTTGGTGTTCGCCGTGCTCTCGCCCGGGTTGCCCAGCCTTCGTGGCGCTTCTCTGGCCACGAAGGAAGCCATCCAATCCCGGATGATGACCCACGCAGGTTGGTGGGGGTTGCTCACGCTCATGGTGTTGTTTGCCCCCTCGGCCTACGAACCGATGACCTCGGCCCCTGCGACCCCCACGCTCACGGTGGCGCCCTGGTGGGCGTTTGTTTCCACCGTTCTCTTCACCCTCCTGTTGATGATGGCTGGAGAGATCATGAGCGCCACGGCGCGCATGGCGTCGAGTGGCGAAACCCGGTTGTTGTTCCATCGTGCACTGATGAAGACCGCAGCGGCGGGTGCCGTTGCGTGGTGGTTGTTGATGCAAACCGACGTGATGACGCCCGATTGGTGGGCTCGGCCGATGACGGACGGTCGACTGGCCACGGGCCTCCTCATCGCCGTCTATGCGACCCTCATGGCGACGTCTCACGCCTTTTCCACGGTGGCCGAGGGCCTTCACTCAGCGGCCGCTCGTCAAGCCAACCTGTTGATGTGGACCCTCGTCATCACCAGCGTCGTGTTGGTGAGCATCACCTCCACCACCGCCAACGCCGTCGAAGTGTACGGTACGGGCTTGGATGCTGCCTTGACCGGTTGGCGTTGGGCAGCGCTTGCACTGACAGCAGGGGTGATGGCCATGGCCTTGCCCATGGTTGGCTTCGATGCTGCTCACCACCCGGAAGCGTGGTGGTTTCGCATGGCGACGATGCTGTTCCTGCCGGTGGCTGCGCTGATGGCCGACGGGGGTTGGCTCCTCCTGCCGGCGATGTTGGTGGCCGGTGGCGTCTTCCCTGTGGTCCATCTGTTTGTCATGGCAGGTCCGTCAGGTCGGACAGCTGGTGGTTTGGCCGCTTGCCTGCTGCTGGGGGGTTGGCTTCTCTGTGCCTCGTCATCACCTGAGCGAGCGTTGTTTTGGGGTGCGGCGACGGCGGTGTCCACCACCGCCTACACCGCTGCATGGTACCGACGTGAGCGTCAGCGAAGCCCTGTAGAATCGGTGGTTTGACCCTTCTGTCGGTCGCGCTCTTTAAGAGTGCACGAGCGAAGCGGCAACTGAAATCTTCGGATTTCAGGGATGGGACCCTTATGGCACGAGCCTTTCGCGCAGGCGTTGAACCACGACGAAAATTACGCATGCCGTTGCGTCAACGACTTTGGCGGCCGGTTCAGGACCTCGCTTCACTCACGTCACGTGCACAGCGTATCGGTGAACAAATGGGTCCATTGACCGAGGTTCCAGCGCTGGTCCGCATCGAAAACGAGCATTGGATCTTTGAACGAATCGAAGCCGCTACACTCCAGGAACTCACGCACCGATTGGTCCTTCAAACGAGCGACGGCGAAGAGGTGTTGGGCGTGACCGAAGACCTCTCAACGGCGCTTGAAGTGGCTCGTTGCATGGCAGAGAACGACCAACGGGTCGTGCTGATTCAGCCGTTGTAGCTTCAGAACAGGTTCCAAATGGCCTGAACGACACCTTGGTTGACAAGGTAAAAGAAACCGCCGAGGCCGATGCATGCAAGGTACACTTGCGCTGGCGTGATCTTCCAAGATTCTTCGGATTCCTCATCGAAATATCGAATCAAACCTGCAGCCTGCTGAATGCCGCTGCCGTCGTTTTTCTTCTTCGTCGCCATGGGGACCGGTTGTGGCCAGCGACCTCCCCCTTATCAACGCGACGCGTCGTTCATTCTTCCTCATCAAGGAGGGTGTCCTGTGTCAGGTCAACGAACGGGACATCTTCTTCGGCCAACAATGAGGCTTTCACTTCGAGCACGCCGACAGCGCGTTCGCCGTTCTTGCTCATGATGTCCGTTCCGTCAGAAAATCGCGTGGTTGGAGCAGGGATGTAATCGGCCTCGGGATTGACTGCCATCTGAATCAGGGTCGCCTCAAGGCGTGCAATGGCTCGCTCAACGCCGGGCGCATTGTCTTCGGCCAACGCTTGTCGGGCCATGTGAAGGTCGTCGTCAATGATGGCCCGCCACTCGTCAGCCTCGTCAATCGTTTCCGACCACGCCTCCATGGCCCGTGTACGCATGGATTCAATGAATTCATTCAAATTGGTTTTTCCGGTTTCAAGCAGCGCTCGCCAGTGCCGCTCGTTTTCCTTGAGGTTCACCTTGAGATTCCGTCCTGCCCATCGTTCCGCCCCTCTCAAGTGAGCCATTTCCCACGGCGATTGGCCGAGGGCGCTGCAGGTGTCGAGCACGAGGCGTGCTCGCTCGGCGAGCGGTCCACCCAGTCGAATCACGTTCAGGTAGCCCGAGGTCACCAGCCCCCAACCCCAGTACGGGAGGGATTGGATTTCCACGCGAAGGTCACCGCTGTTGGTTACGAGCGTCCATCGTTGCTCATTGTAACCGGGGGCTTGGGTGAAGACGGGGGTGTCAGGATGCGCGAGTTGGGCCAAGATGGCCTTGGCGACATCACCGAGGTAGACCACCCGGCTTGGGCCGCTGTAGTGCTTGCCGCGCAACAGTTGATGTGCTGTGTCAATTTTGTGCGACGCATCAGCATGCCGCACTTGTGCGACCAACACCGAATGCGTTGCATTGACCACTTCGTCCACGGCACTCCCCACGACACCCTGTGGACAGCCGAGGCACTGATGAAGGAACCGGCTCTGGGCGCCGTTGATGGATGCAGGAAGGTTCAAGTTGGGCCCATTCCATGACGGAGCAGGTGAAACCATGGCAGGGAAAGCAAGCGGTTCGGGCATCACGTCGTTGCCCGGTGTTGGTGCAGCAACGGCAAAGAAACTGACAGCAGCAAAATTGGGGACCGTGGCCAAGTTGGCCAAGGCCAGCGTCGGCGACCTCCAAAAAGCAGGGCTCTCGGCCGCTGTTGCCAAGAAGGTCTCGGCCGCCGCCAAGGCAGCGACCTCCACCAAAGAAACAGCAAAGAAAGCCACTGGAAAAGCAGCCGGCGCAGCGAAGAAGGCCGCTTCAAAGGCGAAATCAGCCTCAAAGAAGGCTGCCACGAAAGCCAAATCCGCCTCAAAGAAAGCTGCTTCCTCGACCAAAGCGGCCACCGAAAAAGCCGTTGGAAAAGGCCAGAAGGTGGCCGAAAAGGTCGTCGAGAAAACCAAATCGGCAGGAACGACCCTGAAAACGTCGAGGGACAAGGACCGAAAAGGCTCCAACATCAGTGTTCCAAAGTCCGTCAAGGACATGCCCTGGTTCAAGAAGCGGTGAAGCCACCGATGCTCAACCGCTACCTTTGAAGGCCTTCTCGCCAAGTTCTTCCCATGCCAAGGCGAAAGTACGGTCGCCTTCGCAAGACGGTCGAACTTCCCCCGAAAGGAAACTGCTCTCGCTGTCGCTCGGGCAAACACTGCCCCATCGAGGGTCATCAAGGGAAGACCATTCATCCGCACCGAGATTGGGTGGGTCCTGAACGGGTGATGAAGCGGAAAAAATCGACCTCATGATCACACAATGCCGTGCGTACTGGTGGACGGTGTAGTCTCCTCAACAGGGGCGCTTTCCATCGGGCGTTCGTCCATGTCTTCGCGCATGGATTGAGCACGATGGTAGACCTCTCGCAGGGTTTGGTCGGAAATCTCGAGGTAAACACGGGTGGTCGCAATGGTGGCGTGACCCATCAAGCGCTGAATGGTGACCAAATCGGCACCGCGTTCGAGCAGCCCGGTCGCGAAGTTATGGCGAAGCACGTGCGGGGTTAACTTCCCCTTGGGGAGGTTGGCTTCTTGGCCGAGCGAATCCATCATCCGCTGGACACCGCGCGGCTGGAGGCGACGTCCGTGCCGGTTCACGAAACACGCCGATTCGGATGCGGGTGCAAGACGGCTACGAATGGGAATCCATGCCTGGAGGCGTTCAACGGTCCGCTTGGTGAACAACACCAATCGGTCTTTGTCGCCTTTGCCGCCCAGAACGCGAGCGGACCCATCATCAAAATCGATGTCCTCCATGTTCAGCTCGCAGATTTCACTGACGCGCATGCCGGTATCGAGCATCATGGTCACCACCAGCGAGGCCGCTGGGTCTTCACTCAGCGCTGCCGCTTCAAGGACGGAGGTCAATTCACGTCGGGTCAACGTCCTTGGCAGGCGTTTTCCGGTTCGTGCCCGCTGAAGATGGTCGGGCCACATCAGCCCGAGCCAACGAATCAGGTGGCGAGCAGCGGCAATCCGGGCGTTGTAGGTCGTCGGTTTGAGGCCCGCGATGCTGTGCGCCCAAAGGTCAAGGCGACCGTTCATGGGTTCCATCCGTTCTGCGAGCGTCTCAATGCTGAGGGACTCGTACGTTGTTTCGTCGAGCACGTCCTCTCCAGGAAGCACCGTTTCGACCAACGGTCGGAGTCCGTAAAAGTAGGACTTCTGTGTGTTTTCGGATTTGTTTTCCGTTTGCAGTTGGCGACGGTAGCACTCCAGCCAGGGAAGGTGGCGGAGGTGAATGAGCCGAGCGGGAAGGGTCACCTGTTCTTGCGTGAGGCGACGTTGACTTGGCCTCCGCGCTTGCGGTTGTGGCGTTCGCATCCCTCGTTCGTTCATTTGGCGTCACCGCCTCCCGCCGGAGCGGGTGTGCATCCCGTGTCCCTGAGGACAACGGGAAGTACCCGGCCGTGTTTATCAACTCGTCGGTGAAGAGGGTGAAAAAGGGAAGGGGCCTGTCTCGTGCCTTGGCACCAGAGAGGCCGTTGTACAACTCAGAGAGCTGGAAGAAGGGTCAGCACAGGCTGCAATCCTCAGTCGAGGTGCAGAATGCCTTGCTTCTTGACGTTGGCCTTCTTGATCTTGTCAGGAAGCCAGTCAGGACCGCCAGCGGGCTTGTCGACCATCGAAATGCTGCCAGTGAAGTGGTGAACACGCTTGGTGCCACGCTCTCGCAGTTTGATGTCGGTGTGTCCACGGGTTGCAGCCTTGAGGGCTGCACCGCGGGGTTGCTTGCTTGCAAATACTTGCGTGGTGTCCTTTCCGTTCTCCATGAGAACGAAGTATTTCTTTCCGTCTGCCATTTGGATTTCCTCCGGTCCACCGTTCCACCCTAGAGCATATAATATTTTTGCCGAAAAACACGCATACTGCGCCACATATGGCGCACAGTACCCCATTCCGGAGCGTGTTTTTCAGCCTCATTGGCGCAGCCCATCGGTTTCAAACGACCTCAATCGAGGTCGGCCCCTGCGAGTGTTTTGGTGTCGACCACGCCCTCCACGGAACGGATGTGTTCCACCACGGCTTTGGCGATCGTGGCCAAGTCGTCGGCTTCCAACTTCACGATCAGATCGTGATCGCCGAACAGAACCGTCGCATCCGTCACATGAGGAAGCGCACGCACGCCTTCGTAGACGCGTTGTTCGGTTCCGGGTTGAACGTTGATGAGGACGTATCCAATGGCCATGGTGGCCACTGGTGGTGCCAGCACATCACCCTTCCGATGAAGGTGAGGCTTCTGCGAGTGTGGCTTTGGACGCCTCAACATAGGTTGCCCATTGGTCGTCCGTCCAACCGTCGGGCGTCGGGCCGTCCAACCACGTGCGGTAAGCGTCCAGGGTCCACCCTGCCGGAACGATGCTTGGCACGGCCTCTTCGGTCTCTGTTTCACCGTTGGCCTCCGAGCTCAAGTCGCTGCTGACGTCCGAGGAGTCGTCAACCTCCTCCGCAAACAGGTCCGACACGGCTTCACGTTCAAACAGGTCTTCCGTGTTCTGCAGAGGGTCGAACACATCGTCGCCCCAAGCTTTGTCCGTACCGTTCACGCTTCGACGTCGAAGCACCGTGGTGAGCAGCACCATCGCTGCTGCCAGACCTCCCAAACCGATGAGCATCAGACCAAGCGACTCGTTGCCTTGTGTGGTTGGTTTCGGCGGCGTGTCGTCAACCGTCTCGCACCCAACACAGGTTTCAGCAGGACCGATGAGAACGGAGTCCGACGAGGCAAAGGCCTGCTGAAGTTCATCCAAGCAGGTCAGGTTGGCCGTGAGCGTGGTGTTGGCAAGGCTGAGGGGGATGGGGTATTGGAATCGCAGGACATTGGTAAACATCCCTTCAGTTCCACCGGTAACCACGGCTTGGGTCAGGAGTTCTCCCGCTTCGCCGTAGAGGTTGTACGCGCACGCCACCTGTTCCAAGCCATCAAGGTCGCTGACCGTGTAATTGGTGGAGAGGTCGCTGCCCGGTTTCGCCGCAGAGAAGACCACTTCCTCAATGACCGTCGGAGCGTGTTGGAAGTACAAGTCAAGCGATTGAGATTTGACCAACCCGTCGAGGTCGCTTACGGAGAACACCGCCTTCCCTTCGCCGTCGACCAGGGAGTTGTCCAATTTGAGTCGGAAGTAGAACACCTGGTGCACATCATCCTGCACCGTGAGCCTGCAAGCCTCCGGTGCTACCTCCCATGTCGGGGCCTCAATCAACGGTGCATTGATGGCCCACCCTGTTTGGGCGAGCTGAGCGCTGGTGCTTTGGAGCGGTCGGTCGCTCTCCACGACGACGATCAAGGTAGCGATCTGCCCAAAGGTCATGTTCGTTACCTGGCCTTGGTCATCGCATGCTTCGAAGAGGACGATCGCAGGGGGCGTGAGAAGGAACGGAACGCTGAGGCTCACCGAAGCCGTTGAACCGTGCATCCCCCGCCCGCTCGCGGTCAACTGCAAATCCCCGCCCTCCAGCGGGACCATCAGTTGGTCGAGCGAGATCACCACCTCTCGCTCACCCTGACCGATGTCAAGCGGGAGTTGAATGGGTTCGCCACCGGGCCACTGCAATGTCAAATCACCGACAAAGGACGTGTTCGGGTCGTCCACATCGGCCACTTCAATTCGTACCTGTTCCTCGGCGTTGCCCACCACGCGGTCGAGCACGGTGCCGTTGGTCGATTCAACGTGGACCGTGAGAACAGGTGCTCGGTCGGCCACCCGCAGGGTGCGCTGGAGCAGAAGTGAGCCGGCGTCGGTGCGAACTTCGAGGTCCACATCGTTGAGATCACTGCCTTGTTCGAGCGCCAAGGTCGTCGTGTAGCAGTAGAGGTGAGCAACCGATTGAGGCACGTACGACGTGTTGCCCAACGTGCCGCGATTGGTCATGAACATCGGCGCAGGCGCATTCAGGTTGTAGTCGGCGTCCATCACGCAGGCGGTGAGCGTCGTCGTTTCGTGCCGGGGCAGTCCAATCGGTGGTTTGTTTGGCAGGAAGGAAGCGTTGTTCCATGACGGTGGGTCAACGCCCGAAGCGTGCGGGCCGTACCACGTTGGGGGGGCATCCACCACTTGCGTGACGTTGTTGACGGTCATCGTCGCCGCCATCTGTTGTTCGTCCATCACCGTCGCCCGAAGCACCACGCCGCCAAGGGCGGCATCGGCTGGAATCACCAGCGAACCTTCCCACCTTGTCTCGCCAACCGGTCCGAGGTGGAGCACGTTCCACATCGTTTCGTTGAGCGTAGCGTTCGGAGCAACGATTTGCCATGTTAGCGTGGCGTTGACCACGCCGATGTCATCGCTGGTTTCCACCGAACAAATCGTGTAGCCCCCCCGCGAAAGCGAGGACGCGCTGCAGTACACGTCCTCGATGCTCGGAGGGGCGTTCACGATGACCGACAGGGACTGGAGGTTGTTCCCGAAATGACGTTCAGGTGTTCCGTTGACGTAGCGAACGCGGAGGTCAAGGTATCCGCTTGATGTTGGCACAACGGTCACGTTCACCGTGGTGCGGCTGCCGTGCTGGTCTCCTGCAGGAAGCACCAACGGGGTTTGGTTCAGGAGGGTGTTGCCGAGCACGCCGCGAACCTCCAGGGTTCCGTTGGACGCCGCCATGCCGAGGTTTTCGACCATGACTTCGATCGTCGTCGGTTCGCCGAGGTTGACGAAGCCAACCGAACGAGCCGCAACGATGTTCACATCGTGAAGGGTGCTGACGTAGGGGGCCATCTTTGGATCGCCGACCACCACGGCCATCCATCCGGTGTACAGGTTGGCAGCGGCGTGACTTTCGGCCAAGTTGTAGCCAGAAGCATAGGTCGGCATGAAGGTGCTCGGCAAGCCGACGGCCGTCAGGTAGGGTTCGTAGACGTAGCCTTTGACCCCCGATACGCCATCTTCCAGCAGGTCGGCAACGAGGGATTGTCCGTAGGCTGTGCCCCAGTTGAACGAACGTCCACCCGTGGAGACAGCGGTGTCTGCAATGGAACCGTTGACCCAGTCCATGTGGGGCCGGATGGCCCGTAGAATGACAGAATCAATGTAGAGCGAACCAACGGTGGAGGTGGACTCAACGTCGAGCACCACCTTGATGTTCAACGCTGTGGCCTGAGCCGCAGGGCGCATTCGCATGGTTTGGTAGGCCCACGAGGTCGTGAAGGTCTTGGCATTGGACGTGTTGGTGGAGAGCAGGGTACCCGTGCTGTCAACACCATCAACGCTGAGCGAGAACGCGCCGTTGACCTCGCCTTCTCGTTGGCCGTAGACGTAGATGTTCCACGCATGGTCCACGAGGTCGGCAGGAATGGCGAACGAGGTTTCGAGCGTGGCCACCCCAACCCCCGCTCCCGTGTAGGAGGTGCAGTTGTCGATGATGGTCCGTCGCAAGGCCGTGATGTCGTGGTCTTCAAGGGCCACGTCCCAGACCATGACCTCGTCGATCATGCCTTCGAAATAGGCGCTGCCGGCTCGGTTGACACCCAACTTGTAGAGGTCAACGTTGGTGAACGAACCGCTGGGGTACGTGTCTTCCCTGACGAGGACGCCATCCATGTACTGGCGAAGGTCTCCGTTGTCAAACACGGTGACCAGATGGGTCCAGCGTTGAGCGATGACATCGCCGAAGGTTTTGGTTTGGTTGTTGTGAAGGTGCCATTCCTGATTTGAAATCATGTGCTGAAAGGAGGCGTTGGCGCCGGCTTGGTCGCTCACGGCAAAGGTGGAGGCATAACTGGAGGGTGAGGTGGTGTTGGCCCACACCCACTGGCTCACGGTCATGTTTCCGTCCACATCGTCCACGTTCACACTCGCAACATCGTTGGTGCCGTCGAACCACAAGCATCCTCCATCGGGGCATGCTCGCCAGTTGGTGTTGTCCATGCCGCTGAGCGAGAGGTTGGCTTGGTCGGTACCGTTGTCCACTGCGGTTGCCCCGCTCCCATCTTCAAACGACCAGTGGTGGACGAGGTTGGACGCCTTTGGCGCCTTGTCGGATGCGACGTAGAAGGCGGATGAGGGGATAACAGCCTTCGGTGTATTCGGCCCCTGCCATGAAAAAATCAACCCGTGGGGTCCGCCGCCCTGAAAGAATTCAATGCGGAAATCATGCAGCCCTGCGGTGAGGTTGACAGAACCGGACCGTTCTTGCATGCCGTGCATGCCGTAGTTGGTGGCCAAGGACTGACCGTTGACCCAAACTTCCGATCCGTCATCCGAGTTGATGAAGAAGGTCCAGTTGCCTGCATGGGGCACATCGATCAGTCCGCTGAAACGCGCACCCCAATGCTGCTTGAACCGGTCGTCAAGGCCGGGGTAGGCGTTGTTGGAGGCCCCTCGGTTCAGCTGCGGCTCGATTTGGACACGATCGGGATGCCGGTCGATGAGCGAGGGCATGCTGGCGGCACTGAAACTCACGCCATCGTTGTCAAAGTACTCGCCGTAGATGCCTTGCATCCCTTTTCCACCGTCTTGGTCGCAATCGGTGCGAAGGCTGGCCTCAAACGCGCCGTTTCCACCTTGCTTGGTGTCGGTTTGGTAGGTCCATGTGAAATTGTCCTCGGGGGCAATCGTCGGTGAGGTGTGGTTCCAATAGCGAGAACCGCTCTGCCAGGTGGCGTCGAGGGTGTCAAAACCGCTGTTGGGCAAGTAGTTCCGGTTCCAATTTCCGTCGTTGCTGCCCCACGAGGCGTACCCCATCACGTTGGAGACGTTGGTGATGAATTCCGTCTCTTCGTCGAACAGCACGGGCACGCCCATGCTGCTGAGCGTGGTGTTCGCCGTGTAGAGGTCGTCGTTCCAAAACTTGTAGCCGGAGTTGTTTCGGTTGGTGGCGAGGTCAAGGACGAAGGTGCCCTGGTTGCCGAGGCTTTGGTTGGCGCGTTCGATGAGGTCGAGGGCCGTTTCAACCGTGTAGCCCGTGAGGCGAGTGACCAGAAAGAAGCCGTACTTGCTTCGGGTGAAAGGCTCCATGGCTTTGCCGGCCAGCGGTCCGTAGTCGTGCGTCCCCCAGTAATTGGCACCGATGGTGCTGTTGTACGCCCCACCGAGAAGGGACAATTCTTGGTCGAAGCTGGCCTTGTCGTTGCCGCCCGAAACACGAAGCGGTATGCCTTTGGTCGTCACGAGGTAGTTGAGGCTGTTCACCGAGCTCCGGTTTTGGAGCATCTCGAGGAAGGGCGTCGCGAAGTACGTGTTGAACTGATTTCGATTAACGGTCTCCCCGGTGGGCGTTCCGGATTGATTGAACACGAACACGCGATCGAGGGAGATGTTTCTCGCTGCAACGAACGCCCACCCGATGGTCTGACTTTCTTCTGAGAGGTTGTTGATGAGGACGCCAACATCGCTGTAGTCGATCACGCTTTCGTACGTGAACCCCTCGGGCACGGCGATGGAAGGCCATGGCGTCTGGTTCCACACATCGGTTTGTTCCCCGACCAGAAACCCGTGAAACATCCCTTCTTCGCCGAGGCTGAGCGACGAGGAACTCGGGGAGGTTGCTGCGGGGCTTGGCGGAACAAGCGACAGCAACAGAAGCCCGACGAAAGCGATGCTCGCCGCCTTCGTCGACATGTTGTCTGCACCGAGAGCGTCATTTTAGCCGTATCGCTTTCACGGCAACCGGCTCCGCCGGCCCGACCCCTGCGATTTAGGGTGGTTCATCGGAATCCGGCGTAGATAATATGTAGGGTCGCCTCATCTCCGGACTGATGGCCGAACTCTACATGGCACGAACGTGCAAGCACGGTGTCCTCCGCGTGATGGGTGGCGATGTTTGGAACCACAGCGGTGATGTCCTCATCACGCCTGCCAACAACCGTCTCTCGGGGCGCGAAGGCTTGGACGCGATGATTCACCAAAAAGCGGGCAAGGAACTGACACAGGTCACGCGCAACATCTGCCTGGACATGCGCAAGATCAACGCCCCTCCGTGCGCCGTTACCAAGAACGTCGTCACCGAACCGTTTGCGCTCGAATCCAACTACAAGCACATCATTCACGCGGTCGGACCGGACTGCCGTCGCCCGAATCAGGATGAATCCCGCCGTGAACTTCTCGCTGAAACCTATGCGAACCTGTTCGCCACCATCGAAGAGATGGGCGACGTTTCGTCGGTCGTTTCACCGCCGATTTCCATGGGCGTCTTCGCCTACCCGCACCGTGAGGGCGCTCGTTTGACCCTCCAGGTCTTGCTCGAAATGATGGACGGCGAGAAGGACTACGGTATCCGGAACTACACCATCGTGGTGAAGGAGAAGAACTTCATCAGCAACATGCGAACGGTCTACCGAGAAGGTGAAGATCAGTTCCCCGGTGTGGACACGACGATGCAGGACTCAGTTCGCTAATCGCGAGTCAATGCGGTCCAATTTGGCGTCGAGTGAAATCCGCTCGTCGTTGACCTTTGACAGCGATGCGCTTTCCAAATTTCGTTCAACAGAGAGTTTCATCCGCTTCATTTCGTTGATGCGTTGTGTTCGGTCCTTGGGTCGGTTCACCGCACTTCGCATGCTCATTAACCACTCCTCAAGGAGCGCAGCCCCCCATTCGGGGACGCGCAGCTCACTCGACAGGTAGATGCTTTGTCGGCGATGTTGGAACCGTGTTTTCCCATCGCTCGTTCGAATGCCTTGAATGGACCCGGGGTTCCATGTCTCAAGGGGGATATGGAGGTGCTGCTGAATCAACAACGAGCCGTCGCTGTCGAGCAGAAAATCAGCGATGAGAACACTGGCCGAAAGGCGAATGAGGACTTGGACGACGTCGTCATGGTTGGCCCAGTCAGAGACGCGAACCGGTCGCTCGCCCCAGGTCTCCTCACACCAAACCTCAATCGCCATGTTGTGGGGGTGCATGCAACACAAGCGATGCCAACCCATCATCAAGGTTTGTCCCGCGGACCTGCCTTGCAGCGGTATCAATGTTCAAGACGGAACAGCGCGTGGCTGGCTCATGGTGGGCAGTTGGGGGTCGGTTCAGGCCGACTGGACCGTGTTGTTCGCCCTGCTCATCGGCTGGTATGTTCTCATCAAAACATGGGAGCGAAACGGGACCCTCGACCGTTGGAACGCCACCCGCGCCCTCGGCATCGTGCTGATGGTTCGCACCCAGCGCGGGCAACGCTTCCTCGACTGGATGGCACGCCCCCGTTCGTTTTGGAGAGCCTACGGTGAGGTTTCGTTGTGGGTCTGTTCGGTGTCCATGTTGGTGGTTGGCCTGGTCGTGTTGTTGGCCTTCATCACTTCGCTGATCTCACCGCCCACCGCCACCCCTCCGTCGGCCAGTGAACTCGTTGCTGTGCCCGGCATCAATCCGGTCATTCCCCTCGGTTGGGGCGTCGTGGCCTTCGTCGTGTCCTTGGTGATTCACGAATTCGGCCACGGGCTGCTGGCCCGAGGCCACGGCATGCGCGTCCGCTCGTTCGGTCTGCTTCAACTCGGACCGCTGCCACTCGGTGCGTTCGCCGAGCCTCAGTCGGACGAGTTGATGCGTGCCCCTCGGCGGGAACGTTTGCGGATGTTTGCTGCGGGACCGGCGACCAACCTCTTTGCGGCGTTCGTCATGTTTCTGCTGCTCGGCGGTCTTGCGACGCAGCTGGTGGCCGACGAAGAGTACATCCATGTTCAGGGCGTCGTGCTTGACGGCGGTGCGGACCAAGCCGGCATGCAACCGTGGGACACGCTGGTCTCCATCGACGGCCAGCCCGTTCACACCACGGAAGATTTCCGAACCATCCTGTCTGCGTACTCAAGCAACGACACCGTTGACATGGTGGTCATTCATCAAAACGGGACGCGCGAAACCCTCCAGGCCACCTTCGGTGACAAACACCAGTACTACCTTGATCTTGGCTGGAGCGAAGAGGTCCTCGCCAACCTCGAGGTCGAACCTGGCGACCCCTTCCTTGGGGTGGAGGGTCTGTCAGAAGGCACGGCCGGTATCGACCGCCTGGCCGGTCCTCTGTCGCCGCGTTTCGAGGGAACGTGGGGCCAGCGTGCACTTTCCCTGCCGTTTCACATTCTCACCATTTTGCTGATTCCGTTCGAGATGGGCGGCGTGGCCATTCACCCCTTTGAAGAGGCCTTGATGGTGGCGGGCGACGGCCTGGTCGGTGGTCTGCTTGGAACGGACGTGCTGATGTTCCTGACCCACCTGCTGTTTTGGCTGATGTGGGTCAACATCCTGCTGGGGTTCACCAACCTCATCCCCATGGTGCCGTTTGACGGGGGCCACATGCTTCGGGACATGTTGCACGCCTTCCTGAGCGGGGTGAAACGTGTGGGTCGGAAACTCAAACTGTGGGACTTGCATCCCATGTGGGTTGACCATCTTTCGACCCGAGCCTCCAGCTATTCATCGCTGGTCTTGCTCATGATGCTCCTGTTCACGATGGTCATTCCGTACCTGTGAACGGCAGCAACGTAGAGCGACGGCGGGCGAGTTCAGCCAAAATGTCGTCGGTGCTTTGGTCTTCATTCTCCGCCATCGTGGTCCGTTGGTTCGACGCCCGCTTGCTCAAGGCGCGCAGCGGAGCCGTTTCCCCCTCGGGCGAACACAGCAAGCCGATGAATCGATTCAGCGGCATGCCTTGTTCCCAATCGATAAACGGCGAACCGGTTCGTGTGAGTGGGAGCGAAGGAATCATCGTCGCCAAGCGTGCCAGTGTCCCGGTCAAGCCTTCGGTCTCCACGCGGAAAATTCGCCATGAGTCGCCTCGAACACCCTTCCTCCGATGGGCGTAGAGCGGCATCAAACCGGACCGCTCACCCTCTCGTATCATGGCGAGCAACTGGTCCTTCGTTCGCCCGGAGAAGTAGAGTTTCTCGGCCCGAGTTGATTTGACTTCGATGGGAAAGCAGCAGTCGCCTCGCAGCGCCACGAGGTCCCCGCTTCCTTCCATGCCAGAGCCAGCCGCACGGACCACGAGGAAGGGCCGCTCCTTCACCCGACCCATGCGTTGTTGTTCTTCGGGGGAACAACTCTTGGTGACGGCGTGAACGCCTTTGTCGGTGCCAGCCAGCACCTCCCTGAGTTCACGCTCGTAAGCGCCCGTCATGGGCCGACATCGATGTCCATCGTTCTTGATAACTTCGGCGAGCCAGCGCAGTGGAAAACGAGTTCCATGCGGGGGACTGAACGCCGACCGATAGGTTAGAACGGGAGGGTGGGTTGTAGAAAGGCGTGAAGCCGCTTTACGTCCGGACGGATGACTTTCGGTTGGCTCACCGGCTGCTGAGTGAATTCACGCAACGGAATCTCCCGGTCAAGCAGATTTCTCCCTCACAACCCGTTGAGCAGGGCGCTTACTGGTTTGGAACACCGGAGGAAGTGGCCTCGTTGGGCGGCCGTGGTGTGGCCGTGGACGTGGATTCGGTGGCCTCGACGGTCTCGACGTGGTTGCTTTCACGTCAACTTGAGTCACCTCCAAAACGGCTGGTCGTGGGGGTTGACCCCGGGCCCCGACCCGGCTTCGCCTTCCTCGCCGATGGCGTGGTGTTGGGCAAGAGAGAGATGGAAACCATCGACGACGCCATCGATTCAACGGTTCAGCTGGTCAACGACATCAGGCCGGTGGAGGTGTTGGTCCGGGTTGGCCACGGCTCACCCGTGCACCGCGACCGGTTGGTCAATCGCATGCTTTCCATGGGCTATCACGTGGAGATCGTCAACGAACACCGCACGAGCACGGGGCAGCCTCGCCACGCTCACGGTGCGGCGGCCATCAAAATCGCCATGCTGACTGGAAAACCCGTCCATGAGCAACGAGACGTGAAGGTCACCGAGGGCGAACTTCGCAACCTTCAGCGCATCAGCCGTCAACGCTCCAAGGGGCGCCTCAGCCTTTCGCTGGCGGTCGCTCGGCGCGTGGCATGCGGCGAGTTGACAATGGACGAAGCGCTCAAAATGGCCGGTCACGACGCCTCGTCGTCCTGATCGCTGCTCGTTTTGGCCATCATCACCAGTTCAGGCGAGCGGTTCAGCCACCAGCGGAAGACCTTCTCGCTGACAACGGGTGCGAACACCACGCCACCCAGCACGGCAAACAGGGCGATGAACGACATGGAGGGAACGTCGCGGGTTCCGTAGGATTCCGGCCCGCCCACCATCAGTTTGACCGTACCGAGCCAAGGAATTTCGCCGCCGGCCACCCCGAGGACCCAGTCGTCGCGGATGGGGCCGACAACGCCCGATGCGCTGTGAACACCGGCCGACCCGTTGGTGGCCCCGCCGCCTTGGTCCACGGAACACTTGTTGTTGTCGCCAAGCGTGAGCATCCCTTCGTGGCGGGGTTCCCACTGCCACACAACGAGGTGCGCCTCCACGTTCCCGTGGGCGGGGCGTTTGCAATCGTAGTAGCCAGCGTCCGTGCCGTCAAACTTCACGGTGACGTTCCTGACGTTGGTGACGCTCGTGCCGGGCACCGACCAGGTGAGGATGCAGGAGCCGGGTAATCCGTCTTCGGCCACGCGCAGTTCGTCGTAGGTGGCTTCCTCCGGGCAGGGGCTGTCCGAGGTGCGGTTTGGTGCGACGGTTTCCTCGGCCACCACGCGCATGATGGCCCGGTGAATGATGGGCGTGCCGCCCTCGCCGTTCTTGGCGTAAATGATGACATCGCCTTCGAGGCCGTGTTGGCCGTAGCCGTAGGCAGGATGGTTCTCGTCCGTTGCTTCGGCATAGGTGACGATGGTCTCCGCTGGTTGATTGTGAACGAGGATGAGGTCGCCTGCGTCAATGCTGCCGATTTCGCCGGCTTCGTCGTGAATCATGGACTTTGATTCCACGACCACGAGGGGCGGCATGGAGCCGGTGTGGACGTACATGGCGCCGACCAAACACGCGATCATGGCCACGGCGAGCCCGATCTCAAGGACGAGCGAACGCAGTGGATCATGCTCGGACATGGGTCGCCCTCAGCCTTACCGCTTCACGCCGCGCTTATCAAGGAAAGCATTCCACTGCTCAAGGTGGCCTGCTCCCAGGGCTTCGGCTGCTTCGACACCCTCAGCTTTTCGACGGCGCAGTTCGGCGGTGGATTGAATCTCCTTGATCTCTTCGAGCAGGGCCACATAGCCGCGGAAACGCAGGAATTCCGGGAAAGCGACGAGAAACACGATGAGGGAAAGAACCGCTCCGACGATGGCGCCGCCGGTAAATTCGTTCCACTCGGCGTGGTCCTGAAGGAAGAGAATCTGGTACATGCAAGCCACGAGAAGGATGCCGCTGGCGCCGGTCGCCGTAGCGCTGATGCCGAATTGCTTTCCGTGTTGTTTGGCCCAAAGTCGCCCAAAGAAGCCTGCTTCTTCACTCATGCCTTCACCGGCCCAACCAACGAACCGTAGGCCTTCAATCCTCCCATGAATCGCTGTTGCTTGCATCGTTGACCGACTGTCGCCGGAGGGCATCATTGAAATGCGATGAAACTCATCATCGATACAGTCGGGTGACCAACATGCGTCAAGCCATCTTCCTCACGCTCCTTTTCGTGCTCTCCGTCATGTCCCCGTTGGCCGCTGCAGCGACCACGGAAACGCAGTTCAAGGACGGTTCCACCTCCTACGAACACACCTTCTCCCAGAAGGGCGCCGGCCCCGCCGGTGTCATCACCATGCCCATCGGTGCCAACGTCCAATCGGCCAGTTTCAACCTGCTCGGCGAGGCGAGCACCTCAACGTACACCAACTTCACCACCGACTCGCACTACGGCGGCGCTGGCGACCAGGACTACACCAGCTCCAACGCCGGTATGCCCTCTCCGTTCACCACCGCCCGGCGTGACAACGTTGAGGTGTCCAGCCAAACCATGTCGCTGAAAGGCAACCCCACGGAACTCACGCCCCGTTTCTCTTCCTCGAACTCGGTCGCCACCCTCGGCAACGCCCACCTCAACACCACCGGCGAATTCGTGGCCCTGAGCGACCAAGGCTACACCAGCCCGACCAAGAAATTCGCTGATTTGACGGCGGCCAGCAACACGCCGTGGGGCTACACGGGCGTAGCGGTTCCCGTGAACAACTCCGAAATTCACATCATCCGTTATTCCAGCCAGTACATCTCCAACGCCCCCACAAGCATCATGCGAATCGATGCCAGCACGGGTGCGTATTTGGGCACGGCCTCCTACAGCACCGGAACGTGCGGAAGTTCGGCCACACGAAGCATCCACGACGCAGAGGTCTACAACGGGAACGTCTACACGGCTCACTACTCTTACTACATGGTGAACAAGTGGGAAGTTGGTTGGAACACGGCAGGCACCCAAGTGCAGTGGGTGTGCAAGAATTCCTACAACTACCAGTACCCCAACTACATCACGGGTGTTGACTTCGACGATAACACCGGCAAGATGTACATCGGCGTGTACGACACCTCCGCCCAGAACCACTACCTGAAGGAGGTCAACCCGTCCTCGCCAACCGTGGTCACCGGCACGTGGCTCATGACTTCCACGTCGTACTACTACGACCACGGCGCAGGCCTTTCGGTCAGCATGCCCAATGTCATGTACAACATCTACTACATGAACACGGACTACAAGAGCAAGCATTTCCACTACACGATGGCCAGCGGCCTGCTCTCCAGCCAGGGTGAGCGTGTGATGCCGGGTGGCGGTCACTACGGCATGGTCGACACCGATGACAACAAGGTCATGTTCTCCTGCCACTGGTCGAGCACCAGTTATTGCAGCCAAGGCACGCGCAAGGTCCACACCTACGGCGACGGCGCTCACTTCGACGTGCGCTCTTCATCGGTGTCCTCGCAGATGATCGTCGGTCAAACGACGTCGATTTCCCGTGCGGTCAACACCATCGACGTGGACGGTATTTTCGGCTCCTTCCCGACCGGCACCAGCGTCCGCGTGGACGTGTCCAACGACGGGGGCGTCACCTGGAAGGCAGGAAGCGTCGGCCAGAAGGTCACCTTTGCCAACTCGGGCACGTCCATCAAATGGCGAGCCACGCTCAACGGCACGGCCTCCAAAACGCCGGTGCTCGGTGATGTGGTCTTGTCCTACACGACCAACTATCAGACCAGCGGCTACTACTACGCCTACCAGTACATCGGTTCAGGCAGCAGCAGCGTGGTTGCCGCCACGGTGGACTGGAACGAAACGCGGCCTGCGGGGACCTCCATCACCGTGAACGTCGGCCACAAGACCAGTTCCTCAAGTTGCGGCACCGGCGGCTCTGGCGTTCAGTCCTACACCTCGCCCAACACCACGAAATCGATGACCGGCTCCTCGTACTACTTCTGTGTCCGCATCATGCTCTCCACGTCGTCCACTGGCGCAACACCCTCCATCACGGACCTCTCGATCGCGCTTCACTCCAATGCGCCGCGCCAACCCGGCCTCAGCATCGACGGGGCATCCGCTTGGCAGCGCTCCGCACAAGCAGGCGCCCTCATCGGGCCGACGACGGTCACGAGCCAACAATCCGGCAACACCCTGTTGCAGAAACTCAACGACGCCATCCCCAACACTGGATCCGGTACGGTTGACATCCCGGTTGAACTCACGTCAGAATCGGCAGGGAAACTGTCCATCGTCTCGTTTGAGATCACCTACACGATGCAGACGACCAACCTTGACATGACCATCCCCGAGGGTGAAATCCTCCACGAGCGCATCACGCCCTACGAGGTCGTGTCCCGCCACGTCATCGGTGAAGCGGCGAACGCCATGGTGAGCGCCGAGCTGACGCTGATGACCGCCGGCAGCGCCGCCAACTGGCCGGTGATTTCCTGGCAGTACGGCGACGTGTTCCCCGACCCCAACGACCCGGCGCAGTACATCGAGGTCGACCCCACCTCCTACTCGGTGGAGAGCAACGGTATTCTCGAGATTCACTGGAAGTTCTTCATCACCAGCGAACTTCCCGACCAAGACAACGTTCGCTTCCGTGTCGGTTGCCTTGACGACAGTGGAACGGCAGGCTTCGCCCCTGAACCGCTGACCTCCACCGAAGGCCTGCGCGTCAACCGCTCCTTTGGTCTGGGCTGGCTCAACGTTCGCGACAACGACGGCGAGCTGACCTCGTTGGACGTTGAGGACGGCTCGTGGGTCGCTGCCGGTGAGCAACTCTACTTCGTGGGCGCCATGTGGTTCCAAGACACCGACGACGCTCCCAAGGACAGCGCCTTTGACGTTCGCATTTCACGAAACGGCTACGTCGAGGCGACGGCACGCGACACCACCAACAACAACGGGTCGTTCTTCATCCCGATTGACCTCCCGACCATCGACGTGCCTGACGGCCTCACCTACGAGGTTCAAACCTACAACGAGCGCAACCCCGACCACGTCCAGCAACCCAACAGCGAATGGCGCCGCACGTTCCTTGTGGACGCCACGCATCCAGAGCGCAAGCAGGTTGTCCCGGTTGACGATGCGTACGAGGCAGCGACCAACGAGCAAACGATTCAGGTGCTGGTCGAAGACAAGGTCGGTCACCCGATGGAACTCGAGCTCAACTACTGGGTGGAAGCCGACCACGACGCCAACCGCAACGGCGAGGCCGATCCCGAAGAATACGTCTCCAAGGCGGTGTCCAACACGACCGAGGCCCGCGCCAAGTGGTTCATCACGACCATTGACACCTCTCGCAACCCGAACATGGGACGCGTGTCCTACTTCTGGGACGGTGGCGACCAAGCCGGCAACCCGCTCCACTTCACCGTCATGAACGACGAAGACGAGCTGTTGAGGTTCGAGTCCAGCGAAGGCTTCCTCTACGACGACGCCACCTTCCGCACCCGAAAGGACTCGTCCGCCATCTTCACCGGTTTGGAGTGGTTTGGCCACGAGGACAACGAAGCCGTCTTTGCGGGCATGGAGCAAACCATCTCGCTCGGCTTCATCGATGCCAACACCGCCATCGACTTCGAATTCATCTCCCTCGTGTTTGACTTCGAAGGCCCCAACCCGGCCCGAGACGCACAGAGCATCTCCTATTCCGGTACCAACAACACCTTTTGGTCGGACTCACCCTACATCCATCTCTTGCCCACCAGCCGCATGGTGCAGACCACCAACGAATCCGGTTTGCCGTGGATCCTGCTCGACTTCCACTTCACCTTCAGTTGGGATTGGCCCGATGAGGAGATGGGCGATGTGGCCTTGCTGTACAAGGAGTTGGGCAGTTCTGACCCCAGCCGTATTTTGCTGTTGGAACACACCTTCCGCGTGGAAAACGACCTGATGCTTTCCCCCACCGACTTTGCGGTCGAGGACATCAGTGAACCTCGTACGGGCCCGGTGGCTGACGGCAGTCGTGTTCGAAAGGACGACCGTTTGGCCTTCACCGGTCGCGTCGTCTACGAAGGCAGCCAAACACCAGCACCTCGAGACGTGGGCATCCTCGTCGAGGTGTTTGACGGTGAGAAACTCTGGTCCGACGGTTCGTTGACCAGCGATGGCGGCTACGCCGTCGAAGTGCCGCTCTCCTCTGCGCTGACGCTGCAATCCTCGCCTTCCCGCACCTGCCTGATTTCCATCACGAACATCCCCGGCCGTGGTGAAGACATGACGGGAACGCTGGTCTCCACCACGCTCCAGGTCGTGGTCGACGACGCAGCGCCGCGTGTCACCCGGCGCGTGGCCCCCCTCAACGTCATCGACATCTCCGCCACCAACGACCTCACGCAGATCGAAGTGGAGTTCCAAGGCACCGAAGACGCCGATTTGACCGGCTCCAAGCAGGTGGTCCACTGGGTGATGCGAGACGCTACTCGAACCATGACCATCGGTGCAGGTTCCACCTTGTTGGGCATGCAGCAGGACGGCCAGAACGTCATTTGGACGGGTGTGGTTGACATCACGGCTGGCGGTACCATCGACCCCAAGGCCGGCGATTTCGTTGGTTTCTACGTGACCGGCTACGATGCTGCCGGCAACCAGTTCCCCGTCGTGTCCAACTCCGAGGCCAGCCCCATCCCTGAATTGGCCTCCGACGACATTGACTTCGAGCGTCAGTGGGTGCGTTTGGGCGCTGTGGGTCCCGAACTGCGGGTCAAGAACATCGTGATGAGCGACGATCACATCGCCCCCGGTGCCAACATCGACATCACGGCCACGATTTACAACGCTGGAGGCAACACCTCTTCGCAGTTCAAGGTCGCTTTCTTCGCAGGCTCTGCGGAAAAGCCGTTTGATGTCGTTCGCGTGAACGGCATTGATGCTGGCGAAATGTACCCGGTCTCGGTCGTTTGGGAATCGGAGGACGTGGACCGCGTTCGTGTCGTTGTTGATTACGAGGATGAAGTCCCCGAAGCCAACGACGACGACAACTCGGCTGAACACGCCGTCACCATCGCTTACGGTCAATACCTCGGTTGGTTCGACTCCGTTCGAGAGCAGCCACTGGCGTGGATGTTTGCCATCCTGAGCATCATGACCTTGGCCGTGGTCTTCACGGTCGCCACGCGTACCTCCATCGATTACGGTGAGGGTGCCTTTGCCGAGGACGAAGCGGACTGGGAAGACGACGACGAGGACGACGACGAGGACGACGTTGACGACGACGACGATTGAGCGCTGCGCTGAACGTTGAGGAAAGCCAAATCCTCAAATGCAGTGGGCAGAGGCCATCTCCACGAGGGTGGGGAGAGTATGTCACGCGTCTTCTCCCGGCTCCATCCAAACCTTGCCGCTGCGCTGGAGGAAAAAGGATGGGAGCCGACGCCCGTCCAAGAGAACGTCCTGCCCGATGTCATGGAAGGTCACGACCGCCTCGTCATCGCCCCCACCGGTTCTGGGAAAACCATGGCGGGTATTCTGCCCCTGTTCCATCGGTGCCTCGAGGAAGGCTGGCCTTCCATGTCCATCCTTTACATCACACCGCTTCGTGCGTTGAATCGGGACGTTGACCGTCGCTTGACCGAACTGGCCGAGGCCGTTGGCCTGCGAGTCGATGTTCGCCACGGCGACACCACCCAAGCGCAACGTGCCAAACAAACGCGGAAACCACCGAACCTCTTGGTGACCACGCCCGAGACCTTCCAGCTCATGTTCAGCGGCAAAAATTTGCGCGCCATGTTGAGCACGGTTCAAGCCGTGGTGGTGGACGAAGTCCACGATTTGGCCGCTTCGGAGCGGGGTTGGCAACTCGGCGTGGGGCTTTCTCGCCTTGAGGCCCTCACTGGTCGGCCCGTTCAGCGGCTGGGACTTTCGGCGACGGTTGGCAACCCCGATGCCGTCGCTCACTGGCTTTCACCCGGCAAGGCCAAACCGCTCATCACGACGGGTCAGCGCATTACGAAACTCACGGTTGAATCGCCCACGCCGCTTCCCGAGGATGAAATCGGCGCCATTGACGCGGCCCTCAGTCCCAAGCAGCATGCCGCTTACCGCCATCTCTGCCACATTTTGCGAACCCAATCGCCCTGTTTGGTGTTCGTGAACAGTCGAAGCGACGCCGAGACCTTGTCCACGCGGCTTCAGGCGATGGCACCCGACCTCAAGATCGGCGTGCATCACGGGTCGCTGGCGGCCGAGACGCGTCAGCAAATGGAAGATGAGTTGCGAGACGGGAGCCTCTCGGGATTGGTGTGCACCTCCAGCCTTGAACTCGGCATTGACGTGGGGAGCGTCCGCCGCATCGTGCAGGTTCATTCACCCAAATCGGTCGACCGCATGCTGCAGCGCGTGGGGCGAGCCGACCACAGGTTGGGCGGGGTGGGCCGTGGCCACGTCGTTTCATGGGACGTTGACCATCTGCTCGAGTCGGCGGTCGTGGCCCAGCGAGCCATGGTGGGCGACATTGAACCGGTGGTCTGGCGCCCACGCCCGGGTGTCATCGCTGCCAATCAACTGGTGTTGATGGTGCACTGTTTCAAGGCGGTCAGCATCGACGAAGCCACCCGCCTTCTCGCAGCAGCGCCTCAGTTCGAGGGCTGGCAGCGGGCTGATACCGAGGCCATCTTGCAGGTGCTCGCCGAACGCTGGGTGTTGCGGTTCACGCCGGTGCCCAGCGAAGTCCCTTGGTACCGCTGGCCGAAGGCCGTCTACCAGGTCGCCCGTGAGGAAGCCCTCGCTCGAGGCGAGGAACTTCCCGAAGAACTGCCGCTCTACAACACGCCCGACGAAGCGATTCCACGTATCTACACCGAACGAACGGTGGATGTCCCGAAGCGCTTTGCTCGAGGCTGGTTGTCCACGGCAGGAAAGACGCGCGAATGGGTGTCCAATCACCTGTCGATGATTCCCGACAAGAAGACCTACCGCGTCCGCGATGCCGTCACTCGACGCAGCCTCGGCAACGTGGACGAAGCCTTCGTTCTCAGCCTCAACGATGCTGGCGAAGACGATGATGGAACGCCTCGGCGCTTCGTCATCGCAGGGCGGACGTGGCTCATTGTGGACGCTGACCCGGAGCAATCCGAATTGCTCGTAGCGCCCGTGAGCGACCACGGCAAAGCACCTCAGTGGCTGGGTGAATTACCGCCCGTGCCTGAATCCGTGGCTCGCGACGTCGGCTACCTTCGCCACCTCATCGCTCACGACCTCGGCCTGCTCGAGGCTCCGCAACAACCCGAATTGGACCCCCTGGCCTTGGTTCCGCCACGAACGGCAGGGCTGCTGGACTACCCGCTCGATGACGAGGCCAGAAGCATGCTCGCCGAAACCATCGCCGCTCATGTTGAGGCCACGGGCACGTTGCCCACCGACCGGAAGATGACGCTGGAGGAGCGCGACGACGCCTTTGTCCTGAACTGCTGCCAGGGCTCAAAGATCAACGAGGCCTTGGGCAACTTCCTGCTCGCCATGGCCTCGACCAAATCGGGAAGTTGGGGGCGCCTCATCGTCGAGCCCACCCGCATTGCGCTTCAGGTCGGCGGTGTACGCCCCGAGGACATCGTGAGCTGGCTGATGGAAACGCCGCCAGAAGCCATCGAACAACTGCTCAGCATCACCGTCCCGAATTCCCGTCAAGTGAGGTGGCGATTTGCGCAGGTGGCCAAAATCTTCGGCATCTTGCGCCACGGCGTCGACCCGCGTCGCATCAACCTCCAAGCCCTGCTTCGCAAATACCGCGGGACCGTCGTCATGGAAGAGGTGCTTTCGAAACTCTTCCACGAGCGCATGGACGTGAAAGGTGCTACCGACGTGCTGAGAGGCCTTCAGTCCGGTGTGCTCTCACTTGAGATCACGGCGCAGGGCCCGCTGGGCCTGTCCAACCGCACCCAAGACGACATGCTCTTGCCCAACTGGGACAATGCGGCCCTGCGAGAGCGTCTGCGCGGCCGCCTCACCAACGAACGTGCGGTGCTGTGCTGTTTGCGATGCCACGGCATTCGTCGCTTTCGCGTTGCCCGATTCGAATCCATGGACCGACCGGGCACCTGCCTCAAGTGCGGCGGAAAGCGCCTCGCTTGTGCCCGCGAAGGGCTGCAGGAGATGCTCGAGAAATGGGTCTCGTCTGACGACCAGAAAGAGCAGGACCGGATGATGAAAAATGCTGATTTGGTCGCCAATCGAGGGACTGAGGCCATCATGTGCCTGATGGGACGTGGCATCGCTGAAGCGACGGCCAATCGACTGCTCGTGAAGGTTGCACCCGGCGATACCGAAGGCTTGCTCCAAGCGATTCACAAGGCCGAAGTCGAATACGCTCGAACCCGCCGCTTCTGGGGCTGACGTTCCTAATCAGGCCGTGGTGGCCGGCTCTGCCGTGTCCATCGTGGGCGTTTCCAAGGGCGGCGTCTCGCTCAAACTGAGTCTCAACACACCCGCTGCCAGCAGCGCAGAAAGAATGAACAGGGCTGCACCGGTGAAACCCGGTGTGCCAATACCGACGCGAATGGTCACCGTTGAGAGCACGAAACCGGTGTTGCGGGCCAGTTGAGGGAAGTCCGTGATGTGCTTGTAGGACACGAGGAGGATGATGATGTCGGAGAGGATGAGGAAGGTGAAGAAATCAAGGAAAAACACCGTGCGGCTGAGATCGCTTTCCCCGTCCAGGGTGCTGAGCGACCACGACGTGAAGGAATACAGGGCCAACAACACGTAGACACCGGCCAGTCCGCACGCCAGGGCCTTCTTCTGCTGAACGAAGCGAATCACGCCCTCATCGGTGTCATCGTCGTGTTTTGACGTCAAGGTCACCCGCCTGAAGTACAGGGCCGTGGTAAAGAGCACGAGGAAGGCCACGGCCTCGAGCGCAATCAGCGCCACGTCACCGTCCACGGCGGTTCCCGGGGCTTTCTCAACGTCAGCCAAATTCTTGAACATATCACGCACCACGAGCAGGCTCATCACTTCGAACTGCTTTCCAATCGAGATGGAGAAGGATTCGGGAATCGCTCGAATGAGCTCGTAAACTTCGTAGGCGAGGATGATGGAGAAGGGCGTGTAGAGGGCGTCCAAGTAGGAGTCAAAGAACCCGTTCATGTCGGGGACATCAAAGGACGTAAACCGGTGGAGGGTGCACGCCAAGACGTGGAGCAAAAACCCTGCAATCGCCGCGTTGATGGCCCAACCTCGAAGCCGTTCATCGGTGGCGTCACCGAGAACCCGTTCGTAGAGGCTGACGCCGCTCATGCCCGTGCCTCCAGCCTGTCTGCACTAAGTAGGGCTGTTTTTGCCCAATCTTGCTCAATTGACCGCTCCAGCCACCAACACAGGACTTTATTCACACCTCATCCGAACAGAGAATCATGGCCCCGTCGCCGCTGTTTGGGATGTGGTACCACCCCCTCTACACCGACGGCATCCACCCCGAGGCGCGCTTTCCACGCGACCGCTACCAGCGTCTGCTCGACCGGTTTGAAATGACCGGGGCAAGTCAAGCGATGCGCATCACCCGGCCGCAACCCGTCGACACGTCGCTTCTGCTGCTCGCCCACGATGCGGACTACGTCGACCGTTTTCTCGCCGGCGAACTGTCGGACAAGGAGGAGAAGCGCATCGGATTGACGCCGTGGACGCCGGCGATGATTGAACGCACGCTCGTGCTCATGGGCGGTGCGGTGGAAGCGACCGAACACGCCGTGCAAACGGGCGGTTTTTCCGGCAACATGGCCGGGGGCACGCATCACGCGCACCGGGATTTTGGCTCGGGCTACTGCGTGTTCAACGACTTGGCCGTGTGTGCGCTCCACGCGCTCGAGAGCCTCGGCGTTGGACGCGTGGCCATCGTTGACCTTGACGTCCACCAGGGCGACGGAACAGCGACCATCCTCGCCGATGAACCTCGGGCCTGCACGATCTCGGTTCACTGTTCAACCAACTTCCCGTTCCGAAAATCCGTCAGCGACCACGACCTTCCCGTGCCGCCCGAATCGGGCGATGCCGTCTACCTGGACACGGTGCGTAAGGCGCTGGACCTCTGCGAGGCGTTTGAGCCCGACCTCATTCTCTACCAGGCCGGTGTTGATGGTCTTGAAGCGGACGCCTTGGGCAAGCTCAACGTGTCGAGGGAAGGCATGCGACAGCGCAACCGTCTCGTGTTCGAGGCCGCTGAAGCGCTTGAGGTTCCACTGGTCGTGTTCATGGGCGGGGGTTATGCCAAGCCGATTGATGCGTCCTTGGATGCCTTCTACGACCTGTTCACGGATGCTGCTGCGTGGTACGATTGAATCTGTGTACAAGGGTACCGTTGTGTTCACGGGCGCATACATGGGGTCCCCATGAATACGCTGGTTTGCGAATATACAAACACCGTATACCAAGTTTCTTTAGTAGCAGGATTCGGAAGAAGCAACATGGTAATGGATTACCCTCAATCAAGAACTGACAATACGTCCTCGCAGTCAGTTGTCGTCCTTTCGATGTTAATTGTGATACTCCTCACAGGGCGAGCGATTTACGTAGCGATCAGCACGGATGCGACCTTGAAAGGAATATTCATTTTGATTGTTTATTCATCAACTCTGATCTTTGTAGGATTCATAGCGGGTGTAAACGCATCGAACATAAGATCAAGGAAAAAGCGGGAAATCTCATTCTCATCAAACTTGGAACCATCACAAACAGATGTCGATTTCGATCCAAACCTTGCGCAATACA
>JBMZXF010000004.1:0-83502 GCA_049627345.1 Candidatus Poseidonia sp. | reverse complement strand
CGTCCGCCATCTCGGAACCCTCGGTCACCACCGTCTCGTCGACCGCCATCTCGGAACCCACGGTTTCCACCGTTGCGTTGGCCGCCGTAGGAGGGGCGTCGGTCGCCGCCTCGGTCACCACGATCGTTTCGGTACCCGCCACCCTGACGTCGATCGTTGCGTTGACCGCCGTAGGAAGGGCGACCTCCACCTCGTTGGCCGCCGCCACCGCCGCCACCTGGTCGGGGGGCCTCGCAACGGTTGCAGGCGTTTCGGAACGAGAAGTTGGAGTTATTACACTGCGGGCAGGTCCAGTCGTTGTCGTTGAACGTGCCTCGCTGGGATCGGCCGTTGTCTCGACCGCCCCGGTTGTCGCGTCCGCCTTGGCGGTCGTTGAAGCGCCGGTCTCCACCACGGTCGTTTCTGAATCCGCGGTTGTCTCGGCCACCACGGTCGCTGCGCTGCCCGCCACCGCCGGGCCGAGGTTCTTCGCAGCGGTTGCAGACGGTGCGGCGGGCAAAGTTGGAATTGTTGCATTTCGGGCAGGTCCAATCGTCGTAAGTCGGCTGGCCTCTGCCGCCTTGGCGGTCGTTAAATTGTCGATCTCCGCCTCGGTCGTTTCGGTACCCGCGGTTGTCCCGTCCGCCTTGACGGTCGTTGAATCGTCGATCTCCGCCTCGGTCGTTTCGGTACCCGCGGTTGTCCCGTCCGCCCTGGCGGTCGTTGAAGCGTTGGTCCCCACCTCGGTCGTTTCGGTACCCGCGGTTGTCCCGGCCATCCTGGCGGTCGTTGCGGCCGTCTTGGCGTCGATCTTGTCGTTGCTCAGTGGGCTTTTTCTTGGCTCGAACGGACACCGAGACGCCGATCAAGGCGTCCATGTCAAGCGAGCGGTCGATGTGAGCCACGTGAGCGAGGGGTCGGTCGGTGCCGCCGATGACGCCGTCCACCTTACCGATGTAGGTCCCGTCGTCGGCCCGGACCATGATGGCGTTGAGGGCCGGCGAAGAGCCGTCAAAATGCACGAGCAGACCACCTTCGTGGCTTCTCGCTTCAACCGTGCCCGTAAACATCCCAAGACCTGCTTAACCCTGCGGCCAAGTGCTTTTGGTGTTGTCGGTATCACTCGGGCTTGCGTCGCTGAAGCAACAGGGCAGCGCCGAGCATGGAGAGCGTGGCCAAGAAGGAGAGGGACGGCAGCGCACCGCTCTCGTCGTCAACCAGCGGTGGTGCCACTGCGGGGGGTTCCTCGGAAACAGGGCTGGGAATGCTCACGGCGAGTTGGGTGCTGGCACCGGATTCGTCCACGGCGGTGATGAGGACGTCGTAATTGGTCAGGCCGTTGGCGAGGCAAATGGCCGTCGAGACCTCAACCACCCAGTTGATGCCGTCAACGTTGAAGCCTTGGTATTCAGCACCGCAGATGGTCAGGCTCATCGTTACGGCCTCAAGGTCAGGGTCGGAGACAAGGCCGTACATCTCGAACTTGAGTTGGCTTTCGTCCCACGTAGCGTTCTCACCGTCGAAGTTCACGGCGACCGAGACGACGGGCGGTGAGTTGGGTTTGGTGAGGCCGAGGTCCAGGTTGGCTTCGTGGTCCAGCATGTTGGAGGCCTCGGCCATCACGGCAAACGAAAACGCTCCGGGGCGAATCGCTTGAAGCGACACCGCTGCCACCGTTGGACCAGTCGCTACGGTCGCCGTTTCTCCGGCGGCGCCCATCTGGCCGTTTTGGGTTGCACGGGCGGAGAACAGGAATTCGTTGACCAGGCCGGTGGAGGTGATGGTCAATCGAGCGTTCTTCCCGTCGTCGTCCACGGTGGCTGTGGCCGTGTAGAGGGTGCCGAAGGTCCAACTGCGCGTGTCGTTTTCATCGCTGGCTCCCAAGGGGTCCACCGGCGTGCAGGTGGCGGTGGCTTGCGTTGAGTCCGCAGGCTGCGTGACAAAGAAGTCGCCGAGCACGTTGGTGGACACGCTCCAGCCGGCTTCATCAAAGGAACATTGCAGCGACCATCCGTTTTCGTCGCTCGCCCATGCATTGCCAGCATCGGCCGAGGCGAACAGCCACGTGCCCGTGCCGGAGGTGGCCACGATGGTGCCGTTGGCCGGTGCCTCACTCGTCCAGGCAGGGATGTCGTTCATCGCCGGTTCTTGGGTGGTGAAATCCATGAACATATCACAGAACAAATCCCACTGGGTTCGGTCGAAATTGACGAGTTGCGTCACTTGAAGGGCGCCGTCGGGGAGGTAGGTGAAGGATGGCTCACCGATGTGGTCGCAGGTTTGGCCGCTGGCGGGTTGGTTGTCAACCACACGGAAGTCGTACATGCGAAGGCCCTGAAGCACGGGGAAGGTGACGACCAAAGCGGCGTTGCTCATGTTGCTGATGTTCATGGCCAGGGTGAAGTTGGACACGCCGCTGTTGGGCAGTTGGTCCCAGCGCACGTTGTGGTCCTGACCGTCGGCCACCGAGAGGCTGATCTCCATGTCGTCGGTGGTCGAGGTGGGCACTTCCTTGCAGTCGGCCGCTGCACCAAAGTTGGTGCACGTTCGAGCGTCGGGGTGACCTTCAGGAACGAGGTTCACCTCGTCAAGGCCGATACCGTCCTCAACAAACTCGAAGTCGTTCCAGTCAACACCACCCGAGTGAGGGATGCCTTCTCGCATGCCAAGTCGGGTCTCCATGTCGGCGATGCACTTGGGGCCGATGCTGCGAACGGCGTCTCGCTCGTCGGTGCTGATCCAGTCGTTGTCGCCACCCGGCAGCCCCTCAAAGAGCCCGTCAAGGTTGTCGCGAACGATGGCGGAGTTTGAGCCGTTGACCCAGGCGTTGGCGTACATGTCGCCGGTGGCCCAGTCGTCGAGCACGTGGAGTTCGAACAAGGCGAAATCGTACTCAAAGAGGTCTTCAAACGAGTATCCGGAGCAGTCCACGTCGAGCGTATCTTGACGGCCTTCGGTGGACGAAACCACGGGAGAATCAGCGAAACTGGTCAGGACGGGGGATGACGAGACCCCCATCAGCACGAGGGTGATGAGAACGGTGAGCATCGGTGCGGTCAATCGGCGTGCCATAACATCCGCTTGACTTTCGCCTTCATGAAGCATTGGTTGATTCCTTCAAGGAACAAGCCGTTCCATGCGACGGTGGAGGGCCCACCAGGGCACCACCGTCCACAGCAGAGCGGCCAGCCACGACTGCCACGGAGCGACGCCACGGTCAACCGTTGGAAGTTGAGTTTCCAACAGATGGTGGTAGACGCCGTTGGGCGAGAGCAAATCCAGCAACCCCTCGAGCGCGACCCATGCCGGGTCGTTGGCTTCGCCCACCGCCACGCCGGACGCATACGCCACCATGGTGGTCACCAGGGCCCAGAGGAAGGTGAAAAAGAACCACACCCCGATACCAAACGCAATGGCGGTCCCTTGTTCCCTTGCGGAGGTCGAGGCGAGCAGGGCGAACAGCGTGTACCAGAGCACGATGAGGCCGGTTGAAGCGCTGTAGACCAGCAGTTCACTCGCCGATGGCCATTCTCCTATTCGGATACGAACCAGCACAACAGCAACCACCAGCAAGGCGTAGACCGGGAGAAGGATGCTCTGTGCGTGGCCGAGAATCAGGGCCGTGGCTTGGTGGCGTCGTGGCATGGGTTGAGCCAAGCGTACCTCGAGCATGCCGCTGGCTCGGTCTTTGCTCACCCCGTCAAAGGCCATCAGAACGGCGCACATGGTGGCGCCGAAGACCACGCCGAGTGAAGCATAGAAGAGGACTTCCATGGCGGTGTCCGGGCGATGACCGCCTGGGAGGACGATGTTGGGGTCGGAAAAGCCCCAAGCCATGCCCGGAAGGAACAGCAAGAGGATGGGCATCATGATCTTGAGGCGGATACCGGCCAACCGTTCCCTTCGAATTCGCGAGGCAACGTTGAGGACTCGCTGGAGGTCACTCATCTTCGCTCACCTCCAACGACTGCATGGGCAACAGCGCTGAGGATGCGACCTCCAAGGAGATGTCATCCACGCTCATCCCGGTGGCCGCACACAACCATTCAACCAAATTCGGGCGTACGGGTGCCCACGACGTCAGGGCAACACCGTTGTCGTCGGCTGCTTTCAACGCCTCAGACGAAGGTCCGTTCACGGTCAGGGTCCAATCGTGTTCACGCTGCTCAAACGTCAGGATGGCCTTCTCGTCCACCAGGACCTTCGGGTCCACTTCACCGGTGCCCGTGATGGCGTACCTTCCACTCAAGCCCAACCTTTGTTCGACCTCGCCAAGGGGTCCTTCGTCGAGCAGCTGCCCTCGGTGGAGCAACGCAATTCGGTCGATCAATCCCTCAAGTTGTGCCACCATGTGCGAGGAGATGACGACGCTCACCCCTTTCGATGCCAGTGTGCGAACCAGCGCCGCAAAGGCTTGTGCTGCGACCGGGTCAAGGCCGTTGAACGGTTCATCGAGCAGCAACACCTTGGGTGAACCCAACAGGGCGGCAGCGATGGACAGACGCTGGCGCATGCCTTGGCTCAGGTTGTCAAGCGGTTCGTCGCGCCGGCTGCGCAAGCCTACGAGGGCGAGCAGGCGTTCGATGGTCTTCGTCGAGGTGCCACGCATGTCGCCGAGTTGCGTCAAGGCGTCAACGACCGTCGACCGTCCCTGCCAGCGAACTTGTTCCGGCATGTGACCAACAAAGGCTCGCAAGTCCCCTGCATCGGTCCACGTTTTCCCGTCAAATCGGCTTTTGATCTCACCCGATTGAACCGGCAGGACACCCGCCATCAATCGCAGCAGCGTCGTTTTCCCTGCGCCGTTGGGTCCGATAAGGCCCAACACAGCGCCTTCGTGAAGGTCGAGCGAGACGCCAACCACACCGGGCCCCTCCCGTTTGGCCCACGGTTTGGTCAGCCTTGGGGCGGGCACGGCATGGCGGTGTTGGACCGACCGGAAGGAAAGCACCGCCTCCGCCATGGCCAAACCCACGGGAAACCCTTGCATCAACCTTGGCGAGAGGCGAACCTCTATGGCGGGCTTGTGGAAGTCTCAGGGCGGTATTGACGATGTGGCAAGGTGTCATCCAGTCCTTGGCTCCGCTGGTCGGAGGTGGGCTTGCGCTGTACCTTCATCACCGGCGAATCAGCAGCGGGGAAGAGGGCCACTGGACCGATGCCATCGGCGTGGGCGGTGTTCGTATGGCGCTGGCCTTCGCCGTCCTCATCTGGTTTGTGCCTGCGGGCGCGCTGCTGGCGGTCCCGTTGTTGTTGACACTCACCCTCCTCAGTCCGGCCGGTCGTCAGGAATGGTCGGTCCAGCGAACGCCTCGATTGTTGGCTCTGTGCGTGGCGATGCTGTGCATGGGGGCCACCGGTTTTCTCCCTGTTTCGCAGCCCGTTTCTCCGGAGGATTGGGGCCAACCGCTGTTCACCGAAAATCCACATGCGCCACTCTACCCTGCCGGTCAGCAGTACACGTGGGTTACCTCGGATGTTGTGGTGCTGCAGTCCCTGAGCATGCGCCTTCCGCATCAACCCGGTGTGATGGGTGCCGAAACGGTGGCGCTCACCCTGGCGTCCCTCATGAACATGGAAACCGGTCGGTTGCACCAAGCGATTGAGCTGATCGACGAGGAGGTTCCCTTCGTGCGCCTCAACCCCGAGGAGATCACGCTGCAACCCGTGCCAGCGCCGTCCACCGTTGACATCATCCTTGGCAGTTGGGACGCTGGCGATGTTGAAACGGTGGTGCACAGGGCCTACGACATCAACACCACGGCGTTTGGCTCCGACCCACAAGGAACGAAGGTCGGTGAGGTCTCGATGGTGGCAAAGGCGTCGTGGGGCGGTCAGTTGGACATCTTGGTGATCGTGCGACCCCTTCAACCGTCCAACGTGGACTACGACGGCATCGGAGAATCTTGGATTCGAGACTGGCTCATCGCTCGTGGGTGAACCAACGACCAACGCAATGCTCGCTGGAAGGTCAATAGCGAACCTTCTGGCGCGTCAACGTGCGCCAGATGCGCTGCAGCGGGTCGTAGTAGCGGTCCACCACGCGTTCTTTGAGCTGAATGATGGCGTCGTCGGTGATCTGAATGCCGGCAGGACACACTTCGGTGCAACATCGGGTGATGTTGCAGTATTCGACGCCAAATTCCTTCTTGATTTCGGGCACGCGATCTTCGGTGTCGAGCGGGTGCATTTCGTACTGGGCCAAGCGAACGAGGTTGCGGGGGCCTGCGAAATCATCGAACAGTTCGTGGTCTCGCAGCACGTGGCAGGTGTTCACGCACAGGAAACACTCGATGCATTCACGGAAATGCTGGACACGGTCAGCTTCCATCTGGTTGAACTCCCAGTCCATCGATTCGGGGCCGTTGATGGGGGCGATGCGCTGGGCAACCTCGTAGTTCCAACTCACATCGGTCACCAGGTCCTTGACGTGCGGGAAGGTCTTCATCGGTCGAATTTCAATGGGTTGGCCAGCAGGGGTTTCGGCGACCACGTCGCTCATGCGGGTCATGCACATCAAACGAGGACGACCGTTGATCTCGGCCGAGCACGAGCCGCACTTGCCGGCTTTGCAGTTCCATCGAACCGCCATGTCGGGCTCTTGGTCGTGCTGGATGCGGTGCAGGCAGTCAAGAACGACCATGCCCTCGTCAAGTTCGAGTTCGTAGGCCTGAAGTTTGGCGTCGTCGCCTTCGCCTCGTAGAATGTTGAACGATTGTTTGGTGCCTTTGAGGGACATCAGTTTCCACCTCCTGCTTCTGCTGCGCGCTCAGCGATCATCGCCTTCACCTCGGTGAGGGCATCCTTGAGGTCGTCGCGCATCTCCTCAACGGGTTCCTGTCGAATCTTCATTTCACCGTCTTCCATCCAGATGATGTTCAGGGTCTTGCCCCAGTAGTCGTCTTCTGGTGTCGGGAAGTCGTCCCGGGTGTGGCCACCTCGGCTTTCTTCGCGGGTGATGGCAGCGAGCGTCGCAGCGTGGGACACGTCGGCCATGTTGATGAGGTCAAGGGCTTGATGCCATCCGGAGTTGTACTTTCGCGAGGTGCCTGATGAACACGCCAGGGCGCGGGCCTTGAACGCCTTGATGTCCTCGAGGGCTTCCTCAAGTTCGCTCTTGGTTCGGATGATGCCGACCTTGGCCTGCATCATGTCGCGCATCTCGTCGTAGATGGCGCCGGGGTTTTCACCGCCGTCTCGCTGGAGCGGCGCCAACATGTCGTCGATGGCCTTGCCCACTTGAGCCTCGTCGATGGAGGGCTGAGCCAAGTCCTTGGCTCGCTTGGCTGCGAACTCACCGGCTCGCTTGCCGAACACGATGAGGTCGGAGAGCGAGTTGCCGCCGAGGCGGTTGGCGCCGTGAAGGCCCGAGGCCACCTCGCCGCAGGCGAAGAGGCCGGGAACGGTCGTTTCTTGAGACTCAGCGTCGACGATGACGCCACCCATCACGTAGTGAGCGGTTGGACCCACTTCCATGGGTTCCTTGCTGATGTCGACGCCAGCGAGTTCCTTGAACTGGTGGTGCATCGAGGGGAGCTTCTTCATGATGGCTTCCTCACCGCGGTGAGAAATATCGAGGAATGCACCGCCGTGAGGGGAACCTCGGCCTGCTTTGACCTCCTCGTTGATGGCCTTGGCCACAACGTCTCGGGTCAGCAGTTCAGGTGGCCGGCGAACGGTCGCCAGTTTGCCACTGACGACTTCTTCGACCCACTGATCGGCTTCTTCGATGGTGTCGGCGTGGTCGCCAGCGAACATTTCTGGAACGTAGTCAAACATGAAGCGGCTGCCTTCGCTGTTGGTGAGGCGTCCACCTTCACCACGCACACCCTCGGTTACGAGGATGCCGCGAACAGAGGGCGGCCATACCATGCCGGTGGGGTGGAACTGGACAAACTCCATGTCGCGGAGTTCTGCCCCAGCCCACAATGCAAGGGCGTGCCCGTCGCCGGTGTATTCCCATGAGCCCGAACACACGGACCAACAGCGGGTGATGCCGCCGGTGGCGAGGACCACGGATTTGGCAGAGAAGGCGTGGAATTCACCGTCAACTCGGGTGTAGGCCACGCAACCGGTGACACGGTCGCCTTCCTTGAGCAGGGTGCGAACGGTGTATTCCATGAAGATGTCAATCCCTTCGTGGATGCCGCGCTCCTGGAGGGTACGAATGATCTCGAGACCCGTGGCATCGCCAACGTGGGCGAGGCGGGGGAAGGTGTGGCCACCGAAGTTTCGCTGGTTGATGAGGTTCTTGGGCGTGCGGTCAAACACGGCGCCCCACTGCTCGAGTTCACGAACACGGTCGGGGGCTTCCTTGGCGTGGAATTCGGCCATTCGCCAGTTGGCGAGCCACTTGCTGCCCTTCATCGTGTCGTGGAAGTGCACCTTCCAGCCGTCTCGTGGGTCAGCGTTCTGCAAGGCTGCTGCGCATCCACCTTCGGCCATGACCGTGTGGACCTTGCCCAGCAGGGATTTCGTGATGATGGCGGTCTTTGCGCCGCTGCGGGCTGCCTCAATGGCGGCACGGAGACCGGCTCCGCCAGCACCGATGACAATGACGTCGTATTCGTGTTCGGTAATCTTCTCGCTCATCATCTCACCTCACACAACAAAGAGCACCATGTCGCTCAAACGTCCTTCTGCTACCGCCAAGACCCAGAGGTCGCCGAGGAACACGAAGGCCAAGGATGTCCAGAACCAGAACCCGTGGGAGCGGTTCAACACGCTGATCTTTCCAAACAGAACGCCACGAACTCGGCTGATGCCGGTGGTCCATCGGTCGAGCATGCCGCCGGCCAAGTGGCGCAGGGCGTGGCAGGAGGTGACGTACATCGTGAGCAAGAAGGCTTCAATCGCCATCACGAAGGTGCCAATCGACACGCCGTAGCCGTCGTGGGTGGCGGAGTGGAAGTGCATGGTGTGGGTGACGTCCCACCACTTGATGACAAGAATGATCATGGCCGCATAGAGGAAATAGCGGTGAAGGTTGTTGAAGATGAACAAGCGCTTCTCGCCTTTGTAGCCGATGGCCTTGTTGATGTCGGGTTCGTCAACCCAACACGCCACGGGGCTGGCGAAGAAGGTGCGGTAGTAGACGCGGCGCATGTAGTAGCAGGTGCCTCGGAAACCGAACGGAATCCACAGCACGAGGATGGCGGCGTTGACCCACTCGGGGTGGTTCCACTCGTTGAGCCCGAACAGGTTCCACTCGAGCACGTTGGGCGAGAAAATGGGTGAGATCACGGTGCTGCCGTGAAGTTCGTAAGAGATGAGCGAGGCCCCGTTGGCCGCTTCGGTCCCGTAGAGGAAGAGGCGCCAGAAGGTGTAGACCAGTGCAGCGGTGAGCCCGATGCCCATGGCCATCGGTTGGCTCCACCAGTTGTCGATACGGTTGGTACGCCCGAGCCCGTTCAGGACTGGGAGTTTAATCCCTTCACCCATTCAAAATCCCCCTGTTCCCTACGGGAACGACCTATCCCAGCAGGGCAGGGTCTTTGAGGTTCACCATTGAGCCGCAGGCCGTTTTTGAAAGATTCTCAGGCCAATTCCGACCAATTGACTTCCGCCTCGACCATTTCGATCTCGTCGACGTCCATTTGAGCGAGTTGGAGTTTGCCCGAAAGTTCGTCGTTCACGGCGTGCCAGTAGGAGTAGGCCTCGATGACCCAGATGCCCGATTCTCGGGTGCCGTTTCCAGAGCCCTTGACGCCACCGAACGGCAGGTGGGCTTCGGCGCCCGTGGTGGAGTTGTTGATGCCCGTCATGCCGGCCTTGATGCCGGTCTTGTAGCGGTAGGCTTCGAGACGGTCGTTGGTGTAGATGGCGGAGGACAAACCGTAGGGGCTGGCGTTGGCAAGGTGGAGTGCGTGGTCGAAATCCTTCGCCTTCACCACGGTGACGACGGGTCCGAAAATCTCCTCGTGGAAGCACGCCATGTCCTCGGTTACGTCAACAAAGACGTGGGGCCACATGAACACGCCTTCACTGGCATCGCCGAGGAAGTTCTCGGGGGCGTTGTCGGCGGTGATGGTTCCGTTGCCCCAGATCTGGGTCGCACCGCTGGCCTTGGCCATGTCGATGCCGGCGAGGAAATCCTTGCCGTACTTTTCAGACAGCATGGGGCCGTAAAGGACGTCCTTGTGCACCAGCGAGTTACCGATGCGGGTCGACTTGACCTTGGCCATGAACTTCTCCATGAACTCATCGTAGATGGACTCGTGGATGATGAGGTTGCCCAGGCTCGTGCAGCGCTGACCGGCGGTACCGAAGGCACCCCAGTAGGCGCCTTCGACGGCGTTGTTCAAGTCGGCCGAAGGCATCACGACAAGCGGGTTCTTCCCGCCCAATTCCAGCGAGCAGGAGACGAGGTTGCGGCCGCAGACTTCGCCGATCATCTTGCCCACGCCGGTGGAACCGGTGAAGGAGATTTTGTTCACGAGCCCCTCATCGACGGCGTCGACGAGGTACTGGCCAGCACCGCTGCCTTTGCCGTGAACGAGGTTGATCACACCGTCGGGCAAGCCGGCTTCGTGCATGATGCGGGCCAGGGCGAACGAGAGCAACGGGGCGTCTTGTGGTGACTTCCACACGCAGGTGTTGCCGCACATGATGGCGGGGATCATCTTCCAGAAGGGCACGGCAGATGGGAAGTTGCAGGCGTTGATGATGCCGCAGACACCGAGTGGACGGCGGTAGGTGAACAGCTCTTTGTCGGGGAGTTCAGAATTCACGGTCTGGCCGTAGAGCCGTCGGCCTTCGGACTGGAAGAACAGACAGGTGTCGATGGCTTCCTGGATTTCACCACCCGATTCCTTGAGGGTCTTGCCGATCTCACGGGTTTCGAGGGCGACCAGTGCGTCCTTGTGCTCCATCAACAGTCGGCCCATGTTGCCGATGATTTGGCCACGGGTGGGCGCCGGCGTGGCAGCCCATGCGGGGAACGCAGCGTGAGCTGCGTGGAGGGCGTCGTGAACGTCGTCTCGGGTCGAGAGCGGAAATTCACCGAGGCAATCAGCGAGGTGAGCGGGGTTGGTTGAGGTGAAGGTCGAGGCGTCGCTGGCCGAGGTGAGTTGCCCGTTGATGATGTTGTAGCCCCGGACCGCAGGCTTGCCCGTGGGGTTATCGATTTCCATGTATTCCAAGCCGGTTTCAAGAACGTGAACCATGCTTCGTGCCAATTTGACCCGTCTCTTGAATGTGATGGCGTGGTTCTCAGGCATCGGTGTTCGAGGTACAAAGACCCACGGGCTCGGGTTTATAGTGGCCCTTCGGGACATCATTACACCAAGCGGCGAAAGGCCCGCTTGAATTTCATTATATACCGTGAAATGTTGATTCGCGAAGAGGGAGTACCATGGCAGACAAGAACGACACCATCGAATTGCGCGTATCCAAAGCCATCCCCTCCGACGTCGGGTTCGGAAGGGCACGCATCTCCTCTGAGATGGGGCTCGACCTCAAACCCGGCGACTTCGTTGAAATCAGCGGTGAAGAGCGCTCCACGGCCGCCATTTACTGGCGAAGCCGACCCGAAGATGCTAAGATGGACATCATACGCATGGACGGCATCATCCGCAAGAACGCCGGTGTCAGCCTCGGCGACCGTGTCACTGTTCGCAAGGTGGAAGCCAAGACCTGCACGAAACTCACCATCTCGCCCGTGATGGCGAACAAGCAGAAGGTCAAGTTCGGACCCGGCATTGAAGGGTTCGCTAAGCGGGGCCTTGCCAAGCGCCCGGTCGTGGCCGGCGACCGCATCTTCATTCCCGGTATGACCCTCTTCGCTGAGGCCTTGCCCTTCGCCGTGGTCCAAACCGTGCCCAAAGGCATCGTCATGGTGACCACCGACACCGAGATCGTCATCAAAGACGAAGCCGTTGCCGAAGAAGACGTTGGGCAATCCGAGGGCATCACCTACGAAGACGTCGGTGGTATCGGTCAGCAACTTCAGAAGGTGCGTGAGATGATTGAGCTGCCGCTCAAGCACCCCGAATTGTTCCGACGCTTGGGCATCGACCCGCCCAAGGGTGTCCTCCTTCACGGGCCGCCCGGTACGGGGAAAACCATGATCGCCAAAGCGGTGGCCACCGAAGTCAACGCCCACTTCAAGAGCATCAACGGGCCAGAAATCATCTCGAAGTACTACGGCGAATCCGAAAAACAACTCCGTGAGATTTTCGACGAGGCCGCCGACAACGCCCCTGCCATCGTTTTCATTGACGAAATTGATTCCATCTGCCCCAAGCGGGAAGACGTCACGGGTGAGGTCGAGCGACGTGTGGTCGCTCAGATGCTGACCCTCATGGACGGCATGCAGGGCCGGGACAACGTGGTGGTCATCGGCGCTACCAACCGACGCGATGCACTCGACCCAGCCCTGCGACGCCCGGGCCGCTTTGACCGAGAAATCGAGATCGGCGTGCCCGACCGAGAGGGCCGAAGTGAAATCATGGATGTTCACACCCGCCAGATGCCCATCGCCGACGACTTCGACGTGGGCTGGGTCCTCGACAACACCTACGGCTTTGTCGGTGCTGACCTTGCTGCCCTTGTTCGCGAGGCTGCCATGCGTGCGTTGCGAAGGTACCTGCCCGAAATCGACCTCGACGAGGAGACGCTCCCGCCCGAGGTGCTCGAGAAGATGGAGGTCTGCATGGACGACTTCAAGGAGGCCATCCGGGACATCGAGCCGTCCGCCCTGCGTGAAATTTACGTCGAAGTTCCCGAAGTTGGCTGGGACGCCGTCGGTGGCCTGCTGGAGGTCAAGGACCGTCTGAAGGAATCCGTGGAATGGCCGTTGACCAAGCCTGAACTGTTCGAGCACTTTGGCATCAAACCTCCTCGAGGCATCGTCCTGTTCGGGGCGCCGGGTACCGGAAAGACCCTGCTGGCCAAGGCCATCGCCAACGAAGCTCAAGCGAACTTCATCAGCATCAAGGGGCCAGAACTCATCTCCAAGTGGGTGGGCGAATCCGAGCGTGCCATACGTGAGATTTTCAAGAAGGCCAAGCAGTCAGCGCCGTCCATCATCTTCCTTGATGAGTTTGAGTCCATCGCTTCGATGCGAAGCGGTGGCAGCGCATCGGAAGGCAGCGATGTCGGCAACCGCGTGGTCAACCAACTGCTGGCCAGCATGGACGGCGTTGAATCCCTCGACGGCGTCATCATCGTCGCCGCAACCAACCGTCCGGAGATGATCGACCCCGCTTTGTTGCGCAGTGGTCGCTTCGAGCGCGTGCTCCATGTGCCACCGCCCGACGCAGGGGCCCGTGAATCCATCTTCCGCATCCACAGCGAAGGCATGCCACTGTCCAAGTTCTCGTTCAAGGACATCCTGACGGGCATGGACGGCTTCACCGGTGCAGACATCGAAGCGGTGTGCCGCGAAGCAGCGCTGATCTGCATGCGTGCCGGCAAGAAGAAGGTCACCAAGGGCCACTTCGAAGAAGCGATTTCTCGTGTCCGACCGACCGTGACCCCTGACATGCTCGAGTACTACCAGAAGATGGAAACCCGCTTGACCTCGGGCTTGACCAACATCAAGCGAAACCGAGACTTCAGTCGTGGCATCGAAACGATGTGAGGGTTGAACACCGACGCATTGATGGGATTCCAGTCCGGACCCACGGCACAGGAGGCCGATACAGATGGCGATTTTCGGTCGTGAAATCATCGGAAACAACGTGGTGGACCGTACCGGGGCCGTCTTGGGGTCGCTCGTGGACCTCAGTTTCGACTTGAACACGGGCGTCATCAGTGAACTTCTCGTCCAAGTTGAACCAACCGTGGATGCTGCTGCGTTGCCGTTTGAGAACACCGGCGCTACCGTTCACATTCCAGGGTCGGCCGTGGCTCGGATTGCTGAAAACATTCACCTCAATGTATGAGGCGAAACGAAGCACGCGTGAGCATTTTCTCCACCCGTGTGGACAACCTTCTAAAGTCAGTAGGGGGCGTGTTTAGGCTGGGAATCCTTCCCTCGTGGTTTGCATGCTCGGTCTCCCTGCCAACTTCAACGCACGAAGGCTTGCCCTTCAGGCGTCGTTTTGGGCGGTCATGCTCATTTTGTTGATGACCATTCTTCTGAACTTCATCAACCTCAGCGCCACCGACCAGTTATCGGCCTACGACGACGACTGGGACGACATGTCAGCCTTCCGTGCTGACATCAAATCCATGGGCATTGAAACCCGCTCCTTGGTGAGCAGTCCGCTGCTGCTGGCCGACATTGAGGACCCCCGCAACACCACCTACGTCCTGGCCGGTGTTGAGCGAGACACCCTTTCACTGCCTCAATTCGATGATGACGGCTTCATCACGATCGCCTCGGGCAACGGCTATTCTCCTTCAGAGATCAATGCGATCGTCGAGTTTGTCGAAGCCGGTGGCACAGCGATGGTGTTCGAGGATTACGGCTACGCCAACACCATCGCTGAGGCGTTTGGTATTCGCTTCACGGGCGAGCAGGTGTTCGACACGACCTACGCCACGGAACTGGATTTCAACTACGTTTGGATGTGCGTGCAAAGCAACCCCTGCGGCATGAACGGCACGCAGCTTGACCCTTCCACGCTCTCCACCCACGACCGCTGGGCCGATGTCGGGGGGCCGGGCGAACATCCCTGCTCAAAACTTGACGAGCAGACCTTTGTCGTGGGCGAGGCTCCGCTGTGTGCCCAACACATGACCAACGGTCGCGTGGACTACAACGGCACCTACCAGGTGTTGCTCAACAACATCACTGGACTCGAAGTCATTCCTGGGGTTCGTGGCCCGCTTACCGAGGTGGCCGTTCGGGCGCTGACCAGCAACGAAGCCACGGTCGATGTGAACGGCGACGGCGAGATTTGGGTGGGCAACGAGATCACACCCGAAACGCCCGACCGTTGGGGCCAGTTCAACCTCAGCATCGAAGCCTGCGCTCGTGCCAGTTGCTCACCGTCCGACGGTGGACGCATCGTGTTCGTCGCTGACGGTTCTGCCCTCATCAACGCGATGTACGATTACGAAGGGTTCAACGAAGGAAAGTACGGCCCCACCGACACCCTGATGCCCGCCAACGACAACCGAAAGTGGGCCCTCGATTTCATCGCAGAAGCCCTCATGAGCGAACGCATTGACGAAGTCGGTGAGCCGGCCGAGAACGCCATGGTCATCTTTGACGAGAGTCGCCACCCCCAAAGTGCACTGGCGGCTGACTCCTACAACACCGTCTACTTTCTCCTGGTCTATTTCACCGGTGAAGGTCTGGCCATGCTGCTGTTGTTCCTGATTCTGTTTATCACGTTCGAGGCGGTGCTCATCAAGAAGCGAGATCCCGAACCGTGGCGCCACGTGTTCAGCATCATCTACTACGGCTTTGGCGACGCCAATCGGTACGCCTACTACTCCAAAGTTGAGAAGATTCGACAGGTGTTCTTGTCCAAGGTTCGCAACCAAAACGGGCTGAACCGAGAAGAATTCCAAGCGATGAAGGCCAACGAACTGGTTTCGATGATCAACGACCCGGTGCTGGCGAAATTCGCCGTTGAATCCAGCAACAAATACACCCTCGAACAGACGGTGGCCCTGGTCAAACGCATCAAGGCGTGGGGGCGCCAGTGAGGTGAGGGGTCATGTGGACAAGAAAGGCAGCCTTCACCTTCACCGGCGGGATTGCGCTGGTGCTCATCGGGATGATGATCTCCAATCAACAAATGATGATCCTCGGGTTGAGCCTCATCGCCTTCATCGTGGTGAATTCATGGATTTCGGGTCACGGCGATGTTGAAGTTCAACGCACCCTGTCGGCCGATAACCTGTACAAGGGCGACGACCTGTACGTGGAATTGCTGGTGACCAACCGCAGCAACCGAAAGACGCAGATGTTGGACATCTACGACAACATCCCTCACGAGATGAAGTTGCGCAGCGGCCTCAACCAGATGCAACTCAACCTCAAACCCGGCGAAAGCGCCCGCATTCGCTACGTCCTCCGATGTCCGCTTCGTGGGCACTACTCCATTGGCCCCGTGTCGCTGCGGGCCCGCAACACGTTTAACCTGGGCGTTGAGGAGATGTACGTCGACCATCACAGCGACATCGTCATCTTCCCACAAATCAAGGACATCGAGGAGGCGTTCCTGCGCAGTCGAACCCCGAAGATGTACACCGGCGCAACCACCCTCCGAACACCCGGGCAGGGCTCAGAATTCTACTCGCTTCGAGAATACGTGCCCGGCGACCCGTTCAAGAACATCAACTGGAAAGCCTTCGCTCGCACCGGGGAATTGATGGTCAACGAAAAGTGCCGGGACGCCGTCACCGACCTGTACCTCATCCTCGACAGCCGTGATTTGGCTCGCATCGGTACGGTGCTCAAGAATCCCCTCGAGATGGGCACCGTCTCGGCCGCCAGTCTGGCAGCGTTTTTCCTGAAGCGCAGAGATTCGGTGGCCCTCGCCATCTACGACGAAAAACTCGCTTACTTGCCGCCCGACACCGGCGACAAGCAGTACTTCAAGATCCTCAGTGCGCTTGCAGGCGTCCGTCCAAAAGGTGCCATGCCACTCCAAGCGGTCACCAACTCCTTGAGCGGGCGGTTCAGTCGCGGCAGCCCCGTGTTCATCATCTCATCGTGCGAGGGTGACGGTACCGTGCCGGCCGCCGTGCGAGACCTTGTCGGCCGAGGGCACGAAGTCACCGTGCTCTCGCCGTCCAGCGTTGATTTCGAACGCTTGGTCAGCCGCATCCCTCGCATGTCCTACGAGGTGTTGAAACTGGAGCGGCAAAACCGTTTGACGACCCTTGCGGGCTCGGGAGCCCAAGTGATCGATTGGATGCCTGACATGGATTTGTCGCAGGCCTTGATGCAGGTGAGGGGGTACTGAGATGGCAGGTGAAGTCGGTCTCCAGTCGGACGTCTACCTCGACGGGGCGGCCAAGCCCCGTACGCTTCACCTCAAGACGCTGCGTCGTCAGTGGCAAATCATCGCCCTGCAAGTCGTGGCCACCATCGCCCTCATCGGCATGTACCTCGAGGTTGTCTCAACCTACGTCGTGGGTTCGATAGACCACACCATCCTCTTCGATTCCATCGAGTTGCTCATTTCCGACCAACTCCCGCTGGGCGACTGGCTGACCGGTGAAGGCCGAACGGGCATGGCCCGGTTCTTCGTACCCCTCGTGTTGGGGCTGGGCCTCGGTGGCGTGATGGCGTTCATTGCGTTCCAGTCGCCCAAGGTGCAACAGCGCATCAAACTCGGCTTCATCGTCGGCCTCATTGTCCTCTTGATCGGGCGCTTGGTGTTGTCCTGGTTCGCTGGCATGTTGTTTTCCTTTGACCTTCGGTTCCCTACCAACGACGAGTTGGAGACCCTTCAGTGGCCGTTGCTGATGATCATGTCCTTGCTCATTCTGTTCATCTATCTCCTTCCCGTCATCATGGGGACACGTGGCATTTGGGGCCTGTCCCGACGATCCATCGCATGGGCCATCGGGTTCACGCTTCTCTTCCTCGGCATCCACGCCATCCTGACCTTCCCGCTCATCAAATCCCAACTGGGCTCTTACGGTGGGGCCCTCGCCACACTGGAGAGTCAAACCTCCGACCCCACCATCGGTTTGTTCGGCCTCAACCTCGTGACGCAGGAACAATTCAACCTCATCCTCATCGCCGTGCTGATCATGGTGTTCCAAGAGGCCAGCTACGGCGTCATTCGCAACCTTGAGTACGCCTTCCGCCTCCCTGAGTCGTGCAAGCGAGACCCCGAATACGTCCGCCAGATGGACAACGTGCTCAACACCCACCTTCGACACACCTTCCTGTTCCTCGGTCTGACCGGCGTGGCCACCATGGTGGCGCTCGGTTTCCACAAGGTCCTGCTGACCGTTGTCTCGGACACCACGGGAAGTCAGTGGGCGGGCCAAGTGTCAGAATCGATTGAACTGACGTTGACCTATGGGCTGGTCATCTCGGCACTGTTGTTCTTGAGCATCATGGCCGTGCTTCGGTTCTTCATTCCCTGGCAGCGTGTGATCGGGTTCATCCAATCCAAAACCAGTCGGCTTCCTCCCGAGCCGGAAACCAAGGAATTCTCGCAACTATGACCGCATCGAGGCTTGAAGCGCACGGCCAAAGAGTTCCACGCCTGCCAGCAAGGTGAGCGGGAAGGCGATGTACGTCACGAGAACGCTCGCCACGGGCTGACTCACGGTGTCGGCGACCACCGATCGACCGAGAACGAACACAACGATGGCGCTTAGCAAGAGCAGCCGCTCCATCCAGAGCGGGTACCGTTTTCCAACGGTTTCTTCTCTGCCCATGAGGGTGGTAGCGTCGGTCGGCATGTCGATCTTCAGAATTCAATGTCAGACAGGCGAGACTCAAGGTCAGCCAGGGCTGTATCAGCACCGTTGGTGGCTGGAGCGGGGGTGTGAGCGATACGGTGGCTGCGTTCAGCATCCAAGCGAGCGAGTTCCGCCTCGAGTTGTGCGCGTTCGTCCTCCAGTGACTCAGCAGATGCCATCGTGTTGCGGGGTTCCACGGTCTCGCTTACAGGAGCATCTTCGCTTGTGGGAGGCGGGAGGGGAGACCATCCTTCATCGTCCACCGTTTCGCTGGTATCCGGGGCGACGATCTCAACGGCTTCCGCCTGGATGAGATGAGGCTCCATGCCGTCCAGCATGGCCTCGTTCACGGGAAGGCGCTGCTCAGCAGGAATGGACTCTCGCTCAAACGGAAGCAAGCCGTCGCGTTGGAACTCCCACATCATGCCGCGTGGTCGTCCGTCGGTCAAACCCGATGCATCGAGTTGCGTGATGAGTTCCTCAAGAACACGTGCAGTTTCTTCGAGGCCGATGGCCTCGCCGGCATCGCGTTGGTCGGCTTCGAGGTAGATGTCATCCAGCGCCACTTGAATCAGTTTTCGGGTGCCCATGGCCAGGCTTGGCAGGGCCTCGGGTCGTTGACAGTTGGCCAGCAGTGCATGGACTTCATGGGAGGGCGCGCCGAGTCGCTCAACCTGTTCGAGCACGTTCCGGATGCGGCGGAGCATGGTGATGGAGCGGTCAAAGTCTTCGAGCAGATGCTCGAGGTCGACAACGACATGGTTGACGGTTTCGCCGAGTTGTTGTTCAAGCCGCTGCTGCACGGACCAGCGAGCCAACCCTCGTACAGCACCCGCCGTTTGCGGCACTTGGCGCTCCAACAACGTCATGACTTCCGAGGACAGGAGGTGGCGCGGTGTTGCGGCGACATGATCGACCGTTCCCTGAATGACTTGCAAAGCCCGTTCGACCGCTCTGTCAAGCATCGTGACCGAGTACCCGAGGCTACGGGCGTGTTCGAGGCGTTCCAACACAGGGCCCAAGCCTTGGAAGGTCGTGTTGTCGTCCAGCAAGGCTTGTGCAAGCGGTTCTTCGGCCAAGCGGGCGCGCAGGCGCTCCGCTTCTTGGATGTCAGCGAGGGCTTCTTCGTGAGCTTCCGCTAAGGAGGTGGCTTTGTCGACCAGGGTGGACAACTCGGCTTCCGCATGACCACGACGAGCTCCGAGGTCGCCCAACTCACGCAACACCTGACGGCGCTCGTCCATGAGTTCCCGCAATTCTGCCTGGATGTTGGCCCGACGCGCTTCATCCTCCGCTCGTCGAAGGCGGTCTTCTTCGGTGCGCTGGCGTGCGTGCTTCTCCTCGGTTCGAACCGTTTCAAGCTCAAGGTTGCTCACATGAATCTGCTCTTGCACACCAATCAGGTCAGCTTGGGCTCGGGCGTGCCGTTCACGGCTGGTGTTGACTTGTTCGCTTAACACTCGAAGCCGTCGTTCCTCATCCTCGCTTTGCTTTCGAATGGCGCTGAGGCGCTCGCTTCCCTCGGCAAGGTTGGCCTGAAGTTCAGCTTCCTTCAGCGAGAGTTCCTCGAGCATCGTTTGCAATTCCGCACTGCTTTCTGCATCGCCGACCGCCTTTGCCAGTTCAGCAGCCCGCTCACTGACTTGATGTTCCAGTTCGTTGACTCGCCGCACAAGGCGTTCAGCACGGGATTCCGCTTCTTCCCATTGCGAACGTGCTTGGGCAAGGTCCACCTGCATGGTGTTCAGTTGACGGTGTGCCTCCTCCAACGCCGTGGTGTTTTCTTGGCGTGATTCCGTGGCCTCTCGTGCAACGATCTGTGCTGCATCTTTCTTCTTCTCCAGGGCGTTCACCTGGGAGGTCAGCACGGCCTTTTCCTTGTTGAGTGCATCAACCCGTTGTTCGGCCATTTCGAGTTTACGTCGCAGCCCGGCGTCGACAGCGCTGACGGCTTGATCTCGCATCACGGGCAGGGCTTCGGCAACGTCAGCGCCGCCGGTGTTGAACTTGAGCTTGGAGCGTGCGGCTCGCAGCGCCTCCAAACTGGCTTCAAAGCCGAGCAGGTCATCCAACATCGCCTTGAGCGAGGCTTGACGGGCTTCGGACCGCGTACGGACGGTGGCCAGGGTTTCAATGAAACCTGCCAGGGTGAAACCCTCGACGGTTCCTGAGTTGGCCGATACGATGGTCCCGGCGGGTAAGCGGATGAGTTGCACCTTGCGCTTCGCTTCGGTAAGTGCGAGCATGGCTTCCTCATTGGTCTCCACCGAAGGGGCCCAAAGGGCAACAGGGACCCCACGCGACAGAATGAGCGAGACCGCTTTACTCGAGGATCCAGATTGAAGGTGGCCCGTCACTTCTTCCTGCACGGCGGCTTTCAGCATGGAGAGCACCGCATCAGGGCCGCCACGCCCTTCTCGGAGCGTGAACCCCTCGGGCAGTTTTGAGCCGTGGGCGCCAGCAGCGATGAGGTCGCCTTCAAGGGCGAGGGACGACGATGAAAGGAGGCGAGCGTGATTGGCGTCCTTCTCCGTCCATGCTGCAATTGATATCTCGCCGCTTTGAGCCAGCAGCAGGGCACCGTTTTCGGTGTGGAGCGTCCAGTGGCTTTGGCCGGACATGCCCCATCCTTCGTGCATCGACTGGTGGCCCATGCCGCTCATCAATTCGTGAAGTTCACTGGCCAGACGTTCTTCCTCACCAAGGCCTGGTAGGTCGCCGGCATGGTCGATGAGCATCCCGCTGTCGATGGCCATGGCACCACGAACCGTCATGTCCTCGGCCAATGTCTTGACCACAGTGGAGAGGTCGCGTGCCAAGAGGCGCTCCACGGCGTTGCTGCTCGATTTGAGTCCTTGCCGATCCGCTTGGTGAACGAAGGCTTCCGGAACAAGTTCGGCCAGGGCGCCAAGGCGGGCGATGGTGTACGAAGAAGCAACGTGCCGCACTTTTTGTTGTGCTTCGAGGGCTTCGAGGGCTGATTTTGCTTCCGCACCGCCCAGCATGACACCTTTTTTGTCGCCGTCGCACAGGTAGCCCACCACTCGGCCTGCCCGAACAAGTCGGTGGCCCTGTGGCGTTTTCCGGCGTCCTGCATAGGTTGTGATGACGCCGTGAGCGAAGGGCTGGAGCACGCCCTCCTCGAGCGAGATGGATTCATTGACGGGCTTTCCAATCGGCAGTTCAAACACGGTGTTCACCTAGAATTCAGGGGTTGTAGCCAGTTGTCGACGCAATCGGTCGACGCTGTGGCGCCAGCGAGCGATGTTTCCTTGACCTCCGGACAGCATCAAGATGCGGTAGGGGGTGATGATGTCAATGCACGTCGTGGCTTCGCCCTCGACCCACACCTCCTGGAGTTCGCCCAACTGGCTTCCTTGTGCCGCGTCGAGGGCTGCCACCGTCAAGTCAATGGCGCGTTGTGTTGAGGGGAGTTGACCCTCTGTTCCAACACAGGAGAGCAACCGTCCACGATCGTCAATGGCGGTGGCCTGCTGCACGCCGTCAACGTTCAGGAACTCCCCTAACAAGCGCTGCAGCATGGTTGCTCAATCCAACGGACAGCGCTGTGGCCTTCAAGAAGTTTTGCGCCTGAACGGCGAATTTTGCAGGTTTGAGCACCCTTTCTCATTTTCCAACTGGAAATGCAGATTTGTTCCCTCCAACGCAGCGCACTTCAATTGCCTTCAGTGCGCGGAATTTGGGTGCGACACGGCATGGGCGACGAGGAAATGCGATGTCCTCATTTATCCAAAAATCCAATTGAAATTTTGAATTTCTAATTGGAAAATCATTCAAATAAAATAGAGGTGTTGAGTTCGACGAGCCGCCCGCCTCTTTCCGTTGAGTTCAAACCTCACACCTTGTAGGCCATCTCATGGGAGAATCAACGGGCGCCTTGTTTTCTGTGCCTCGTTGTGACGCTTGCGACAAACCCGCCGTGGTTGAACAGGCCTACTCCGGAAGAATCCTCTGCGGGAAACATCTCGCCAAGTCCGTTCGAAAGAAGATCAGCAAGGAACTCCGCCTCCAACTCCCGCTGGTGAAGGGGGAACACACGACCATCCTCGTAGCTGTCTCCGGCGGGAAGGATTCCGCCGTTCTCCTCGACGCCATCGTCGATTTGGTCGGCCAGCGGCGGGACGTGACCATCGTGGCCGGAACCGTTGACGAAGGCATCGAAGGTTACCGCCCACCTTCCATCGAATGCGCTGCCTCGTTGTGTGAACGGTTGGGCGTTGAACACCACGTGGTGTCCTATCCCGAATTGTCGTTCATTGAAATGGACGAGGTCGTGAAACGCTTACCGATGGTGATGGCCAAGGACAACGATGCCCCACGAATGGCGTGCTCGTATTGCGGCGTTTTTCGTCGACAGGGCATCAATCACCTTGCGACCAAGGTCGGTGCCGATGTCATCGCTCTTGGCCACAATTTGGACGACATGGCTCAAACCGTTTTGATGAACATGGCCAACGCCGACATTGAGCGCACCCTCCGCCTTGCGCCTCACACCGCCACGCCCGTTGACGGGCTCGCACCGAGGATTGTTCCGTTGCGCTGGGTCCCAGAACAGGAAATTCACCTCTACGCCCTGCACAAATCCCTCCCCATGCACCACGAGGAGTGTCCGAACGCCCGTGGTGCGCTTCGGTGGCGCCACCGAGAAATGGTGGCGCACATGGAAGCGGATGTGCCTGGCACCCGGCACGGTTTGGTGCGAATGGCCGACCAAATCAAAGGGCTGCGGGACCAAATTGTAGCGTTGGGTGGTGACGAAGGGCGGCCTGCTCCACCGACGCCTTGTCCACGTTGCGGAAGTCCAACATCAGCGGCTCAATGCAAGGCCTGCGACATGCGAGATTTGCTCGGCGTTGAATGACCGTCAGAGGACGTTGTGAACCAATTCGTCCAAGTCCTGAGGTCGACCGCAGTAGTGGCATCGGAGTTCAAGGGGCGCTCTGCTCATGACCTTGAGCCGGTGAGCAAGGGGCTCTCGGGGGTTGGTCGTGATGCAGTTGGAGAAGGTGCATCGGACCACGTTGGTGATTTCATCCCCCAATTCGATGGTCAACTTCTCCGCAACGATGTAGGCGCGAATGATGGCGACGTGTGCATCAGGTGCCACCAAGGCGAGGCGGTTGAGTTCGTCCTGGTTGAGTTCGCGGTCTTCGACCTTGATGATGTCCTTTGTTCCCTTTTTCTTCGAGGGGACGTTCATCACCAGCGAGACGGGAACGGACGTCCCTTTGTTGATGCCCAGCATTTCCAGAACACGCATGGCTTGGCCGGCAGGAATGTGGTCGATGACCGTGCCGTTTCGAATGGCGGTTACACGGCGCATGTTGTGTTCTTGGGACATCAGGCCTCACCTCCAACAAGAGCGGGAACTTCGATGTTTAACAACCTGCAAAGCAGGGCCATGCGGGCCACGACACCGTTGAACGCCTGTTCGAAATAGCGTGCGTGCCGGGTTGCGTCAACCGAGGGGTGGATTTCGTCCACCCGAGGCAACGGGTGCATGATGATCATGTTCTCTTTCGCGCCCTCAAGGTTTGAGGCATGGAGCTTGTAGGCCCCCGCTACCTTGGTGTATTCGTCTTCATCAGCGAAACGCTCCTTTTGGATTCGGGTCATGTAGACCACGTCGGCCGATGCAATGGAGCCCAGCAGGTCATCGGTTTCGGTGACGTTCGCACCGTGGGCGGTGAGGTCCGAGACGATTTCTCTTGGCATCTTGAGCAGTTCAGGACTGGCGAAGATGAGTTCGCATCCAAATCGCGTCAAGGCGTGGCTCAGCGAGTGGACGGTTCGTCCGTAGCGCAAGTCGCCGGCAAGGATGACTTTCAGTCCTTCGAGGCGACCGTGGGCCTGTCGAATGGTGAACAGGTCAAGCATGGTTTGCGTGGGGTGGTGGCCAGCGCCGTCTCCTCCGTTGAGGATGGGGACGCGCGCAGCGTCTTGGGCGTACTGAGCGGCACCTTGCCGAGGGTGGCGCATCGCAATGATGTCGGTGTACCCGTCCACCATTTGGATGGTATCGAACAGCGTCTCGCCTTTGACCACGGACGAGGTCTTGACATCGCCGAGGTTCACGACATCCCCGCCAAGACGCTTCATGGCCGTTTCAAACGACATGCGAGTGCGGGTGCTGGGCTCGAAGAACAGGTTCCCGAGAATTTTCCCTTGCAGCAGCGGGAGGTAATGTTCGCCCTTGGCCACGGGCAACAGGCGCTCTGCATCGTCAAGGATGCTCAAGATGTCTTCGTTGGACAAGTCGTCCATGGTAATGAGTCCGGGCATGGTGTTCCCTCGGTTGAGAATACAACCCGATAACACCCTTGAACCTTGCCGCTGGTTTGCTTTGAGGTTCATCCGGGGGCGGACAGGTCATCGGAGTGATTATGGGGGAATCACGGTGAGGACTCCGCATGGTCACGTGGGCGGATGCGGATGCAGCCGTTGAAGCCGAGCGGGCTCTTCGCATCAAGCGCGTCGAAAACGCCACCCTTGTTTCTGCCCTCACCTTGTTGTTGTGTGCCGTCTGGCTGGCCTGGCCGTCCATTCGCGGATTGAGCAACGGTGACGGGGTCGTCCTCGCAAGTTTTGGTGCACCGCTCCTCGTGCTCATTTGGGGTATTTTCGTTCAAGACCTGACCCTCGACGACGGCGTGGCCCGGTCCAGAGTCGCTTCGGCGACCTCGGTTGCGTGGCCCCTGCTGATGTGCCTTGGCGCTCTGGGCTTCGAGGGGGATGCTTCTGCGATGGCCGGCAGTGGGTTGGTGCTCATCTCCGGTTTCACGTGCAGGCAACTCTCGCATCGTACGATGCGTGGACACTTCGGCGTCCTTCGCTACCGAGCCATCTTGACCGGCATTGGTACACTGTCTGCGCTGGCCCTCACACTTACCGCTGGCGAAACGTTGACTGAACCGCCGATGATGCTGGCGCTCGCCGTATCTGCATTCGCGATGGCCGACACCGGTTACACGTGGACGGTAGGGGACGACCAGAAGGCTGAACGAAAGCGATTCCGACAGCGCCTTGACCGATTGGAAACGCGATTACTCGAACTCAAGGCTCAAGGAGCCGCTGTCGCTCAAGCGGCCAGCCTGTTGACCACGGCCAAGGAAGAGGGTCATCTGGATCCGGATTACGGCATGCGTCTTCTCGACGAAAGCGAGGAGGACATGGAACGCGCCCTTTCCTTCGCAGACGATGTGGAAATCATCCGTCAGGATGCGTTAACGGCGGTTGAAGAGGCTGAGTCGATTGCACCCACGGTCAAACGCCCCCGAAAAGCCTACGAAATGGGCGAGCGCGAGGTCAAACTCGGTTCGCTCCGGGAGGGTGAACAACTCTATCGTCAGGCCAAGAAGCGCGCAGCTGAGACCATCACGTGGTGGGCCAAAGCAGAGGAAGCCATTCTTGAAGCCACCCGGGCATTGGACGGAAAGGACGGTGCGGGTGCCAAGCAACTTCGTGAAGTGTTGTCCGAGGCAAAGGCCCAACTCACACGAGAGCAACCAAAGGAAGCGTATGAGATCGCCGTTGTGATTCTACCTCAATTGGACGCCGATGCGGATGCCATTGGGCGCGCTGAACAATCGGTGGAGGAGGCCGTTCGTAGCGTTGCCCAAAGTGATGGCCTCGATACATCGGAGATGGAGGCTCGATTGAAACAGGCGTCCGAAGCCTTGGCAAGCGGCAACGCCAGTCAAGCCATCGGGTTGGCGGACGGCGTGGTTCGTACGCTCGAGCGAGAACGCGCTGCAATGGATGATGTGTTGCGCGCGCTGAAACAGAAAAAGAAACTCAAACAACGGTACGAGGGTCGCGAGGACAAGGACCACTGGGAGGCGATGCTCAACGACATCATCACCGCCGCTGACGACAGGATTTGGAGCCACGCTGCGATGCTGCTGGAGCAGATGACCACGGCCCTGGACCGCGAAGGCCATGCCCTTGATGAAGCCAGAGAACTCTACGATTTCGTGACCCAGCAATGGGCCGTGCTCCGCAACCAGTGCGAGGCCGCTCACATCAAGGCCACGGACGACGACCGTCGGGCGGTTGAAGAAGCGGTGGCCAAGGCGGAGGCTCACCTTGACGTGGCTCGCCTTGAGGAGGCACTGGATGCCTTGGGCGTCGCTGATGGCGCCATGGAACGGCTGCGTCGCCGGATCTGATCAGGGATTGAGCAGCCCGAGTTTCCTCGCTGCACCGATGTCAATGTTGGAGGGAAGGCCAAGGTCGACCGGCATACCGGAAATGGTGATGGTGAGGCCACCGAGGTGGGTGTACAAACCAAGCGGCACCTCGTCGGGGAGTTGCTTGTAGGCCCCCTTTCCAGCAGGCTTGCTCACACCCTGTTCACCCAGCAAGAGTGACCATGCGTTCGCTTTGAGGGCGTGTTGCTTGAGTTCCTGCGTGTCGAGAACGGGTGCGACGGTCACGTTGTGCTGAGGCCATGCGTGTTTCCAATCGGTCTCACGCTCAATGATCCAGTGGATGTTGGTGGGCTCGGAGGGCGGACGCGTGGCCTTTCCGAGCAGGGCCAGTTGATGAAGCACGGCCCTGACGTGCGGGTGGCGGGGGTGGTCCTTGGCGAGTTCTTTCACGGTGTTGATGGCCGTTAAGGAACGCCCGTCGTCAAAATTCAGCAAGGCTTGAACCAGCCTTCCCTGAACCCATGGGGCATCATCCATCATGGTCATCGTTCGCTCAAGGTGGTTGAGCGCTTCTTCGCTTCGACCCACCATGCGCAACCGGGCAATCTCCGCCAGGTACATGGCGCGTTGGGCGGGTTGGCGAACATGACCGGTTCGCAGCTTGACATCGCCTGCCTCAAATTCCTTGAGCATGCGAATGTTGTCTTTGCGGAGCGGATCGACGCTCAGCATGGATTGACCGTCTCGGTCAAGGTGTTGCTTGCCTGTGAGAAGACTGGCCACCCAGCGCAATCGGACCGCCTCCACGTCATCGTTGTTGAGGAGCGCCAAACGAGGAACGGCCTCTTGGTAGTCACGTTGAGCCAAACTGGCAGCGCAGAGCACGAGGCGGGCGGTCTGTGCGTCCCGTCCACCTTGGAGAGCGAGCAGGTCCACCGCCATCTCTTCGGCCTCGTCCCATCGGCCCAACCCAACGTAGAGCAACATCTTGGCTTGGGTAGACCGAATCATGTCCAAGCCAACGAGCATGGCTTCTTGGCCCTGCGTCGAAGCCTCAAACCGTTCAATCGCCGTGTTCCAGTCGTCGTTGCCGAGCAGCTCTGCCGTTGGACGTTGTTTGAGGTAAATCATGTCGCTCATGCCTCGCAGGCGGGTCCGGTCTTCATCCATTGAAGCGTCAAAGGTGATTTCGTCGAGTTGGGTGGACCGGCTGCGGGACAGACCCCACACCACCAAGAACGCGACTTGACCGGCGCTTGCCAGCATCCAGGTCAACTGCTCGAGCATGTCTTTTTCCAAGACCGCACAGACATCGGCCTCCCATTCACCGCACTGTGCGCCCTGAGGAAGGAAACTGGAGTCCCAGAAGGTGATCATCGCCAACGCCAGCAGCAGCATGGACTGGCCCGCAAAGCCGGTGAAACAGAAGTTCAGCACGTTGGCTTGCTGAATCGGTTCGGCACGGAGCAAACGACTGTCGGCCAGTCGGATACCGCCTCGTCCCGAAACATCCTGAATGTCAAGGAACAGGATGCGTGCCACTTCGTACACGAAGAGGAAGCCGATGGCGGCAACGTTGAGCAAAAGGAACAACAGCAGGGTGGTGACGATGGGCACGCGAATTCCCGCTTGCGGGATGTGGGAGAACAACTCGATGAGACCGAACCCAAGCAGTCCTCCTTCCTCCATGTAGGTTGATTGAAGGCGGTATTCCGGAAGGTTGAGCACGCGGTCCGAATGCACAAACATGTCCGGGTTGTAGGCCAAAAGGATGAGCGAGAGCATGGTGTTGGCGGCGACAAACGGCATCACCACCAAGTTGAGATGCACCACCTGAGCCACAAATTGCTGCCGTGCGTTCGGCAGGTGGTTGTGGAACGGCGATGCTCGTCCCTTGGCAATCTGTTCGGACGACTGTTTCAAAGCGTGCCACGACGAACCGAGCACCCGGCCGTAGGCGAGGATGGCAGGGCTGAACGCTACGAGCGCCACGGTGCTGTAGAGGGTCGTGGTCGAGACATCGCGTGTCATCAGCACCGCTCCAATCCCCATGGCGAGCAGCAACCACGCCACGGTGAGCGCGAAATACGAGGCGTTTCGCAGGGTGGAATTGCTTTGAAGCGAGGCCCTGCTCACACCGTGGGGTTTGATGATTTGAGCGCCCAGGGACGTTCCGCTTGAAACAACAGCGGGGATGACGATGAGCACCAATGCAAAGGTCACGGAAGGTGCGTGGTAGCCCGCCGAATTCCCGGCCCGGTAATTGAGGAACTCGAACAACAACACGAGCGAGCCGGTCAAGGCCATCAGGTAGGAGGCCACACCGAGTCGTGTGCCTCGTCGTGACAGCAACTTGCGCACGTCCTCCACCGTGGAGGTCACCTGATGGACTTCGTAGGTGCGAGGCCCGGTGGGAAACGCGACCTGCAGTCCTTTCAGTTGGCGCGGAACCACGTTGCGCCAAAAGAACGCTGCCGTCAGGATCGCCAAGAACAGGGGCGCAATCATGGCACCCTCGTAGGCGTGAACGATGGAAGGGGATGTCATGCTGCCTCACTCGGATGACGGGGGAACAAGGGAGGGTTGCGGTGTTTTCTCGCTGATTTCGCGAGCGACGTCGTCAATGAACGTTGCCAAGGGAATGCCGGCGACCTGGTCGCCGTTTCGGGCTCGGAGGCTGACCGTTTCGTTCTGCACCTCCTCGTCGCCGAGAATGATGAGGTAGGCGGGCTGGAGCTTTCGGTGGTTCCTGATTTTCTTCATGATGTTGTTGTCGGAGTCATCGAGTTCAACGCGAACGCCCACCTCACGCAAGGCTTCAGCAACCCGCCCGGCGTAGTCGGCGTGCTCTTCACGGATGGTGATGACATGGCATTGTGTTGGCGTAAGCCAGGTTGGGAAACGTCCGGCAAAGTGTTCGATGAGCACGCCGCAGAACCGCTCCATGGAGCCGAACGGGGCGCGGTGAATCATCACCGGCCGGTGGAGCTCACCGTCTCGGCCTTTGTAGGTCAGGTCAAACCGCTCGGGAAGGTTGTAATCCACCTGAACGGTGCCCAGCTGCCATTCTCTGCCGATCACGTCTTTGACCACAAAGTCGATTTTTGGACCGTAAAAGGCTGCTTCGCCTTCTTCTTCCGACCATGCCACACCGAGCGACTGTGCAGCCGCCCTGCAGGCTTCTTCGGCTTTGTCCCAGCGCTTGGGGTCGCCGACGTACTTGGAGGAGTCCGGGTCCCGCAGGCCCACCCGAACACGGTAGTCTTCCATGCCGAGTTTGTCAAAGATGATTTGCACGAGCTCGATGCAACCCAGCACTTCCTCAGCCAGTTGGTCTTCGGTGACGAACAGGTGGGCGTCGTCTTGCGTGAATCCACGAACTCGGGTCATTCCGGAAATCTCCCCGGATTGTTCCCATCGGTAGACGGTGCCAAATTCAGCCAAGCGCAACGGGAGGTTGCGGTACGAGCGTGCTTGGCTGGCGTAAATCTTCACGTGATGAGGGCAGTTCATCGGCTTGAGCATGTAGCCATCGATGTCACCGGCCTTCATCATGTTGGACAATTCGCCGCACGTGCAGCCTTCATCGGCGAGTTTTTTCATGAGGTCGCGCTCCACAAGCGGCGGGTACTGCGAATCCTGGTAGTACGGGAAATGGCCTGAGGTTCGGTAGAGGTCCAGCTTGCCGATGTGAGGCGTGAACACCTGCGAATAGCCCTGTCTTCGGAGATGATGGGAGATGAAATCCTGCAGTTCTTGCCGAACGATGGCGCCACGAGGCGTCCAAAGGATGAGGCCTTGGCCGACCTCTTCGTCGATGTGGAAGAGTTGAAGGTCCTTGCCCAACTTTCGGTGGTCTCGCTTTTTGGCTTCCTCAAGTCGCGTCATCGTTGCCTTGAGGGCCTCCTTGGTCGGCTCAACCATGCCGTAGATGCGGACCAACTGCTCACGGTCCTGGTCGCCTCGCCAGTACGCCGTGGACACGGAGGTCAAGCGGACAAACATCAGTTTGGCCGTGCTCGGCACGTGGGGACCAAGGCACAGGTCGTACCATTCGCCTTGCTTGTAGATGGTTGAACCATCACCGGCTTCCAGTTTGTCGTCAATGATCTCGAGTTTGTATGGATTTGATTCAAAGTGTTCACGAAGCGTTGTTTGGTCGAGTTCGACACGCTCAACCGTCAGGTTCCGTCGAGCGATTTCGTGCATTTTCTTCTCGATGGCTTTCAAATCGCCTTGGGTGATGGGTTCCATCGCGAAGTCGTAGTAGAAACCGCGGTCAATGGCCGGGCCAATCGTTGGTAGGGCACCCGGGTAGAGCGCCATCACCGCTTGAGCGAGCAAGTGGGCAGCCGAATGGCGCAGGATGTGCATGCCTTCATCCGACTCGGAGAGGATGCCTTCGACGGAGCAGTTGTCGTTCAACATCGTGGACAGATCGCATTCTTGACCGTCCACTTTGGCGGCGAGGCAGCCGTGTTTTTTCCCCAATGCATCGGTGATGACCTCGCCGCAGGTGATTCCAGCGGCGTATTCGTTCACCGTACCGTCGGGCAGCGTGATGTGAATCATCGTCATGCTGGTCTCCCCAACCCCTACGGGGTTGCCCCCTCGCTATGAATCCCGCGCTTTGAGGCGTGTCGTTGATGCGCGTTCTACCAGTCCACGTCGAAGTCGTCGCCGGGTTGAGCACGGGGTGATTTGAGCACCTCCGGTGGCGCAGGAGCCGTGGGTTTTGGGGCAACATCAGGCGAGGCTTTGGTGGGCGGTTTGACCGCAAAGGAAGCTCGGTCTTCCACGGCGTCAATGCGTTGATTGTACGCGGTCGGCACCGTTGATTGAACCGGCTTTGCTTCCTCGGCCTTCCCCTCTTTTATCGGTTCAGTTGGCGTGAGATTGGCCTCTCCGACCTTCAACTCGGCAAAATCCCGGGCCAAAATGTCGTCAAGGTTCGGTTCGTCGGACGGCGCCCGTTTCATGATGGACCATCCTCCATCCTCCTCATGAAGGCTCGGGTGAATTGGACCCAAGGATGGTCAAAGCAGGGCTATTTGAGGGAGTGTCGCCACGCCTCGGCATGCGCATCGGCCTGGTGGTCAATCCCGACGCCGGGCTCGGTGGAAAATTGGGGTTCAAGGGCAGCGATGGTCGTGCAGCCGAAGCTCGGGCGGCCGGCGCTGAAGACCGTGCCGGCCCCCGCATGAACCAGTCCCTCGCCCATCTCGCCGACCTCGCTTCGTCGTCGCTCAATCGAACCGGCGTTCAGTTGACCCTCGTGGCGTGGGAGGGTCGCATGGGTGACACCTGGGTGCCGAACCTTGGGGACGAGCGCCACGTTGCATTGACCACCATTGGATCGACCCCTGGCAGCACGGCGCCGGAGGACACGGCGAGGTTGGTGAGCGAACTCGTCGAAGCCGGTGTTGAAGCCATCCTCTATGCAGGTGGTGACGGAACGACCCGCGACATTGTCAACGCCTTGGAAGCCGCAGGCTCGGAAGCGCAAACCATCGCACTCATCGGTGTTCCGGGCGGCGTCAAAATGCACTCTGGCTGCTTCGCCACCACGCCAAAAGCCGCTGCCGAAGTGGCGTTGGCGTTCGCGCTCGGCGACCTTCGCACGGCCATCACCGAGGTCATGGACCTTGACGAAACGGTCTACGCCAAGGGCGAGTGGAAGGTGCGCATGTACGGCGAGGCGTGGACGCCTTCCTCACCTCGCTTTATGCAGGGCGCCAAGGAGCAGGTGGAACGCGTGAGCGAAGAAGACACCATTGAGGGGTTGGCTCACCATGTCAGCACCTTGCTTGAGGACGAGCCCGACCTGATGGTCGTTTGGGGGAGCGGGGGGACCCTGCGTCGCATGGGCGAACACCTCGACCTTGAATTGACCCTGCTGGGCATCGATGTGCAGCACGGCGATACGGTGCACGCTGACTTGAACGAGCAGGGTTTGTTGGAGGTGATCAGCGCTCACACCAACGCCGACGGGCAGCGCCCGCTTCTGCTGCTGCTCTCGCCCATGGGCGGTCAAGGTTTTCTCATCGGACGGGGCAACCTGCAACTCTCGCCCGATGTCCTCCGTGCCATCGGTCACGGCAACATCTTGGGCGTAGCCACCCCTTCGAAACTCATCGGTTTGGAAGCGGTTCGAATCGATACGGGCGACGACGACCTCGATGCCGAGTTCCAAGCCAAGCGGTTCATCAAAATCCTCCAGGGCTTCCGGACCACACGACTGATTCGTGTGGCAGAACTTTGAGGCAGAACTTCGTCCGATTTTGTGAAAAAGAACTGACATGAATCGTTCTTGTGAATTTCAAATAGCGTCGAGGAGGTCACACCGTTATGCAAGGAAAACGTGTTGTGGTGTTGACAGGAGCAGGAATATCGGCAGAATCAGGCATTCGAACCTTCCGAGATGACGGTGGACTCTGGGAGAATCATCGCTTGGAAGACGTGGCCACGCCGGAAGCCTGGCGAGCCGACCCCGGCTTGGTGTGGCGGTTTTACCAAGCGCGCCGACGCCAACTCAACGAGGTGAAACCAAACCCCGCTCACGAGGCTCTGGCACAACTGGCGAACGGTTTGGATGACTTCACCCTCATCACACAGAACGTCGACGACCTCCACGAGCGAGGCGGAAGTGACGACGTCGTCCACATGCACGGACAACTTGTGACGTTGCGCTGCGAAGCGAGCGGACGAAGCGAGGTCCGAATGGACGACAGTGACCTCGGGGATGATTTCCTGCGCTGCTCGTGTTGCGTTGAGCCCGCCCGTCTTCGTCCAGACATTGTGTGGTTCGGTGAAATGCCGATGCACATGGAGGCCATTTACACGGCCGTGGATGCATGCGAGGTGTTCGTGGTGGTGGGGAGTTCGGGCCATGTTTACCCGGCCGCCGACCTTGTTCACATCGCCAAAGCCAACGGGGCGCAAACCGTTCTGGTCAACGCCGAGGCGCCGCTCAACGTCGAAGCGTTTGATGAGGTTCATTTGGGGAAGGCTGGCGAGTTGCTCCCTGCCATCGTCGAAACATGGCTGTCCGATGACGAATGACCGCCCGTCAATCCATGCCGACCACGAACACATGCTGGCACTTGGGGCACTGTACTTCGCCTTGATGCTCGGGTGGGAAACGCAATTTGGCTCCACAGGCCGGGCAGGGTGACCTCACCATTGGATTGGCGGGTGCCGTTGGTGTTGTCTCGGCAACGAGGCCTTGTGCTTCCAGTTGATACTCCATCACCAATTTTGCGACGGCCGAGATGAAAAACACGACCAGGCCGAGTTTGATGCCGAGGTTTCCAAACTTCATCCATGAAATCAACCAGTCAAACTCATCGTCGCTGCAGGTGCTCGCTCCACCCATGGCGCAGAAGCTGCCCAGGAGGACCATCAGCAACGCTGCCAGCACGATGAGGACGGATGAGACGGCCATCATGACACCACCAATGCCCAGGCATGACTGAGCAAGTTGCGTCTGCTTGATGGTTTCCTCAACCTGTTGAACGCCTGCGGGCAAGTGCATCGTTCCATCGCTGTCCACGGTGGGAAGCTGGAGCATCGTCTTGGGCTTCTGTCCGTGGGTGATAATGAACACAAAGACGGCGATCATGAGGGGTGGAAGCGCACAGAGAAATGACATGACAGGCGTGATGAGTTCCTCGCACTCCTCCGTCTCTGGGGCGGTGGTGTTTGAACCGCAACCGGTGACGAAGGGGAACACCAGGTACCAACCCAGCGTGAGCAGAACGAACAGGCCGCTCAAGCCACCGATTCGCCTCAACATGGGACATGTTCCTCCGGTTTCCATTTGAACCTTCACCCGTGAATCCGACAGAATAAAGCAGGAAGCAGGGACGCAGATCAACGTGAACAACCGTTGGCTCTTGCTTCTCCTCGTGGTACTCGTTCTGATGCCGATGAGGTTGGTCTCTGCTGACGATGACGTCGACGATGAGGACGACGAAGACGACGAGGCTCAAGTGCTCGGACTGGACGCCGAGGGCTTGGGTGAGGTGGCCCAATGGCTGATGGTCGGTACGTTGTTGATCGTCGTTTGGAAGCCCCTGTTCAAGTGGCTGCGAACCAACGGCCCGGAACGCCTCGGTGTTGATGCCCGACCGTTCAAGAAGAAACTCGGCGTGTTCAACCGGCGTTTCATGCGGGTCCACGTTTGGATCGGGTTGGCGGCGGTTGTTCTCGGAACGATTCACGGCTACGTGCTCGAATGGCACTGGTCGTTGTGGTTGGCCATGTTGTTCCTCTGGTTGTTGGTGGTCAGTGGTGCCCTCATGATGTGGAGGACACCCCCTAAGCAAATACGGAAAGCTTCGAGGTTGTTGCACATGCAACGAGCAATGTCTGTTCTGGCCGTGGCGTTGTTGCTCATTGGCCACGCCCTGGTGGATTAGTCAAGTTGGCCGGAGGCTGCTTTGAGCAGACCGAGGAAGGGCGGGCTGGGCTTGCCCGGGCGGGATTTGAATTCTGGGTGAAACTGCACGCCAACGTAGTAAGGATGGCCGTTGAGTTCGAAAATTTCACACCGTTGGCCCGACTCGTCCTTGCCGACAAAGACCAACCCCGCTTCTTCAATGCGTTCGATGAGGTCGGGGTTGACCTCGTAGCGGTGTCTGTGGCGCTCGTCCACTGCGTCGCCCGGCCCGTACAGGGCTCGAATGGTTGATCCATCATGCTGCCAAAGGGTCGGACGGCTGCCCAGTCGCATGGTACCCCCGAGGTGCGTTTTGGAAATTTCAGGCATGAACACAACCGCAGCGTGTTCGGGGTTGTCCTCAAACTCCGTGGAGTTTGCACCCTTCATGCCGAGGACGTTTCGGCAGAATTCAATGGTGGCGATTTGCAAGCCGAGACAGATGCCAAGGTAGGGGACGTCTTCGGTTCGTGCGTAGTGAGCGGCCTTGATCTTCCCCTCAACGCCTCGGTCGCCAAACCCGCCGGGAACCAAGACGCCGTCCGCATCACGAAGCGCCTTCCAGGCCGCCGTGTGCTCGTCTTCGTCCCAGCCATCTTCAAGGTGGCTGGCCTCAATCCAGTCGATGACAAGTTTCCGGTCCACGGCCATGGCGGCGTGTTGAAGGCTTTTGATGACGGAAAGGTAGGCATCGGAGAGGTCGGTGTACTTCCCAACCATGGCGATATGAACCTCTTCGGTCAAGGTGTCAAGGTGGTAGGCCATGGCCTTCCATTCCTCCAACATGCCGGTGGCCGAACAGTCCACGCCGAGAATGTCGCACAGACCCTGCTCCTGAAGCATCAGCGGAACGTGGTAGATGTTGGGGACGTCGTGCGTTGACATGACGGCCTCGGGTTTGACGTGGCAGAACGCTGCGAGTTTGTTCCGAGTTTCCTCGTTGAGTGGCGCAGAGGAACGGCACACCAAGATGTCGGGGGTGATGCCCAATCCGCGGAGTTCCTTGACTGTGTGTTGGGTTGGTTTGGTCTTCTGTTCGCCCACGGGGCCCATGACCGGAACGAGGGAAACGTGGACGAACGTGACGTTTTCACGGCCCACGCGGAACTGAAACTGGCGAAGGGCCTCGACGTAAGGTGATGATTCAATGTCGCCAACGGTACCGCCGAGTTCAATGATGCAGGCATCGGGGGTTTCACCGCTGCCATCGGCGGGCCTTGCCGCCACGTCTTCGATCCAATCTTGCACGGCGTCGGTGATGTGGGGAATCACCTGTACCGTCTTGCCGAGGTAGTCTCCACGGCGCTCGGCTTCGATGACCTTGGCGTAGATTTTCCCGGTTGTGAGGTTGTTGTCCTTGGACAGGTTGATGTCAAGGAAGCGTTCGTAGTTGCCGAGGTCAAGGTCAACTTCGCCACCGTCGTCGAGCACGAAGACTTCGCCGTGTTCAAACGGTGACATGGTCCCTGCATCGCTGTTGAGGTAGGGGTCAATCTTGATCGAGGTGACCCGCAGGCCCGCGGCTTTCAGCAACACGCCGATGCTGCTGGCGGTGACACCTTTTCCGAGCCCTGAGAGGACTCCCCCGCTGACCACGACGTACTTCATTGCAACATCAACGGGCTTTTAGGCCGTCGCGCCTACCTAATCAACATACCGAACCATCCTGCCAATCGCCCCCCCAAGACAAGGTGAGCGAAGGATGAAAAGGCGTCCGACAAACAATCCACCGAGGGCGGACCATGGCATCGGTACCTGCAACCATGACGGCATGGACCAAGACCCGTGCCGAAGTTGGTGGCTTCTCCAAGGAAGAACACGCCGTGCCTTCGCCGGCCGCTGGTGAAGTCCTCATCAAGACCCAATCCACCTCGGTTTGTGGCACGGACCTTCACATCTGGAAATGGGACCAGTGGAGTCAGGAGAATGTTCCCCTTGGCACCGTCACCGGGCACGAAACCAGCGGGACGGTGGTGGCCGTGGGCGAAGGCGTTTCATCCCACCAGGTCGGCGACCTCATCGCCGTTGAGTGTCATCTCGCCTGCTGGAATTGCCCTCGTTGCGAGGAAGGCAACGCTCATGTTTGTGAAAACGGGTCGATTTTCGGCGTCCACGGCCACGGGGCCTTTGCGCCGTACTTCGTGGTCCCGGCGGTCAACGCTCGTCATGTTCCCAACGGCCTTGACCCCGGTCATGCCTCCATTCAGGATCCCTTGGGCAATGCCATCCACACCCTGACGGGAGGTCCCGTCGAGGGAGCGACGGTCGCTGTTCACGGTCTGGGCCCCATCGGGTTGTTCGCCGTGAACGCCGCCAAAGCCATGGGTGCTGCCAAGGTCATCGCCGTGGACTGGGACAACACCTACCGCATGGCGCTCGCAGAGGAACTCGGTGCCGACCTTGTGCTTGGGAAAGACCACGACGTGGTCGCCAGCATCCTCGAAGCAACCGAAGGGCGCGGCGTGGACAACAGCTGCGAGTTTTCGGGGGCTGCCTCGGCCCTTTCCAACGCCATTCACTCCACCCGGATGGGAGGTTATGTCAACGTCCTGTCCGTGTACGGTGGCGGCACCCCAGAGGTGCCCATGAACGAGGTCGTGTTCCGCTACTTGCACCTCAAGGGCATCAACGGTCGGAAGATGTGGTCAACATGGGACACCATGCACGACTTGCTGGAGCGAGGCCTCATCGACGTGGACAAAGTCGTGACCCACCGCATGGGCATTGACGAATTCGAGCAAGCCGTTCAGTTGGCCATGGAAGGCAACTGCGGGAAAATCGTGCTTGACTTCTGAGGTTCAAGCTTTGATCCAGCGATAGCGTCGTGCCCCTTCCTCAACGCCTTCTTCACCGATGTCCACCAGCGCGAATTCGCCCTTGGGCTCAATCACGCTGTTGTCTTGGGTGCCCTTGTGGAGGTTTTCGTAGGTGACGTGGTCAATCGCCATGCGTCCTGCGAGTCGCTCAAACAAGCGCCAGGTGGCAACGACCTCTCGCCAGCGAGGGTTAACCTTCCCTTCGAAGACCTTGGCCTTGGCTCCAGAGCCGTAGCCACACATGCCGAACAAGGTGTTGTCGAGGTTGCTGTTGTCTTCGAGGTCGGATTCAAACGTCGACATCAGCGCAAGGAAGATGGAACCGGTGTACTGGTTACCGATCAGGCTGCTCGCACGCTGACCTTTCTCGATGCGCTCTGCGTGAAATTGCGTGTACTGGGTGGTTTTCGAAATGTTGCGACGGTAGGCGTCCTTTTCCTTTTCCCAAGCCGCCAACATCTCCTCGTCGTCGGAGGCTGGGCGTTCTGGCATGGGGCCGATCTGGGCCACCACGTCCTCCCACATCGGCGTGTGCTCACGGTCGTGCCGAAACACGTCGGGGAACATCCGCTTGGCTTGGTAGGCGTAGGGCAAGTGCATGATGATGCGAGACCATTGCTCGGTGAACGGGTCATCCGCCGTTGGATCGATGCGTCCAGCCCGCTCGGCTTTGTTGCTGAAGTCAAAGAAGGCCTGGCGAACAGCGTTTTGGTAGCAGAGGTTGGAGAATTGGCCGTCGAACACGGGGTCGTCCCGGTGGACGCTGACCTTTTCTTCACCGTGGGCGAAGATGCCGAGTTTCCTGACCGTGGATTTCGGCAGGTGGCGAATCATCCGGTCAACGAGGCCTTTCTTCACGGTCTGCCCGGCTTCCTGGGCAAGTTGAATCACGTTGGAAATGACGGAGCGAATGGACACTTCTCGTCGGGGCTTGAAGAAATCGTGGACCGGCGTGGTTGAGACACCGATGCAGTCGGGGATTTCGAGCAGGCGCGGGTGGCGGCGAATGAGCAAGGCTCCACCGCCTGCGCCCTGTGTGTACTCGCCGGAGGATTCCAGCGCATACTTGGCGTTATCAGAGAAAATCACGATGCCCAAGCGCTCGTCGTTCTCACTGGAGCGTGCCACCCAGTCCAACGTGGTGTGGAGGGCGTCAACGGCGCCAATGCACGCAAAGGTCATGTCGACCACGTCGCAGGTGCGGAAGCAATCCTCGCCAAAGCGTTCGGCGTAGCGCTGGGTCAGCATGTCGACGATGTAGGTCGCCGTTGGTTTTGCGCCGTCAAGCGCCGATTCAGTACCGAGGTACATGCGACCGATGGTCCTCGGGTCGAGGCCGTTCCGGTCGATGAGTTGCATCACGGCCATGGCGCCCATGGTGGCGGTGTCCTCGTGAACATCAGGGATGGCCATGGCTTCAAGGCCGAGGCCTTTGCTGAGCTTCCCGTAGTCCGCTCCTCGAAGGTCAGCGAAGTCCTTCATGTCCATGTAGAGGCGAGGAAAATGAATCGCAATGTCGTCAATGCCGACAGGGGTGTTACTTTCTTCGGACACCATTGTTCCTCGGACCTTCAGTATATGAAGGACAGGTTTCAACCATGGGCCCATCAATCCTCTTCGTCGGGCATCTCTGGAATCGAAGGGTCCTGCTTGGCCCACAACACGTCGTCAATGCGAAGGACGGAGAGGGCGGCTTCCGTGGCGCCAGCCAACACTTGGCGTGTGATGCGCAACGGTTCCACGATGCCATCTTCAACCATGTTTGAGGGTGATTTGTCTTCCACGTTCAAACCGATGTGGTGGGCATGAGGGCCCTCGTGCGTGCTCTGTTTGGCGACCGTTTGGAGCAGCGAATCCAACGGGTCGAGCCCCGCGTTTTGAGCGAGGGTGCGTGGAATGATTTCAAGGGCGTCGGCGAAGGCTTCGATCGCCAGTTGTTCGCGGCCGGCGAAACCTTCGGCGAAGCGTCGCAAATATCGGGCAAGGGCGATCTGCGTCGCTCCGCCCCCAGCGAGCAGGTGCGGCTCTTCGAGAAGTTGACATGCCACACCGAGCGCGTCGGCGAAACATCGCTCAACTTCACCGACGGTTTCGTTGGTTGAACCCTTGGCGATGAACGTCGCCCCGCCTTCTTCGGTTTCGACGATCCAGTGCATGACGCCGTTCCACCGTTCGTTACGGCTGGCGATGAACACGCCCAAGTCGGAGGCCGTGAGTCCCTTGACATCGTTGTTGAGGGTGGCGTTCGTTCCACGAGCCAGGAGATCGAGGTCGGAACGAGCCACGCGACGATAGGCCTGGATGCCGGCGTCGGTCAGGGCCGCATGAACATCGTCATCGATGCCTTCCTTGCAGGCGAGCAGCGTAACACCGAGGTCAACCAGATGGTTGATTTGGTCCAACAGCATTGTTTTTTCTTGCTGTCGGAAGGTTTCCAACACACCGGTGCTGGCCACGTTGAGTTTGACCTTGCTCATCATTTCCCGTCGTTCGAGACCACCGTCAACCAGCGCAACCTTGCCCGATGCCAGCGACTTTGGCATGCGGTCCGTGACCCTCTTTTTGGCCAGCACCAGTCCGGTGATGAGCGAAGAGTCCGTCATGCTTCCACCCGTTTGGGTCAAAATTTTCACACGAGTTGGGTCGGCGAGCACACCGTCCGAGCGTTCTTCAGCCACCGCATTTGCTGCTTCGATGGCAAGGCCAGCGAGGTGCTCCTGCATGGCCCGGTGAATCTTTCCTGAGAGCGAGGTTGTGGCGGCGGCCATCATGTGGGGCTCGGTGGCATCAATGACCAATGTCTCGAAATGTTGCCTGCACGCTTCCTCGGCGAGGCGATAGCCTCGTGCAATGGCCGAAGGGTGAACGCCCTGCAGCACCAACTCCCAGGCGTTCTGGAGCAATTCTGCTGAGAGAAGCACGGCACTGGTCGTTCCGTCGCGTGCGATTCGGTCTTGGGTGGTGGAGGCGTTGATGAGCATGCGAGCCACGGGGTGCTCGACCTTGGCCGATTCAAGGACGGTGACGCCGTCGTTGGTGACCATCGTTCGCCCTTCGTCGTCGATGAGCAACTTGTCCTGGCCAAGCGGTCCCAGCGTGGTCCGAACGGCGCCGGCAAGTGCCATGGCGGCCGTGATGTTGTTGCGAAGGGCTTCACGGCCGGTGGTTCGCGTCGTCTCCTTGAGAATGGGGACTTCGCTCATGCGCCGTCCACCGACCCCTTCCCCATAAGCCAAGCGCTTGAGGCTCTGGCTCGGGTTCAGTCCTCGTCTTCAACGACTTCGAAGTCGGCATCAACCACGCCATCATCGACGTTGATCTCGCCGTCTTCGCCACCTTCTTGCTGCGCCATCTCGGCAGCAGCAGCCTCGTAGAGCTTGGTCGAAACGCCGTGCATGGCTTCCTCGATTTCCTTGACCTTGGCTTGGATGGCGGCGTCGTCCATGGTGTCGATGTCAACGGGCTTGCCGTCGTCATCCTGCACCATCTTTTCGAGTTCGTCGAGGTGAGCCTTCACCGGGTCAACGTCGCTGTCCTCCAACTTGTCGGCCGATTCCTCGAGGGTGCGCCGGGTTTGGTAGACCACCTGGTCCGCCATGTTTCGAAGTTCCACCTTGGCCTTGCGGCGCTGGTCTTCCTCTGCAAACTTCTCGGCTTCGGCGATTTTCTCTTGGATTTCGTCTTCGCTGAGGGACGTGGCGGATTCAATCTTGATCGACTGTTCCTTTCCGGTGCCCATGTCCTTGGCGCTCACGTTGACGATGCCGTTGGCGTCGATGTCGAAGGTGACTTCGATTTGGGGCACACCACGGGGTGCAGGTGGGATGCCAACCAGTTGGAACTGGCCGAGGGTGACGTTGTCCTTGGCGAACTCACGCTCACCTTGGAGCACGTGAATCTCAACCGCTGGCTGGTTGTCGGAAGCGGTGGAGTAAATCTCGGAGCGTCGAGCAGGGATGGTCGTGTTGCGCTCAATCATCGTCGTCATAACACCACCGAGGGTCTCGATGCCGAGGGTCAGGGGCGTCACGTCGAGCAGCAAGATGTCGGAGACACCTTCGTCGCCTGCGATGATACCGGCTTGAAGGGCGGCGCCCATGGCCACGGCTTCGTCGGGGTTGATGCCCTTGTAGGGTGGCTTGCCGGCTTCCTTCTCGACGGCGTCTTGCACGGCAGGAACACGGGTGGAACCGCCGACCAGGATGACCTTGTCGACATCGCCCTTCTTCAGACCGGCGTCCTTCATGGCTTGACGGGTGGGGACCATCGTCTTCTCGATGAGTTTGGCGATGAGGTCTTCGAATTTGGCTCGGGAGAGCGAGAGGTCCATGTGGACCGGTTGACCGTCGGCCATGGAGATGAACGGCAGGTTGATCTGCGTCTGTTGGGTGCCGGAAAGCTCGATCTTGGCCTTCTCAGCGGCTTCCTTCAAGCGGGACATGGCTTGCTTGTCCTTGGAGAGGTCAATACCGGTGTCCTTCTTGAATTCACCAACCATCCAATCGATGATCTTCTCGTCGAAGTCGTCGCCGCCGAGTTTGTTGTTGCCCGCCGTGGCCTTCACCTCAATCTGTGGCTGGCCGTCGACCTCGTAGATTTCGAGCACCGAGACGTCGAAGGTTCCACCGCCCAAGTCGTAGACGAGGATGGTCTGGTCTTGCGTCTTGTCCACGCCGTACGCAAGCGCCGCAGCGGTGGGCTCGTTGATGATGCGCAGCACGTCGAGGCCGGCGATGCGGCCAGCGTCCTTGGTGGCCTTTCGTTGGGCGTCGGTGAAGTACGCAGGGCAGGTGATGACCGCTTGTTTCACTTCATGGCCGAGGTAAGCCTCGGCGTCCGCCTTCAACTTCTGGAGAATGAAGGCAGAGACTTCCTGCGGGGTGTAGGTGGTCTCGTCCACGTCCGTGGTCCACTTGGTTCCCATGTGTCGCTTCACCGAAATCATGGTTCGTTCTGCGTTGGTCACGGCTTGTCGCTTGGCGGTCACGCCGATCAGTCGCTCGCCGCCGTCTTTGGCAAACGCCACCACCGAGGGGGTGGTACGGGCGCCTTCGGCGTTCGGGATCACCACGGGTTCACCGTTCTCGATGGTGGCCACGCAGCTGTTTGTCGTTCCTAGGTCAATTCCAATCACTTTGCTCATTGTGTTCACGTCCTTCAAAAGATGGGGATGCCACCGTCGTCTTCGTCATCGTCGTCGTCGCCGAGGTCGATGCTCACCTCCCCCGGGGCAGGGAGGGAATCGTCATCCTCCGTCTCCAACGCCTTGCCTTGAGGCGTCAGTTTCAGGGTGATGTCGAGAATGCCGTTGTTCAGGGTCCAATCCACCACGTCGTCGCAGGGATGGGGAAGCTCCACCAACGCCAAGGGCTTGGGTTGGGTGCTGCGCATGATTTCAATTTGCGAACCGTTCTTGATGAGTTCAATTTCAAGGTGTTCGGATTTAATGTCGCCTTTGAGCGCAAAATCGAGGGTGACCGACATGTTCCAACCGTCGAGGTAAACATCCTCTGCGGGGAGTTTGACGGTCTCATCGTCGTTGTCTTCCAGGGCCGAGGGATCCATCTCGACCGGGGCAGCATCCACGCGAATGTCCATGCCCAAATTCTTGAACAGGTCCTCCACGGAGGTGCCAGCGTTGAACATCTTTGAGATGTCGGAAATGTCGAAGTTGAAATTAACCTCACCCTTGGCAATTTTTTCGGGGTTGATGCCGAGGGCATCGAACTGGTCTTTGAACTGGTTCATGAAGCCCTTGAGTTGTTCTCGATTGATGGGCATGCCCATGTTTCGGAGCATCTCTTCGAGTTTATCCAACAAGTCGTCCTCCCAGTCGTCTGCCATCGCCCAACACCACTACTTAACCATCGGTTATGTAGTCGGGGCGGCGCTGACCGATATAAACCCATTGAAACCATGGCGTGTCTATCACACACGCATGAAAGATGGATTTCACACGTATGACGGAACGATTCGCACGCATGACCGAAGGATTTCACACGCGTATGACGGAACGATTCTCACGCACGATTGAAGGATCCATGACTCCCGTGGGCGACCTGAGCGGCGCTGTGTTGAATCACAGGCTTAAATGGGACTCGGACTTCGCAAGCCTCATGCACCTCACGGAGATGTTCAAGACCTGCGAAGCAGGGCTGCCCTTCTCCGTTGAGATTTTGCCTCCCAATCGCGGTCTCGGCCTCAGCAACATCCACGAGTTCTTCCGTGGCTTGGATGGTTGGAAACCAGCGTTTGTGAGCGTGACGTACCACCGAGCCCACCGAGTGGAGGTTCAAGGTGAGCACGGCCCTGAGTGGGTGTGGAACCGAAAAAATCCAGGAGCGCTGGGTGTGTGTGCCATGCTCAAATTTCAATACGGGCTCAACGTCATGCCGCATGTCATCTGCGGCGGGTTTTCCAAGTTTGATTCAGAAGATTACCTCGTTGAACTCGATTACTTGGGGCTCAAGCACGTGCTTGCCCTTCGTGGCGACGCCGACAAAAACGACCCCCACTTCGTGCCGCATCCTCAGGGATACGCCCATGCCAATCAACTCGTTGAGCACATCGTACGACTGAACCATGGCGATTATCTGGAGGGCGTCAACGATGCTCGGCCCACCGATTTCTCCATCGGTGTTGCCGGTTATCCCGAAGTGCATGCTGAAGCCAGCGACATGGCCAGCGATGTGGCGAACCTCAAACGCAAGGTTGACGCGGGTGCATCGTTCATCATCACGCAGATGTTTTTCGATAACGCCGCCTTCTTCCGCTTTGTTGACGCATGCCGTGAAGCGGGCATCGACGTCCCCATCGTTCCAGGCATCAAGGTGCTCACGTCCAAGCGTCAGCTCGAGGTCCTTCCCGCTATTTTCCATACGGTGATGCCGCCTTCCTTGGTTGAAGCCGTCAAGGCGTGCTCGAGCGATGAAGAGGTGGTGGAGGTTGGCTTGAACCACGCTGAAACGCAAACAAGAGAACTGCTGGCTTCCGGCGTGCCGGGCATCCACTTCTTCACCATGAACAACAGTCGTGTCTTCAACCAACTGATTCACCGCATGCGAGGATGAGGGCATGGATTCGGTCAACGAGTTGAGGGCGCTGGCGAACCAGCGCATCGTCATCATTGACGGGGCGATGGGCACCATGATTCAGCAGGTGGGTTTGGAGGAAGCTGACTTCCGAGATGCTGCCCTTACAGAACACCCTACGGACCTCAAGGGCAACAACGAGATGCTTTCCATCTCCCGCTCCGATGTCATTCGGGACATCCACGCGCAGTACCTCGCTGCGGGCGCCGATATCGTGGAAACCAACACCTTCGGGGCGACCGCCATTGCACAAGCCGAGTACGGGTTGAGCCACCGCGCTCGCGAGATGAATTTGGCTTCCGCTCGACTGGCCCGTGAAGCCGTGGACGCTCACCGTGAGGCCACCGGCCAACCGGCCTGGGTGGCAGGTGCCGTGGGGCCGACCAACGTCACCCTTTCTGCCTCATCCGATGTGGACGACCCCTCGTCGCGCGCCGCCTCGTGGGATGACGTGTATGCCGCCTACCTCGAGCAGGTCATCGCCCTCATCGAGGGTGGTTGCGACATCGTCCTCATCGAGACCATTTTCGACGTGCTCAACGCCAAGGCTGCCATCAAGGCCGTGCTGGATGCCTTCGATCAAACGGGCGTCACCTTGCCCATCATGATCTCCGTGACCTTCATCCAAGAAGAGGGCGACCGAACCGTGTTTGGTCAAAGCGTGGAGGCCTTTTGGGCCACCGTTCGGCACGCCAAGCCGTTCAGCGTTGGACTGAACTGCGGTCTGGGGGCCACAGGCTTGCGAAGCAAGTTGACCACGCTCGCTTCCATTTCGGACATCAACACGCACCTGTATCCGAACGCCGGATTGCCAAACCCTCTCTCGCCCTCGGGATTTGACGAAACACCCGCCATCACCGCTGCTCACGTGGCAGCCCTCGTCAACGACGGTTTGTTGAACCTCGTTGGCGGATGTTGCGGCACCACGCCCGAGCACATCGCCGCCATCCGAGCAGCGGTGGAAGGGATGAAGCCGCGAGTTCCCGAAGAGGTGCCGAGGGTGACCACCTACGCTGGGCTGGACGCTTTTGTGGTCCGCCCCTCATCGAACCTGGTCATGGTCGGGGAACGCACCAACATCACGGGCTCTGCGAAGTTTCGTCGTCTGATCACCGCCAACGACCTTGAGGCTGCGGTGGACGTTGCGCGAGAACAGGTGCGCAACGGTGCCAACCTCATCGACGTCAACATGGACGAGGGCCTCATTGACAGCGAAGCCATGATGACCAACTTCCTCAACATCATCGCCACAGAACCTGAGATTGCTTCCGTGCCCATCATGATCGATTCGTCAAAATGGAGTGTCCTCGAAGCGGGCCTCAAGTGCATTCAGGGTAAACCCGTGGTCAATTCCATCTCCCTCAAGGAAGGTGAAGCGGTGTTCCTTGAGCAGGCCAAGGCCATTCATCGGTACGGCGCAGCCGTCATCGTGATGGGTTTCGATGAACAAGGCCAAGCGGAGACGGTGGAACGCAAGGTCGAGATCGCCCTGCGTGCTCAACGACTCCTCGTGGAGAAGGTGGGCTTTGACCCGTCCGACATCGTGCACGACCCCAACGTGCTCGCCGTTGCCACGGGAATGGAGGAGCACAACGCCTTCGCCATCAACTTCATCGAGGCGACCCGGCGTATTCGAGCGGCATGCCCGACCACCATGGTCAGTGGAGGCATCAGCAACCTGTCCTTCTCTTTTCGCGGCAACGACCCAGTCCGACAAGCCATGCACGCATCCTTCCTTCACCATGCCATCAAGGCCGGCCTGACCATGGGCATTGTGAATCCATCCCATTTGACGCTCTACCAGGACATCGATGCCTCCTTGTTGACCCTCGTTGAGGACGTGCTGTTTGACCGCCATCCCGAATCCACTGAACGTCTGGTGGCCAATGCTGCGAACTTTGCCGCCAGCACTGCGACGGTGGTGGCGTCGGAAGCATGGCGCGATCTCAACGTCCACGAACGCCTGAGCCATTCACTGGTTCATGGCATCACGGAGCACATTGAAGCCGACGTCGAGGAAGCTTACGCGCTGATGGGAGAGGCCCTTTCGGTGATCGAGGGCCCGTTGATGGATGGGATGAACGTGGTGGGTGATCTCTTTGGTTCGGGGAAGATGTTTCTTCCTCAGGTGGTGAAAAGCGCTCGCGTGATGAAGAAAGCGGTGGCTTGGCTCGAACCACACATGCATGACGGGGCCTCGGAGAAGAAAACTCGGGGTACCGTGGTGCTGGCCACCGTGAAGGGGGATGTTCACGACATCGGGAAGAACATCGTGAGCATCGTGCTCCAGTGCAACAATTACGCCGTTCACGACCTTGGGGTGATGGTGCCCATGTCAACCATTCTTGACAAGGCCGAAGCGGTCAACGCCGACGTGGTGGGTCTCTCGGGTTTGATCACGCCGTCGCTCGATGAAATGATTGGCGTGGCGAAAGAGATGGAGCGACGCAACATGACACTGCCCCTGCTCATCGGAGGTGCCACAACCTCTCGGCAACACACGGCGGTTCGTCTCGACCCGGCCTACTCCTCCGAAGTGGTCCACGTCAAGGACGCGTCCTTGGTCTCGGGGGTGCTCAACGACCTTTTGGACGAGGAGCGTCGCTCAGTCTTCAAGGCGACCTTGCAGGAAGAACACAAGCGGTTGACAGCGCTGTTTGAGCGAAAAATGGCCCAACCGTTGCTCACCTTGGAGAAGGCGAGGATGAAGCGGCCCCTGCTCACCTTTGACGCCACCACCTCTCCACCACCACCTTTCCTCGGCGTACGTACGTTTGATCTCAAACTCGAAGATCTCGTGCCCTACATCGATTGGAATTTCTTCTTCACTGCGTGGGAAATGCGAGGCACCTACCCCCGCATCCTCGACCATCCTGAACGAGGTGAGGCTGCTCGCGAATTGTTTGAACACGGTCAACGGATGCTCAACGAGGTGATCGCTGAGAACAGCTTGAAGGTCAGAGCCATTGCAGGGTTTTGGCCGGCACGGTCCCGAGGCGAGGATCTCATCGTCACAGGCGAACGGGAACACACCTTCAGTTTCCTTCGGCAGCAACGCGATGTTGGGGCTCACAATCGGTGTTTGGCGGATTTTATTGCCCCTGAGAGCCACGACCACGCCGACCATGTTGGTACGTTCGCTGTGGCCATCCACGGGGCAACTGCCCTCGCACAACGCTACGAAGACGATCACGATGACTACAATGCCATCATGGTCAGGGCCATCGCCGATCGGCTCGCAGAAGCCTCGGCGGAAGCGTTGCATCAACGCATTCGTGCCGCGTGGGGCTTCCCCGATGACGCCTCAATGACGCATGAGCGCTTGATGAACGCCGATTACCGATCCATCCGTCCTGCCTTCGGTTATCCCGCTTGTCCGGACCACAGCGATAAGCGAGCGTTGTTTGACTTGCTCGGGGCAGAAGATCACGGGTTTGAGTTGACTGAATCCTGTGCAACTCGGCCTGCTGCCAGCGTATCAGGCATGTATTTTGCCCATCCCGAAGCGACCTATTTTGCCGTGAATCGCGTGGACGAAGGTCAGGTGATGGACCTAGCCAAGCGGCGTGGATGTGCCCGCCGCGAGGTGGAGTACTGGCTGGCGTCGGTCATCGATTACGATCCCAACTGAATCGTTCGTTGTGGGCCGTGCAGGGGATGCGCTCCAAACCGATGGAGCAGCCCCAACGGAGATCGTTGCCAGCCAAGGACGCCGCTTCACTCGCCGGTGATCAGGCGGACCATGGTTCGGACATGGATGCCAGTGGCGCCGTGACCGACCATCTTGTTGGTCTTCGCACCCCAGTAGGTTCCAGCGATGTCCATGTGAGCCCAGGTGATTTGCTCGGCATCGTCGCCTTCGCCTCGGTTGGGGACGAATTGCTTGAGGAAGGCAGCGGCGGTGTTGGCACCGCCCCATCGACCTGCCCCGAGGTTGCGGGTGTCGGCGATTTTTGAATCGGTCATTTCCTTCTCAAAGGCGGGCAGGAGTGGCATGGGCCAGGCGAGTTCGCCAACATCGTTGCCCGCTTCGTGAATGCGGGTACGGAAGTCGTCGTCGTTGGACCACAAGCCGGTCGCTTCGTGACCGAGAGCCACAACGCAGGCACCGGTCAAAGTCGCAAAGTCCACGATGTATTCGGGGTCGTAATCGGTACCGGCCTTCCACAGGCCATCGGAGAGCACCAAGCGGCCTTCGGCGTCGGTGTTGAGCACCTCGATGGTCTTGCCAGAGAGGGTGGTGATGACGTCGCCGGGTCGCTGAGCGTTGGCGGCGGGCATGTTCTCAGCCATGCACGTGATGGCCACCACCTTGCCGGGGTAGCCGCTGGAAGCGAGCGCTTCCATGGTCCCGAAAACGGTGGCGGAGCCACCCATGTCGTACTTCATTTCGTCCATGTTGGCACCGGGCTTGAGCGAGATGCCACCCGTGTCGAAGGTGATGCCCTTGCCCACCAGCATGGGGTGTCGGCCTTTTTGGTCGCCGTTCAGGGTGAAAATGACCATGCATGGCTTGCGTGAGGAACCCATGCCAACGGCCACGAGGCCACCCATGCCGTGTCGCTTGGCGGCTTCGTAGTCAATGACTTCGACCTTGGCGTTGTCGTATTGCTTGGCCCATTGCTCAGCCTTCTCTGCGAAGGCCATGGGGTACATGTCGTTGGGGGGGCAGTTGCCCAAGTCTCGGGAGAGGTGGACGCCACTCACGATGGAGGCGGCTCGGTCGATGGCGGCTGAGAGGGCGGTAGCGTCGCCTTCGTTGCAGTTGATACGAGCGGAGAGGTTCGTCTCCTCCTCATCGTCGTCCTTCATCTTGTAGATGTTGTAGGAATAATCACGAAGCATCATGCCTTCAGCAAAGGAGGCCATGGATGACAGATCGGCATCGTGGAACACGACGGTCAATTCGTTGCCGTGAACTTTCTTGCAGGAAGCGACCACGGTTGCACCGGCTTCCCTGTAGGCGTGGACGTCGGCCTTGTCGGTCTTGCCGAGGCCGACGAGCATGGCCTTGCCGCCTTCGGTTCCCACAAGGGTCATCGTGGCGTTGGCCTTGGCCTTGAAGTCGCCATCAGCCAGCACGCGGTTGATTTGGGCTTTGAGGGTGGAAGGAATCCCTTCTACGATTTCGGGGAGTGCTTCTTCGCCTTCAAACAGCGGAAGGACGAGGGTTCCGTTGATGTTGTTGCCTGAACTGATGGTCACTTGCATGGGTTCACCGGTATGCCCCAACGATTTCCTGCACTTCAACCCTCGCAGTCATCGGTTAGCCTCCAAGGGGCGTTGTTCGCCTCAAACGAGGTCGTCTTCTCGTCCGTTGAGGTCGCTTCGCTTCAGGGTGCTGACCCCGACGAGGGCGAGCAAGACCGAGACGGGGTTGAACAGCCCGTAGCCGAGGAGGAACCCTTCCTCGTCTTCCATCACCGTTAACGAAACGTTGCTGTCAACGGTTTCATTGACCCAAATGGCGGCGTTGATGACGCGCTTCTGATAGTTCAGGTTCCACACCCCGTCACCGCCAAGCACATCCCCGTCCACCTCGAAGGTGACTTGGGTGGCGTTGCTGGCGTTGACACCAAAGAGCGGCGATGCCCACAAGACTTCGCCTGCAGGGCTGTGGTATTCCAGGCTGGCGTTGGCGGTTGAAGCTCGACCGTGGTTCATGACGTCCAAGGTCAACTCGTCGTCGTCAAGCACAATGGATTGCACATCGAGTCGTGCACGCCAGTACCAGACGTTGTCGATGAGGAAGCGCATCACGTCCATTTCTTCACCGAGTCGCTCGTTGAGGTTCTCAAAACTGCCCGGGACAAATTGCTCGTCGTCGGTCTCGAAGGTGAACGTGGGGAAGCCCATCACGCCGTACCCGTAGTCTCGGCTGGTGCCGCAGTTGGGATAGAGCCCTTGATTGGCATTTTGAATGGGGATTTCTGAGACGTTGGCCTGAACGTCCTCACGGATGCGCCAAAACAGTTCCCAGTCGGGGGGTTGTTCGGGCCATTTGCCCCACGGGTAGAGCATGATCCAAACACCGGTGTGCATGGTGACGTACAGGTCGGCATCGGTGGCAAAGGCGTTCATGTAGGCCGAGTTGGCGGCCGTTTCCGCTTCACTGAACGCACTGCTGCCGGGCTGCGTGGTCGGGCAGGTGTTCCAGTAGTGGTCGTAATTTCGATTCAAGTCAACCTGGTTGATGTTCCATCGTGTATCGATGTCGTTGCCGTCAGGATTGAGCATGATGAGGATGTGGAGTTCGGTGTTTTGCAGCACCGTGATGGCCTCTTCGCTCCCTTCACTCCAGGCGTTGATGTACCACTTTGCCGTCAAGTAGGCCAGCGCAGTTCCGAGGTATTCGTTCCCGTGATGGCCGCCGTCGATGTAGATGATCTCCTTGGCTGAGCCGTTGGGTTTGGTGTCCATCGACCAGTCAGACAGGCGAACCACCCACAGGGTTTTGCCGAGTTCGGATTCACCGGCGCTGGTCAAGTCGACGATCTCCGGATACTCATCCGCCCAGTCGTTGACATCAAGGGTGAGGGTGGCCCAAGTGAGGTGGACGTGGCTGTCAATGGGATCGCCCGGCCAGACGGGTGTCTGGGCGGGATCGTATTGTGCGGCTGCGGGCGGGAGCACGGCCAGCATCATGCAAACAACCAAGCTGATGGCTACTCGCATGGTTGGGCCTTGCGCCGGTAAATGAAAAACGCTTGCCTGAGGCGCGCTCACCAGTCAGAGGTGAAGGCGTTGGGGTTGGCCACCTTTTCGCCCTCACGCGTCCAGATGCTGGGTCCGTCGGTGGCGTAAATGTCGGCGAAGGGATCGATTTCTTCCTCTTGCAGGTTTCGCTGCATGTAGGCCTCGACGCGCTCGCGGAGGTCAGGCTTGAACTTCCAGTAGTGGATGCGCCATTCCCGTCCGTCCCACAGCGTGGTTTCTTCGGATTCAGTGGTGAGCAGGTCGTAGTCTTGGAACATGTAAAACAGGTTGCGGTCGGTGGGCTCAAGGGCGTTGTCGATGATGCGATTGTAAAAGCCAAAGAAGCCGAGCGCGTGTTCGGCCATGCCTTGGGCGACCTCGGCGTCCATGTCAAGGTCAATGTGCTGTTGAATCGCTTTCGTCAGTTCTGCAAGTGTCATGCCCATCGTCTCGCCTCCGAACTCGGGAAACCGGGTGTTTTCGGTCCCCGTTGCTATATTTTATTGGTCACCGACCCATATTAAGTGTTCCATGTCTTTTCATGAAATCAGCCCTTTGGACCCGAAATTCGGGGTCTTGCTCTCATCGGCAGGATGATGAAGGTGGCGAGGACGGCAACAAACCATGTCCGAGGACTTTGAGGAGGGGGCGTTTCTCGGCCTGCCTCGCGGTCAGGGTCCAGCCGATGTTGCCGTGGTCCCCCTCGCCTACGAGTTGACGACCTCGTACGGAACCGGCGCTTGCGATGGACCGCAGGCCTGCGTTGAGGCCAGCGCTCAGGTTGAGTTGTACGACGACCGACTGGGTGACGACCTTCCGGCCGGCCTCGTCATTTCAACCGAGCCCGTTTGGGAGGGAACTGCCCCGACACTGCGAGCACAGTTGGACGAACTGGCGGCGCACGCCGCTTCGTTCTACAACGGCGACCAGTTCCCCCTGTTTTTGGGAGGTGAGCACGGCATTCTGCCGCCCATCATGCACGCTGCTCGCCATCATCCGGCCGTCAACGGCGACCTGTCAAATCTGTCAGTGGTGCAACTCGACGCTCACGCCGACCTGCGGATGTCCCTTGACGACGAAGTGTTCTCCCATGCTTGTGCGGCCTCGCGCAGCCTTGATGTGGGTGTAGGGCGGCTGTTGCAGGCGGGCATTCGCGCCTACAGTTTGGAGGAAGCGGAGCGGATTCAAAGCGATGAGCGCATCACGACCTTCTTTGCTCGAGACACCCAACACCCCTACACCGGTGGAGCAGCCTGGCAAGCGTGGCTTGACCAACTTTCATCGTTGTCCGGTCCCGTTCATTTCACGCTTGACATCGACGGACTGGACGGCGCTTTGGTACCCGCTACCGGCACCCCTGTGCCGGGAGGGCTGAGTTACTGGCAAGCGGTGGAAACCATCGAGACGCTGTTTGCCAATCCCAACGTGATGGTGATCAGCGCCGACGTGAACGAAATCGTAGCCCAACACCACACGCCACTCACGCAATTTACGGCGGCATGCCTCGCCACCAAGATCATCGCCAGCCATGTGCTCGCACGCCGCGAAGGACGGTGGGTGGCTCGTTCTTCTCCTCATCAGTCCAAGGATGAAACGTATTTTCAGCGGTTTGTGCCGAGCGTTCCTTCGGCACCTTGAAATAGGCCATGGTGAGGCAGGGCGCAGGTGAGTCCATGACGGTCAACCCTCCCCAAGGGGCCCACGTGTTTCTCGATTATGTCAACGCCTATTTTGGGGGCGAAGACGACTATCAGTGGCTCTTTTCCGCGATGCGAGAAGCGGTCGCTCGAAGCCCTGCCACCGAGGTCCACGCCCACCTTGCTCCGTTTGATGGAAGCACTTCGCCACCCGGGTTTGCGGCCGTGGTGCTCATTGACGAGAGTCATATCACGGCTCACTGCTACGCCGACCGAGGTCTGCTGGCCGTGGATTGCTTCACCTGTGGCGACACCGACCCCGAAATCATCGCTTCCTACCTCGATGAGCGACTCACGGCGCGGTTTCCGAACCTGTTGCGAACGCGAAAAGACCGCGTGGATCGGTTTCTGACGGAGGGTTGAGCGATGTCCATTCGCTCCTTTGTCGACGAGCACTACCGCCACTTCAACGCGGGGACGGTCGCTCGGGCATCGTCTTCGCTCGTGGAATTCCTCGATGAGGGCGGACGTATTTTTCTGACGCTGGCCGGTGCCATGAGCACGGCGGAAATTGGGCGTAGCTTGGCCGACATGATCCGTGCTGGACACATCGCAGCCATCTCCTGCACGGGGGCGAATCTCGAAGAGGACGTGTTCAACTTGGTCGCTCACGATGCCTACGTCAAGGTGACCAATCACGAGGACCTCTCGCCTGAAGATGAGGCGGCGTTGCTGAAACGCAAGTTGAACCGGGTGACCGACGTCTGCATTCCTGAGGACGCCGCGATTCGGGCCATTGAACATCATCTCATGGGTGTGTGGCGGGCTGCACAGGAGTCCAATGAATGCCTGCTGCCCCACGAACACCTGTATCGTTTGCTGCGCTCGGGGGTTCTCGAAGGCACCTACCAAGCCGACCCAAACCACTCCTGGTTGCTGGCCGCCGCTGAGGTCAACCTTCCGCTCTATGTCCCAGGGTGGGAGGATTCTACGCTTGGCAACATTTTCGCTGCTCGTTGTTCAGAAGGGCACCTTCATCCCGATGTGGTGCTGAGTGGGACCCACTACATGACGGACTTGATGGCGTTCTACCGCTCGTGCACCACACCCTTGGCGTTTCTTCAGTCTGGTGGGGGCATCGCCGGGGATTTCCCCATCTGCGTGGTGCCCTTGCTCCACCAAGATTTGGGCCAACAAGAGGTGCAACTTTGGTCCTGGTTTTGTCAAATCACGGACGCCACCGCCTCCTACGGCGGTTACTCCGGGGCACCGCCCAACGAGAAAATCACGTGGGGAAAACTGGCCGTGGAGACGCCGAAGTTCAACGTCCAAAGCGATGCAACCATCGTGCTGCCCCTCATGTTCGCCTATGTTCTTGACCGCTAGGGGCACATCATCCCCAAAGTCTTGAAGGGGAGCAGCACCACCTTCTCATCATGACGAATCGAGGAGTGAGCCTCTGCCTTGCGGTTGTTTTGGCGATGTCGCTGGTGCCGGCCTCGGTTCAAGCGGACGAGGTTCCATCGGTGCAGATCACCACGCACTGGGTCGGAGACGGGCCCACAGCAACCCTTCACGCCTACACCCTGACCTTCTCGGACAACGGAACATACAGCGTTGACATCGACATGCTCCAGGAACGGAACGGCACGGCGCTGGCGACCTCACACAACCTCGCATGGGACAGCATGGACGGTGTACGCACAGCCCTCCTCACGTTTGACACGCCCTTGGCGTGGGGTGATGTCATCGATTTGACCGTCACCATCACGGAGCACGACGGGACATCGGGCCTCGACATCGCCACGCAGCGCACCTTCACCGTCGGGCAGTGGAATCAACCGATGGACGACCATGAAGTCCTCCTTTCGACCTCCTGGGCGATGAGCCAGAACTACACCACCGAAGCCGGGGAGCAGGCGTTTGACCTCTCCTTTACGGGGCAGGGTTGGCAGGAACGGGTCGGCACCACCCTCTCATCATGGGAACTCGGCAACGGGACCTTCCGAACCGTGGAAACCACGGAAGACGGGACAACGGACATGGACTTGGTGCTGACTCAACTGTGGAAGAACGAGACCGTCGTCGCAGGACTGCTCACCAGCCAAGTCTTTGATGCTCGTGGATTTGGAAACCTCCGGACCACGGTCATTGACGGCGACATGGTCACGGTGATCGACGCCGATGTGTCGCAGGCACTTCTCAACCGGTCGGTCATCAACGGCGTGGTTGGTGAACACCTTTCAATCGAGGCCACGGGCTTGCTCAACGTCTCGGAGGATGGAGAGGAGAACAACTCGCTTTCCATTGATGGCGAACTCGCTGTGTTCTTGTTTGAGTACGTCGACCTTGACGGCGAGCGGTTGCTTCAGCACACCCAGTTTGAAGCGATGGCTGATTTCATCCTGATTGAAGATGGGTCTCGGCTGGATGTTTCGCTGGACGGCTTTTCCTCCCTTGCTCGGTGGGAAAACGGTGTGCGCACGCAGCATTTGGAGGAGCTCTACGGAGCCGGCACCTTCGGATTTGCGGACCAGGATGAAAATGCCTCATTGCAGGTGAACGGTACCATTCTCGACTTGCACACCAAACTCGAAAACGGTACGACCATCATCGACGACCTCCACGTTGACGGCACCCTTTCGGGCGACGTGCAGGGCACCTTCGGTGTGGTTCGAACCATCGAAGACACCGGCATGCAAGCCAACGCCACGGGCGAACGCTTCCTCGTGAACGTCATTTTCCAAGAGTCCTGGTTTAACATCACCGGCATCAACGGCGGGAATTTCTTTGACGGCGCTGGTGTTGGCGCTACGCACAATCAAACATGGGACTACCAAGCCGTCCAGTCCGATTGGGACAACCGAACGGTTCGTCTCGTTTGGCGAGAAACCGGCCCGGACGCCTCAGAAGGCGAGGACCTTCCGGAACGGAGCCCCATCCAGCAAAACGCAACGGCACCGGTGGCGGAGGAAGGGCTTGGCAACCTGACGGTCGGTCGAGAAACAGGCCTCATGCCCATCCCGCTGATGAAGGACGACCGCCTTCGTCTTGCAGGGCAGGAGGGCATCACGCTGACGGTGTCGGCCGGTGACACCCGCATCGATGTGAGGGACGGGCACAACCTCACGGTCATCGAGTGGACGGGCTTCTACGAGGGCGACGGTGAGGCCGGTCTGGCTTCGGGTGCCATGGTGTCCGCCGGGCCGTTGAAAGGCCTCCTGTCCACCGTCCAGCGAACGTTGGCCGTGCCGTTTGGCGAGGACAGCGAAACGGTCGTGCTGGAGGAAACCCAAACCCTCGAGCGCGTGCTTTCTCCGGAGATCGTCAGCGAGGATGACAACACGGCTCCGTCCATCGGTGAACTCCAGTGGCGAGACGGGCTTGCCATCGGTGAGGGCGCGATGGTCGCTCACCTCGAAGTGAGCGTCACCGACCCGGAGTGGAACGTCGTCGGCGTGACCGCCGACCTTTCGTCACTTGATGTGGGCGAAGTGGAACTCAACGACCGCGGGCTCAACGGCGACGCCGCCATCGGTGATGACGTCTACACGGCGTCGGTGATCATCCCCGGCCTCCAGGTCGGCGCTCACTCGGTCGGCGTGTCTGCTACGGACAGTTTCGGAGCCACGAGTTCCACCACGGGAGAGCTCGATGTGAGCAACCAGGCCCCGCGAATCCTTGACGTCGAGGTGGTGCCGACCTCCCTTGAGCGTGGTCAATCCGCTGTCATCAACGTTGAGGCCTACGACGGGCACGGCGTTGATCGGGTCCAGCTGGATCTTCGGGAGTACGGGGGCGAGGTTGTGAACATGACCTCAGAAGACGGTTTGGTTTGGGCGGCCATGGTCGAGATGCCCATCGGAATGAATCCGGGCCATCGGTCCATGCTGATCGTGGCCACCGACGGTCTGGGGGCCACCACCCAGCAGCGGTTCTTCACGCCGGTCGACGAGGTTGGAAGCCCCGTGTACGGGCCGCACCACGTCGCGTCGGAGGCGGAACTGCCCATTGAAATTCACATCCTCAACGACCGGCCCGTGCTGGTCAGCGACTCGGTCCGCCTCGACAAAAACCCTGACGAGCAAACGGTCTACACGATCCAAGCCAGCGATCCTGACGGCGTCGAACGCGTTCAAATCCGCCTTGGCGTCTTTGCGCCCATCGGTGGTGGCGAATGGGCCATGATGCACGACGACGGCGTGAACGGTGGTGATGAGGTGGCGGGCGATGGCACCTACAGTGTCCTTCTGTCCGTACGGGGTGGAACACCCCTTGGCACGCACCAAGTCTCGTTGAGGGCGTTTGACGTCTACGGGGAGATGAACACGGGGTCCGCTGTGATTACGCTCGCCGAACCCGATGCTCCGGGCGTCTCCGAGGGTGGCCTCAGTACGATGGTGCTTGGCGCCTTGGGGCTGGTGGTCTTCCTCGGTGCCGTGGCGGTTCTCTCGTTGATGCTTCGCCGTGGTGGCGGAGGTGAAGGTGGCGACCGGTTCGGGATGCAATGACAGGGCGGCCTTCTGGGGCGCTTCCTCAATCGTTCCTCGCCGACAACCGTTTAAACTCCTTCAAGGTGGGACGGCCACCAGCGAGCGTAGTGTAGTGGTTATCACCGGGCGTTGCCAACGCCTGAACCCGGGTTCGAGTCCCGGCGCTCGCACCACTGCGAGCCATTACAGGTCAATTTCCTCTCAATGTTTATGGGATGAACGCCCTCAACACAAGCCGAGAGCCATGAGCGACCGCAGAGTGATTTTTGTCGGAAAAAAGCCCCTTCATGCCTATGTCCGAGCCGTGGTCAAAGCCATGGAGGACGGCGACCGAGAAATTCAGTTGGTGGCCCGTGGAGCCACCATCTCCAGAGCGGTCGACGTCGCAGAAGTGTGCCGACGAAGGAACGGTCACATCGCTCAGGGTTTGCCAGAGGCCGTGAACATTCAGCACCTCTCGTGCGAATCGGAAGAGGTCGAGGGCGAGAACGGCATGCGAACCGTGAGCGTGCTCCGCATTGACATGGAAGGCGTGGGCGATGTGCCCGAGCCTCAAGATTCCTGAGCGGCCAGCAATTCAAGCCTGCGCTGAATTTCTGCAGCCGTCGCTTCGTACACCTCGTACGCTTGGCCGACCGGGTCTTCAAGTTCCCAATCCTGGTCGATCTTGATCGCTGGGCAGTGAACGCCACACCCCATGGAGATGACCATGTCAAAATCACTCGGGTTGAAGTTGTCCAGGGACTTCGGTGTCATCCCGTCCGTGGAGATGCCTCGGCCTTCAAGCAGGGTCACGGCGTGTTTGGCGACCGCTTGGGCAGGATGAGTGCCAGCAGAGGCGGCTTCCAGGCCCATGGATTTGGCCAGTCCTTCGGCCATCTGAGAGCGACAGGAGTTTCCGACACATACGAACAGGACCTTCATGCAATCCACAAGCAGACGATGCCATTTAGACTCTCGCTCCATAGAAGGTTGATGCCTTGACATACCACGGCGTGCACGGCCGCTTGTGTGGCGAGCACTCGGGCTCAACCTGGGCGTGTTCGGGCTCCTCTTTGGACTCCACATCGTGTTTGCAGCACGCGACATGGACACCGCCTTTGCCATGGTGGCCGCGCTCATCACCGTCCACGTCCTTGCCTTTGGGCCCGTCACGGCGTGGGTGGGCTCGCCTGAATCAGTCACTGGCCGACGCCTTGCACTCCGTCGCACGACCCCACTTTCGCTGGCGATGGCAACTGGCTTGGCGTGGGCCTACGGCGGCATGGCGTGGTCGCTGCCGGCGGTGGTCGGCGTGCTCGGAGCCACGTTGGTGGTTCACGGCGCTGCATACCGCCGATGGTCGCCGTGAACTGCGGCATCCTTCCTCCCTTGTGGGTGGGTTGAAGTAGGCCAGTTTGGTGGTGGCATCATGGCGGATTCCCCCGTATCCATCAACACCCCGGGCGGCGCAAACGAAGCACCGGCCGGCCCGTCCCCCCAAGAGCAGAAGCAAATGGAACAGGCGTATGCTCAGATGAAGCGCAAGATGGCCATGGAGGAAATCGGTCGCAAGATCAAACACAAAATCATGGTCTTGTCCGGCAAAGGCGGCGTCGGGAAATCCACCGTCTCCACCGGTCTTGCGCTCTCGCTGGCCCAACAAGGCCACGCAGTGGGCATCCTCGACATCGACATCACCGGGCCGAACGTCCCCAAAATGATGGGTCTCGACGGGCGTCGCCTTCACGTCGAAAACAAGCGCATTCATCCCGCTCAGGGCCACCTTGGCGTGAAGGTCATCAGCATGGCTTTCCTGCTCGAGGACGAAGACACCCCGGTCGTGTGGCGCGGCCCCATCAAGTTGGGCGCCATCCAGCAATTCATCGGCGATGTGGAATGGGGGGAACTTGACTACCTCATCATTGACTTCCCGCCCGGCACCTCGGACGAACCGTTGACGGTGGCGCAATCCCTTCCCGACATCGACGGCATGGTCATCGTCACTACGCCGCAACAAGTGGCGCTGCTCGACAGCCGAAAATCCATCACCTTCTCCGAGTCCCTCAAGGTGCCCGTGCTCGGTGTGGTTGAGAACATGAGCGGCTTCACGGTGAACGGCACGACCTCACCGGGGGCCGAGGTGAACATCGCCGCTCCCGGCGGTAAAACGCTGGCCACCACGGCCGACGATGAAGGCAACTTTTCCGTGACGCTTGATATCTTCAAAGAAGGCGGCGGCAAGGAGACGGCCGAAGAATTCGGTGTTCCCTTCCTCGGCGCCCTGCCCTTTGACCCCGGGTTTGTTCGGGGCGGTGATGACGGTGTGCACAGGATTGTTTCCGAACCCGAAGGCCCCTCTGCACAGGCCTTCGCGAAGGTTGTGACGGCCATCCAAGACCAACTTTCAGACGGTGCCGACGGCGGCCTCGAAATCATTTGAGGTGAGCACATGACCGACGTCTTGCCCACGCTCAAGAAGCTTGAACGCCGTGCACAGGACATGGTCCTCACCTACGACAGCGGCGCTGACTACACGGTCAGCTACGACGATCTGCGTCATGCCTGCCCTTGCGCAAAGTGCTCACCCATGCGAAACGAGGACGACACCAGCCGCACGCTGCGTCGCCAAATTGAGGCGCTCCCTGCGGAGAAACCCACGGTGCGAACGGTTGGAAAGTACGCCCTGGCGTTCGAGTGGAAGCAAGGTTGCTCGAGCGGTATCTACCGGTTTGAACGGATCTACGACTTGGCCAACCGCCGCGACCCCGACCGAGGCAAGCCCTACGTCCACGGCGCCTGGTAAACAGAACGCCTCCTGCGCAGGCCGGATGACGACGCTTTGATGAAGGGACGGCGCGACCCAAAACTGGAGGCCACGCTGTGCAGAGTGTCTACTTGACCTGGATGATCAGCGCCTTGGCCTTGGGCGTCATCCTGCTTCCCGTGTTCAAACCGCCTTGGGCGAAGTTGTCCCTGCCGCCGTTCGTGGATTTCTTCCGGAGGTATTGGGTCCACATTCTCATCGTGTTTGCCATCTACAACGCCAAGGACGTGCTCGACCAAGTGGACCGTTTGCTCATGGCGAGCACCGGCCTGGACATGACACCGTACATTTGGGCCATTGAGGGCAACCTCGTGTTGTGGGTTCAGGAGACCTTTCAGGCGGATTGGTTGACCATCGCCCTGACGCATTTCTACGTCGCCGGCTTCATGTTCATCTGCTACGTTTCAGTGTTCTACTTCGCCTACTTTGATGATCGTTGGCTTGCCGACCGGGTAACCCTGTCCATCGCTTGGGTTTACATCCTCGCCGTACCGTTTTACCTCTTTTTCAACGTTCGAGTGACGGGTGATACCATCCCCGGAATGGAAACGTTGGCCTACACCCTCACCCCCGAAATCGCTGACTGGTTCCGAAGGATTGACCCGTTCACGAACGGGATGCCGTCGCTTCACATCGGGATTCCGTTTGCCGTGTGGTTGTGCCTTACTCGCTTTGACGACGACCGTCGCTGGAACCGCTATCGCTACACCGTGTTTGCCTACACCTTGCTGACGGCGTTCACCATCATCTACCTCGGCATTCACTGGTTCCTCGACATCATCGGGGGCATGCTCATCGCCGGCGCTGCGGTGTCCATGGCGGACCGTACCTCCAACGGTTGGTGGAAGTTCTTCGACGAGCGAACGATGAACGCTCGCATCGTCACCGTCCTGACCCGTCCAGGCCAAGCGTGGGCGTGGCTCACCGGCCGAGTTGGCCGAGAATTCAAGCAATACCGAACGCCGACAAGTCGGGAGACCGGGCGAATGGCCGTGGCCATTTTGATCGTCGTGGCTGCCGTCATCACGTGGGATTTGACCCACCGTTCCCTCCCTGCCGGCGGTGTGGAAGCTCCTGAGGCCGCTGCCGTGTCCGACGAATGGCTGGCAACGCTGGACAACCAAACCGAAGGGGTCTCCCTGCTGCTCCAGAATTTATCGGCGGCTGACGCTGCCTCCTCCAGGGTGGAGGTTCCCGGGCTGAGTCTGGATTCCACGCATGCCCTCCAAAACGACCTTCTCGTGGTGGCGAACGGCACAGCCCTGTTGATGTACGACGTTCATCAACCCGAACGGATACTTAGCACGTTGGACCTTCCCCAACCCGAGCACCTGTTGCTGTGCGAACGTGCCTCATCGATGGTCCTCGTGTACACCCTTGACGGTGTGCTTGAGGTCACTGATTTGGAGGGCACACCCGTGCTCGTGTCGGATGATGCGCATGAAGGCATTGAGCAGTTGACATGTTCGGGTTCTGAAATCGCCTATGTTACCGCCGAGCGACCGATGGAAGTGACCGTCCTGCAACTCGGTGTTCGCGGCGAAGTGGGCTACACCATCAACGCCTCCGCGCCGGTAGAGGAAGATGAGATTCTGGCGTCGTGGGGCACGCCGGTTGACATGGAAAATGCCACGGTGCAAAGCATGGCCTTTGACCGGGAATACCTCGCCGTGACGGTCAACGTTTCCGCCACCGACCGTTTGGTGCTCTACAACCGAACGACGGCCGAGCAGTGGTTGGCCAGCAATCCAAAGTACCACGTGTCCGACATCTCCCTCGACCACGGCATCCTCGCCTGGTCGGTGCGCGATCACCTCAACCCGCTCTCGCCTCAGGAAAAGTACCTCGACCGAGAGATTTACTTCATGGAACTCGCCACCAACACCTCGTTTGTCTTAACGTCCGACTACAAAGACCAGTGGGGGCCGTTGGTGCTGGAACACCAACTCGTCTATTTTGAGATGGACGACGATACGATGTCGATGCGAGTTCATGCATGGGAGCCCGAACTTCGTTTGTACTCCAGCCTCGTGTTACAGGCCGGGGTTCTTGCGGCCTTCGTGGTCGTCGCTTGGAACATGTGGCAGCGCCAGAGTGAGCGCCGTCAAAGCCGTCAACCGTGATAACGAACACGGGTTCGAATGTCCTCGAGTCGAGCGTGAACCTCCTTCGCCGAAGGGACAGCACCTCCTTGGAGCACGGGCGCCGGTCCGAGGTTCTCTTCGGCTGAGAGGTAGCCCTCAATCACCCAATCAATGGCGCCCTCCCATTGGGGGTGGGACGCTCCGAGAATCTCGTCCAGCACGTGCAAATCAATACCGAAACGCTCGACGTCGTACTCCACCGAAGCGAGACCGAAGTCGATCAGGTGAACGGTTTCGCCCTCGATGAGAATGTTGTTGCTCGACAGGTCTCCGTGCGTGGTGGCCACGCGGTGGAGGCGTCTCACCGATGCGCCGACACGCCGAAGCATCGCCTTGGCCTCGCCGTCGGTCGTCGCTTCATCGTTGAGCACGTCGATCAACGGACGACCACCGAGGTGTTCGATGATGAGCTGACCGCCTTCGTAGTCAAGGTCCCACACGGAAGGGACCGAAAGGCCGGCTTTCCGGGTTCGAATCAGCAGGCGGGCTTCGCTGATCATGCGTCGCACCCCCAGGCGGTGGTCCAAATTGGGGTGGCGCCAGGAACGCGGTCGTCGTTGCTTTCGGACCGCCGGGCGACCGAACCACTCACCCTTCCAAACCTCGGCCTCTGCGCCGAGGTGAAGGCGCTCTGTTGGCTGGAAGACCATGGAGGGGCTCACCAAGGTCTTCTTTTTGAACGTTCACGCCCATCCGTTCCTTCAAAAAGGGTTGAGCGTTGGGACAGATGAGAGCCATGACGGTGACCCTCCCGATGTGTTCTGTTAATTTCATGGACACCACGCTGTCCGTTGAAGAGCAAGCCGTTGCCGACCGAATTCAGGAACTGAAAGAACAGCTGGGTGATGATTTGCTCATCCTCGGCCATCACTACCAGCGGGACAGCATCGTGATGCACGCCGATTTCCTCGGTGACTCGTTCATGCTCAGCCAAAAGGCGGCCGAATCGGACGCCAAGTACATCGTCTTCTGTGGCGTCCACTTCATGGCTGAATCGGCTGATATTCTCACCTCCGACGACCAATCCGTGGTCCTCCCCAACCTTCGGGCGGGGTGCTCCATGGCCGACATGGCCACGCTGACTGAGGTCGAAGTGGCATGGCAGGAGTTACTCGACCAGTCGGGGCTTTCCGACCCCATCAACCGGGAACATCCCGAGGATGTAGCGGGCGAGGGAGAAGCCTACCTCGTGCCCGTCACCTACATGAATTCAAGTGCGGACCTGAAAGATTTCGTGGGTCGACACGGCGGCGTGGTGTGCACTTCATCCAACGCCGAGGGCGTGTTGAATTGGGCCTTTGAGCGAGCCGGTCCAAAGGGTGCGGTGTTGTTCTTCCCCGACCAGCATTTGGGGCGAAACACCGGTCTTGCCATGGGTATTTCTGAGGACCGAATGCCGACCTGGACGCCTGGCATTGGTGCCATGGGCTCGTTGGACAACGCCCGCATCGTGCTGTGGCATGGATTTTGTTCGGTGCACAAGCGCTTCACGCCTCAACAGATCGCTGAATTCCGCGAGCAACACCCCGACGGCATCGTGGTGGTTCATCCAGAATGCCCGAAAGAGACGGTTGAACTCGCCGACGCTTACGGTTCGACCCAATACATTCGCAATTTCGTGAACGAACAACCTGCTGGCGCCTCCATTGCCATCGGGACGGAGATCAACATGGTCGCCAGGTTGGCGCAAGAACACCCCGACAAGCACATCGAATGCTTGGACGAGGAAATTTGCCCTTGCTCAACCATGTACATGATTCACCCTGCTTACCTGATGGACGTGTTGGAACGTCTGGTCGACGGTGAAATCCCCAATCAAATCGTGGTGCCGGAGGAAGTTCAAGCCGGCTCCTTGTTGGCGCTTAACCGCATGCTGGCCATCTTGAAGTGAGGCTTAGAACACCGCTTGCCCGCCTTTCCATCCAGCCAGAGCGAGCACGGGCCCGAGAATTGCGCTGACCAGAACATAAGCCCCTGCAAGACGCCAGTGCCCTGCTTCCACCATGGTGATGGTTTCCACCGAGAAGGTGGACATGGTCGTGAACGCCCCCAACAACCCGACGCCCAGCAGCAACGCTTGAGATTCGGAAAGCACACTGGCGAGGGTGGCTGCGGCGACCAAGCCCAGCAGCAAGGAACCGATGAGATTCACGCTGAGGGTGGCCCAAGGAAAACCGGTGTCGGGTGTGGTTTCGCTGATGAGGTACCTCAACACGGCGCCCACGGCGCCGCCGACGGCGACAAGCATCCAATTTGAGAGCATGAGGAAGGCTGGTCAGCGCGGGCTAAAGTCTCTCCTTTCCCCGGAAAGCATTCGCCGCCAACGGGCACGGTCATTAGCCGTCACCAAGAAGGCCAACCATGGACACGACCGTTTGGTTTCTCACCTCAAACGCCGGAAAGTTGGCGGAGGCCACGCACCACTTCTCCACACTGGGCATGACGGTTCGTGCCCTTGAGGTCCCAGAGGGTTCGATTGTTGAACCTCAAGCCTCAACCCTTGAGGAGGTGGCGGAGGCCAAAATTCGCCAGGCGATGGAACACCTTCCTCACGAAGGTGCCATGGTGCTGGTGGAGGATGCGGGGTTGTTTGTGGATGCCCTCGATGGATTCCCAGGCGTCTATTCATCTTACGTTCATGAAACGGTCGGCAATGCAGGCATGCTCCGCTTGCTCGCACATCTCCAGAGCGAGGATCCGGCTCGCTCAAAGCGCCTCCGTTCCGCTTCGTTTCAAGCTGTTGCGGCCTTGTGGGACGGCCGGGAACTTCATTTCGGAAAGGGCGTTTGCAAAGGGTCAATCGCCTATGATGCCGAAGGGGAAGGCGGCTTTGGATACGACCCGATCTTCATTCCATCAGACTTGGACGAGGAAGGGAGGCCCCTCGACCCAGAAACCCTTGGCGCGGTGAGCACGCACGGCCAAACCTTCGGGTCGGTGGACGCCGAAATGAAACATCAATTCAGCCACCGGCGACGGGCGCTGGATGACATTGTACGACAAGTGCAGCACCTCGTCAACCGATGAGAACTTCCTGCGTCCATCACCGTCATAAAGAACCGATGATTGGAGGGGACGAGGGACATGGGATTCGCAAGGACCGCTGTCGGGGTGTTGTTCATCTCGGTGCTCGTGTTCTATTTGTCCACCGTCGGGCAGTTGACCGATGAAGCCAAGTGGGGTTTTGTCGGTGCCATGGCGGTGCTTGCCTTCATTTGGATCAATCTCGGTGGGCAGGCCAAACCCGCTCCGCGGGCTCGCCGTCCGGCACCAACTCCCGCTCCCGTTGTTGAGACCGAAACCGTCGCCCCTGCGATGGAAGCGATGGCTGAGGACGAAGATCTCCCTGCCCCCGTCACCGCTTCTTCGTTGGACGGGGCCACGTTGAGGGAGCGAAAACTCGCCAAGATCGCCGCCGCCGAAGCAGCCGCTCAAGTTGCTGCAAGCGAAGCAGAGGAAGCAGGCATTGAGGAAGTCGTCGTTGAAGTTGAACTCGAAGAGGTTCACGTCGCCGATGAGTTCGTGGTTGATGTCAGCCCCGAGTCCGTTGAGGATGCTGACATTGAAGTCACGGTCCGAGACCGGCGAGAACGCCACGAGGCCATTCGCGAGCGCATCAAGCGTCGTCGCATGGGCCAAATGGCTGACATTCGAGCCTCGACCGCCCGGATGTGGGAAGACCACGCCTCGGGTGAAGACCTGGTGGCGTTGCTTCAAACCCCCGGGCACGGTCACAGCGTGCTGGTGGAGCCCGAACACCCTGCACCCGGTCACGTCTACGGCGCGACCTTTGTCCGCATCGATGAAGGGCGCATCCTCAAACTTCGTCTTCCCCTCGACGTTGGCTTCGAATCCGTCGGGCCCGCCGCACCTGCACAACCTGATCTCCCCGTGCTGATCGGGCCTGACGGCAAAGAACTCCCGCCCTTGCTTTCTCCGGACGGCACGCCACTTTCTCTTCCGCCCCTTCCTGCTGCCAGCAGCGCTCTCGACGCCCTGCGCAAAGAAATGGATGATTGATACCGTCGCCCCTCCTTAATGGGCGTCGAAACTCACGTCTCATGGTGGGTGCGTGTCCTGTTTTGTGCAGTGTCACACCGTCACGTGCCGTACGGGGTCCCCATCGCCTCCTTTATATACACTGGAGGACTATACATTACGCTGGAGGAACCTCAGATGCCCCCCGATACCCAACCAACCTGCGAGTAGATTGCGCCTGAATTGCGGAAGCGCCGGCGGACTTTGTCCGTTCAGCGAGCGTTTCTGCGCAGATGAAAGGCAAAAAGCAGGTGAAAAGACATGGGTAAGTACAACAACAAAAGGGCACGTAAATTTAGACCAAACCAGCAGATGCGTCGCAACCCCAAAACGGGGAAGGTCGAGAAGTTTGAGGGGAAGAGGGGTTCACAGCCTTCACAACCTCCTCAAGATTCAACCAAGACGTTGGATGACGAGCAACTGACACAGAGCCAAAAAGAGAGGATCATGCATTCCTCTACGGGCTTCGTTCCACAGAAGCGTCAACCAAGGTTCCGACCGTGCGTTTGCGAGGGCATCGACCTCGAACTGAACAACCAGCGTTTGCTCGACCTTCTCAAGCGGGAGAAGCGAGCTTACGACGATGAAACCGGTACCTACAGGGTGCTGGTCATCTCCCCTCGGTTCCGTCGAGACCACGCACGACACATGCGGCACTTCCGGACATTCCTCCGGGAGGAAAACATCGGGTTTGTTGAGGTCTGAATCGGGCCAGCAAGACCGTGGCCGGGCACACTCCCGGACAAGAGGGGGGCAATCGCGCCCCCTCACCTCTTGCCGACAGGCTCGATGGCGAATCTGCGCCGCTTCCTCATCGGTGCTTCCAAACCGCTGTTTCACGGTTCATGAAGGCCTGAACACCGATTTCCTTGTCTTCGCTGTCGAACAGACCGGCGAAAGCGATGGCTTCGATTTCCACGCCGTCCGTGAGGCCTTCGTCAAGGGCAGCGCGCACCGTGGCCTTGCCGACACGCAGAGCGAGCGAGGATTTGCTGCCGATTCTCCGAGCCATGGCCATAACGGTTGATTCCAACGCTTCCGGTGGGACCACGTGATTGACCAGGCCGATGCGATGTGCTTCTTCGGCAGGGACCATGTCGCCGGTCATGATCATCTCGTGGGCCTTGCCGTAGCCGACCAAGCGTTCCAACCGTTGGGTGGCGCCGTAGCCGGGGATGAGCCCGAGGTTGATTTCAGGGGTTCCGAAGGTGGAGCGGTCGCTGGCGATGCGAATGTCGCACGAACAGGCCACCTCGCATCCACCGCCCAGGGCGAAACCGTCAACCATGGCGATGGTGGGTTTGCTGAGGTTCCACAGCGCTTCAACGGCGTTGTTCTTGAATCGCTCTCGTATGACCTCGCTACCCGCACCAGCAAATTCGGTGATATCAGCGCCAGCGACGAAGGCGTGCGGCTTGGCTCGCTTCCCTTCGGGTGGCGGGTTGGGGGGCGCACCGGTGACCACCAAGACGCGCACGTCATCGGTCGCCTCCATCCAATCGCACACGGCCTTGAGGGAGGCCAACACTTCGTCGTTGAGCGCGTTCAGTTTGTCCGGTCGGTCGATGGTCATGCAGGCGATGAAACCGAGGTCGTCCTCATCGCTGATGGCGTGCAGCTCGACCTTCATCACGTCGCTTTGTGGGGGGTTCATGGCTGGACTGAGGGCTCCCCTCTTCTTGATGTCATCGCCACGGCTCAATGAAGCACAACCAAGGTATGATAATTCAAAACGAAATCAACGGAGTATGGCTGGGGGCAACGAACCGATGGTCAGCGCCGTGGACATGGCGAAGAAATACGGTGATTTCATCGCCCTCCACCCACTCAATGTGGAGGTTCATGCCGGCGAATTTTTTGGCGTGTTCGGGCCCAACGGCGCCGGGAAATCCACGTTCATCAAGCTCCTGACCGGTCAACTCCGGCCGAGCAAAGGACGCATTGAGGTGCTCGGCGTGGACGCCGTGAACGACCCTCAGAAAGTCAAGGCGAACATCGGCATCGTGCCCGAGTCGGAATCGCCGCCTTCCTTCCTGACGCCGGCTGAGTTCCTTGAGTTCGTGGCCCGTTTGCGCGGCGTTGAGGACATGAAGGCCAAGGTTGAGCACTGGCTCGAATGGTTTGGCCTCCAAGACAAGCGGGACACCATGTGCAAGGACCTCTCCAAGGGCCAGCGCCAGAAGGTCATGCTCGCCAGTGCGTTTATCCACAAACCCAAACTCTTGTTCCTCGACGAACCGTTCGCCAACCTCGACCCGATTTACCAGCGGAAATGTCGGGAGTGGCTGCTCGAGCATGTGGCCGATGGAGGCACGATTTTCCTCTGCTCGCACGTGCTTGAAATGGCCGAACGCATGTGCAACAGAATGGCGATCATCAACGACGGAAAAGTGCTTGCAGCGGGAACCGTCAAGGGGCTCAAACAATCGGAAGAGGAGACCTTGGAAGACGTCTTCATTCGTTTGGTGGGCCGTTCCATCGAGGACGTTGAACGCCTCAGCGACGAAGGGGTCACGGACGATTCGGAGGAGTAAGCGTGGCCGGGACCTTCGTCGAATCACGTCCGTGGACGGACGAAGATTTCAGCGAGCCTGGCCCGCTTGGGACGTCCTCTCACGGCGTCAAATTGAACGAACCGCTCCGAGGTTGGGCTTCGTTTTCTGCCACCTTTCGTGTCATGTTCATCGAGGAAGGTCGCAAGAGCGTTGAGTTCGCAAAAAAGCGGCAGATGGTGCTCTTTCCGCTGTTGCTGACGCTGGTCACCGCCATTTCGACCATCGGCCTGCAGTTTTTGGTGGGCGATTCCACCGCACAGACCTCGGACATTGATGCCAAGACCTTCACCTGGCAGGAACTCCGTTTTGCCCTCCACTTGCCGATGTTCATGTTCTCCTTGGGCATGGGCACTTTTGCGTTCATGGGCCGTGATGCCATCGTTCGACGAACGGGGACGAAGAATTTCCTCTTGGCAGCACCAGCGCTTCAACCGCTGCCCAATTCCATGGCGCATTTCGCTTATTTCGTCAAGGACTTGCTGTTCTACGTGATGCTCATCCTCTCCCCCATCATCGCCGGTATGGCGTTGGGGATTCTTCTCGACGGATTTGCTGGCATTCGAACACCGCTGTTGTGGAGTTCGCTCCCGTGGACGTGGTTGGCCATGGCCACGACGCTGGGCCAAGGCCTGGCGCTTTCTTTCCTGGCCTCGTCGCTGTGGCTCCGTGGACGGCCTTTTACCGTCGTTGGGCCGTTGGTGATCGTGGCCATCGGTATCGCTGTCGGCGTCGGTGTGTTGCCTGCCGATGTCCTGCTTTGGGGTCTGGCGGCTCAGTCAAGTCAAAGCGGCGTGGCGATTCTTCTGGGGTTGCTTCTTTCGCTGGGCATCGGGTTGGTCGCTTCGCTGCTCATCCTCGACGACTTTGACGTGAGCGTGGTTGAACGAGGCGACTTGCTGGCACCGATGTACGCCCGGCTCGGCTTCCTTGGTCGCGGCCACATCCGCCTCATCGTGGCGAAGGAATTCGTCGACCTGTTCAGGTCGGGGGCCATCAAGAAGATGACCGTGTCCTACGCCATTCCACTCCTCGTGCTGTTGGGCATGGCGTGGCTGGTGGATTTTGCCGAGGCTCCCATTCCGATCAACCTGTTGTCCTATGCCCCGTTCCTCGGGTTCTTCGGCTTCAATTTCTACTCGTGGTTGACCATCCTTGACTCCCCCGATTTCATGAACGGCTTGCCGCTGAAAGTCCCTGATTTGATTCGAGCCAAAGTGGTGGTGTACTTCCTCGCTACGTCATGGATTTCACTGATTTTCATCGTCTTGATGGCATGGCGTCTGGACGAATGGGCTTCGTTGCCCACCAGCATCATCGTGATGTTTGCCAACTCGGTCTACATCGTTGCGCTCACGGCCTTCTTGATGGGCCTGCGACCCAACAAAGCCATTTTCGACGCATCGATCATGGTTTGGTTTTGGATCGGGACCGTCCTGCCCCTGCTCGGCCTCTTTCTCCTCTCGTTCACCCAGGGCGATGTTAGCCTCTACGGGAACTGGTGGGAGCGAGCCAGCCAGGACGGGTTGGCGGCCACCGCCCAAATGTACGATGAAACCATGGTCCAGCAGGGCTACATGGGCATGATCGCCATCTCCATCGGCTTGATCTTTGCCTCGGCCTTGCTTTGGAAACTGATGGACACCCGTTGGGGGCGCTCCGAGTTCTCAAATTGACCCTCGCCGCTGTATCTGGAGGTAGGTTCTTGAGCGGCAGGCGACGGCCTTGAACCATGGGTCAAGTTGTGGCGGTGTGCGGCATGCCTGGCTCAGGCAAAGGAGAATTCGCAGCCGTTCTCGCCAAGGCAGGCGTGCCGGTCGTTTCCATGGGCGACATGATTCGAGCCGAGGTGCGTCGCCTCGGACTGGAAGAAGCCCCGCATGTGTTCGGTGAGGTGGCGGCCTCGTTGCGAGCCGCTCACGGCGAAGACGTGTTGGCGGTTCGCCTGTGCGACCGCGTGGACGAACTGCTCGTCGACCATCCGATGGTGCTCATCGAAGGTCTGCGTGGAACGGCGGAGGACACCGTGTTTGCCGCCAGGTGGGGCGCCACCTATCGGACGGTGGCCATCATCGCCGATGCCGAATTGCGCTTCCAACGAACCCTCAAGCGCGGCCGGTCCGAAGACGGTGACCGAGCGGCCTTTGAGGCTCGCAACCAACGCGAACAGGGGTGGGGTCTTGATGCCCTCATCGACGTGGCCGCCGACAAAATCCACAACGACGTTGACCTGCCGGAATTTCAGGGCCGCTGCGAGGCGTGGATGGCCGAGATTCTGAATCCCTAAATCGGTGTGCCTCGACGGTAGGAAACGCGCCACAGCAGGGCGATTTACGGACGATTTCCACCCAAGTGTTATAGTCGGGGAGATGTTGTATCAAACTGCAATCGCGGGGGATGGTGACCATGGCAAGAAAAAAAGGCGGTGGCGGTGGACGACAGCGAGCCCGACAACGAGCGCAGTACGACGAGTTGGACAAGTACCCCGTGATGCCTCCTCACGCCTTTGCCCGTATCGTTCGTGACAAGCAAACGCTCAACATCATCTACCAGATCATCGAGCCCCCCCTCACCAAGAAAGAGCAGGAGCAGCGGGACGAAATCATGGACATTTTCATCCGTTCCCTGACGGCGAACATCGAGGAAATCGACTCCAATCCCGAGGCCTATGTGCGGACGGCCATGGACAAAGTCATCAAATCCTACGGCATGAAAATCAACAAGAAATCCAAGTCGAAGTTGTTCTACTACCTCCGCCGCGACCTCATCGGCTACGGGAAAATGGACGTGCTGATGAACGACGTCAACGTTGAGGACATCTCCCTTGACGGTACCAACGTGCCCATTTTCGCTTACCACCGAAAATTCGAATCGGTGGAGACCACCTGTGTGTGGGAAACCGACGAAGAACTGGAATCCTACGTCATCAAACTCGCTCAACGCTGTGGAAAGCACATTTCCGTCGCAGAACCTCTGCTCGACGCTACGCTGATGGACGGTTCCCGTATCGTCATGAAGTTGGGGCACGAAATCTCAACCCGTGGCTCAGCGTTCTGTATTCGACGGTTCAAGGACGACCCGTTCTCCCCCGCCGACATCGTCGCCTTCCGAACCATGTCGTCGTTGATGGTGGCCTACCTGTGGATCGCCTTCCAGAATGAAGTCCCCATGCTGTTCGTTGGTGGTACGGCATCCGGAAAGACCACCACCCTCAACGCCATGTGCATTTTCATCCCCTGGCAAATGAAAATCGTCTCGATCGAGTCCACCCGTGAAGTCAACATCCCGCAACCCAACTGGGTTCCCGGCCTGACTCGACAAGGGTTTGGTGGTGAGAGCGATGACGGTGTCATCGGTGAGTTCGAGTTGCTCAAAGCAGCGTTGCGTGAACGGCCGGAATACATCATCGTGGGTGAGATTCGTGGTGCAGAAGCCTACGTTCTGTTCCAAGCCATGGCCACCGGCCACTGCGCTTACTCCACGGTTCACGCCGACTCGGTGCCTTCCCTCGTCCACCGTTTGGAGAACAAACCGATCGACATCCCACGTGTGTTGTTGCCAGCGCTGGAAGCCTGTTCGATTCAGATTCAAACCCGTATCAACGGCCGCCGTGTGCGTCGCACCAAGCAAGTCGTCGAAATCGTTGGTATTGACCCCAACTCGATGGAAGTTATCACCAACGAGGTGTTCCGCTGGGACGTCACGAACGACGATTTCATCTTCAGCGGCAAGTCGTACGTGCTGGAGAAAATCATGGTCAAGATCAACTACAGTCAGGAAGAGATGCGTCGTGAATTGCGAACCCGCAAGCGCATCTTGGAATGGATGGTGCTCAACGACATTCGCAAGGCCGACCAGGTGTCGCAAATCGTCACGGAATACTACGTCCGACCCAACGAAATTCTCGCCCGTGTGGACGGGTTGAAGTGAGGCGGCCAAACAGGAGTCGATAGCATGGACCTGACGGCATGGCAACGCATCTGCAATCGGCTGCTCGGGCCGTTTGTCAAGAAGCGCGCCCGCAACGACAAGGAATTGTCGGCCAACCTCGTCAAAGGGTCGATGGGCATGATGCCCGAGGTCTACCTTTCCACCGTGATCGTCACCTCGATTGCCATCGCCATGATGTCGTGGGCCTTCGTGGCGATTTTCTTCATTCCCGACATCGGCGTCATCGCCTTCTATGAGAACATACAAGACGCCGCCACGAAGGACCCGTGCTTCGAATGGGAGTACTGGAACCCCGACCTCGTCGACCCTTCGCAGCCTGGCAACGGTTGTCCTGAATACGCCTTGCAGGTGTTCCCGCCAGCGCTGAAGGTCATCATCGTCGCCCTCGGTGGGTTGATCATTCCGTACGCCGCTTACGTCTACAACAAAGGCGGCGCTGCCCGTGAAGCGACTCGCCGTGCTGACATGATTGAGAAGTACCTGCCCTACGCTGCTTCCTACACGGCAGCCATGTCGGCGGCCAACGCCACCCCGGCCAAGATCTTCAGGTCCCTTGCCATGAACAAGGACATCTACGGCGACGTGGCCGACGACGCTGCCATGATTTATCGCGACATCACGCTCCTGGGCTACGACCTCATCACCGCCATGAAAATGAGCGTTGACCGGGCCGCTTCGGTTTGGTTGACGGAATTTTTCCAGGGCATGGTCGGGACCCTCACGGCCGGTGGCCAGCTCAAGTTGTTCTTCCTCAACCGAGCAGAGCACTACATGCGTGAGAACCGTACCCGGCTGGGGCAATTCCTCGAGTCGATCGCTCTCTTGGCTGAATCCTACATTGTGGTCGCCGTCGCTATGCCGCTTTTCCTGATCGTCATGCTCGTCATCATGTTCTGGGTGTCGGGTTCGGGCGCACAGATGAGCGAAGGGATGCTGTACGGCATCGTGTTGGGCTTCATCCCGATGATTCACATCGCCTACGCCATTCTCGTGTGGACCAGCAGCAAGGAGCAAGAAATGTAAGGAGGTGAGGATGGATGGCACGCAAGAAAGACAAGATCGTGGTCAACCTCGACCTTCCAAAGGACGACTCCACGCTGACCAAGCTCTACATCATCTTGTTCTTCTCCATCATTCTTGGATTGGGCAGCGGTTTGTTTTGGATCACCAATTCAGGCTTCGTCCCCACCGCCAACGGAGAGCCGATGTTCACCAATCTGTACTGCGGTGCGACGGCCCAGGACGAACTCGGCAACCCTACGGGTGAATTTTTCCAAACCAACCAGAAGCCAACCTACACGGCAAACCAAACCTGTTCCATCCTCCAAGACAGCCCCGACCGCATCACGTGGGAGGACGAGGAATGGAACATGGTCACCAAGCGAGGCAAAAACTTCGATGTTCCCGGTGTTCCTGATTCCGCCACAGGTGGGACCGCTGTCCTCCAACCGCTCTGGCTGAACTACACGGTTGAGGCCTCGGCGGCGTACGATTACACCGTCGCCATCCGGACCTCCTCCGGTGATATTCTCGAATACGAAAACCAAACGGCGAACACCGGCTCGCAGCAACTCTACATGGTGACGATTCCGCCGGACACGCGGTACGAACTCATCTTCATGTCCTCGCAGGAAGGCCAGTTCTTGCAAACCATCACGTTCGACATGACCGTTCACTATCAAGACGGTATCCCCACCAACATGAACAACAAATCGTTGTGGTTGGGGCCCGCCTTGGAAGCAGGACCGCTGAAAGTTCACCCGACCATTTTCCTCAACTTTTTCGGTTTGACGTTCTTTTTCTTCATCTTCCCAGCATCGTACTACTGGGAGCGCGTTGAGAACGAGAAGAACGAGGTGGAAGAGAAGTTCCCGGACTTCCTTCGAGACCTGGCCGAATACTGGAAGGGTGGTCTTTCCATGACCGTCGCCGTCCAAACCCTGGCGACATCGGAGTACGGCGCACTCAACAACGAAGTCAAGAAAATGTCCGACCAGTTGAGTTGGGGCGTCAAGTTCTCCGATGTCATCGGCCAATTTGCCGAACGTGTCGGCACCCCGCTCGTCCGGCGTGCCATTACGCTCATCGCCGAAGCCGACCGTGCGGGTGGGAAAATTTCGGACATTCTCGTCACCGCTGCCAACGACTCCCGTGAACTGAAGTTCCTTGAGGGTGAACGGCGACGTGCCATCGGTTCGTACATCGCGGTCATTTGGACGTCGTACTTCGTTTTCCTCGGCGTGATTGTCGTTTTGGCCAAGGTGTTTATTCCCGCCATTGCAGGTTCAAATTCGGGTGGTGAGGACGGCGGTGATAGCGGCGGCCAAACCATCGGGAACATGACCATTCGAAACATCGACCCGCTGTTCTTCCTGACGATTTTCTACTACGGCGTGACCATGCAAGCGCTCGGAAACGGCTCCATGGCCGGCTTGATGGCCACCGGTCGCTTCTCGACCGGATTCAAGCACTCGGGGATGATGATCGTCGTCGCCCTCGTGATCTTCAACCTCGTCGCCTTCTCGCCCGACCTCATCGGCATCACGGAAGTTCCCGGCCTGAACCCCTCTTCAGGGACCTTCGTTCCTTCCCCGCTCTACTTCGGAGGCTGACGGCGTGCGTCACGACGAAGAAGCCCAGATTCACATTCTGGAAATGTTGACGCTGTTCTGGCTGTTCTTCATGTCGGCCACGTTCCTGATTCGCGTTCATGTTCCCGACTCTGCCTCCGTCGCCCTTGACTCATCCTTGGAGATGGCGGCCGACGACGCCATTCGCTACGGTCTTGGCCTCGAGGCTGAGATTGAAGGCGACAGTCGTCTGGAGGAATTGCTCGCTGAGGATGCTCGGGAAGAGGCCTGTACGTTGCTTCAGTCTGCCGTGGCTCCTGGAAAGGAAGCAAATTGTTGGCTGGCGAAGGACAGTTCGGTGGCCACGCCGCACGGCACGGTCGGAACACCGGCGGGCGGCACGGTAGCGGTTCACCATCTCGTGGTCATCGGCCCGTACGTGTGGACGGTCACGCTCGACGTTTGGGCTCGTGGAGGTGGTGCCTGATGCGCTCCACCGAATTGAAGGATGCCAACGGCGGGCAAATGCTGCTCGCCACCGGCGTCGTGCTCCTCATGTCCTTGCTTTCCATGGCCATCTTTGGCGTGAAGGTGGCAGGTTTGACCTTGCCGCACGAGGCAGCATCGGACGACGTCATCGACACGACCGATCAGGTCCTCGAGACGATTCAGCCCCTGACACAGGCCCGGATGGACCTCTGGATGGATGGCGGCCTTGAGCCACTTGAAGCAGCCGAACTCGGGTTTGGAACCGTTCACGACGACCTGCTTCACCACGGTGAATTACGGGGCGTTGAAATCAAACTCACCAACATGGCTGTTTCAGAACTCGACAGCAACACGCTTCAGGTCAGCGCAGAACTGGGCGTTTCCGACGGTGAGGCCATGCTCAACTACGATGTAGCCTTCACGCTCACCGTTCAAGCCTCGTGATGGGCATCAACGGCTCGGTTCAGCAAGGTGAAGATGCGCTCGACGTCACTCTCAACACGGGTGGGGTCAACGACCGGCCAGTTTGCAATCTTTGCCCGTTCGATGAGACCATCTTGGATGGCTCGGATGCGAGCGAAGCTGGCGAGGTAGCGGTCGGACCGACGATAGGAATGAGCGTCTCTCGACTTCAGCATGTCTTGGTGAGTCCGTTCTTCATCGACCACCATGACCACGCCCAAGGCCACGCCCCCGGCGTCTTCCCATGCCTTGAGCAGGCGCGCACTCGGAACGATGTGAACGCCTTCGAGCAGGAGGTCGATGCCCTCTCTTCGAGCCCGTTCAACGGTGGCCGTCACGCCCGCTTCAACGGCCAGGCAGGTTTCGTTCCAATCCAGCACCGGCTCACCGCTGCTTCCTCTTGAGAAGGACGAGCGATGCAACGCTTCTCGTTGCTGCCCTTCGTCAGCCGCCCGCATGATTTCACGAATGGCGTCGGTCGACATGACCCGGGTAAATCCGGCTCGGTTGGCGACCCCGACGGCTGCCGTTGATTTTCCAACCCCGGTGGCACCGGCGAGGATGAGCAACCTCGGCGGTCGTGTTGAGAGGGTTTGCGCTGTTTGTTGCGCCATCCCTACCCGCTTTGCCATGCGGTTGAGGTGCAGGGGCGAGCACATGAGGGTTCTGCCCGAGGATGCGCAACCCTCCTTCATTTGGTCCCCGAGAAAACCCACCGATGGCCCTTTGAATCGGGTGGACTTGGAAGTTTCATGGCCGATGAAGAGATGTGGATTGCAGGCGAATGGTGTGCAGCCGAGAACAAGGAAACCAGCGATGTCATCAACCCTGCGACCGGCGACGTCATGGCCACCGTACCAAGGGCCACCGTCGGTGATGTCGACCGTTGCGTCGCTGCCTCACGTGCCGCGCTGAACAACGCAGACTGGAAAGCCATGGACCCTGCTCAACGTGGCCGTATTCTCAACAAGATGGCGGCCGTCACCTACGCCAAAGCAAAGGAACTTGCCGTCATTGAATCTTCCAACAACGGCAAGACGTTCAGGGAAGCCCTCTCAGAAATCCGCTACGGTGCATGGACGCTGGAATACTTTGCAGGCCTCGCCGATAAGATCGAAGGCACCACGATCCCCGTCCCCGGTCCTCGTCTCAACTACACCCTCCGCCAACCGCTCGGGGTCACCGCCCACATCGTGCCCTGGAACTTCCCGCTTCAACTCGCGCTGCGCTCCATCGCCCCCGCCCTCGCCGCAGGGTGCACGGTCATCGCCAAGCCTGCCTCATGGACGCCCCTGTCCCTGCTCGCTTGGGCAAAAGCCGTCGACGAGGCCGACACCGGCCTGCCATCCGGCGTGCTTCAGGTGTTGACTGGCTCGGGTGCGCTGGCGGGTGATGCCCTTGCGGGCCACGCCGGCGTGGACGGCGTGGTGTTGACCGGTGGTGTACCCACGGGACAAGCCGTGATGGCCAAAGCCAGCGAGCAACTGACGCCCGTTACCCTTGAACTCGGTGGAAAGGGCGCCAACATCGTCTTCCCCGACGCCAACCTCCGCTACGCTGCGAAAGCGATTTGCTTTGGCATCTTCATGAACGCCGGTCAGATGTGCTGGGCGGGTTCTCGACTGCTCGTTCACGAGGACGTTCACGATGAGCTGGTGGAGGCCGTGTGCGCTGAGGTGTCCAAGTGGCCCGTTGGCCCGGGCATGGAAGAAGGTGTTCGAATGGGCAGTCTCGTTCACGAACGCCACCGAGCCGAAGTGCTTGAGAAACTCGAGGCCGGCCTGAAAGAAGGCGGCAAGCTGGTGTTGGGCGGGAAGCCGCTCGACCGCGACGGGGCCTTCATGGAAGCAACGGTGGTCACCGGTGTCGATCGTTCCCACCTGCTGTTCCAAGACGAACTCTTCGGGCCCGTGCTGGCCGTCACCTCCTTTTCCACGGATCAGGAGGCCCTTGAACTGGCCAACGACACGCCGTTTGGGTTGCTGAACGGCGTCTGGACCAACAACCTTAGTCGAGCCCACAGTTTTGCTCGCGACCTTGAGTGCGGCATGGTCTCCATCAACGAATACCCCATCACCTTCCCGCAGACGGCCTTCACGGGTTGGAAGCATTCGGGCATCGGCGTGGAACAAAGCCAAGATGCGCTTCGCTTCTACACGAAGGTCAAGAACGTGAACGTGAAGTTGTGAGTGGATCTCCATGGCGGTTGAAGTTGACCAACAAGGCGCTGTTCGCATCATCAAAATGGCGGGTCAAGCCTCGACGCAGTCGTTCTCGATGGCGTTCCTGCCCATGATTGCCGAGGCCATTGATGCTGGATTGAAGGACAGCGCCACGAAAGCCATCGTGCTGACGGGCGACGGCCGTTTCTTCTCCGCCGGGGCTGACATTAACGCCTTTCAAGAAGCGATTGACGACAACTCGGCTCCCGAACTGATCCGCAACTTGACCGGTGTGCTCCACCCGCTGTTGGTCCGCATCCGTACATCCTCAACCATCGTGGTGGCGGCCCTCAACGGCGTATCGGCCGGCGGCGGCTTGGGTTTGGCCTTGGCGTGCGATGCTCGCATCGGTACGTCCGATGCTCGTATGGCGGCGTCCTACGCCGGCATGGGTCTCTCGCCGGACGGCGGGACGACCTGGCTTTTGCCACGCCTCGTTGGCGAACAACGAGCACGCCGGTTCTTCATGAGCAACGAAATCTGGACGGGCGAAGAGGCTCACGAATACGGGGCCATTGACGTGCTGGTTGACCCTGCATCGTTGCTTGAGACCGCCACAGGGTTGGCCACGATGTGGTCGTCGTGGGGTCCTCACACCAAGGAGGCGACCAAGCATCTTCTCCACGTGCAAACCGACAACGATTTCTCAACGCACCTCGACCATGAACGGACGCTCATTGAAGCGGCCGGTACGACCGAGGCGTTCAAAGAAGGCGTGGCCGCCTTCCTCGAGAAGCGTCGTCCGTCCTTTGATTGAATCACTGGATTTGGAACTGGTACTGCTTGGCGGGTTTCTTCCCGCCCAGGCGAGTCAGCCCGATGATGAGGGCGATGAGCCCACCGCATGCAGAGCAGCAACCCGCACCAAACGATGCGACCGAAATGCCCGACTTCGTGAGCAACTCCTCAACGAATCCAGATTCGATGTACATGGCATCAAGGTCAACCACGGACATGTTGATGCCAGCATCGTTGGACACCGTCAAGACTTCACCTTCCTCGCACTCATGTTCTGGTTCCTCGATGTCATCGCCCACTGTGTAGCAAATTCGTGCCACAATGATGTGGTCTTCGATGTCAAAGTACTGCTCGTACAGGTTGGTGTCACTCGCTTCTTTGTCCGTGGAACATGAAATTCTCGCTGTGCGATCGCTGGCATCATCGCCTGTTTCATCGAGGACAGAAAAGGTCACGCCCTCACAGGCGTCGATGATGCCGTTGTTGTTTTCATCGGCCTTGACATCACCTGGGATCAAAAGGTACCAACCCTCCTCACCCATGCCATCTTCGTCGTCGTGGGTAAGTTCACCGCTGTCCCCAATGGACGTGGTGTAGTCAACGGTGGAGAGTTTGTTGAAGGTGTCTTCAAGTGATGCGCCCACGGCAATGCCGGTGCCAAATCCAATCAGTCCGATGACCACGAGAATCGCCGCGATGATCATGGGGACTTTGGGCCCCTTCCCTTCATCCCCGATGGTGATGTTCTGCGTCGCCATGCCCGGCTGATAGCCAGCAGCGACCATGTCCGGTGTGATTTGTTGTTGGAGCACGGGGCTCGGGCCTGCGATGTCTGCCGAAGTGACATCAGCTGAGGTCTGGGTTGACGTGCCATCTGGTTCATGTCCACCAGCATCGTTGGCGGCACCCATCATGGCGCCCCAGGGGGTGGGGTTGGTTTCGTCCATGGATTTTCCACGGTCCCTTGCTCAATAAATCAGTGGGTGGAGCAGGGCTCACTCGAGGCTGGTTTCCTCGGCCTGTCCGCTGGACCAATCGTAGATGCCTTTGCCGGATTTCTTGCCGAGGCGACCTTCGGCGACCAAGCGCTCAAGCAGTGGGTGAGGGGCGTAGGCATCGTCGTTGAACGAGCGCTGGAGGTTGAGGAGGATGTCTCGGCGAACATCGAGCCCCACCAAGTCGGTCAAGGCCAACGGGCCCATCGGGTGCTTGTAGCCCAGCACCATGGCGGTGTCAATGTCCTTGGCGCTGGCCACGCCATCGGCCAGCATGCGGATGGCTTCGTTGCCGAGCACCACGCCCAAGCGGCTGGTGGCAAACCCGGGAACGTCCTTGACCAGAATGGTGGTTTTGCCCATGGCTTCGCCGGCTGCTTCAGCGATGGCGATCGTCGCATCAGCGGTCTGGTCATGACGAACCAGTTCGAGCAGTTTCATGATGGGAACGGGATTGAAGAAATGCATGCCAATGACCTGTTCTGGTCGGGACGTGGCAGCGGCGATGTCGGCGATGGAAAGCGAGGAGGTGTTGGTGCCCAGCACGGCGTGAGCAGGGGCGAGTTCGTCGAGTTGTGCGAAGATGCTGTGCTTCAAGTCGGGGATTTCAGGCACGGCTTCAATCACGAGGTCGGCCTGTCCAACCGCCTCCGCCAGGTCGCCAACAGCGGTCAACTTCGCCGACCATGCGTCTCGCTGTTCTGGGGTGGTTTTGCCTCGAGCGATGCCCTTCTCCCAGAAGGCAGCGATGCGCTCCATGCCACGTTCAAGCCCCTCGGGAAAGGCGTCGTAGAGGTTGGTTTGCCAGCCTGCTTGGGCACACACTTGAGCGATACCGGAGCCCATCGTTCCAGCGCCCACCACGGCCACGCATTGAATGGTCATGGTCCGTGCAGGGAGAGGCCCTTCATGATGCTTGCTCGTTGGTTCTCTGTTTGGATTGTGCCAAGGTAACGCCGCCGACGATCAGCGCAAAGGCCACGGCCAGCGACGTTCCGAGTTGTTCGTCGAGCAGAAGCCAACCGCCGAGGATGCCGAAGGGCGGAACGAGGTAGACGTAGAAGGCTGCAGGCCCTGCGCCGATGATGCGGATGCCGTCAGCGAACCAGACGTAGGACACCACCGTGGAAAAGACGGCGAGGAACACGATGCCCACCCATGCCTCTGCGCTCGGGAAGGTCCATGCTGCACCCATCGCCTCAATCCCAGCCCAGGGCGTGAGAATGAGCAGACCAATCACGGAGGACCAGACCGTCAGGTGAAGCGGGCTCAGCGGCGCCTGTGCGTCGTCCGGCGTATCGGTCATGACGCGTTTCATGACGATGGTTGACATGGCCCAGGCAAAGGCAGAGCCGGCGATGAAGGCGTTTCCAATCCAACGGTCCACCGCAGGAATGTCCGTGTTGGGCGAAGCAAGAAACAGCACTGCAATGCCGGCCACGGCAAGGGCCAAGCCCCCGAGAAGCCGCCAGGTCATGCGTTCATCAAGGAGCAGTACGGCCAGAAAGGCCGTAAAGAGCGGATTGAAGGTGATCATCAGCGAGGCGTCTCCGGCGGCCGTGTAACCCATCCCGAACATGAACAGCACCTGGTACATGAAGGTCGAAAACAGGCCGATGAGCGCGACCTGCTTCCACTGGGAGCGTGAGGGCATGACCCACTGCGACGACCACTTGAGGTAGGCCAGAAACAGAGCGACGACCATGACATAGCGAATCCATGCTGCCCCAATGGGCGGCAATTCCGTAGCGACCACACGGCCCGCAGGCCAGCCAAAACCCCAGATGGCAGCGACGATGACCAATTTGGCATGAACACTGGCGTTGTTCATTCAAATCGCTCCAGGCCCAACTGCAGCATCCGGGTTCGGGGGAGGCCGATTTCCGGAAGTCCTGCGGCTGGGGCGTGGAGCTTGAGGCCTTCAATCCTGTTCACGTACAGGCCATAGCTGGCGATGTCGTCGGGTTTGTACGGGGTGTCAAGGCCCATCTTTTGCAGTGTTTGGCACGCTTTTTCGGAGTAGATGGGAAACAAGTTGGTGGAGAAGTGCATCCATTCAGAGATTCGCTGGGCGTCAACGCCGTCGAGGGTCATGAGGTGCTCGAGCAGTGAAACATCGGGGTAGTTGGTGGTTCGCAGCACCATCTCCACTTCGTTCACGATGTCCTCGGGCCAAGCGAACGGAACACGTTCAGCCCACTGGTCTGCGATGCTGATGTGCTCGATGGATTGCTCGGCTTGGACGGCGTACAGTGATTCGATGTACGATCGGTCTTCGTAGGCGTCGGTGACAAGACCGGGAAGGTCTTCGAAGAAGCGTTCACACATCTCGGCGTCGACACCGTAGAGGGCGACGGGAATCATCAACGATCACTCCGTGTTCAGGCACTCGCGCCAATGCCAGAGGCGATTTGGCGAGCCGTCATGGGCTTCTCAGCCACCCACTGTTGCTTGAAGAGTTCCTTGAGGTCTTCTTCGTCTTGAGCGGTGGGGAGGTGAGCGGCCATGTAGGCGTCCCACTCGTCGTCGGAACCTTCGAACAGGGTACCTTCAACGGTGTAGCGCTGGCGCTTGAAGTGGCCGATCTCACGGTGGAAGTTCTCGTGGGGGACATAGAGGTCGGCAGCACCTTCGGGGAGGTAGCCGCAGAGTTTCTTAACCTCAGCCACGATTTCCTCGTGGTAGTGCTGGCGGGCCTCTTCGTTGAGCGTCTCCTTCGACACTTCAACATCGCCTTCGAGCTTCTTGCGCTCGTCCCAGCGTCCTTTGATGCCCCAGACGTAGGCCCAGTGGGCGGAAGAAGATTCGTCAACACCAAACAGGTCGTGAGCGGTGGACACCCACTTGTTGATGTAGCGCTGAAGCATGTCCAGAGGAATTACGCC
>JBMZXF010000003.1:0-84080 GCA_049627345.1 Candidatus Poseidonia sp. | reverse complement strand
CAATGGATGATCAACAACAAAGACACCGACTGGGGTAACAACGAATCCAGCCGGGGCATTGACGTTGCATCCATGTCCTTTGGCTCCTTGAGCAGTCCACTGAACCCCGATGACGAGGGCGACAACGGCTCTGGGGCCGAGGCTCGCCTCGTCAACGATGCCCGAGATGCCGGTATCGTCTGTGTGGTCGCCATGGGCAACGATGGTTCGAAGCGTGTTCCATCGCCTGCCAGTGCTGACGGTGCCATTTCCATCGGCGCCGTCAACGACCGCAACACGGTCAACCGAACCGACGACGTGATGGCCTCCTACTCAAACTGGGGCCCTCGTTTGGACGACGGTGACGACGACGAGTGGGACGAACTCAAACCCGACTTGACCTCCTACGGCTCGGGCATTACCTCGGCCACGGCCGCTACGGGACCGTCCTTCCCCGGTCAGCCGGAACGCCCACTCGCCGACAACGACTACGACACCAAAGACGGAACGAGCATGGCGACCCCGTTGGTCTCCGGCATCGTGGCCAGCCTGTTGCAGGCCGACGAATCGCTCTCACCCGAGGAAATTCGAAACATCCTTCGCAACTCCTCGGAAGCTCGCGGCTCGGCCACTGAGCCCGACATTTCAAACCGCTGGAACGAGAAGTGGGGCTTTGGTTTGGTCGATGCATCGTGTGCCCTCGACAGGGTGCTTGACCGCTCGTGCACACCGCTCGAAGACAACGGTGGCATCGTCATTGACCCGCCTCCCGGTGGGGACGGCCTGGGCGAGGACGTGTCCATGACAGCGCCCGTGAATCAATCCCTTCACCTCGCCGGCAACACGCTGTCTGTCGAAGGCACGACCGATACCAGCGAGAACGACTACATCGAGGTTCAGGTGAAGTTTGAGCAGTTTTACGACGACGGCGACAGCGACGACCTCACCAACTGGTTGAGCACCGACGGCACGGTGGAGGACTGGTACTTCGACATCAACGTCGACGATGACTGGGTTGACGCTGACGAATCGTACACGCTCGTCTACGCACGGGCCCTCACCGAGACCGGTGAGGCCTCCGTCATCGACATCCGTATCGTTCGCTTTGCCCGCATGACGGTGTCCATCAGCGAGCCCCCGCTCGGCACGGCGCTGGTTGGATCTGTGACGTTTTCCGGCACCGTTGAAGGGCTCGACCACGATCGAGTGGAGTACAAGATCGACGGCGATGACTGGCAACTGGGCGACCAACTCACCGAGCAAGAAGAAGGCGTGCAAGACTGGTCGTTTACGTGGGATTCAACGCAGGTGGGCGACGGTTCCCACCGCATCAGCGTGCGGATGGTCAACACCAGCGGCGTGGTCAGCGACGTGGTCAAGCGAACGTACGAAGTGGACAATCTGCCTGCGGCTCCGAACTTTGCGTTCACCGGAACCGTTGGCGTCTACGACGGGGGACTTCCTGTCAACAGCGCCGTCGCAGGCACCGTGCTCGAGGTGCGGTTCGCCCTGCGAAACATTGGCGATTTGGATGCCAGCGAGGTCTACCTGACGTTGGAGGGCGAGGGGAGTGATTCCACCACCTATCCCTCCGAAGGAAAGGTCACCTCGCTTGAACAAGGGGAAAGCGCACAGGTTACCTTGTACTGGTGGGCGACCGAACCAGGGACCCACGACGTGACCCTCTCCCTCGACCCGACCCAACTCTACGAAGACCCCGACCGTAGCGACAACACGTACACGTTCAGCTTCACGGTCGATGAACGGCCGGTGGAACCCATGCTTCGCTTCCTCCCCGGTGCGACTCGCACCACGCCGGACATTCCGGTTCCAGGTGGAGCCTACAGCATCAAAATCCGCGTCGACAACCTCGGCCAAACGGATGCGAGCAACCTTAACCTCGGTCTGGAACGATTGATCGAAGGCATTGGGTGGCAGCGTCTCAAGGACCAATCGCTTAACCTCGTGCCGGGCTCAAGCACGACCTCTGGCTACGCCTATGCCCAATTCGAAGACGTCCACGACGAGGTGGGTTCGGTCTCGTATCGAGCGGTGTTGAGCGGTTCCGGTGTTGAGTTGGAGCACAACGAATTGTTGTTCAACGTAACCGTTGCAGATCTCAAGGAAGGTTCTCGAGTCGGCATTGATTTGGCGACCGGTGAAGTACCGGTCGAATTCATTGGCCTCAACGACGGTGGCCTCCTCTTTACCACCATTGACGGGGAACTGCATGCACGCACCATCACCTCCAGGTTGGTGATGGTCGGCGGCGTGACGTTGGAAGAAAATTGGGGCGGTGAACTGGCTGCGTATCAGCGAGATGACGGGTTGGTTCAGGTCGCCTGGACGCGTCGTTCCCTCAGCAGCGAGGGCTACATCCTCACCGACATCGCCATGACGTCGATTTCCTCAGGAGGGAAAACCACGCCGAAGCACTACCACATGCCGGCGCTCAAACTTTCTGAAGGTTCGTACTACAGTTTCGCCTTCGACCAACACGACGAAACCATGGTGCTCGCCGGCTATCATCGGGATCTTTCGACCGGAGGGTCCTGGCAAGACGTCACCTCGCTGTTCGTCATTTCATCCACCTCGCCCGACAAAGGAACCTCATGGTCCAGTCCCATCACGGTGCTCTCCGACCTTGACATCCGACCCGGCGACACGCAACCGTTGGGCGTCGGTTTGGGCGACGAATACCTCCACTTGCTCTACCAAGAATACCGAGACGATGTCACGGGCATCGAACGCGTCGGGTTGATGTACACCCACGGCTCCCACACCGTTCCTTCCTGGAGTTTCCAATACTCGGTGGGCGACGAGGCGTCCTCGCCCGTGCTTGAAGTCATGGCTGATGACGGGGAGGACCGTGTGATGGGGGCCTGGATTGAAGGCCAGGGCAAGGTGTCCAACGTCGTCGTTTCCAACACCAATTCGGTGTGGTCGGGCAACCAGCAGCGGTCGCTGGCTCCCGGTGCCACCCATGTGGACTTGGCGAAGCGTAACGAAGGCATCTACCTCTATCACGATGAAATCAACTTGAACGGCCCTGTCCACCGTGTGGGTCTCATCACCAACGCCGAGGGTGAACCCATCAACGGGTTGTCCAACATGCTCGACCAAGGCTTCCTTTTCGGCATCGGTCTCATGGAAGACGATACCATCCTCTGCTCCATCACACCGAGCGGGCTGATGAGCCTCAGCAACGTTGCCTCCACCACAGCCTCCAACAACGTGGGGGCCTCCCCGAGCACCCTTGAAACGCTCCTCGATTACCTTCCGGGGGATTCCAGGGAAGGAAAGCTGCGCATTCTCGGCGTCGGCCTGAGTGTTCTGGTCATCTTCCTCCTTTCCATCGCCGTGGTTGTACGTCGGTCTCGGAACGAAGTGGAAGAGTTGCTCGAAGAGATGGCCGACGAGGAGGGTGAACTCGTTGAAGTGATGATCACCCCTGAAACCGATGTTGGCCCGTTGCTGACCGTGGAAGACGAGGAGGAAGAACTCACGATTCAAGCACCTGTGGCGGTGATGGACGATGAGGAAGCGACGCTGGCGGCCGAACTGGAAAAGAAACTCGAGGACGGCGAAGGCAACGCTCGACTTGAACGACGCATGAAGCGAAAACAGCAGCGAGAGATGTCCGAGATGGCAGCCGCCCTGCAGCAAGGCCTCCCGCCACTTCCCGGCGCACTCCCACCCCTTCCCATGGCGCACTTACCCCCGCTTGACCCTTCGGCTCCCCTGCCCGCACCGGCGTTGCCTCTTCCGGACCTCAAGCGGGACGTGACCTGCCCCTCCTGCCAGGCGAGCTTCGCCGTGAAGGATTTGATGCTCAAGCGGATGTCATGCCCTGTCTGCAGCGAATCGTTTGATCTGTGAGGGAGAACCATGTGCGGTATTTTTGGCTACCTCGGGCACCAACAAGCCCTTCCCATCCTCGTGGAGGGACTGAGGCGACTGGAGTACCGCGGGTACGATTCAACCGGCGTTGCCGTTCAACAGGACGGCCTTCTTGAGACCCACAAAACGGTGGGGAAAGTGGCCGACCTCAAAGCCATCCTTCCACCAACCGTGAATGGAACGCTCGGTATCGCTCACACCCGTTGGGCCACCCACGGCGGTGTGACGCAGGTCAACACGCACCCCCACGCTTCGGAAAACGACCGCATTCACCTCGTCCACAACGGCATCATTGAGAATTTCCAGCAACTTCGCAAAGGACTGGCCGCTCGTGGAATCACGTGCATCAGCGAGACCGATTCAGAGGTCATCGCTCAAATGATCGCCCTCGAGTTGGAACATTCTGCCACCCCCCTTGAGGCCGTTCAATCCACCCTTCGCCGGCTGCGCGGAACCTGGGGGTTGTGCATCTTGGTGAAAGACCACGACATGCTCATCTGCGCCCGCAACGGCTCGCCGCTCATCATCGGCCAGGGCGACGGCGAGACCTTCGTTTCCAGCGACCCTCATCCCCTCACTGCTCACACCCAGCGCGTGGTCTACCTCGAGGACGGGGACATTGCGGTGATTCATCGTGACTCGTTCACCATCACGTCCATGAAAGGCCACAGCGTTGAACCCAGCATCACGGTGCTGGAAGATGCGTGGGGCGAAGCCGAACTCGGCGACGCACCCCACTACATGTACAAGGAGATCTACGAACAGCCCGACGCGCTTCGCCACTGCATTTCTGGGCGTGTCGACCGCGACATGGGCACCGGGCGCCTCGGTGGAATGCGGCTTGACCACACCGCACTCGTGCAAGCCCCGCACGTCCGTTTGCTGGGATGTGGCACGGCTGCCTATGCTGCAGAAATCGGTCAAATGCTGATCGAAAAAATGGGTCGAATTCCAGCCGTGGCCCACATCTCAAGCGAATTCAGAAACAACGACACCGTCATCAATCCAAAGGCCATCTACCTTGCCGTTTCCCAATCTGGAGAAACAGCGGACACCATCTCGGCGGTTAAAGAAATCAAACTCAAGGGTGGCCAAGTCTTTGGTGTTGTTAACGTGGTGGGCTCCACCATCGCCCGCCTCTGCGGTCAAGGCGTCTACATTCACTCCGGGCCCGAACAATCGGTGGCGTCCACCAAAGCCTTCACCAACATGGTCGCGGCATTGACCATCTTCGCGACGCAACTTGGTCGGACACGGCACCTGTCCAAAGACGACGGACGGGAACTCATCGCACAACTTCAGCAGGCTCCTCATCTCATGGAGACGTATTTCGAGGACGTTGGGCCCATTTCAGAGGCCGTGGACCTCCTGTGTGAGGCGAATTCTGTGCTGTTCCTGGGACGAGGGCTTTCCGCAACGGTGGCCAAAGAAGGAGCACTGAAGCTGATGGAACTCGCCTACATTCCGTGTTTGGCCTACCCTGCCGGTGAGATGAAACACGGCCCCATCGCCCTTCTTGAGGAAGGAAGTCCCGTTGTTGTCATCGCTCCCAACGACCACCTCAAAGAGAAGACGATGTCGGCGCTCCACGAAGTCAAGGCACGTGGGGCGAAAGTGATCCTGATTCACGAGAAAGGCGATGCCATCGCCTCCGAGGGTGACGTCTCCATTGCCGTTCCATCGATTCATCCTTGGCTGACCCCGCTGTTGACGGTGGTGCCCTTGCAGTTGATGGCGTACGAAACGGCGCTTCGCCTTGGCCGTGATGTTGACCGGCCTCGAAATCTGGCCAAGTCGGTAACCGTTGAGTGATCTCACACGATGGTGAACCGCTGTTCGTTCTCTTTCCAATTGAAGGGCTTGTAGCCCAGCACGTGGTTGGTGTGGCGCATTTTGACAATGCCCAACTTCCTGGTGACATCGTCACCGCTGCGCTCCATGACGAGGTGCATGACGCCGTCCGAGAGGTAGTCTTCAACGCCGTATTCGCCGAATTGCTTGTGGTCTTCGCCGGTCATCTCGCAGATGAAGAACGACGTCAGTTCAAGGCGGCGAACGGCTTCAAACAAACGGAAGATTTCATCGCGGGGGTTTTCCATTTTGGTGAGGGTAAAGAAGGCTCCCAGCGAGTCGAAGACCAGCAGTTCAAAGCCGATGGATTGCCGGTAGGACGTCAACTGCTTGATGAGTTGCCCCATCCAATCCACACGGTTGCTCATGCCTTGTTCGTCGAGCTGGACACGCAGGTCGGCCAGGTCGATGATGGCGATTCGGTTTCGAACGCGAGGGTCATCGACGTTCATGCCCATGTTGGCCATGTGTGAGCGGAGCGAGTCTTTGCCTTGTTCGAGGGTGACGTAGATGCCGCTGGTTTCCCCGTAGAGGACGGCGTTGTAGAGCATGGAGAAGGTCAGGCTTGACTTCATCGCACCGGAAGCCCCTGCAACAATGCTGATGTGGCCCTGAGGGATGCCGCCCTGCATTTTTTCATCAAGTCCTTCGATGTGGGTGGGGATACGTTCAATCTCGGACATGCGGCTCAAAGGCTGGGTGGGCATCGTGATTCTTCAATATCACCCACGCCATCCATGGCAATCTCCAAAGTCCGAGAAGCGATGTTCGCAGTATGGACGTCTGGCTGGCATCCAATTCGCCACGGCGTTTCGCTCTGCTTGAGGGCATGTTCTCTCGCCTGCACCATGAAGGCCTCAACGACGTGGACGAGACTCCCCCTGCGGGAACGGTTGAGGAACAAGTTCACGCCATTTGCCAACGAAAAGCCGCCGCCATACCAGCCTCAAACCACGCTGTCGTCATCGTGGCCGACACGATGCTGAGCGACCCGGACGACCATTCCCTCAGCATGGGAAAACCCCGCGACCTCGCTCACGCCGCCACCATGCTTCACCGTCTCAGCGGTCGCAAGCATTTGGTCTGGACGGCGACGGCCGTACGGTGGAACGACACCTGGCACACCTGGTGCGAGTCTGCCGTCGTCTCCGTTTCCGACCTTTCGCCCGACCAACTGGAGGCCCTGCTGACCTCAGGTTCGTGGAAAGGGAAAGCGGGCGGCTATGATTTAGCAGGCCCCATGAGGGAACACGCTCAGTTGGTCGAGGGCGATACGTCGACCGTGCTGGGCCTCGCCGGAGGCGCCATGGCCTTCTTGGAATCCTTGGCTTCGCTGGATTGATTCAAAGAATCGGGGTCAGTCCAAGCTCGTGCTTTTGCATGTCCACCACGACGTTGTGGCCGGGAACCATCAGCAACTTGTCTTCGGCGTCCAAGGAAAAGACGCTGACACGGGCTTGGTCGGCCATGTGCTTGATCTCTCGACGGCAAGCCATCTGATGGCTTTCCATGTGGACGAGCGGACGCAGGTCAACGATGGCGGTGTCGCCCTGCATGACCCGCTCAAGCATGGCGCCGGTCGGGATGCGCTTCATCACATCGGGTGCGATGTAGCGGAGCGCTTTGTTGGGCAGCGGTCGTTGGCGTTGAACTTCGATGCCGAGGTCGTGAAATGCCTCGCCGTCAGGCGTTAACGGCCCTGTCCATCCGAGCGGCGGTGTTCGTAACCTGCTGAGGTCAATGGCGGCCTCGCTCAACGGTGATGGCGTGGAAGGGGTCGTCGCAGGTGGCTCAGGCGGGCCTGGTGTCGCCGAATCGGCTTCAGCGCTGGAGGAGAGCGAAACCGGTGCCTCGTTCGACGGAGGTGCAGCGCGAGGAGGGGCGTTGGCACTGCCTTCAGGGTCGGGGAGACCGAAGAATTGCCACAAGCTTCCCATGGTGCTGCCTCAAAAGTCCAAATCGTCGAGCAACGATTGCAACTCAGCCGATGCAGGGGTTGGTGGAGTTTGTGAAACTATGGGTTGAACGGGGGCAGGAGCGGGTTGATTCGCTGCCAGCCACTGTTCGCCGTAGTAGTTCCATTGTTCCATGGTCCATCCTTGTGGCAATCCCGTGACGGGAAGCGGTGGGCCGGTGTTCACCATCGTTGGGTCCGCGGGTGCGGCGGCAGGTTGCGGTTCCATCGGGGCTGCAACGGCCTGTGCTGGTGCGACAGCGGCAGGCGTGGCAGGAAGCGAGGCAACGGGTTTGGGCGCAGCGGCGAACTGGCTTTGTTCGAACATGCTGAAATCATCGGCAGCTGGGCGCTGGCGTGTGAACAACAAGAAGACCACCAAACCGACGATGATGATGCCGAGCAGACCGATAATGGCCGCCGTGGTGGTGCCCACGGCGCTGGTGATGCTTTCGATGAGGCCGTCGGCAGGAAGTTCAGCGACCACGATGGTCAGTTCCTTTTGCACCTGTTCGCCGTCGTCATCGGTTGCCGTCAGGACGACCGTCCAACTCCCTGCAGGGAGGTCGGTGATGGTCCAGGTGCCGCCGGTGAAGTCAACATCACCGGTCTTGGTGCCATCGAGGTCGGTGTCAAGGTGAGAACTGTCCCACTGGAACCCAAGGCTTTCCGAGTCGGTGGAAGAATCGAAGAAGAAATCCGCTCCGTTCAAGGTCAGGTTATCGCCCTCCGTCAAGTTGGTGAAGGCCACCTGAGCGTTGAGGTACGCCCGGGGTGGAAGGTTCAGGACGCTGACGTTCATGCTCTGCTGAGCGGTTGCGCCGTCGTCGTCGGTGACGGTCACCGTGATCATTCGAACACCCTTGGTCGACCATGAAGGGGCAACGGAGGCGCCGGTCAACTCGCAATCGTTGTCGTTGACGCCGTCGTTGTCGCTGTCCACCTTGGCGTCAAGGTCCCAGCAAATGGTGAGCGTCTCAAGGTCGGAAGCCGTGTCCGACGCGGTCACGCTCAGGTTGAGGGCGTCGTCTTCGAAGACTGGGGTGTTGCCGGGCAAGCCCTCAACGGTGGGTGGGACATTGTGCACCATCACGGTGGCCTGCTGCATCTCGGAGGTCGCACCGTCGGCGTCGATGGCACGGACCTGAACGATGTGTTCGCCCGAGGTGTTCCATGCCACCAGTTCTTGTGAGGCGACCCCGATGCTGGTGATGGTCCAGTTTTCATCAGCGAGGGAAGGGAACCACTGCACGATGACGGTGCCTTCGTCGTTTTCCGAATCGCTGGCCGTGGCCTTCAGAACACCAACCTCGTCTTCGTTGATGTGCCAGGTGCCGTTTTCATCAGGTTGCACTTCTTGCCCTCCTTTGGTCAAGGTCGGTGCTGAGATGGTGGGCGGGATGTTGAGAACCATGAGTTCGCTGAAGATGGTGGTGGTGTCGCCGTCGTCGTCGGTGGCCACGGCGGTGATGTTGATGGGACCCTCAAACATGGGTGTGAAGGTGCAGGTGGCTTGCGTGATGCCTTCGTTGCATTCCAGTCCCGGCCACGTGATGGTGACTTGTTGCCCTGAGGGGGATGAGGTGTCGATGTCCTCGATGTCAACGGCCTGGATGGTGATCGGTGTTTCCACCTCAACCGCCTCAGGATGGGTGAGGTTGAACGTCGGGGCGCGATTGAGAACCACGACGTCCACGACCAGTTCATCTGTGTCCAGTTCCTCGTCAACGACCAAGACCTTGACACTCCATGTCCCGCTGTTTGACCAGTTCCATTGCGTCCAGCAGTTGGGGGCTTCGATCACATCAATCAGGCCGGCCCTGGACTCAATTTCAAACACACAGTCAACATCACCGCCGTCAGTGTCAAAACTTCCCGTGGCGTTCAGCGTGACGTTTTCGAACGTGTACTTCCCTTCATCAACGGTCATGGCTGCGGTGGGTGCACGTCCGATGAAGATGGAAATGGAGGCGTCGTTGTTGCTCCGGTTGGCGTCTGCGGTCACGTTTTGGTCGGGGTCGACGGTGAACGTCATGGCGGCCGTTCCGATCATCATGTTGGCGGGCACGGACCAGTTGACGAGGACACGCTCCTCGGCGTACGGGGCAACGGCCGGAATGGCCTCACGCAGGACGGTGTTGTCCGGCGTTTCAATCTCCATCACGGTGGCCGGAGAGGTCAGCACACCACGGTTTTGGGCAGGGAGAGAGAAACTGAGCACGTCGCCTGGAAGGGCATTGTAGCCGATGGAGGCGCTCAACGTGGTGGTGTCGCCGTTTCGTGTTCGCTCCACGATGACCGAACCGGCTTGAGCGATAAGGTCCACGCCAACGACGCTCAGGTCCTGAACGATGGTGGTGGCGCCGACCACACGGGCGGCGGGGTCGTAGACCACCACGCCGTTGCTGGTGTGGTCGTCGCTCGCCGGCGTATCGTCAACTTCATCGGACACGTTGAGGGAAACCTGTGCTTGCCCGTTGTTGTCCGTTGTCGGGTTGAGGATGGTGCCTGCGATCTCGTAGCGAAGTTGCAGGTTGGTGTTCTTGATGGGAATGCTGGGCGAGCCTGCGACGGTGTAGCCGATGGACACCTGCTCAATGGCGTCGGGCAGGGTAGCGGTGGTGGCCGTGCTGACCGTGATTTGCGTGTTGCGGCCGCCGGGGGACGAGGCGGGCACCACGCTGTTGGAATCGGCCGGGCTGTACGTCTTCAAAATCCAGTCAATGGTGAACCCGGCAGGATTCACGATACGATTCCAAACACTTCCTCGGACGGCCGGACAGTACCAATTGAACCCGAGGTTGACACCGGTGGCGTTCCATTCAGCGATCTTGTACGAATCGTCGCACCCGGTGTAGGACGGCGAGGCGCCGTCTTCCACCGGAGCCTCGTTTTTGATGACCTGCCACGAGTTGTTCTCGTCCTCCTCCGAATCAAACTCAGAGGGGTCGAAATAATCCGATGTACCGCTCACCTCGGTCTTGGCTTCAAATTCCATCCACCACTGGTCGCCGTTTCGCAGGGGGAAGTCGTACCGTTCCTTGGCCGGCGTGTAGGTGTTGTCGAAGGTCACGATGCCGAGGGTTTGTTCGAGGAAGCCGAGGTTGAACGGCCGGAACCGAACGTCGAGGGTGAAATCACTGGTGATGGTGGCCAGGTCCCTCGCCCGCAGGATGTCAATGCCGTCGTAGTCGATGTTGAGTCGGCCAGTGACGCCTTCAAGCGTGGCGCCGCTGTTGCCAGAGGTGAAACTCCCGCTGATCTCAACTTCGTAGGCGAGCACCGTGTCACCGTTGTTATCGGTGGCGTAGAAAATGTCCGTGATTTCGTTGGCCGTGTCCCCGGTCAGGGCGTTGAGCGAGGCGGAAACATTGGCCTGTGCGAGAAGTTGAGAGACGTCGAATTTGGTTTCGTACACCCATTCATCCCCGATGCGGTAGTTCGGTACATCAACCGCACCCGATACACCTTGGGAGCGTCGCTCCTCAACGGTTTGCTCGAGGTGGATGGAGGATTCAACCACACTCAGTCCCATGGAAGTGAGGAAAAGGGCGACGAGAAACGCTGCCTGACAGGCTCGGCCGAACATGAACTGAGGTGTGCCTCCTGATACAAAAGAGGATGTCCTTTGTGCCATGGCTCAGCCCTGTGAATCAAGGTATTGTTGCCCGTAATGTTCCCATTGCTCCATGGTCCAGCCCTCCGGCAGGCCCGTCGGGGGCAGGGGTGGTCCCGCATGGGATTCCGTTCCTGGTGCCTGTTCCAATGATTGCTGGAACAGATAGGCGGGTGGTGGCCCTTCAGGCCGTCGTTGTTGAATTCGCTCATCCTGCGACGTGAACAGTTCGGCGCTCAGCGATGTGTTGACCTCGTCCCACGCATCCGATGTGGCCTCGGGTTGGCGGCGCCGTCGTGAAAACAGACCCACGAGCAGCAACATCAGCACCAAGAGGCTGAGCTGGACGATGGGGTTGGCTTCTTCGCCGACCAGCGACGCTCCAAGGTTCTCTAGCGGCGTACGGTCCGCCGGAAGCACGGCAAAGGTGACCACTTTGGTTCCGGGGCGCTCCGGGTCCTCGTCCCAAGCGATGACCTTGACCGATTGCACGCCGTCCTGCTTGAAGATGTACGAGACCGTCTTTCCGAGGAGGTCGGCGTCGTTGTCCGGAATCCCGTCTTCGTTGCTGTCCACCGTGATATCAATGTCCCACGCCACGGTCAAGTCATTGATGTCGGTCAGGGCATCGAGCGTGGTGCTGGCATCGAGGACGCATGCTTCGTAGGCCACGCACGAGATGGCACCGGTTCGGACGATGGGTGGCGTGTTCAGCACGAGCACCTCCAGCACTTCGCTGGTCGTGGCTCCGTCGTCGTCCGTGACGTGGTAGACGAGTTTGTGGGTGCCGCTCCGGTTCCATGCGATGGTCAGGTCGTCCCCGATGACATCGCAGTCGTCATCGGCGCTGCCGATGTCGTCGGAATCCATGCTGGGGTCGATGTCCCAACACCGGACCAGGGTGTCAATGTCCGAAGGCGTATCGGACGACGACCCCGAGACGCTGATGGTTTGCCCCTCGGCTACGGGCAAGACCGAAGCGATGGGCTCGATGGTCGGGGGAACGTTTTGTACACTCACCCACCGCTCTTCGATGCCGCTTGAAGCACCCTCGGAGTCGGTCACTTCGAGGCGCATTTTGTGCAGTCCAGCCTCCAGCCAGACCATCTCAAATTCGGAGGTGCGCCCGTCAAACACTCGAATCAACGAGGGTTGGGCGTCGTCAGGCCACCACGTGTGGGTGAGGCCTTCGATGTCGTCGACCGAGTCTTGGGCTTGCCCTTTGATGGTCACGGTTTGGTCTTCGCTCACATGCCAGGTGTCTTGTGCGTCCATCACCACGGGTCCATCGTCGTCCACCATCTGGACGTTGATGCTGTGGGGTCGGATGTTGGTGAATTTGACATCGAAGGTGGCGGTGGCGGTCGCTCGGTCGTCGTCGGTCCCCACGGCGGTGAAGGTTTTCCATCCCTCGGTGGTGGAGGTCGTGGTGCACACTCGCGTGTAGTAGCCTTCCTTGCAGTTGGCCCCCGGCCAATAGATGTCGACCACGCCCGGCCATACCTTCTCGGAGTCGGAGTCGTTGGCGTAGGCATAGAGCGTAATCGGGTATTCCACCTTCGCTTCGGTTCGCTGGCTTCGCACCTCAATCTTTGGTGCTCGGTTTTCGACGGTTACGTTGAGGATCATCACGGCTTCATCCCGTTCCTCGTCTTCGACCGTGATTTCGATGGGATAGACGCCGTCGTCAATCCACGTGTAGTTGAGCATGCAGGATGGAGAGGGGATGCGCTCGTAGTCCCACGTGCGTGTGCCATCGTCAAACGGAACCCAGAACTCGCAGGACACCTCGCCGCCGTCCTCGTCAAAACTCCCGCTGGCGTTGATGTGGATGGTGTCGCCGGTCAGGCCGGTCGGCTCTGGTGCCACAGGGGTCGGCAGGCGTCCCACGAACAACTCGATTCGGCCGAGGTTGTTCTCCACATCTGCATCCGCCGTGTTGAGGCGACTCACATCGGCTTCCCACAGCAGTTCAACCGTGCCGATGGAGGTGTTTTCCGGCACTTCCCAAAGGGCGAACATTTTGTGTGCTTGGTAGGTGGCAAGCGCAGGAAGTTGGTCGGTGGAAACATTGCCATCGGGCAGCGTCAGCCGTGCATCGCTGGCCACGGAGGTGGTGATGCCTCGGTTTTTGATGGACACTTCAATGTCCAAGGTGTCGCCTGGGAGAACATTAAACCCGGAAATGGCGTTGAGTTGCGTGGTCGTGCAAACATCGCCTATGCAGCGTGTTCGAAGCATGTCCACGGCGTCAACCTCTGCAAAAACATCCAAGCCGACGAGGTACTCGTCGAGGGTTACCGTGGCGGCACCGACTCGATTTCCTGCTTTGGCTACAAGCCCGTGGCTGGCATAATCAAGCACCGTGGCTGAGGAATCGACGGCATCGCCCACGTCCACCTCTGCCCAAGCACTCCCGTTGGCCGCTGTGGTCAGGGTCGTGAGAAAACCCTCCGCTTCATGATGAAGGTCCACTTGGAGTCCGGCCACGTTGGAAAAGCAGGATGAGGAGGCGTTGACCCAGACCTGCATGGGGGAATTCAGGGCGGTGATGCTTCGATCGGGAACGACCTCAAGGCAGTCGGCTCGGCTGCCGGGGTTGGTGTAGGGTTCAACACCCGTGGCGCCGACAGGGTCGTATCGCTTCAGCTTGAAATCAATGGTCAGGCCGATGTCGTCGTTGGTGTGAAGCCAGGCGTAATTGCGAACCTCGGGGCAGTACCAGCGGAAGCCTTCCGAGATGCCCTCGCTGTTGAACGAGGTCATCTCGTAGGATTCGTTGCACCCGCCGTAGTCAATGCTCTGGCCGATCATGTTCTGTGGTTTTCCAACATCGGATACCACCCAGGTGGTGGTGTTGGTGTCGGTTTCGGGAGGTGGGAAGGGGGTGATGTAGTCGCTTTGGCCCGACCATTGCGAGGAAGAGGTGGTGGTGGTGGTCCAGCGCTCGTCCATGCGAATCGGGAAATCGTAATTCTCGTTCACGGGCGAATAGGTGGTTGTAATGGTGATGTCGCCGAGGATTTGTTCGAGGAAGGAGATGCCGCTGGGAACGAAGCGAATGTACAAGTCAAGCTCACTTCGAATAGGCGCAAGGTCGCTCACTCGGAGGTATTCTGTTTGGGTGAACTGGATGTAGACGTTGCCGGTGTAGCCCTCCAGCGAAACGCCGGATTTGTCAAAGTTGGCCGATGTTCGCAGGGTGTAGGCCACGACGGACATGTTGTCCACGTTCTGCGTCGTAATGCCGGTCACCTCTGAGGTGGTGTCGCCTTGGATTTCTCCGACGGTGGCGTCCACGCCGGTGTCGGTGACCAGAATGGTCGGGTCAAAGGTCCCGGCGTAAATCCAACGGTCGCCAATGCGCCACGTCGGCACATCAGAGACGCCCGGGTCGCCTGCGATGGTATGGTTCACGGTTGGTTCGGCCAAGACCTGGTGTTGAATCGGGAGAAGGCTGGCAAGCAACAACAGCACCAAGGCCACGGGAACGGTGCGGCGCATACGTCCCTCCCCCATGGTCATGGGACGGAGGACCGAGGCCATCAAGCCTTCTCTCCAGCCCTACGGGCTGAAGCGGCTCAGAGCAAGTCAGCCAGTTCGTCCTTGATGATCTCAACGGCCTCGAGGATCTCGTCCTTGTGGCGAGCGCCGGTGATGACCATCTTTCCGGAGCCGAAGATGAGACAAACCACCTTCGGGTCGTCAAGTCGGTAGATGAGGCCGGGGAACTGCTCGGGCTCGTATTCCACCTTGTCAAAGGGCAGGTGGAAGGTCAAGTGGTTGAGGTTGAGTTTGCGGGGCACGCCTGCTTGTGGCTCGCCGGTGAACTTGTCCACACCGTCGTAGTCTTCAGGGTAGTGAAGGGCGTAGGTAGCGACCATGTTTTGGACTTCGATGGTGACGTCCTTCAGGTCCCAGGTCTCAATGCCAGCGGCTCGCAAATCCTTGATCATGCGGTCGATACCGGTGTGGATGTTGTCCTCGTCCTTTCCGCCGGTGCACACAGCACGGCCGGAGCGGAACATGAGGATGGCGAGTTTGGGTTCGGTGACACGGTAGACCACACCGGGGAACTGCTCGGGCTCGTACTCACAGTTGAGTTGGATGGCGATGTCAGGGAGGTCGAGTTCTTCTGCAACACGGGTGCTTGCAACTACGTTCACAACGGTAAGGCGTTCTTCATCGGTGGTCATATAAAGGCCGAACGCCCTTTAGTATATAAAAGGAATTTCGGCACCCATCGTTGGTTTCTGTCTCGAAAACCGTTGCTCTGGAGGGCTAGCCGCGTTCAATGCGGACGCCTTCGTTGCCCATTCGAGAAATGAGGGTTCGGCCGCCTGCCAACTCGATGGCTTCACTGGTTTGTTTCGGGTCTCGAGTCAGCGCCACCATGCATCCTCCTCCGCCTGCACCGGTCAACTTGGCCCCAAGGGATGAGGGCATGGCGGCTTGAATCAGTGCCTCAAGTTCGGGCGATGAAACCCCAAGGTTTCGCAACAACAGATGGTTTTCGCTCATCGCGTGGCCAACTGCTTCATAATCGCCGTCGATCAAGGCCGCAAGCCCTCGCCGAGCAACGGTCCCGATGGCCTCAATTTCACGCATTCTCGTCGGTTCTGCAGCCAGGGCATCGGCGACCATGGCCACTTGTTTGGAGGTAGGGGCGAAGACGCCGGTGTTGCCGAGCACCAGAAACACTTCGCTGTTCGGTGGCGAAAGGTGGTGAACTTCCCACGACCGCTTCCCTTCGGGCGTGGTCAATTGTCGTGTGTAGAGGTGCTTTGCGGCCTCCTCGATGCGGTCAGAAAGCACGACGACGCCGCCCTCCACACTGGTCGAAGCGTCCATGGGCGAGGCGCGACCCTGCTGGGCATGCGCTTCAGCCCGGTGGGCAACGGCGCTCAACCCGTCCCGGTCAATGCCCTTGGAGGGGTTGGCCAAGCGGTGCATGACGGCGCCCACGGCCGCGCTGAGGGCCGCACTGGACCCCAGTCCCGATGCGCGAGGGATGTCGCCTGAGATGTGGAAGGCCATGGGCTCGCCGTCCGACAGCCAACGGTCCCTCAGCATCGTGATGTGCGGGTGGCGGTCCGGGTCAAGGGCGCTCCCATCGACGCTCCATGAAGCGGCCTTGGTCGCCGAAATCGAAAGTCGTTGTTCGATGGCCACCGCCACGGCAGGTTGGCCGTAAACCACGGCGTGCTCGCCAAAGAGGATGCATTTGCCGGGGGCGCTGGCAGCCACGAGCACCTCCGCCTCACCCATGATTCTTTCACGGGCTCCGGCTTCATATTCCTTCTTGCACATCGTTGTGATTCCTTCGCCATTTGACGGTGGATTCAAAGTGCGTCTTGACCTCGCAAGGGCAGCGGCACAGCGCCGACATGGTGAGCACAGTGGAACATCCGTTGTTTTTGGATTACGGCCCCGTCCCCGGTTGGGCCATTCTCTTGGTGTTGTTTGGCGTCTCTGGTGGCTTCTTTGGCTATCAGGTGTGGAAGGCGAGCAAGCTTGTCCTGAAGGGAAAGCCGGAGAACCGATTTGACAATTGGGGCGCTCGAATTTCAGAAGTCCTGAGTGGCTGGCTCGGCCAGAAAAAAGTGCTCAAGGATCGCATCGCTGGTGGCATTCACGTCCTCATGTTCTGGGGTTTCCTCATGCTGTCCACCGACATGTTTGACCTCGCCAGCGGCAACCAGTTCTCACAAAAGGTGCTCCCAGAGGTCGTGCGTGGGCCGTGGAACCTCATGGTGGAGGTGGGCTACACCATCGCGTTCGTCGGCTGTGTGTTGGCGTTGATTCGCCGTGTGGTGTTCACGCCCGAGAAGCTCAAGGGAAAATCTCAGCTTGAAGGCAACGTCATCCTGCTGCTCATCATGACCATCACCACCACGTCGTTCGTGGTTGAAGCCGGTGAATCCACCGTCTCGTCCACATGGGAGCCCATCGGTTACTGGGTCTACGCCACCCTGGCGCCCGCTGCCAGCCTCGTCATTGCCGCCTACTGGGCCCACATGCTCGCCATCTGTGTCTTCCTGTTCCTCATCCCGCTTTCCAAGCACATGCACTTGGTGATGGCCTTCCCAAACGTCTTCTTCCACGACCTTCGTCCGATGGCCACCATGGAGCCCCTGGCCCGTGGCGAAAACGGCAAGGCCGTCCTGCTTGACGACCTCGACGTGGAGTCGTTTGGTGCCGTGAACTACACCGATTTCACGTGGCGGGACCTCATCGATGGCTGGGCCTGCACCTCGTGCGCTCGCTGCCAAGACGTTTGTCCCGCCTACGCCAGCGGCAAGGACCTCAACCCGATGCAGATCATCCACGACGTGCGCCATTACGCCAACGACCACGCCACGACCTTGTTTGCCGACGAAACGCCCGAGGAAGACATCATCGCCCGTTTCGGCGAAGGTGCCATTTGGGCGTGCACGACGTGCCACGCCTGTGTTGAAGCTTGCCCCATTTACATCGACCACGTGCCCAAGTTGACCGATGCTCGCCGCCACCTGATGATGGAGCGCATGGAGTTTGACGAGAGCGTTGAGGACACGGTCATGCCGCTCATGGCCACCATCGAGAACCTGGAATCCGATTCCAACCCCTACGGGTTGCCCGCCCACGAGCGAGGCGATTGGGCCGATGGCCTTGACGTAAAGGTGGCCGAGCCAGCCGAATACATCTACTTCGCGGGCTGTGCTGCCTCCTTTGACGAACGCAATAAGAAGGTCGCCAGGGACACCATCAGCATCATGAAAGAAGCCGGCCTCGACGTCGGTATTCTCGGCATGCAGGAAGGCTGCAGCGGTGATGCAGCCCGCCGCGCTGGTAACGAATACCTGTTCCAAATGCTCGCCGAAACCAACCTCTCGACCTTCGAGGAAATCGGGGTCAAGAAGATCGTCGCCTCCTGCCCGCACTGCTTCCACACGCTTGGAAAGGAGTACAAGGACTACGGCGGCGAAGACATCGAAGTCATGCACCACTCCCAACTCATCAGCCACTTGCAAACCGAAGGCAAACTCCCTCAGCCCAAGCACGACGGTTCGGTGACCTTCCACGACCCGTGCTACCTCGGGCGCATTGGCGGCGAATTGGATGCGCCCCGCGACGCCATCGGCGGCGTTGATGTTGAAGCCGAACGCCACGGTCGTGATTCTTTCTGTTGCGGTGCCGGTGGCGCTCAAATGTGGATGGAAGAGCACGTCGACGAAGGCTACGACCGTGTCAACGTGATTCGCTCAAAGGAACTCGCTGCTACCGGCGCCGATACCGTGGCCGTGGGTTGTCCGTTCTGTTCGACCATGGTCACCGACGGCTTGAGCGCCATCGGTGCAGAGATGGAAGTCAAGGACGTGGCCGAGTTGGTGTGGGAACAAATCAAGGCCAACGACGCCAAGATCGAAGCCGCCAAGGCCTCAGCCGAACCGGCGGCTGAACCTGCTGAAGCCTGAGGGTGAGGCGTGCTCAACCACGACGAGCAGCACGCTTTGCTGCAGTGGTACGACGAGCACCAGCGGGCCTTGCCGTGGCGACAAACCGACGACCCTTGGCACATCCTTCTCAGTGAGATTCTCCTGCAGCAAACCCAAGTGAGTCGTGGTTTGGTGTATTGGCAGCGGATGGTTGAAACCTTTCCGACCATCGCGTCCATGGCCGATGCTCCGGTTGATGCGGTGTTGAAGGCGTGGGAAGGTGCGGGCTATTACAGCCGTGCTCGCCGTCTCCATGCCCTCAGTCAACGGGTCATGCTTCCAAAGGCCGAAGGTGGATTCGACGGACGGTTACCTTCAACCTACGACGAGTTGCGGTCGCTGCCCGGCATTGGGCCCTACACCGCTGCCGCCGTGGCCAGCATTGCCTTTGGTCAACCCGTGGCCTGCGTGGACGGCAACATCCGCCGGGTGATGGCGCGTCAGACCGCTCATCTCGAGCCGACACCAAAGGCGGTTCAGACGTGGGCTGACGCCTCGCTTGAGATCGAACGGCCGGGCGATTGGAATCAAGCCCTCATGGAGTTGGGGGCGACGGTTTGCACGCCCAAACGGGTCGGATGCAGTCAATGCCCTGTGTCCTCCTCGTGTCAAGGGCGGTCCACGCCGGAACGCTACCCGCTTCCCAAGCAACAACGGACCAAGGCGGTCATCCTCACCGCCATCGTTGACCATGACGGCCAAGGTCGCCCGGTGCTCAAGCAGCGACCACCCTCAGGGCTGTTCGGTGGCATGTGGGGACCGGTGTACGAGGAAGGGCGAAGAAAGGAAGGTGAGGCCTACGTTGAGGCAGGTGTTGTCAACCACCAACTCAGCCATCGGTCGATGACCGTTCATGTCTTGGTCGGAACATCCTCGGTGGGCGAAACGGGAACCGAACCAAGCACCGTGGCGTGTTCAACCCTCGATGAGAAGGTTTTGAACGTGGCTTTGCAACGCTTGTTGGAGGGGAGGTCATGATGGCATGTGGGGACGAGAACATGAGGGGTGATGCATGATGGAAAACCTGTTCAGATTCGCAAAGGACTGGGGGACCATCTCAGAACACTTCCATCTCATGTTCGATGGTTTGGGCGTCCTCTCCATCACCGAGGACCTCCTGACCTTCAGGTCGGTTCCACCTTCTGTGGCCACGGGCATTTCCATCACCCGGTCCGGTGCTTTGGTGGCCAACATGCCCCTCCACGCCATCGAAAGCGTGTTTGAAACGGTGGCGTTCTCGTCGGACTTGACCTCGCTGACCTTGGCCGGCGACGGTTCCTCGTACACCTACACCGTCCCGCCGGCCCTGCTTGCGCTGCGTTCAGCTTGATGCATCGACGTGATGGTTCCACCCTGTCGTTTCGTTGAACACGGCGGTTTCTGTTAACTCCCAAACCGATTGGATGTAGGTTTGATTGGTTTCCTTTCCAATCTCAACATGAAAGGCGTAGCCCTGTGGGTTCACGAACACCGCATGCGGGATGGATTTGGCTTCGACCTCCATGGCGAGGTCGGGATGAAGGATGAACGGTCGATTGACGGTGCGGTTGAGGTTTTGCTCGGTGGTGTTGTGCCACTCGCTCATGTTGGCGTATTCTTCACGTGATTCCCGGGAGAAGACCACGATTCGCTCGGCAGGAACGGTCAAGTCGTAGGCGTTCAGCGTGGTTTCACAATGGGTGCACCACGGGGCGGAGAAGTACGCCAGGTAGGATTGGTTGGTGAACGACCCGCTGGTGTGGCTCATGTTGGTGTGATCCACGCCTTCCCAGACGGGAAACACGTTCGCCACCGCCAGCATGGGCGCTTCTTCCTCCTCTGCCGCAGGCTGTTCCTCGATGCAACCCGCAAGCATGAGGGTCATGGCGATGAGTCCAACCATGGTTCTCTTCATGATTTTACCCAGAGTGAACGGTGGGGTGGCCCTTCATGAGGCTTGCTCTTTCTCTTTGGCGAGCAATTCGTAGCGAAACGAAGCAAGGCAAAGCATCAGGCCAGCCACGAGAACGTACTCTGCAGGTGCCGCAACGGCAATGCCGCTCTGGGCTTGGTTGAGGAATTCAACCGTCGTCAACCCGGTCGGGTCGACGGTGTTGGCGGCGGACTGGAAGGCCACCACCATGACAACAAAGCCGACCGCTGCCATGGTGAAGCCAATCCTCCGCATGCGCCGACCCATACTCGAGGCCATGTCGCCCATGGCCCAGCCGGCGGTGAACGCCCAAGCGACGCCGCCACCAAAGGCGAGCATCGCCGTAAGGATGTGAGGGTTGATGTGGTTGTACATGTCGTAATGGCTGACCAACACGGTGTTGGCCGACGCCAAAACCCCGAGTAACGAGGCGACGAACCACGTGCGTGGTCGAGCGGCTTCGAGTTCGTGGTACAGATGCCAGGCATAGGCCATTTGGCACACACCACCCAGGGTCAATCCTACGGTGAACACGAGGTCTTGGAGCCCTTCGTGATCGGTTTCTGAGATGAAGAACGGTACGGCACGAGGTTGGTCGAGGAGGTGAATCAGCGTGGCTGCCACGACGGTGATGGAGGGGATCAACCACGCAGCGGAAGCGACCAGGAGGCCTTGGTCGCGGCTCAAAGGAAGACGTCGACCGTATCTTGGATGCACGTATCAAAATCCTCCCATGTCATGCCGAGAACCTTCTCGGCTTTGGCACTTGAGTAGTTGGTGTCCCCGCCCATCATGTTCTTGGCCACGGCGCGTGTGAGGTAGCGTTGACGTCCGAATTTTCCGCCCAACCAGTCCTGGAACACGGCGAGCGGGACGAGGGTGTTCGGCAGGCTGTACTTTGGTGCCTTGGTGGTCGGATTGAGCGTGCGGATGCGTTTGCAAATCGTCGCCAACGTGAGGTTGGCGTGGGGGGCGAGGATGAAGCGCCCCTCCGCTTCATCCACTTCGAAGGCCCGTCGATGGGCTCGAGCGACGTCTCGAACGTGGACGACGGACATGGGGAATTTGGGCGCCACGGGGTAGTTGCCAGCGATGGCATCTTGGAAAAAGTCCACGCTGGGTGTCGGTCGAACAAAACCACCACCCAGCACAGCGGTGGGGTTGATGACGCGAAGGTCAAGTTCCAGTTCTTTTGCAAGATTCCAAGCCAGGCGTTCGGATTGGGTCTTGGCAACGGTGTAGGGAAGGGAGGTGTCGGTGTTCCACGACGTCTCATCTTTGACCTGACCTTTTGGCGACGTGCCGACCGCAGCGGTGCTTGAGGTGTAGACGACGCGCTTGATGCCTGCTTCGGCGGCGGCGTGAAGCAGGTGGGTGGTGCCCTTGTTGGCCGTGTCAAGGATTTCGGCGGCGCTTCCTCGAGTGGAGTACATCGTGGCGGTGTGAAACAAACCGGCACAGCCGTTCAGATGTGGTGCCCAACCGTCGGCATCGAGGACGTCCCCCTCAACGAGTTCCAACCGGTCCTCGCATGCGAGTTCACGAGCGTGGGCCCGGACATGGTCGGTTTTTTCGGCGTCGTTGAGATTGCGCACCGACCCTCGTACCGCGTAGCCGTGTTCGAGCAAGTCTCGGACGATGTGGTTCCCGATATGACCGTTCACACCGGTGACGAAAATGCGTTTTGGTGAAGCGTTGGCCATACGGCGGGCCACACAGGGGTCCCGTATGAACCTTCAAGTGCAACCCGCCGCCACGCCGAGATGAGCCCATGCCCATCCGTCTGCATGATACTCGCCGTCGCGAAAAGGTGAACTTCACCACCTTGGAGCCCGGTAAGGTCTCCATGTACGTCTGCGGTGTGACGGTCTACGACCGATGTCATCTTGGCCACGCACGCTGTTATCTGGCCTTTGATTTGATTCATCGGTGGCTTGAGTCCAGCGGATACGACGTTCATTACGTTCAGAACTTCACCGACATCGACGACAAAATCATCCATCGCGCCAACGAACTGGACGGTGACTGGAAAGCGTTGGTCGACCAGAACATTGAGGCCTACTACGAGGACATGGATGCGCTCAACATCCTCCGGGCTGATGTTTACCCCCGTTGCACGGAGTACGTTGATGACATGATTCGCATCACGGCCGACCTCATCGAGAAAGGACACGCCTACGAGGCCAACGACGGCGTGTACTTTCACGTTGAATCCGCACCCGAAAAGTACGGCCAACTCACCGGCCAATCCATCGATGCGGTTCGATCAGGCGCAGGGGGTCGCGTCGACGAGACGGGTTCAGGCAAGCGTGATCACAAGGATTTCGCGCTGTGGAAGGCTGCGAAACCCGGCGAGCCCACGTGGGAGTCCCCTTGGGGGCCGGGCCGGCCAGGCTGGCACATCGAGTGCACGGCGATGTCCCTCGACCACTTTGACAAGGAATTCGACATTCACGGCGGCGGGCACGACCTTCGGTTCCCGCACCATGAGGCCGAAATTTTCCAAGGAGAGTGCCATACGGGTCATTCCCCTGTGGTGCACCACTGGCTCCACAACGGCTTCGTGAACATCGACGGCGAAAAGATGAGCAAATCCCTCGGGAATTTCTGGACCATCCGTGATATTCTCACCAAGGTGGACGCCATGGTCCTCCGCTTCGCCCTCATCAATGCCCACTACCGCTCACCCATTGACATGAACGAGACCCTGCTCAACGACGCTGAGCGAAATTACAATCGCTTGCTGGCCTGTTATGTCGACGCGCTCAAGGCCCAGGGCGATGGTCCCACCGTCCATCTCCCCCACCCCGACCTCGCCTCGCCCCATCCGCTCGCACGAGCCACCGGTCTGCTCGAGAAGATGGGCGAAGGCTTTGCCCAAGCCATGGACGACGATTTCAACTCCCGTGAAGCCGTGGCCAAGGTCCTCGGCATGGTGCGAGAAATCACCAAAACACTCGGCATGGACATGGACGAAGCTGACCGAGAGGCGTTCGCTGCTTACGGCGTCGATCTTTTGGAGGAAACGGCCGGTCGCGTGCTCGGTGTGCTTCCCTCTCAAGAGGTGGCCCTTGCAGAGCCTGAAGAGGATCCCCGGAAAGCCGAAATCGCCGATCAGGTCGAGGCGCTTCTCCTGCAGCGTAGTGAGGCCAGGGCCAGCAAGGATTGGGCCCGGGCGGACAGCATCCGCGATGAACTGAACGCCCTCGGTGTGGTGGTGACCGATACGGCCAGTGGGCCCGAATGGGACCTCGCCTGATCACTCGGTCTCGTCCGAGGGAATCTCCAACGGTGGGAGCGCCGGCACGAAGCCGGTGGAACTCGGGCCGTCATCCATCGCCTCAGCCCCAGCTGCCGCTTCCTGTTCATCCCACATTTTCTCAATCTGAACCTCGGCTGCAAGGGCGTCTTCCCCGCCCCTTGACACGAAGTACAGGCCGACGAGCAGGAGCACAACGATGGCAAAGAACAGCAGCAGGGCTTGCTGCTCGACATCCTCATCCTCGGCTTGCGAGGTGTCAACGGGGGCGGTGGTTTGTCCGTTGTCGCCGTTGTTGCCAGTGTCCGTGGTGCCGGTGCCGTCGTTGGTCCCCGTGCCGTCGGTCGTCTGATTGGTGGAATTGTCCGGCCCGTTGTCCGGTTCATCAACAGTGCACGGTGGCGCAGTTCCATCCTCGCAGGGTGCGGGTTCTTCCACTTCAACGACTTCGAATTCGGTGATAACTGGAAGGGTTTCTGCTCGGTCGTAGTAGCGGTCGTACAGAAGAGACATGTCCCATTGGAAGTTGGCCGTTGAGGAGCCGTTGAGGACGTCGAAGTAGCGTTCATCACCGTAGGTGTACCAAGGGTCGAGTCCGACGTAGCCCATGTCTCGGGTGACGCTGTCAAAGTCGTTGGCGTCGCCGAAAGCCGCTCGCATTTCCTCCGTGTCAAACCGCATGGCCATGGTCAGGTTTTCGACGATGCTGGCCCACGTTTGTGCGCCCTCGGGCGCCGCCAAGTAGGTGACGTCGACGGCTTTGCCGAATTTTCCGGCCGGTTCGGTGTCGTCGCCCTTCAGCGCCGTCATGATGTCTTGGTCGCCGTACACGGCCAAACCACCGACCACGGTCAAGCGAACATCGGGGTCCACGGCGTTGATGAGGTTGCGGTAGGGGTTGGCATCGATGTTGTCGACCACCACCAAGTCGGCGACCTTGCCGGCTTCAATGGTGCCAACCTCGACGTCCCAGTTGGTCGCTTGAGCGGCGCTGCTGGTCACCATCTCGACCAGTTCGTAGTCGGTGAAGATGTCCCCGAGCATTTCGTCGTCCCACAGGTCGGCCACCTTCAATTCGTGGAGGGGGGATTTGGAACCTGAGGGGGCCCAGTCCGGGGCGAGGGTGATGTGGACGCCAGCCGCCTTCGCGGCTGCAATGTCGGCGGTTTGCCCGTAGAGCAGGAGGTTGGAGAGGGGGGACCACACGAGCGTCGCACCCACCTCTGCCATTTTTGTGAACTCTTGGTCCGTGAGGGCGACGCCGTGAATCAGCACCAATTCACCGACCAGAAGGTTGTTTTGGACGAGGATGTCAAACTCCGCCCTGCTGCGCTCGTCGACACCTTCAGCGATGTGGATGAACCAAGCGTCAAGTTCACCGCTGGCGTTGCCTGTTTTGATGTGATTGCCGACATAATCGGAGGTCAACTCCGTGACCTTGGTGTGGATTTCGTCCCTGCCGAAGTTGTAGTCCTCAATGTTCCGTGAGAGGACGGTTGCATAGCTGTCATCGGGGTTGCTTGGCCCGCCTTGGGCTGCCGTCGCACCGCCGACGATGGATTTCATCTCGATGTACTTCATGGCTTCAGATTCCATGTTCCAGTACGGTCCGGAGTGCACCAGCATCTTGGGCTTGGTCACCTGTTCGCTGTAGTCGGGGTGGTCCTTCCACTCGTAGCGGTTGTTGTAGCCGCCCCAAGCGTTGCGGTTGTTCTCCGGCAGGTGGGGGGTCATGTCCCAAAGCGGGGCTTGGTTGTAGTGGAGGTGGTTGTGGAGGTCAAGCAAACCGGGGTAGATGGTGCCGTTGGTCTCAATGACGGGGACGTTGGTCAATTGGATGTCGGATGGGACTTGGTTTTCCCAGACGGCTTCGATCATCCCGTCTTTGACCAGCACGTGCCCCTCGTTGATCACGTCCGCTTCGCCGGTCATGGGGACGATGCGTCCTTTCAGGACGTAGGCACCTTCGTGCACGTTGTCGTTCAAACCGTAGCAGCGAACCATGTTCTGAGCGACCGGGTAACTGGCATCGTCGCCCCAGCCAGGTGTGGGGGGCTCGACTTTGGTGATGGTACCGTTGAGGGCCTTGACGTAGGACGTGTCCCACCACGAATCTTCAGCTCCGTACGACAGCGTGTCGATCACGTTGCCGGCGGCGTCAGCGATGGTGGCCGTGTCGCCGTCCCAGTAATCCAGTTCAATCCGGGAACTGGCTCGGAAGATGACGATGTAGTCGTTTGGCTCGATGGTCGTGTTCCATGCCAGTCGGCACGGCGCAGAACCACCTTCAGCCACGTCGTCCAGGAGCCAGTCCGAAACATCGACGGGGTCAGTGCCTGCATTCCACAACTCAATGAATTGGTCAGAAGAAGAGCCGATGTCCCCGTCGTTGTTCCAATCGGTGCCGTTGTATTGTTCGGAGGAGGCAGAGACCAGAATCTCACTGATCCGGACGTCCGAACTCCTGGCGTTGACCTCGCTGACCGTTGTTTGGTCGAAGGTCATCACCGTACTGGTGCTTTGGCCGAGAAACATGGCGACGAGAAGAACTGCGATGATGAGGCGGCGGGCCATGGGTGTTGGAGCGTGTGGCGGCTGATAAGCCCGTTCCTTCAGCGGTACCAGCACAGGAGTTGAAAAGGGCCGGATGTACGGACATGGTTATGGCAACCCTCGACATCAGCGAACCGATGTTCGCCGAGACGATTGAAAACAACGAACTCGTCATCCTTGACTTCTGGGCCGAATGGTGTGGTCCGTGCAAGGCCTACGGACCGGTGTACGAGCGTGTCTCAGAAGGCTTCCCTGACGTGGTGTTTGGGAAGATCAACACCGAGGAGCAGCAGGCGCTTGCCGGTATGTTTGGCATCCGTTCCATCCCGACCACCATTGCGTTCAAGGAAGGCATCGGTGTGTTCATGCAGCCCGGTGCCCTCCCAGAGGATGCCCTCAAGGACTTGGTCGAGAAACTCAAGGAACTCGATATGGACGAAGTTCGCGCCGAACTTGCCGCCCAAGAGGAAGCAGCCTCCGAGGACGCCGGCAACGAGTGATGCTCACGCCTCCGATTGGTTCAAAGCAACCCAACAACCCCCGTGGTTCATGGACCTCAAGCCCGTGTTGGTGGTGCTGCTCTTTTCGACGAGCATGCTCGCCGGATGTTTTGGCGAGGACACCCTTGAGGAATTGATTGAGGGTGGTACGGACGTCTACCCGGAACCGTGGGACCGGGCCGACCTCACTTACGATGCGACGGACATCTATGCGCGGGTCAGCGTGAACGGCTCGTACGCCATCGACACGGTTCGCTCTGTCTACGTTCCAGTACCGACGATCACGGCGGCTGACGGTGGCGCAGGCCTCACCGGCGATGCCACGGTTCACCTCGGCCTTTGGTTGCCGGTTATCGACGGATGCGACTGGGAAAGTGAGTCCCTTGACCCCTCGTGCCAGGTCCCCGTCATCGCCGAGGTTGGACCGTACTACAACGACGGGGATGTCGATGCGTTGACCCCGGCCGACCGGCTCGGCAAGATGCTGATTGAGAATTACGTTCCTCACGGCTACGGGGTCGCTCAAGTTTCCGTGTTCGGAACCGGTGAATCCAACCACTGCATGGACTTGATGGGCACCGACGAGCAGCGCGGTATCGATGCTGCCGTGTCGTGGCTTGGCACCCAAGCATGGTCCAACGGCAAGGTTGGCATGATTGGCAAATCCTACGACGGCTCAACCCCATGGCAGGCCGCCACCTTCGGCAACCCTCACCTGGCCACCATCGTGCCCATGTCGGGTCTCATCGGTGTTCACGAGTTGATGTGGCGCAACGGCAGCATGGAGGCCCGAGGGATGATCATGCACAACGGCGTCTACGGCTCCTTCGGCATTGACGGCGACACCGAAGACTCTCACACCTTGTGCGAAGGTTACCTCGAGGGCTACTACAACGGCCCCGCAGCCTACCTCACTGGCGGCATGGTCACGTACGCTGGCAACGACTACTGGACCGAACGCTCCTTCCTTGACCGCGTCATTGAGAACTACAACGGTTCGGTCTACATCATTCAAGGCATGCAGGATTGGAACGTCGACCCGCACATGTCCTTCCCAACCCACCAACTTGTGGCCGACGCTGGTATTGAAATCAAGACGCTGGCCGGCCAGTGGGCTCACGACTATCCTGACCGCACCTCCGGCCACAGTGCCTTGCCTTCGGGTGAGGGAGCAGAGGCCTACCCCTACACGTTGCGATGGGACTGGGCCGATGAGATGCTGTACTGGTTTGACTGGTACCTCAAGGGCGAAGGTCGAGCCCCGACGCTTGGCGTAGAGATGCAAGACAACCGAGGTGGCTGGCGCTTTGAGAGCACCTACCCCGCACCTGACACCGAATACCTTGAGATCCCAGCAGCCGATTTGAGTCCCTCCGGCGCCTCCATGGTCACCACCACGGAAACCATCACGATGACCTACGGACCGTTTGAAGAAGACGTCTACATCGCCGGCATGCCGACCTTCCACATCGCCGTCACCCCGCACACCACGAACGGTGCGCACGGCTACCTCGAGATGAGCGACGGCAACGGCTTGCGTTTGGGTCACGCTGTCATGGACTTCCGCTTCCACGAAGGCGGCCGCGACGGCCAAGAAGTGCTCGTTGGTTTCGAAACCGTCCTCGGAAAAATGGAGTTCATGGCCATGGATATTTTCCTTGAACAGGGCGAGACCATCGTCATCACGATGTCCCAAACGGGGCGCGACTACGTGCCCTCACCCGCTGCCGCCGGTGGTTATTCCATCAATTGGGCAGAGTCGACGCTGACGCTGCCGATCGTCAAGCGAACCTGCGACGACCTGTTCCAGGCGCCGATGCAGGATTACGGTGGTGAAGGCCAGCGTCTCTGTTGAGGTTCTTACGTCTTGAGGGGCTCGTCCAGCGGCGAAATCTGTCCGCGAACACCAACGGTCCAACGTAGCGTATCAACCACGGCTTTGGCCCGTGTGTATTTCATCAACGCCCGCATCTTGTCCGCTTTTGGTCCGGTCATCTTCCTCAGTTTGTACTTCGCTCGTTGTGATTTCATTTCTTGAACGGCTTGTTCAAGCAACGCATCAATTTCGACCCATGTGCGGTCATAACTTGCGGCGTCCATGGCCGCCATGTGTTCTCTCATCAGTCCCATGTTGTGGCTGCGACATCAGAGGCAGACACCAATGCTCCCTGTAGATTCTCAATAGGTGGGTTCAGTTTCACACCCCTTCAAACGGCGTTCCTCTCTCGCCCCCAGCGTCATCCTCTTAAGCCCTTGACAAACGATGGCTCGCATGGTTTTGACCAAATTGCCCGGTGTCACCGAACGCATGGCGTCGAAGATGAAGGAACATTTTGGCTCCGAAGAAGCCGTCGTCTCGACGCTCGCCTCCGGCGACGTGGGTCGTCTCGCAGAGGTTGAGGGGCTGTCGGTCAAGCGAGCGCTGTCGCTGGCACGGTCCTATGCCGGTGGTGAAGGCGGCTTCCTCGCCACCAAAGAAGCCCAGAAGCTCCATCAGCACCTGCTCTCCCACATTCAATCCTTTGCGTCCTGCTCAGCCACCCGAGAACGCATGGGGCTGTTGATGCCGGTCGCCGACCCTGAACCTCGTCGACGAATGGCTGCGGCCGCCATGACCCTGGACGGTGCCTGGCTTGAGGCCCAGCGTGAAGCGTGGAGTCATCTCGGTCGCCTGAAGGAAAAGCAGGAACGCTACGAACGTGTCGTGGTTTCGCCCGAACCGTTGGACCATCTCAAGAAATACTGCCGTGTCCTCCAGCCCACCGAGCAAGAATCGTGGAAGGACTACACCGTGTTCAAGACCGTGTCGTGGCTCGGGCCTGGCGCCCCCATGGAAGCACCCGACGGATGGTTGGTGCTGGGCTCTTCACCGGACGAAGCCCTCATTCTTCCCGAACGCACCATCGATTGGTTTACGCACAACCGGAAAACCCTGGATGTTCTCTGTGGTGTCATTGAAGCCATGAACGCCAACCTCTTTCCTGAAAATGAAGCCTTGGATGCCCTTCGAACGGCGCTTGCTCCCCTCTCCACGCTTCCGGAAACCATGTCCATGCTCGGTGATGCTTCCTCCATTGAGGAGGTGGCCCGCATCAAAGACGAATTGTGGGGCACGGTCAAGCAACTCGAAGGCGACGTCAACCAGCAGGTTGAGAACGCCATGAACGATGCCAAGATGGCGCTTTCAGGTGCGGAATTGCTTGAAGCATTGGCCGACGGCACGGCGTTTCAGCGAAAACTTCGCGATGCCACCGGCCACGTCATTCAGGAAGCCATGCAGCAGGCCCGTGAACACCTCGCTGCCTTCCTGGAACCAGCACGGCTGCGCTGCCCGTTCGATATTTTCACCGATGCTTGGCCGGCGAAGATCGACCGACAAACCATCGACGGCATCGACGCTGCGCTTGAATCCAAACTCAAGGCCGAGCAAACCGACCATCTCGTCAACCTCGCTCGTCAACTCGGCCCCCTCAAACCTCACTGTGAGGTCGCGGTGAGCCGGCTCATCGAAGCCGACCAGTGGTTGTCCATCGCCCGCTGGGCCCAGCATGATCGTTGCGTGATGCCGGAGTTGGTCGACCATGGGATGTGGCTGGAGGACGGCCGACACATCCTGCTGGGTCTCGAACCCGACCCCGTTACCTACGGTCTCGGCCAGGCCGCCATCAAGGGCGACCAGCAATCCTTGGCGCTGTTAACGGGCGCCAATTCCGGTGGCAAAACCACCCTGCTGGAGTGCATGGCCTACGCTTGCATCCTCGGTCATATGGGGCTGCCCGTTCCCGCCAGCCGCGCTCGTATCGGCAAGGTGGAGGCGCTTCACATCCTGGCCAAAGCGGGTGGAACACAGAGTGCGGGTGCGCTCGAGCAGACGTTGGTCGAATTGGCGACGGTGGTCAGCGACCCGACACCGAAACTCATCCTCGCCGATGAACTGGAAGCCATCACGGAACCCGGTGCTGGTGCTCGTATCATCGCCGGTATGCTCCTCGCTGCAGAAGCGCAACGTGACACGACCATGTTGCTGGTGACCCACCTTGCACCGGCCATTTTGGCAGCGACCAAGCGGGACGACCTCCGTGTGGACGGCATCGAAGCGAGTGGGCTGGGCGCCGACCTTGAGCTGCTCGTGGACCGCACGCCCAAGCGCAACCACCTCGCTCGGTCGACGCCTGAACTGATCGTGAAACGGCTCGTGGAAAAGAGCACGGGTCACGCCAAGGCCCTGTTTGGCGACATCCTCGGTATGTTTGCCGAAGAGGACTGATCACGCTGGCAATTCCAACTCGACGGCAAACAGCGGGTCGGGGTCGGTGGAATCGTGGTAAGCCACGACCACGCCACCGTCGTTGAGGATGCCAAGGGATGCGAAGTCAAACCGGATGTCGTTGCCAGCACCGGAGGTGGAGTCAAGGTCGCCTTGCCCGATGTAGGTGAGGGTGTCGGGGGACATGTCTTCGGAGTAGCCTCGCACGTGGTAGACGGTGTCGACATCGGGTCCTTCGGTGGACTGGTAGCGGACGTTGAGGATGAACAAATCCAACTCGCCGTTGGCTTGGAATTCCCATTCTTCAATTTGAGACGCCTTCGCATCGAGCCCGTAGGTGTGGTTCGACCACGTTTGGGCACCGTCGGTGGACATGTAGTGCGTGAAACTCGTGCCGCTGTTGGCCACGCAGTGGAGGGTTCCCTTTCGGTCAATGTGGCAGTATTCGGAGGGGAATTGAACGGCGAGTTCGTTCCACGAGAGGGTCGTGTCCATGTAGGCGGCGTTGCCGTTGTTGTAGTAGGATGGGAAAATCAGTCCACCGCTGGGCAGCGGGAAGGCCCGCATTTCCTTGTGCGGCTTGTTGACGTCCCAGTATTCGGGCAGGTCAGCATCGGTGAAGTCCAAATCGAGTTCAATGGGCGGGTCGCCGCCGTCTCGGCCGGGGAACTGGAAGGGGTAGTAGTTGAGGCCGTCAACGCTGATCTGGCCGCCTGCATTTTGGGTTTGATGCCAGAAGTTGGACACCACGATGCTCGCCCATTCGCCGTCGCCGATGGAGGAACTGATGGGGCCGATGACCTCGACTTGCCACGAGCGGTCGTAGAACGGCTCCGTGATGCGGTTGTAGCACCACTTCCACTCACCCTCCGAATCGTCGTAGAGGATGGCGTAGAATTTGTCCAGTTTGAGGTCGCCACCGACGTAGGGGAACCACGACATTGAGATGATGTCCCCGTTGGTCGCTTGGACAATGCTCCCTTCACCGAGCCCTTCTTGGCCGGGGTTGGTAGGCACGAACGTACGGCACTGCTGGTCGGGCAGCGCGGGTGGGATGTAGGTGTCCCAGAGGTGGCCTCGGTCGGTGGAAAAGACCGGGTATTCGCCGCCGATGTTGAGGATTTGACCGTCGATGTCGGTTGCCAAGTAGTGCTCGCAGCAGTTGCCACCATACGAGGCGTCAAACACGGCCCACGTGGTGTTGGTGGTCTCGTTGGTGCGCAGATCGACGGTCATGAACGAGCGCTCAACCTCGTGCGGTTGCATGTCAATGCGCTCGTAGGATTCGAAGATGGAGGGGGACACGTCGTTGGTCATGGTCTCGCTCCCGTCCCCAAAACATCCTGCCAGCATCATGGAGATGACCATGGCCATTGCGAGGACGGTTCTGCGCATGCTGCGCCCTCGCTTGGGCGTGATTTGAAGCCGTCGCTTCGGATTCAAGGTGCATGATGCACGCTTCAAGCAACGTCCAGCACAGTTCGTAGACGCTGAAGCGCCGTTGCCGTTCGACTTCCCATCCACGTCAGATCCTCGCCGTCAATGAAGTGGACGGCCGGCGGTTGGTCGGTGCACTGGGCAAGAGCGGCGTGCAAGGCCTGGCCTTCGGCGGTGGTGAATTCGTGTGGCTCACTCGAAAGGAACAGGTCCGTCACACCGTTTTCGACAATGGAATCGGGCGTCACGACGGGATAGCCGGTCCCTTCAGATTCAATGTTCGGGACCTTGAAACCGAGGCATGTCAGCATGTTACCAGCGTACGTTGTGCCGTTGGCGGCCATGAGCGGGTCGTGCCAAATCAACGGCAGCGCCGTTCTCGAACCCTGCACGGGAACCTGGGCCAACTCGTCCTCAATCGCCACAGCGAACGCCTCAGCGGCTTCTTCGCACCCGACGGCGACGCCCAATTCCCTGAGCATGCCGGGAACATCGCTTGGATGGCGGACATGGCAGACAAAGGTGGAGAAGCCTTGCTCCAGACACCATTCATACACCGCTTTGGGGTTCTCGTCGCGGTCCATCACCACGAGGTCGGGGCATGCGGCTTTGATTTTGGAAAGGGTGGGGGTTTTGGTGCCACCGACCACCGGGACCTCGTCCACTTCGCCTTTCGGGTGGATGCACCAGGGCGTGCGACCAACGATGTGTTCTGAGGTCAAGCCGAAGTCAAACAGGGTGAGCGTCAGGCTCGGCACCAGCGAGACGACGCGCACGCTCAAGCCTCACTTCACGGTGAAATGCACGATGGTGCCGTCCACTTCGAAGCGTTCAGCACCCTCACTGGGCGTGGTGCCATCGGGGTGGAACGCGCAGGCTGCTGCTCGTGTTTCTGTGGCCACCCATGCCTGGTCAGCGGCCATCATTTCGGGGGCTTGTTCCAGCCAAATTTCGAGGTCAATGGTGGCTTCAATGGCCAAGTCCAGCGCCTTGCGCTGGGCTTGAACGCGGCGGACGATGTCCCGTGCCAACCCTTTCGACAACAAGGCGGGCGAGTCGTTCATGTCGAGCACCAAACTGACCTGCTGCTGCTCTTCACCTTCGGTTTCGACGGTTTGCGCAGCGAAGCCTTCCCGCTCCACCCGCTTCACTTCGACATCGCCGGCTTCCACAAGAACGCCGAGCACGTCCGCTCCTCCATCGTTGATGTCGGCGAGGAGGCCTTCGGGGTCGTCGCTTTCTCGGATGGCGGCAGCAACCTTGTTCACGTCGGCACGGGCTTTGGGGGCAAGGGCTCGGAAATTGGGGGCCAATTCAATGCGCTGGAAACGGTCGAGGTCGGTTTCGACCTCGATGGACTCAACGTTCAGCTCCTCGGCCAACAGGTCGTGGAATTCACTGAGGTCCGGGCCGGCGACGATCCATCCTTGCGCACAGGGGAGTCGCTGGCGGCGCCCTCCGTCAATGCGGATGCGGCGGCCGGCTTCGGCCAGTTCCCGCACGAGGGCCATGGTCGCTTCGAGTTCAAGGTCCTGGGGTGGAAGAACGGCGGTGGCCTGCGCCGCCGCCTCGTCCCATGCATCGGCCGTGGCGCCCTCAAGTCCGCCGGGCACGCCCAAGGGCCAATCGGCGGTGTGAACGCTGCTACCGGTCAAGTTTCGGTGAATGCGGTCCACCATGAACGGTGAGACTGGGGCGACCAACTTGCAGACGGTCTCGAGCACTTCGTGGAGCGTGTGCTGGCAGGCCAGCTTGTCATGACTGTCGGCTTCGTCCCAAAGGCGTCGACGGCTACGGCGAACGTACCAGTTGGAGACGTCGTTCACCATGAAGTCCTCAAGGTCTCGGCAGGCTTTGTGGAACTGCCAGTTGGTGAAGTTCTCGTGGTAGTCTTTGGCCACGGTGTGCAGGCGTGAGAGGACCCAGCGGTCCAGCGCGCTTCGCTTCTCGACAGGAACGGATTGTGCCTCCGGGTCAAAGCCGTCGAGTGCAGCATAATCGGCATGGAACTTGTAGACGTTCCAGGTGGTCAGGAACATCTTGGCGTAGGTTTCACGCACGCCGTTGGGGTCGAATTTCATCGGGTTCCACGGTGCACCGGCCGTGACCATGTACCAGCGAGTGGCGTCGGCCCCCTCTCGGTTGAAGTGGTCCCACGGGTCGACGATGTTGCCTCGAGACTTGGACATCTTCTTGCCTTCAGCATCGAGGATCAGGCCAAGGGAAAGGCACCGCTTGTAGGCCATGTTGTCAAACACGGTCGCCGAAACGGCCAGCAGCGTGTAGAACCATCCTCGGGTTTGGTCCACGCCCTCACAGATGTAGTCGACGGGGAAGGAGGCGTTGAATCGCTGTTCCTCGTCAAAGGGATGGTGCCATTGAGCGAAGGGTGCACACCCCGAATCAAACCAGCAATCCATGACGAAGGGTTCCCGCTTCATCGGCAGACCGGTGTCGGAAAGGAGGGTGAAACCGTCCACGACCGGGCGGTGAAGGTCGACGTCGTCGGGACAATCGGGGTTGGCGAACCCGGCGGCGATGGCCTTGGCCACTTCTTCTTGGAGTTCTTGAATCGAGCCAACGCACTTCATTTCGCCGCTTTCACTTCGCCACACGGGCAAGGGCGTTCCCCAGTAGCGCTCACGGGAGATGGCCCAGTCCTTGACGTTGCGCAGCCACTCCCCAAATCGCCCTTCACCGACCCAATCAGGGGCCCATTCAACCTGGTCGTTGAACTTGAGCAAGTTGTCCTTAACGGCCGTCATGCGAACAAACCACGAATCCATGGCGTAGTAGAGCAGCGGATGGTCGGTTCGCCAGCAGTGCGGGTAGTCGTGAAGGTAGTCCTTCTCGCGGTAGAGCAGACCACTGGCTGGGCCGGTGCCGTTGCTGCCCCCGGGTGCTGACAGGAGCCCGATGATGGTAGCGTCGCAGCCCTTGACGTACTGACCGTCAAGGTCGGGATGGGTTCCCTCCACGAAAGCGCCGTCCATGCCCACGGTGTGGTGGGCGGGCAAGCCGGCCTCCATGCCGAGGTTGTAGTCGTCTTCACCGTACATGACAGCCGTGTGGACCACACCGGTACCGTCGGTGGTGGTGACCCAATCGGCGGCCAGCACCGTCCAAGCCGTGGTGGAATCGCCCCGAGGCACGGCGTTGGGGAAAAGCGGCTCATAGGCCCGTCCGACAAGGTCGGAGCCGGGGAATTCCTCGATGATGTCCACGTGATGGCGAAGCACGTCCTTCATCAGGGCCTTCGCGAGAATGACTTCCTCGCCCACATCGGCCCCACCAGCACCGCTCCACGAATCACCGGCGGCTTCCTTGATGCGACATCGAGCGTAGGTGACGTCAGGTCCGACCGCCAAGCCCACGTTGCCGGGAAGCGTCCACGGCGTGGTGGTCCATGCAAGGATGGAGGCATCGTCATCGGTCAGTTTGAATTTCACGTAGACGGAAGGCTCCTCAACTTCCTTGTAGCCCAAAGCGACTTCGTGACTGGAGTACGATGTGCCGGTTTGTGGGCAGTAAGGCAACACCTTGTGGCCGCGGTAGAGCAGGCCTTTGTCGAACATTTGCTTGAGCGCCCACCAAGCGGATTCGACGTAGTCGTTGTGCAGGGTCACGTAGGGGTTGTCGAGGTCAACCCAGTAGGCCATGCGCTCGGTCATCTCACGCCAGGCTGCTTCGTACGTCCACACCGATTCTCGACAGGCTTGGTTGAATTCCGCCATGCCGTAGGCTTCGATGGCTTCGTTGCTCATCAGATCAAGGCGCTTTTGAACTTCGATTTCAACGGGCAAACCGTGGGTGTCCCATCCACCCTTTCGCTCGACCAGAAAGCCTTCCATCGCTTTCCAGCGGCAGACGAGGTCCTTGTACGTTCGAGCCACGACATGGTGGATGCCCGGTTTCCCGTTGGCCGTGGGGGGCCCTTCGAGGAAGATGAACGGGGCATGGGTTCTGCGGTTGTCAATGGAGGCTTGGAAGGTCTTTTCCGTTGCCCACTGTTCAAGCAGACCGGTTTCCAAATCAACGGCGTTCAATTCACCCGCAGGGGAAGGTTGAGCCATGTTTCACCCACCGAGGTTCCTGTTTTGAACGCTCCTCCAAATTTTGTTCATTTTTTCGCACTCGAGGCCTCATCGCCTCGTTCGATTTCGTGCCGGTGTCCCTCAAACAACCCATCACGAAGAAAATCTCAAGGGGCATCCTTCAAGTCCTTCAACGACCACCGAAGGCCATGGCGGGTAGGCGTGGCCATGCACAGGCCGTTGGCTTGGTGGTCCTGTTTGTGTTGAGCACGTGGCTTCACGCCGTCGGGCCTGCCCTGCAGCATTCACCGACGCTGGTCAACGAAAACGTGGTCAAGAGCGCCGGTGCGGGCGATGAGGTCAACCTCACCCTTACCTCCACACCGAACACGATGTTCACGCTGGACCTGCCCGACAACGAGCCACTGGTGACAGCTGAGATGCAGTTCACCCCGAGGGTGCTCCCGACGCAATCCGGATTTACCTGGAACAGTGACAGCATCTGGAGCCACCCCGACGCCATCTCCAACGGTTCGAGTTCATCGGGTGGCATCTTGACAGGGTCCTCTCCGGGCATCCTGTGGGACTTCAACACCAACAACCAAGGCTGGACCTTCTCCAACTCCTACACGGCACGGGTGACCAGTCCCTCCTGCGGTTTCAACGGCTCGAGCGGAGGTTCGCTGCGAACCTACGCCGGCTCGACCTACGGAACCTCGCCGGTGGTGAACCTCGCCGGCGGCGCCAACGTGCCGTTCCACGCATGGGTTCACGAAGGTCGCTCGGGTTGCGGTGAAACGCCCGACAGCGGTGAAAACCTCCAGTTCCAGTACAAGGCTGCCTCTGGTTCATGGACGACGTTCCGAACCTTCAGCGGTGGTGGTTCACAAACCAGTAACTTCCAGTTCATGACGACGTTGCCAGCAGCAGCGCTCCACACCAACTCACAGTTCCGCATCCATCAAACCAGCGGCAGCAGCACCTGCTGCGATTATTGGTTCGTCGACGACGTCCACATCGCCACCCCGCCGGAATCCAACTGGACCAGCCCGACCCTCGGTTACAAGTCCGGCTCAACCCAACTCCTCGCCGCTGACACCTACGCACCCATGACCATCCAGGCCGATGTTCCCGACGGTGCCTACCTCAACTGGTCCATCCTCAACTCGGCGGGCGAAGTGATTCCCGGCATGCACGGGTCAAACGACTATGTCGTCCCCATCAACCTCCTCGACCACACGCTCATCGACCAATTCCGCTTGCACCTCGAATTCAAAGGCAGTGCATCGGGCATGCCCGAAGTGCACTCCATCACCGGCGACGGTGCCTACCGAGAGGGCTTCATCACCGATCCACTGGACCGTGGGTGGACCATGTCCAACGCATCCTACGTCCCCGGCATTGGTGTGCTGGGTTCAGACGAGAATTCCACCCTGACCTCGCCGTGGGTGCTGGCCAACGCACCCCTGTACGACGCGAAACTCGACGGCACGGTCGCCAGCGGCCAAGTTCAGGTTCGCTTCCACCCGGAGGACGCTTGGATGAACATCAGCCTGCCTTACTTCCCCACGACCAACCAAAGCACGGTGGGCATGCAGGCACGAGTCGTCTCGGTGCTTCCCGCCGATGGCAACATGAGCAACTTCACCGCTTGGAACGCTGAGGCGTTTTCCATGGACCTCTTCGGTGGCCAACACCCTGCCCGCCCCACCCTCGACTTCAACCTCGATGAGCGGTACGAATGGGGCGGCGAGGATGCTCGGGTTGGTACATGGGGCTGGCAAGACCGCTTCGCCAACGCTGAGGAACAGATGGAACTCACGCTGACCTCGGGTGCACCGAGCGACGCCAGGCTGTGGGTTCCCTCCGAGGACCTTACCTCGTTCGGCTTCGGCTATGCGGCGACGTCCGGTACGGTGCTTGAAATCGCCCTTTTCGTCCAAAACACGCTGGTGGCCAACCGCTCGACCAACGCAACATCGACCGGTCTGTTCCACCTCAACGGGAGCGAACTTGACCTGTTCACCACGGCGTTGGCCAACACCGGAAATTCGGTTGACATTCACGGTACGGCCTTCACGGAGGCTCGCATCGAGGTGTCAGGCAACGGTGTCACGGTTCTCGGCGGCCTTCGGGCCACCTACGAGGCGAGCCAGCACCTCGTGGCTGACGCCTCGTCGGCCTTTGTCATGGGCGTGAACGAGGCACGAACAACGGTTGCCGGTGGAGGCGGAATGCAATCCATTCCGCTTCCCTTCATGTCGGAAACCCGTGGCGGTTTGACGGTTGAGGTGCTCAGCCTGCAAACCTCCAGCACGGTGTTGTTGCAGAACGGCGCCATGGTTGACGCCGAAGCCGTGTTGACGCCCTCCAAGCAGTGGCAAACGATTTCCACGCAGTACCAGATCATCGGTGGTTCCATCACGCATCACCGGCTTGACGTGTACAGCAAAACAAACCAAGCCACCTTCCTGTTCCCCGACGCCGGTGGCGCCCCCGCCGGCCTGGGCGATGCTTCCCTCGTGGAACTTCATCCAACGGACCCGATCGAGGTCACCGAGGACGGCACCAACGTGATGACGAACATCACGTTCCGCCTGCGACCAACGTGGGACGACGAGCAGCAACTCACGGCCACGTCGCGGTTGGTCATGCAGAGCGGTGTTATCTCCATCCCGTTTGCCCATACTTGGGGCGGCACGGGGCTTCAAGGCTACGAAAACGACCTGGAGCTCAAGGGTGTTGTCTTCTCAGAAAACGGCGTTGACATGAGCCCGTCCCGTGTCTATCTTCGGGGCGGTGAATCCATGAACGTCTCCGTTCAGGTCGGCTATGAAAACGTCAACGATGCTCGTGGATTTGTGGACGGCGACGCCGAACTCACCCTTTATCGGGACGGCACAGCCGTTCGTAACACGACGTCCTTGGACGGTGCATATTGGAACTTCACCGAGACCATTCCGTTCACCTACGGTGATGTCACCTGGGAGGTCGGTCTGGTGTCGTTCAACGGCTCGACCGTCATTGAGCCAACTTCGCTCAGTCGCACGTTCACCGTTGATTCGGTCAAGCCTCGGGTGATGGAGACCTCGATGTACCGCTACGACCATCGCACGCCGAGCCCAACGCAGGTCATGCAAGTGACCATCGCCGACCAACCTGTTCTCCCGGGGGCCATGACCGCCATGGTCTGGAAGGAATGGGTCGACGATACGAACCTCAACGGTTGGCCCGACGAAGGGGAGTATCACGCCATGCCGATGTTGGTCCCCAGCGACCTGACGGCGCTGACGGGCGTCTACACCCTCATGCTGGACGATACCGGTGGCAGCCTCGGACAGAAGGTGGCCGTGTACCTCGAAGGCACCGACCCCTCTGGCTACGCGCTTCAAGACGGTGGCAGCGCCGAGGAGGGCGAGCAGTTGTTCATGTATCAGCTCGCCGTTGACGGGGCGCCTGAACTGGAACCCGATGCCTTCGCATGGTCCAAGGGACGCCAGTCTTGGCTCCATCCAGCTCAACCGTACGAGTTGAACGTGAAGATCTCCGAGCCCAACGGGGGTTCCGATTTGTCCACCGTTGAGGTGATGCTGGCAAGCAACCAAGGAAGCGACGCCATGAGCATCCAGTGGGCGTTTGAAACAGGTGAGTGCACCACCACGTCCACCCACATCATCATCGACCAGTGCACCATGCTGGGGGCCAACGGCGTTGCCGACCCCTACGAGAAGGACCTGGTGTTGAACATCCACCTCCAACTCGGTTGGAACACGCCCGATTTGGGGGATAACCGTCGAGAACCCGCCATCTTGGTGGTGGACCGTGCCGGCCAAGAGGAAATGCGGAACTTCCCTGAACATCGCTGGCGCTTCTCGGCAGGACTCAGCATTCCTGAAGAAAGCGTCAACCTGCACCTGACCCGAGGGTCCTTCCTCGGTGATGGCGCTCGGGTCACGCCCCTCACGCCAATGGAACTTTCCGGCGGCCTCGTGTTTGCAGAAACCTCAACCGTCCCCGACTTCGACTGCACCGTGAACGTGCTGTTCGCTGGACAAACGCACGTTGCTGAGGCCAAGGACGGTATCTGGTCCATGGCCATTGATGCGCCCGTCTCCTCTGGCTCGTTGCCCATGACGTGGGAAGTGGGTTGCCTTGAAGGGCAAGGCATGGACCTGACCGATCAATCCACCTCGGTCAAGTGGATCGTCGTCGACGGGACCGGGCCTGAGCCCCAAGAAGTGCTTTCGCCTCGCCCACGGGCCGTTCTGGGTGGCGAGAACCACGAAGTCCGCGTGGTCGTCCAAGAGTTGGGTGGCCTTGACGTGGCTTCGCTTGAATTGGTTTGGCAGGTGGAGGACTTTGAAACCGGTGATGTCATTCGGTCCGGACGAGAACCCTTGGCCCTTGAAGGCGAGGCCACCGATGGCCTTCGCCTCGAACTCTACGGCGACATGAACCTGAGTGAAATCACGAACGAGATGCTGATCGACCGGATGCAAGTCAAGATCAGCGTCGCCGGACGAGACCTTGCCGGAAACACCGTCACCGGCTTGGGCGGGGACCTCAACGACCCCTTCTTGGCGACCTGGAACATGGAATGGCTCCAGCCCAAGTTCACGGTGGCCCCGTCTGCCCTGACCTACTCACGACTCCTGATGGAGGTCGGCGATACCACCTCGATTCAACTCGAAGTGGAGAACATCGGGACCCTCCAGGGCCAAACCGGTGTCTCCTTCGAAACGGTGACCGCCGAAGGCGAACGAACGCTCATTCAGCGGACGGACGTTTCCGCCGAGGCAGGCGCCTTGGGCCTGGTTGCCGTCGACTGGAAGCCCGAAACAGCGGGCATCCAATGGGTCGAGGCCACCCTCGACAACGGCATGGTCGTCAGCGGCCCCACCATCGAGGTTCGCGTTGCCGAGGAGCCCACCTTCTCCGAGAAGGTCTTCGGCGATGTGAACCCCATCATTGGCAGCTTGACCGGCCTGCTGCTCATCGCCGTGGTGGTGTCCTTGTTGGCATGGATGCGCCGCATGACGGTGAACCAAGGTGCTCGCTCAGAATTTGACTGGGACGAATATTCTTCTGAGTTTGAGGACGATGAAGAGGACGATGACGACGAGGGTTTCACGCCGGACAACACCGCTGAAGCGGTCGTCGCAACGGCCAGCGCATCAACCGAACCCGCGAGTGGCAGCGATGCCGAAACCGATTGGGTGATGGGTTCGGATGGCTACTGGTGGTACCATGACAAAGCCACCAACGAGTGGTGGTACAAAGATGCCAACGGCGAGATTGTCAAGCATCCCTGAACACGTTTCGAGGTGAGACCATGACCACGATTGCGTTGCTTCAGTTTGACCCCACCGTGGGCGACCTGGAACACAACGGGCGGCGCCTGTCGGCGTTAGCACAGCAGGCCTTGTCTGCTGGAGCCAAGGTTGGTATCTCAACGGAACTGGCGGTGTGTGGCTACCCTCCACGGGATCTTCTCATGGAACGGGATTTTGTTGAACGCTCCATGACGGCTGCTCTCACCCTTGAGACGCCGCTTCCTGTCTTGGTTGGCACACCGATTCCAGCCGAAGATGAACGAACCCTTCCCACCAACGGCGTGGTTCGCGCAGGACCGGCCTTCGCCACCATTACCGGGGATGAACACGGACGCATCGTCGCCGAGAAGCAGCTGCTACCGACCTACGATGTGTTCGATGAGGCGCGATACTTCACGCCCAAGAACCGCTCGGGACTCGCTCGTTCCTTCGGGGGGTTCACGTTGGGTGTCACCGTCTGTGAGGACGCATGGCAATCGGCCGGCATGACGCCGTCATCGTATGCCCAGGACCCGATTGAACACATCGCCGAATGGTGCCGTCAAGGCGTCACCATCGATGCAACGGTCAACTTGTCGGCCTCCCCGTTCCATTCCGAGAAATTCACCACCCGATTGGCCGTCGCTCGGCATGCCGCCGCCGTCCTCGGTCATCCGTTTCTCCTCGCCAATCAAGTCGGGGGAAACGACGACCTCCTCTTTGACGGGCGTAGTTTGGCGGTGTGGCCGGACGGTCGAGCGGTCGTGGCACCGTCGTGGCAGGAAGGGGTGCTCCTCGTTGACGTCACCTCGCCCGAAGCCTGCCGATGGGTTCCCAGCGACGGCGAGGATGCCCTCGCCATCGGCGAATCAGTGCTCATGCACGTGGAGGCCAGCGACGACGGGACCGCCACGATGGGTGCCATCGAAGCGTTGACAAACGCCGTGGTCGCGGGCCTGGCGGACTACTGTCGAAAATCATCCATCACCTCCGTTGTGTTGGGGCTGTCGGGCGGCATCGATTCGGCCGTGGCGGCTTGCGTCGCCGTTGCTGCATTGGGGGCAGAGAACGTGACCGGCCTGGCCATGCCCAGTCGCCACTCTTCGCAGCACTCCATCGACGATGCCCTTCACACCGCCAAGGCGTTGGGCATGACGCATCACCTCCACGAAATCGATGCCATGCACACCAGCGTGGAAGGTGTTCTCGGCGAGGTGTTGGCGAACGGTCATCCGGTCGCCGCAGAGAACCTCCAAGCCCGATTGCGCGCTTTGCTGGTGATGGGGTACGCCAACGCCAACGCCAGCATGGCCATCACCACGGGCAACAAGTCCGAGATCGCTCAGGGCTACTGCACGCTCTACGGTGACATGGCTGGTGGCTATGCGCCGCTGGGCGATGTCTACAAGATGGAGGTCTACGCCATGGCTGAACACTTCAATCAGCGTGCAGAAGCCTCGGGACGAACCGCTCCCGTCTCCGTGTCAACCATGACCAAACCCCCGTCCGCTGAACTGGCTCCGGACCAAACCGACCAAGATTCGCTCCCTCCGTACGAGGAACTCGACGCCATCTTGAGATCGCACATCGAAGGCGGGCTCAACACCAACGACCTCATCGCACGTGGCTTTGACGCAGCGACCGTGATGGACGTCTTGCAACGCTTGGAGCGGAACGAGCACAAACGCTGGCAGATGCCTCCAGCGCCTCGTGTATCGCCACGGGCGTTCGGACAAGGCTGGCGCCGTCCACTGGCGTCCAACCACGATTGGCGTCGTTGAACCGACGACGGTGGCCTCAAGAAGTCGGGGTCGCAGGCCGCCTTGTGCCCGGCCACATCGTGAACGTCGCAGGGTATCGCTTCGTCGCCATCGACGACCGAGATCGTTTGCAAGCGGTCTTGAGAAGCCTCTGCACCGACCTCGGCCTCAAAGGAACGGTGCTTCTTGCGCCCGAGGGCATCAATTTCTTCCTCGCCGGTCCTCAGGCAGCGATTGAGGGCTTCACGGCCTACCTCGAACAGGACGAGCGATTTCGCGGGATCCCGCTGAAGACCTCCCTGACCGACTACCAGCCCTTCAACCGCATGAACGTTCGAAAGAAGAACGAGATCATCTCCGTGGGCTTGGACCACATCAACCCGGCAAACTTCACCGGTCCAGAAATTGAACCTCGGGCCTTCAAGGCCATGCTCGACCGAGGCGAGCACGTTCACGTCCTCGACACGAGGAACGATTACGAATTGCGCGTGGGCACCTTCGACAACGCCATCGACCTGAACATCCGTACCTTCCGTGCCTTTCCAGAGGCCATCGCCCGGCTGCCTGACACGATGAAGGACGAGCCGGTCGTGATGTTTTGCACGGGCGGTATCCGATGCGAAAAGGCCAGCGCCATCATGCTGGAGGCCGGCTTTACCAACGTCAAACAACTCAAGGGTGGCATCCTGGGCTACTTCGAAGAGGTCGGGGGTGACCACTGGGACGGCGACTGCTTCGTGTTCGACCAGCGCGTGGCCGTGAATCCTGCGCTCGAAGAGACCGAGGTCGTGGTCTGCTTTGCTTGCCGAGAACCCCTTTCGGTCCAAGAACAACAATCCCCCGACTATGTCATTGGTTCGTCGTGTTCGTACTGCATCGACCGGGGCAACATGGTGCCGCTCAACGACGAATGACGATCCAATCGTCGGACAGTTCACCGTGGCTCCACCGGTGCCATTCGTGGCCGTGAACGCCGTCATGAGCGATCATCCATGCTTGGGTGGGTCCGACGACGAGTTGGCCGTAAGTCAGCGCCGCCGAAGAATTGCCGCTACCGGTCCAGGGGTTGTAGGCCGGTCGCATGGCCTCGCCTTCGACCACCCACAAGGACACACCTTGCGCAGAACCGTTGATCATGCCGTCGCTGACCACCAACCACCCGTCGCCAACGGGGGCGATGGCGCGCACGTCCGACGACATCAATCCGGGGGTCAAGTCGTGAACGACCCGGCTTCCCTGTGGTGTTCCGTCCGTCATGCAGGTCTCCAGGCCGGTGCTGGCGGTCAGGCAATCAAACATCAACCGAGTGCCGGTGTTGGCGACGCTCACTTGAGCACCCGGGGCAAGGATGCTGGAACTGAGCTGCAACGTGATGCCGTTGGCCAGGTTGCTGGTCCACAACCGCGGCTCGCCTGCAACGGTTTCAGCGTCGAAGATGAGGTTGTCTCCGATGAGATGCAGACCCATCCCTTCGCCCAACCGGGTGTCGCCCGAGGCCGGTGAAATCGAGGTGACCCACGCGTGCGTGCCGTTGTCGTGAAGGCGCAGCACCTGTTTGACACCGCCCCGTGATGCGGCGGCCAGCACGTCGTTTCCAACCGTCAACAGGCTGCTCAGTTGTGAGCTGCCAAACGCATTGACAGACCATGCGGTCACGGTCCCGTCCACCTCCAGGCGGTAGGGCTCGACATCGCCGTTGGTGTCCGAAGCGCTGAACCACACGGCATGCTGGTCGGTATGGAGCCATGCTTGACCGAACTGGCTCAGGCCTGAGAGGTTGGCGACCACGGCTTGCTGCTGAGCCGTGGTCCAAACGGGCAATGCGGTCCACGTTCGCAGATCGCTGCCGTTGGTCCACAACAGGTCGTTCGTGGGGGAGCGGAACAGCAGCCCGTCCGCCCACGGCCGTGGAGCGACGGCTTCGACCGGTCCGAGGGCTTTCGTTCCGTTTTCGGTCCCGTCGCTGACCCACAACTGCCGGCCGTTGGCACCGTCGGTGGCATCGAAGAGCACCCGTGTTCCACCGTTGATGGCGTGAAGTCCGAGGTCGCGACCGGGCATGGCGTCGCCGTTGGGGTGGAGGTTGACGACCATCGTGGTCTCGTTGAGGCCGGGGCGATGGAGGTGCAGTTCACAGCCGTTGGTTCCATCGTTTCCAGCAAAGACCAACCCTTCGAGGCCGTCGGCCCAGACGGCAGCGTCGCAATTAGCGTCATACGAATCCCCAATCCCGGTTAGGAGATCTGTCACACGCTCGGAACGGAGGGGTTCGAAGCAGAAATTCAGGGTCTCACGCACCTCATCGACCTCCAACACGTCGTTGTTGGCAACACCTTGACCGGTGCCGTCGTCCACCCCGAATCGCACCACGAAACCGTCGGCGCAGATGTAGGAGGGTGCGACCACCTTGTCCACCAGCGCACCAGCACCCTGGGTTCCGTTAAGACCGTGGGTGCCGTTGTCCCCGTCCCGTCCGACGATGCCGTTGCACAGCGTGGCCTGCGAGATGATTTCGTCCTCCTCAAGGACATCGTTTTCGTTGAGGTCAAGGCCGCTGTGCATCGTCATCCCGCCCTCCGGGCAGGTGCTGCCCTGCGGCGAGACCGCTTCGATGGAGACGAGTTGAATCGGGGCGTGTTCACCCGAATCACCGGCTTGACCCTGCGGGCCCGACAAACCGCGCAAACCGTGGCAGATGGAGGTGGTGTCCTGGCGTTCACCTTCATCGAGGACGTCGTTGCCGTTGATGTCAAAGCCCGTGTGAATGTAGTAGCCGCCTTGGTTGCACGGAGCGACGGGGTCGAAAGGCTCGGACTCAACGAGCCATGGCGTGGCGGTGGTCTTCTCGGGGGCTGCGCCGATGAGGGCGTGGTTGTAGGTGGCGAGCAGGAGGACGGTGACAAGCGTCAGGGTTTGGACGACGGCCAGCCAACGTCGATGACGGTGCGGCGGATGGTCCGGTGTGTTTTGCTCGCTTTGGTCTTCATGTTCTGGCCGATTTGATTCGTTCCCTGCAGTTGTTTGCATGAACCGATACACCGGCCTCAATCGTTCTTAATCTACCGCCGGTCATGTTCTCGTGGAGCGTTGTTGAAAACACACCGGAGTTTGCTTCTTCATCCACGCCGAAGGGAGACAGAAGGTGGGCAGGGCTGCTGGCGGGGATGGTGCCGAGGGGTGAGTTCATGAGGCTTCAACCGATGGCGAGGCCATGGAGCCACCTCAACGCCTGCTTGACCAACTGGCCGGGCACGAGGGCAACACGCGCCAGAAGGCGGCCCGCCTGGTCATTGATTTGGCGGACACGGCCAAGGCCGAGGGCTACTTGGAAGCGGTTCACGCTCACGTTTCCGGCGTTTCCGTCATCACCGGTGGCCACGGCCTTCGCCGCTTCTTGCAGGACCTCTCGGCGGACGGTGACGGCCACGTGGCCATCCCGACCACGCTGAACTCCGCAGGATGCGACCGTGAAAAAATGGAAGAGATGGACATCGAGTGGCCCGATTTTCTCGAGCAGCAATTTGAGATCGTTCAGGCCTACGAACGCCTGGGCATCGATGCTACCTTGTCGTGCACGCCCTACGACCGGGGCATCGAGAACGAGACCGGCATCGCCACGTGGGCGGAATCCAACGCCGTTTGTTTTTCCAACACCTGGACGTCGCTCATCACCAACCGTGAATCTGGCTTGTCGGCGTTGGCCACGGCTCTGACCGGTTTTGCACCGCGCTGGGGGCTTCATCTGACCGAACACCGCGTGCCCAACATGCACGTTCATGTTGACTGCGAGATGAACCACCTGTCCGACTGGTCGGTGTTGGGGGACTGGATGGGCAAGCAGGTCCGTCCGGAATGGAACATGCCCTACGGCCCCATGCCCTACATCACGGGGTTGCCCGACTTCATGTCCTTTGCCTCAAAGAAAGCCTTGACGGCTGCTGCAGCCAACTACGGCTGTGCCATGCTGTGGGCGGAAGGTCACACGGTCGCTCCTCCTTTGGACGTGAACGGCGACGGGGCGGTCGCACCGCCCCCAGGTGGCTGGCAGGGCTCGCTGACCTTTACGCAGGCCGATTTGGACCAGCGTTACGCCGACCTCGCCCCTCAAGGGCAAGTCGACCTGGTGGTCATCGGATGTCCCCAAGCCAGTTTGGAAGAACTTCGCATCACGGCCTCAGCCCTTCGCTCGCACATGGAAATGGGGCGTCGGGTTCCCGACCACCGGCTCTGGGTGTTCACGAGCGGGGAAAATTACGCCTTGGCCGAAGCGGACGGCACCATCGAACTGTTGGAGGAAGGCGGAGCGTTGTTGCTCAAGGACACCTGCCCGGAGGTCACGCCCTACAATCGGTCGAAGTACAACCACCTGCTCACGAACTCGCTCAAGGCGGAACACTACCTGACCAGCGGACTGAACCGACTGCCCACGTCCGTGATGCCCATCGAAGCCTGTGTTGCTCACGCCATCGACCCGTCCCTGGCCCAAGGCCCCGTTCCCGTGCTCAACCCCAAGGCTCAGCCGCAGCACGCCTCCTCCAAGACCCATCGTACCGGTGAGGCGCTGCTTTCCGGGTCTGGTTTGCGCTCTCAGGCTGACTTTACGGTGCGCGGTCGTGCCCTCGTCACCGACGTCCCCATCACCTACCTCGGCTACGTGAACCGGGACACCGGCGTCATTGAGGAGCCGGGCCATCCGCTGGACGGCGTAGCGATTGAGGACACGATCCTCGTCTATCCCAAAGGCTCCGGCTCGACGGTGGCACCGTATGTTCTGATGGGGCTCATCTACACCGAAAAGGGCCCAAAGGCCGTGGTGAACCGAGACATCTGCCCACTGACCCTTCCCGCTTGCTCCCTGCTCGGCCTGCCCTACGGCCACGGCTTTGACGCTGACCCGTGCATGACCGTCAACACCGGCGATACCGTCGAATTCCGCCGAACATCCTCCGGTGTAGAGTTGGAGGTTCTGGAGCGTGTCCAGCCGTGAGCATGCGCGTCATCGTCACGGGTGGAGCGGGCTTCATCGGCGCTGCCCTTGTTCGCCGGCTCTTGGATGAAGGGCACACCGTTGCCGTGCTCGACAACTTTTGGCGAGGCTCGATGGCCAACCTTTCGTCCGTCAGCACCCACCCTTCGTTGACCGTGATCGAGGGGGACGTGGTCCGGGCTGACGACCTTCAGCGCTGCCACGATGCGCTGGGTGGCGTCGATCTGGTCCATCATCTGGCCGCCATCAACGGCACAAAATGGTTTCACGAAGCGGCCATGGAGGTCATCGACGTCAACGTGAACGGCACGCTGGTGGCGCTGCGTCAAGCCCTCGCGTGGAAAGCGCGCTTTGTGCTGGCCTCATCGCCGGAAGCCTTCGGGGAAAACGAACGCATGCCGCTTGGCGACCAAGACACGAGTCAGTTCCCCTCGGCCGCTGACCACCAGCGATTTTCCTACGGGGCGAGCAAGTACCTCGACGAGGTGGCGCTTCATCACGCCGTGTCAAAGGGTCTGGACGGACGCATCGTGCGACCGTTCAACGCCTACGGCGTGGACATGCTCGGCGACGCCTACGGCCAAGTGGTCGGGATGTTCTTCCAGGCGGTTCGCCAGCAGCAACCCATGACCGTTCACGGTGACGGCAGCCAAACTCGGAGCCTCACCTACATCGACGACATCGTGGACGGGTTTTACCGGGCCGGGCAGATGGACGCTGCCTTGGACGGCGCTTCGCTGAGCGGACGCAGTTTCAACGTTGGCTCGCACGAGGAGGTCAGCATTCGTTCGCTGGCCGAGGCCGTCAACCGAACCGTCGGCTCCATGGCCGTGGATTGCGTGTTGGGTGGCGGCTATTTCGGGGATTCAAAACGACGGCTGCCCGACACCAGCGCCGCTGAAGGGTTGCTCGGTTGGTCCTGCAAGGTCTCGCTCGAAGACGGTTTGCAGCGAGTTTGGAACGCCCTTCAGGCTGGGCCGTAGTGCTTGAGCACCCGCTGTGTCCAGCCTTGCGGCGAGGGCGTCATGTCGTCTCGCCCGTGCTGGCACAACACGTCAAGCCCTCCGCTTGGAAGGGTGGAAGAGGAGAACCAAACGGCCTCCACCTTGAGCACCACGAGGGTCGCTACGGCGTCGGGGAGTGGATGCTCCTCAACGTAGCTGGCTTCGATGGCGGCCACGGCTTCCTCGATGAGCAACGGCTGGTCGGCCACGGTTGGCAATTCGAGCAGTCCCCCTTCGTCCTCGCCTTGGGGCAGGGGCGTGGCCGTTTCGTCGACGATGAAGGCGCCGCGAGGCGTGGGTGGCATCATGTTGAGCACGATCTTTCCAGTGGCTCGGAGGTTGCGGAGCGTGTCCCTCGGGCGCTTGTCCTTGTGGATGGAAAAGGAGGCGGTCAGGTAAGGTGGGGCGGTGGAGACCTGCATGACCGACGACAGGGGCGCAAAATTTCGCCCACCTTCCTCATCGTGTGAGCCGGCGACCACCACGGGGCGAGGCGAGAGCACGCTGTTGAGCCATGTGCTGCGCTCGACGTGCTCCATGGCATCGATGTCAAGGCGAAGCAGGGGCGGTTGATGCGTGGCCGTGGGCTCGAACCAGCGGTCGAGGGTGCCGTTGGCGATTTCTTCGAGGGCATGTTCGTTGAATTCGATGTAGGCTTCCCACCGAGGGACCTCCTCGAGTTCCCCACGGGCTTGCTTCCGTTCAATGGAGGCCCTGGCGTAGTCGTTGCACTTGCGAAGGAAGGCTGCCACCGCTGTGCGTTCATCGGTCATGTCCTTGCCTCCCGCCGTGCTTCATAGTCCTCTCGGGTCATCAGGAAAACAGCCGGGTTCCCTCCCCATACCTCGCCCGCGGGGAGCGGGCGGGTCAACACGGCACCGGCGGCGAGGACGGCTCGCTCACCGACGTTGTTGCCCGGGACGATGGTGGCGTTGCCGCCGATGACGGCTTCATCGCCAATGTGAACCGGTTGCCACTTTCCTCGGTCGTTGGAGGGCGGGTACTTGTCGTTGAGGATGACGGCCGCAGGCCCGATGAACACACGGTCGCCGAGGTGGCAGTCGTCAGCGATGTAGGCGCTTCCTTGGACCTTGCACCCTTCGCCCATGATGACGCGCTGGCCAATGTGAGCGAGGGCACCGACGGAGGAACCTGAACCGATGACGGCGTCCTTCCCAATGTGGCAGGGCCACCAAGCAACGCTCCCGCCGAGGTCCACGCGCTGGCCCGTCAGCGGCAGGTCGTCCATGCCGCTCGCCTCATTCACCCAGGCCAAGTTCTCGCATCAGCATGCCAACATGGCCCTTGGCCTTGACGTTGTAGCGGCACCAGGCGAGGGTCCCGTCGGGGCTGATCACGAAGGTGGAACGGGCGCACCCCATGTATTCTCGACCGTAGTTCATCTTGAGACGCCATGTCCCGAAGGCGTTGTGAAGGGCGAGGTCTTCATCGACCAGCAGCGGGAAATTCAGTTCCTGTTTCTCAACGAAGCGCTGGTGGGATTTGGCGGAGTCCTTTGAGACGCCCAAGACCACATAGGACTCGCCGTTGAGGCGACCCATGTTGTCCCGGAAGTCGCAGGCCTGTGTGGTACAGCCGGGCGTGGAGTCTTTCGGGTAGAAGTAAAGGATGACGCTTTTTCCTTCGTCAAGGTAGGCTTGCAGACTGTGTTCGTTTCCGTGTTCGTCCGTGGCCGTGAAGGCCGGGGCGGTGTCGCCAGCGCTGAGTACAACCGTTTCGCTCATGCGTTGAACTCTGGGGCTGGCCACTAAAGCCATTGCTTTGATTTTTGATACAAAATCAGGCTTCATTCAGGTGGGATGTCCCTCCTGTCAGGCGATTATTCAAGATGAATGAAAATACATTCATCCCGGGTGATTCATGGGGTTGCGACCGATTCTTTGAATAACTGCCAGTGCGACAAGACACCTATGGTCGGCGCACGTATGTCTAGGCGAGCGCGGCGTCATTTCAAAAAAATACAGCGTGCTGACACGAAATACGCCCTTCAGGAAATCGCCAGCACCATTCAAACCGACCTTGACAAGCGGCTCCTGAGTTACGATGAAGCGCTGATGCTCGGCAACATGATTCAAAACAGGGCCGACCAGGTCCCCGGCGACTCGATCGTTTACGCCATCTCCGACCGCGACGCTTACCGGCGCACCCTCGAACTCTACCTCCGGGATGCCCTTCTCACCCGCACCGAGCAACTTCTGCTCTGGGAAGAGCGCCGCCGGCTCGGCATTTCTGATGCGGAGCACGACACGTTGCTCAACCAGCTGCTCGCTCAGTGGAAGCGTCAAGGGAAGTCGGTCACGATTGACCGCTTCACGGAACCCAATCGAGGAGGTGCAGACCCTGTCTAAGCCCGCCGTCCCCTTGGGCCTTGTGGCCCTGATGTTGGTGGCGAGCTTGACGCCGCTCGCCATGGCCGACGGCGGACGCTCAACCCCCGATTTCGTGGTGTCATCGTTCACCCTGGATGATGCGGGTTCGATGAACCTCGGCGGCGGGATTGAGGCCGAAGACGCCACCCACGTCGTTCGTGTTCAGGTTCAAAACATCGGCCTCGCAGCAGGCCAGGCATCGCTCACGCTGCTTCTCCAAGGCACGGCCTCATCCGGCGATGTCGTCATTGACAGCACCGACCTTGGCGTTATCGCCGCCGGTGCTTCCAGCGCCGTGTCGGTCTTCTCGTGGTCGGCGACCTTGGGGGCCAATCAGATCCTGAAGGCACGCATCTCCTCCTCCACCGACGTGAACACGGCCAACAACGAAGACCAGATGGTCATCAACGTGAGCCGCTATCAAAACAGCAGCGTTCCGGTGGTGGACATCCCGCAACCAAGCAGCGGCGCCAGCAGCGTGGTGTGGTCGCAAACCATGCACGATTTCACCGTCAAAGTTCGCAACGACGGCGTGAAGAATCAATCGGCCCAATTCTACCTCAACTTCACCGAAGCAGGCAACCCTACGAACGCCTTCTCCGAGGTTTCCAGCATCGTCCCCGTTGTTCGGCCCGGCTCCCTGTATGCCGGTGGAGCCAGCCTCTACGATGTCACCATGCAGTTCGATGCGACCGCACGCACGGGGCAGTGGGATGTGGTTGGTGAGATGCATTTCAATGGACTGAACTGGGCCAATTCAATCGAGTTCCTCAACCAGCGCGTGGTGTTTTCCAACTACGACTTTGAGTTGACCGCCGCTCACGACCGCAGCGTTGAGCCCGGGCAAACAGCACAGTTGACCTACGCCATCGAAAACACCGGCGTCAGTGTGGATGACTATCAGGTCAGCGTCTCGGACGTGAACGGGTGGGTGTCGGCCGTCAGCCCATCACCCTCCACACCAACGGTTACGGCCAACGGCACCACCTACGTGTTCGTCGACGTGGCCGTCCCAGCATCGGCGCTCCGAACCGATGCCGACACCATCACGCTCAGCGTCACCTCCAACGGCGGTGGATTTGCCAAGAGCGTCTCCACCACCATCCTTGCGAGCGAATCCTACGACGGCACGGTCGAAATGGACAGCGACACCAAATCACTGACCCCGGGTAATCCCTCGCCCATTCAAGTGAAGGTGCAAAACGATGGCAACGCACCAACGTCCTTCACCCTCAACGCCGGCATCTCGACCAACCCCATCAACTGGGATCTTTCGTTTTCATCCGCCACCACGGGCACGCTCCAGCCCGGTGAATCGGTCAACGTCACGCTGACGGTCACCCCGCCCGTGATTCAGAATCCGCTCGTTGCTGCGGAATACAACGGAGCCGGCGATACCATGTCCGTGTGGGCACAAGCCACCTCGGTGAACGGCGGCGTACCAGAAGTCAACGCCACGCCCGTTCGCATTCTCCCCGTCATCGTGGTGGACCCCGGCCTGCCAACCGAGAGCATTGACATGACGGTGCAGCAAGTCCTTGAAGCACAGCAGGGGAGCGGACTGGAAGAAATTCTCGACCTCGAAGTCGAGGTCCGCCATAACCTCGTCACGGAGCTCTCGGAAACGGTTGACACCACCCTCTCCCTCGGCACGCCCGTCTTCACCTCCGATTCGTCCGGTGGTTTCTCTGAAGCGGCTCGCTGGGCCGTTGGATTAACGCCCACCTCGTTGCCGGGCATGTCCCTCGGTGAGGCCCGTCAGGCCGTGTTGACGGTTCAGGGGCCCGCGGACGACTATTCCGTGGCCGGTTCGCTGTCCATCCCTATCACGGCCACGCCGAGCCTCGGTGCGGCTCACAGCAGCGCCAACGTGATTCCCACCTCCATCTCGCAGACCTTGACCATCAACATTCCACCCGTGCTTGGTGTTGAAGGCCACAACGGCACCACCCTCGACGCCATGGTCGGCGAAGAGACCACGTTCGACATCGACCTCGCCAACACGGGCAACAACATGACCTCGTACCGCCTGGTCCTAAACGACCAAGTCCCGGACGGCTGGGACGTTTCGTTCAGTACCAGCAGCATCATGCCTTCCACCACGGTCACCGACGTGCCCGCCGATGTGGCCGATTACCCGTCGAACGCTTCAACGCACATCACCACCTTCCCACTCATTCTCACCACGGACCCCGAAGCGCCGGCCAACAGCGTGGAGCCCATCGGCATCGACGTGTTTGAGATGTCCTCGGGCACGTACATTGCGTCGTTTGAGGTGCCCATTCGTGTGGGCGAGAAAGTCAACGCTTCACTCTCGCCCACCAGCCAAACCGTGAACCTCTCCATCGGTGAGACCATCACCACGAGCGTCATCATCAGCAACGACGGCAACACGCCCGCCACCTTCGGTGTCTACCTCGATACCTCCAACGCTGGCGAAATCGACTTCGTGCTCGAAACGCCCACCGTCGTCCAGATTGGTGCTGGGTACGAATCCACCGTGCGCGTGCGTCTCACGCCGACCACCGACGCGCTCGCTGCCGCCAACTACTACGCCACCGTTTGGGTCTCGAACGTCGAATCCGGCCTGAACCTCTCGGCCAACATCCTCGGCAACATCAGTGAGCAACACGGCCTTGTGGTCGGTACCTTGGAAGAGATCGGTGTTGTTCCTGGCGAAACGCAAACCGTTGATTTCTCCCTCATCAACAACGGGAATCTCGTTGAAGATGTCATTGTGGAAACTTCGGTGGCCGGCAACTGGACGGTAACACCCGCTTCGCTCCCGTTGAGCCTTGACGTGGGTGCTACCTACACGGGCTCGTTTGATGTCGACGTTCCGGCGTTGACCGACGACAACAGCATGGCCAACGGTGCGCTGTACCCCGTCACCATTCGTGTCCTCAACGCTTCCACAGGAGATGAACTCAAGGTTCACACGTTCCGCTTCGTGGTGGCGCCGCTGTTCCTCGTGGAAGTTGAGGACTGGCCAACGACCATGGATTATCACCGCGGTATCAGCCGAACGTGGGACGTGAAAATCACCAACACCGGCAACAAGGACGTTGAAGTCAACGTGACCTACACCCTGCTTCAGGGTGGTTTGACCACACCGAGCTTGGATTGGGAAGTCTCTCCAACCGCTCCTTCTCGCGTGTTCCTTCCACGTGGCGAAACCGTCCCCTTCTCCTTCAGCATCAGCAGCGTCGCCGTCCAACCGGCGTTGACACTGGCCGCCAACCTCATCCTCACCCTCGACCCCACCGAAGCGGCGGTCCAGGGCAGTGCAGAGTACTACACCGACCTGCGAATGAATCGGTTCTTTGAATTCGGCGATACCTCGGTCACGCCACCAAGTGACAATGGACCGCAGAGTTTCTCCATCGTCTATTCGCACATCCCAATGGGGCCCGAGAGTGCCGTGGCCTACGAACTTGAATTGTGCCGTGCCGAACGCCTCCTCGATGTGGACGACCTTGGCCAGAACGCTTCCCTCTACGGTTGGACGTTTGCCGTTCGGGTCGATGACACCGACTACCCACTCAACATGTCGGCCTTTTGCGGCTCGACCTCGCTGGGTCCCGAATCCCGCATCACCTTGCCAAGCCGACAGCCCTGGGTCACCAGCGCACCGATCGAACTCATCGTTGATGCACCCAACCCGCCCAACATTCTCCCCGGCGACGGATGGGACCTCACCTTCCGCCTTTACCACCCTGACGAGAACAGCGGCTACACCATCTACGAAGAGGACGTCTTCACCTACCAACTGGCCGTCTTCGCCGACCCGGCCATTCACGCACAAGGCCCGGTTGACCCCGAAGCCTTCTACGAAGGTCAAGAGACGCAGTATCAGGTCACCGTTCGCAACGACGGCACGGCCCAGGCCCTCGGTGTTTCAGCCATGTTGGATTGTAACGGGGCTGTCGACGTGCTCAGTGTCCCCGACATGGTGCCCATCATGGCGGCCAACGCCGAGCACACCTTCACGTGGGACGTGCGCCCGGTCACGATCGACTGGTGGGAAGTGGAGCGCACCGTTCAGTGTGACGCCACCCTTTCCTTCCTTTACGTCGGCGACGGTAACGACGAAACCAACGACCGTTCACAAGGGGTTGAACTCGGTGAAGAGACCGTTCAATCGTGGTCTCCCGACCTCTCCATCGCCTTCGTGGCGTGTGTGGTGGCGGCGTTGCTTTCCTTCGTGTTCGTTCGCCTCTCCAGCCAGTCCGAGAAGTGGCAACTCGGTGGCGTCTACGCTGGCGTGATCGCCTTTGGCTTTGCCTTCCACCTGTTCCAAGTCCCGTATTACGGCCCCGCCATCCTCGCCCTGAGTGCCCTGTGGATTTGGCGCATGACGTGGAAGAGCAGCGACGAGTTCAGACTCATTCACGAGGACTACCAGCGTGCTCGAAAAGGCACCTCCACGGTGTATTCTGACCACTTTGAAGCACTCAAGGACAGCCGACGGCAGTTGACGATCATCTTGTCCATCCCGGTGCTGGGCATGCTCGCCATCGTGCTCGGTCTCCCGCCTCAACTTTCCACGGACAGCGATAACTTGGTGGCCATGGCGGCGTACTTCTTCATCATCATGGCCGGTGTCTGGTACTTGCTCAAGCGCTCGGACAAGATGTACGGCAACCTCTACGGTCGCATGACGGATGCTGAGATCAAGTCCATCCGCATCGAGCGTGATTTGAGTGACCCCGCCCGCTTGCTCAACGATTTGGCAGATGACGGTCTCGATTTCTCTGCGATTCTCGGTGAGCGTGCTCCCGTGGCCGCTGCTGCCACGGCATCGCCTGGCACACCAGCTGGTGTGGCATCCGAACCCATCATCCCACACGAGTATGAAAAGGAACCTGCGACCGACCTTGCGTTCGAGGCGGAAGAAATGATCGAAGAGGAGGTGGGCGACGATGTCTGAGAGCGACGTTCCAGACGACGTGATGGCGCAAGAGCGTGCCGAACGGGAGCAAGGCATTCGTGAAGCCTCCCAAACCCTCGAACGTATTGCTCGACAGGCCGCCAAGCGCGAGAACCCTTCGCTGGCGGAAACTGAGATGGACCTCGGCGAGGTCAAGGTTCATCTGAGTCTGCACCAGCTGAACAAAGCCAAAAAATCGCTTCGTCGGGCAGAAAAGACCCTAGAGGAGTTGGAGGAGGACGTTCTGCACCTTCGCCGCAGCATCGCCATGCTCCATCGTTTGCTGGTGCACAAGCACATTTCCCTTGAAGAAGCCGAGCGCATCCTCTACAAGCTCCGAGAGGCGACCGCCGCAGCCGAGATGGGGGACATTCGTGCCTCTACCGAAGAGGTGGAAGATCTGCTCGAAGACATGATCGGCGGCAACACCTCAACCCTCAACCCGTTCCTGTTCCGTCACTTTTGGATGGGCGTTGACACCCGTTGGCCTGCCGGTGGAGAATCCGGTGTGTTGCTGGTCCGCATCATCAACGATGGCCCCATTCCCATGCCGATGTTGCGCTTGAAGCCGCCTGTGCCCGATGGCTGGACGGCCAATCCGCCCAACGTTGACTTGCCCATTATCGCCCCCGGCGGCAACATCCCGCTCCGCTTTGACATCCAGCCTGACTACCGCCTTTCATCCGAGGACATCCCGCTGACCCGCAAGTTGTCGGTGGCCACTGCCTACGAGATGCGGTCGGGCGAAATCACCGTCACCATGCGCGTTCAGAACCGTTCGATGGAACCGCTTTCTGAAGTCCTGCTCACGCCCTGGATTCCTCCCGGCTTTTCTACCGAAGAGGTACCGTTCATCCGCAATCTTGCTCCTGACGAAGTCGCCGTGCTCCGCATGCCGCTTCGCATCAACCTCGGTCAAGGAGGTGCTCTTTGACCGCATCCTGTTCCACCCGCAGAGCGGGGGAAGAAAACAAAAAATGGTGAAAAACATGAAACATGAAACGAAGAACGAACAACGCGACAACGTCGCTGCGATCGGTATTGGTGCAATGATCGTCTTCATTGCGCTGATCCTGGTTGCGGCGGTGGCAGCTGCGGTCATCATCCAGACGGCCGAGAAGTTGCAGCAGAACGCACAGACCACGGGTGAAGACACAACCGACATGATGGCATCGAAGATTACCGTCAAGTCGGTGGTCATCACCAACACGAACAACCTGTACGTGACCTTTGAGCTGGCCCCTGGGTCGGACCCGGTCACGTCAACGACGATTCAGTGGTTGATCACATGTGACATCGGGACCAACGGTGCGACGGACTCCGGCGACTTCGCCGCTGTCGGTACGGCCACCGCTGCCTCCGATCTTGCAGGCAACGTGCAGGCGACCGTCTTGCCCGGTGAGACTTACACCGTGGAACTTGACCCTGCAACCTGTGTGCCAACCGCAAACGCACAACACACGCTCAACGTCCAGTCCGGAACCGGAGGTTTCACCTACGAAGTTCTGAACTACGGCGGCGGCATTGCTGACGGCGAGGTGGTCATTTGAAGACCAACGTCCAGACCGACTCCATGAAGGAGGACAAGATTGCAGCCATCGGTATCGGTGCCATGATTGTCTTCATCGCTCTGATTTTGGTTGCAGCCGTTGCTGCTGCAGTCATCATCCAGACCGCTGAAAAGCTCCAGCAGAACGCACAGACCGCCGGTGATGACACCGCTGACGAAATGAGCGGGAAGATCATGATCAACACCGCTTACGTTGGGACGGGTTCCGCCACTGCGCAAGCAGATGAATTCCATCTCCTCGTTCGCCTTGCACCTGGCAGCGATCCATCGCCACCTGATTCCATTACCTACCAGTTGTTCTGTGCAAACGGTATCGTCGAGGGCGAGTTGGCCAACGGTGACGTCCACGAGATGGAGACCGAGGCTGACCTTGGTGCCAATGCAAACCTCGAGGTTGGTGTTGGCTACATCGTCTACATCGACGGTGATGACGGCACCTCCGACTGCGGCCCCGCCGCTGTCGATGGATCCGGTGACCCCGTCACCACGTTCCAGTTGTACCTCCACGTCTTGAACGGTGGTACAACCTACGAGACGTTGACCGTTGACGACACCGCTGCTGGCGCTCTTGTGGTTTGATCACTTCTGAGAGTCAGTTTTGACTCTCGGAAGGAGGTTATCACATGGCATGGCCATTTAGTGGAAACTCGGGTGGAAACAAAAGCGCAGACCAAAACTTGAGCGAAGAGCGCCTGAAAATCTTGGCCAACGTGGCCATTGAGCAGGTGCCATTCCCCGAACAGGGAATGCTCACCGAAGAGGATGCGTGGACCATTTCGCCCGGTCCAACACGAGCTCGGATCAACAGCCAACAGAGTGTCCCCAATGTCGCAGCCACGCTCGCACCGGCCCCCACGCCGGTACCAGCCGCTCCTGCGACGGTTGACACCTCTGGCCTTGAGCGCCTCATCAGCAGCCGCCTCGACATGGTTGAGGACGTCCTGCGAATGGTGGAACATCGCCTCGAAGAAGGCGTATCCGTCCATGCAGAGGCTGGTGCAGACGGTGAGAGCCACGAGAGCGATGCATCCGATGAGGACGCTGACGGGACAACCGGCGACCGCATCATCACCGCCAGCGGTGAGGTTGTGGAAGTCGGCGGTACATCTCGCATGATGGAAGACGACCAAGGTCAACTGGTTGAGTTGTACGAGGCGCAAGCCTTGGCAGCCAACCCGTTCCTTGTCGCTCCACGTTCAAGCGGGTCCGGCAACCAGTCCAGCACGGGTGCGCCCACGGTCGCTGCGCTGCTTCTCGATCACATGTCCGGCATGGCCGCCGTGAGTTTCACGCAGAAGGCCATGGAATCCGGCATGCTGACTCAAGAAGAAGGCGACGCCGTTCTTGCCATCGTTCAGTTGGCAGAACCGGGTGATCCGGAAACGGCGCTCGAAGACCATCTGCCGCACCGACAACTGTTGGTGTTCTCGGCGTTGGTCTCGTCTTGGCGACAGCTCCACATGCTTCGGGGTGAAGAGTGACATGGGTGCTTCGGTTGGTGTAGGTGGGCTCATCATCGGCATTTCGATGCTGGTGGTGTTCTCCATGGCCTATCAGGCCATATCGCTGCAAATTGAATCCGGTGTTGACCGGATTGAAGGGGCAGATGAACCCACGCCAACCTTCACCATTGACGATGCGGTGATCTTCACCGGCGCCATCGTTGATGTCACCATCGTCGACGGTGGCGCAGGCTACAGCAGCGGAGGCACAATTGAAGCTTCCAGCGGAAACGGCGGATTTTCTGCGACCTACACGGTCAACGGTACGGGAGCCATCACTTCCGTGGTCATCACCAGCCACGGAAATTATTCCTCGCTCCCGACCTTGGTTGTGAACGGTGGCGGAACGCCGACTTCAGCAGCAAGCCTCACCGCCGTACGTGGTAACGTGCTCTACGCCAACTTGACCAACACCGGTTCGACCACCATCGCTCATGACGATGTTTGGATGTTCCTTGACGGCCAGAATGCGACCCAGTTTTCCAGCGTGTACACTCCACCGCTGACCGATTTGTGGTTTTCAGGTGAAACGCTCTTCTTGAACTGGTTTGACACCGGCTTACCGGGCAACGAACGAATGACGCTCACGGTGGGCAAGACCACCGTTGGGCACGGGTTGTGGTGATCGCATGGCGGATGGAGGTGCTTCTTCAATGGTCATGCTGATCACGGCTTTGCTCATTTCGGGTGGGGCAAGCGCCCTGCTCATCTCTGAATGGAGCGATGCGGTTCGCGTCGTTCAGGTCAACGAGCGGGCCTCAGATGTGAGGAGTGGTGTGAGCGTCGCGCTTGCAGGCGACCCTGCGATGGTGGCTCACAACACCAGCAGCAACACCATCACCCTGTATTTCCTGAACACCGGAAACTATGATTTGGATGCATCAAACTACGAGGTCCTTATCGACGGTGCAGCACCGACCTCAAGCACAGAATCCGTTCTTCCCAGCGGGACCGAATGGAATCCCGGCGACCTTCTTGAGATTGTGCTGACCGAGAGCACCTGGAACTACGCCGACGGCGAAGACATCTCTGTCTTCTTTGTCGGTGTGTCCGAGCGTGTCAACGGAAACACCCACTCAGCGACCACCAGTGCGGAGGTGAGATTGAATGCTTTCTCCTGATGAAAACCCCTTCATGACGGCTCATAAGCCCGTAGAGGACGGCTTCCCCTTCGAGGTTGAAACCGACTCGTTGGCGGACTCGATGGGACTACGTCTCCCCAACCGCTCGCTCTACTTGCTTCAGGGCAAGGTCGGTGCGGGAAAATCCCTCATCGCCCAGCGCCTCATTCACGGCATGGTCGACAACGGGGTCAAGGTGCTCGTTATCACGACCGAACTCACGACACGTGGATGGATCGAACAGATGGAGAGCATCGGCTACGGCATGACCGACGCCATTCGAGAAGGCCGCGTCATGGTGCTCAGTCGCTACGGCACGGTGGCGGAGGCCCGTCAAGACGTGTCGCTGCAAGAAGTGCTCAGCAGCCCAGCCATCCCGGCGGCCGATGTCATCGTGTTGGATTCTGCGAGTTCCTTGATGCCGGAAGGTGGAACAAAAGCGGACCACTACAGTCTGATCCAACAACTTCGCAAACTCGCTTCAGACGGACGCTCGTTCATGCTGTGTGCTGACCCGGAAGAAATGGACCATTCACTGCTGCATACCTTGCGGGCCTCTGCTGAGGTCGTTCTCGATCTGGATAACGCCATGATCGGTGGCGAGTTGAAGCGCAACATCATCATCACACGGTTCCTTCGTGCAGCAGGGCCGATTCAAACGTCCATCGGTTGGCGTGTTGAGCCCGGCATGGGCTTCATCGTCGACATCACGGCGGTGAGCTGAGGAGGGAGCATGCATGAGTGACGAACCACGTTTCGCAAAAGGCGACCTCAACGGCGTCATGGCGGCCTACCCACACGTGGCGGAATGGGTTCGCGACTTCGAGATGCGCTACGGTTCTCGCCCCATCTACTACGGGCCACTGGACCGGGACGCCAAGAAACAACGACCGCTCAACCTGATCTATGTCACCCGCGAACCCATCTTCGTCCACATCTACGAGCCTCCAGCCGACGACGACGGCGGTGGCACCATCCTGTGGTTCGGCCTCGAGCCTCAACTCACGGAGGAGGAGGAAAACATTCGACGTGAACTCGTCGAGACACTGCTTCAGGAAGCCCCCACCGCCCCTTCGTTCACGACCGACAACGAATTTGAGAACATCCTTCAACAAATGATTGAGCGGTACACCATTCTTGACAGCGAGGCAAACAACCTGGTCCGTCGTCAAGGACGCATGTGGGAACTCATCGGCATGGACGACAAACGGTTGACCGTGACCCAAGCCCAACGGGAACGATTAACCTACGTCGTGATTCGAGATTTGATTCGAAACGGGCCACTGGAGCCTTTGCTGTCCGACGAAATGCTGGAAGACATTCACTCGGTCGGGCTGAAACACATTCACATGGACCACAAGGTGTTCGGGATGGTCACCTCCAACATTCGGTTCCGTGAACGGGAATTGCTCTCTCGCTATTTGCGTGCCATGTCGGAACGAATCGGCCGACCGGTGTCGGACAACAAACCCATCATCGACGGTGTCCTGCTCGACGGTTCGCGTATCAACATCATCTTCTCCGACGACGTCTCCATGCTCGGGCCCTCGTTCACCATCCGTAAATTCGCTGAAGAAACCATCTCGGTCATTCAACTCATCAAATGGGGCACCATGTCGGCACAGCAAGCGGCGTACATTTGGATCTGCCTCGAATACGGCATGTCGGTGCTGGTGTCGGGAGAAACTGCGTCGGGAAAAACCACGACGCTCAATGCCATTCTCCCGTTCATCGACCACAACGTGAAGATTTACTCAGCAGAAGATACGCCTGAAGTGAAGGTGCGCCACAAGATTTGGCAGCGCCTTGTCACCCGTGACGCCAAGAACGAAGATTCCCGTGTCGAGATGTTCGACCTGCTCAAAGCCGCTTTGCGTAGCCGTCCACGCTACATCATCATCGGTGAAATCCGTGGTGTGGAGGGTGCAACCGCTTTCCAAGCCATGCAAACGGGCCACCCGGTCATCGCTACCTTCCACGCCTCGTCCATCGTCAAGATGATTCAACGGTTCACCGGTGATCCGATCAACGTCCCGATTCGTTTCTTTGACAACCTAAACTTCGCCATTTTCCAGGAAGTCGTTGAGGCGCCCGGTGGCGGTATTGCCCGACGTGTCACTGGTATTGACGAAGTCATCGGCTACAACAAACACAGCGACGGTGTGCTGACCCGTGGCATGTTCGAATGGGACCCGGTCAAGGACAAGCACTACTTCCGTGGTATGTTCCAGTCTCACCTGCTTGAAAACAAGATTGCGGCCATGGCAGGTTTTGCCAATAAGCGTGACATCTACGACGAAATGCTTCGCCGAGCCGATGCCATCCAGCGCATGGCCGACCGTGATTTGACCCATTACGACGACGTGTTCGACCTTCTCGGTTTGTACTACTCCAACGGTTGGGACCACTTTAGCCGAGCCATCGACACCTGGGTCGGGGTCAACCACAACTGAGGATGATGAGACATGGAGCGCATGCCAATTTGGCAAATTGCCCTTCGTCGTCTGGAGATGCCGGTTCCCAGGTTTCTCACGCTGTACGTCGCTCCCATTGTGGCAGTGACCTTTCTTTTGGCGATCGTCATCGTCTTTTTGACCGGTGGACTGGCAGAAGGGGCCTTGTTTGCGGGCTTTACCGGCATCCTCTTTGTCATCCTGCTGTCGACCATGTCGGCCCTCGCAGCGGTGGCCTTTCCCGTTCTCGATGTCCAGCGTTCGGCCACGCTGATTGAAGAAGAGATGCACATGTTCATCACGCGCATGGGCATTTTGTCCATCGGTGAAGTCGGGGCTCAGTCCATCTTTGACATCCTCAAGCAAATGCGAGACTACGGGGAGTTGGCTTCTGAGGTCAAACGCATCGAAACCTTGGTCGACAAGTGGAACACGTCGCTCCCGGAGGCTGCGCGAATTGTCGCTCACCAAAGTCCGAGTCCGCTGTGGTCGGATTTTCTCGACCGCATGGCCTTCTCCATTGAGGCCGGTCAACCCATTGACGAATTCATGCGCTCAGAGCAAGAAACCGTCGCCGAGCAGTACAACACGCTCTACGACACTCGCTTGGAATCCGTTGACACGCTCAAAGAAATCTATGTCTCACTGAACACGGCGGGGCTGTTCGGTTTGGTCATCGCCGGTATCCACTTGGTGCTGTTTGAAGTTGGCAGTGCCAACGATACGCCCATCGAGGTAGCGAGTCGCCTGCGTTTCCTGTTGCTTGCTTCCTTGGTGTTTGTGTTTATTCAACTGGCCGCCGTGTTCGCCTTCCGGGCGACGATTCCCAAGGATGCAACCTTTGCGAGGGACGAAATGGAAACCCCGTTCCGAATCAACTTTCGTCGCTCCCTCCTGTTGTCCGGCGCCATCGCTGCGGGGTTGGTCGTGTTGTCCACCCTGACACTGATTTGGACGTGGGACATCATCACGACGGAATGGGACAAGTACGGCTTGCTGTTCATTGCACTCCCCTTTTCCCCCCTGCTCATCCCGGCGTTCATGGTTCGGCGCGAGGAAAATCAGATTCAACGCCGTGATGACACCTATCCCGATTTCATTCGTGCGCTCGGTGGAACGGCCCAGGCGCGTTCAGCCGAACCGTCTGCCACCATCAAAGCCCTTCGGGGCATTGATTTCGGTATGCTCGACAATTCCATTGACCGCCTGGAAAAGCGTCTCTCCACCCGCATCGACTCCGACCGAGCATGGGATTACTTCACCGCCGACACCAACTCGGCGGTCATCTCTCGCTACACCCGCATTTACATCGAGGGTTCGCAATCCTCTGGCCAGCCGGCCGAGACCGCTGAAATGGTCTCGAGGAGCGTTGGTAATCTCCTTTCGTTGCGCAACCGCCGTTCCCTTTCGGCCAACACGATGTGGGGTGTCGCCCTCGGCCTGCTGATCTCCAGTGTCGCCTCGCTTAACGTCACCACCGCCATCGTGCTCCAGCTCGGTGAAGCCATCGCTGGCGTGGCCTCCGGTTTGGTCGACACCGATGTGGGTACGCTCTCGGAATTCTCGGGCGGTATTGCGCTGCCTGTCATGGAAGACGCATCGTCGGTTGAGGACAACATTCGGATGTTCAAAATCATCATCTCCTTGCTCATTTTGATGCAAGTGATCACCGTATCGTCCATTGCCACAAGGCTTCGAGGCGGGACGCGAACGAGCGCTGTGGGTCAAATGATCCAACTGACATGGGTTGCGGGGCTGGCCTCGTTGTTCACAGCCATCGTCCTCGACCAAGCAAGCAGCATCTTCAGTGTCTAAGGCTTGGGAACATTGATACTCCTGCTGACGAAATCAGAGTCATGCAAGCCCCGCTCCCGCCTCCTCCAGCCGCCGCCTCTCCCTATCAGCCACCGGCCGCGACCATGGCCAAGGGGAGCATGTACACCTTCCAGAAGTGGCTGATGATCGGCATGATCATGCTCGTGATTTCGGCCACCTTCGCCCAGTTCCCCTTGGACTCCTCGGTTCCAAACGCTGCAGATTACGACCTGCTCGATGAGAAGGAGGCCCAGCAATACCTCGACGACGTCGACAGTTACGAGGGACAAGTGGCGCTGTTCGGAGCGGTTTCAGTCATTCTTCAAACCGGTGCCATCGTTTTACTCGGCTACGCCTTTTTCCGTGAATCGCAGGAAGACGCTGACCAGCACGTCGCCGTCCGCATCACGATGATGCTGGCCGGTGTGGTCATGGTCACCAGCATCGTGGGTCGCGGCTTCTCACTCTTCTGAGGCTCAACGCTTCATTTCCTCTCGGATGCGCTTCTTGGTCGCCGCCCACGAACAGATGGGGCAGGTCGTCAAGTCGTGGTAGCGAGCAGGGCAGTGTTCCCGCCCAAAGAAGATGATTTGCAGGTGGAGGTCGTTCCACTTTTCCCGAGGAAACACCGCCTTGAGGTCCTTCTCGGTTTTCTCCACCGTGGTGCCGTTGGAGAGACCCCAGCGGGCCGCGAGGCGATGGATGTGGGTGTCGACGGGAAACGCCGGGACGTCAAAGGCCTGGGCCATGACCACCGAGGCCGTTTTGTGGCCCACGCCTGGGAGCGCTTCAAGGGCCTCAAACGACGCGGGGACTTCGCCGTCGTGTCGCTCAACCAGCATTTCTGAAAGTCGCTTGATGTTCTTCGCCTTCGTGGGTGCGAGGCCGACCTGTCGGATGTCGGCGAGGATGGTTTCAACTTCCAGTTCAGCCATGGCGGCAGCGGAACTGGCTTTGGCGAACAGGGCTGGCGTCACCTCGTTGACCTTGAGATCGGTGGTTTGGGCGCTCATCAGCACGGCGACCAGCAGCTCAAAGGCGTTGGAGTGGTCCAGCGGAATCGGGATGACGGGGTAGAGTTCCTCCAACTGACCGGCGATGATGTCAGCCTTGTCTTGGCGCTTCACGACACCACTCACCCTTCGTAGGTTGCGCTGTATTCTTCGCCCGTTTGCCAGCCAAAGAAGAGGCCCATCACGATGGAGATGAACGGAATGCCGTTGCAAATCAGCGTCTCCCACGGCTCGCTTTCCGGTTTGCCCGAGATGTACCACACGATGAGGGCGAGCAGCAAACCAGGGAAGATCATCATGCTGCCCATGATGATGGTTCGAAGGGTGCGCATGGTGTGAGGACAGGGCCGGGAGTCAAGAAGGTGTGCTTTGCCTTCACAGCCTCATGCGTTGGGCCAGTTCTTCTCCTGTGAGTGAATTCAGGGTGTCAACCGGCTCAATCCAGCCCTTGCGCGCCGTCATCACGCCGTAGGCGATGTCGCTGAGGCCTCGAACGGAGTGTGCATCGGGGTTGATGGCCACGGGGACGCCGAGACCTTTTGCGTGCTTGCACAGGCGCCAGTCGAGGTCGAGCCGGTAGGGGCTGGCGTTGAGTTCAATGGCCTTGAGTCGTCCCTCGTCGTTGTGTTCCGCCATGTGTTCAAGCACGGCAAACAAGTCCACTTCGTAGCCTTCTCGTCCCTGGAGGATGCGTCCGGTGGGGTGGCCCAGCACGGTGGTGGCGGGGTGGTCGATGACACGCATGAGTTCCTCGGTGTTCTCCAACTCGTCCCGCCCTCGCCACTTGGTCATGGCGTGAACGCTGGCCACCACGTAGTCCAGTTCGGACAACACGTCGTCGGGATGGTCCAGTTTACCGCCTTCCAAAATGTCGGATTCCACGCCGTGGAACAGACGGAAATCCGTGCCTTCCTCGGCCCACGCAGCGTTGTAGGCCTTGATGGTACGACCCTGCTCAAGCAGGTCGTCTGCACTCGCACCGTTGGCAATTTTGAGCGTGGGGGAGTGGTCGGCAATGCCGAGCCAGTTCCATCCCATCTTGCGGGCCGTGTCCGCCATGACCTCCAAACTCGCCTCACCGTCCGAGAGTGTGGTGTGGTTGTGGAGGGCGCCCTTGATGTGGCTGGTTTCAATGAGGTGGGGGAGCGTACCGTCGTGAGCGGCTTGCACTTCGCCCATGTCTTCGCGCAGTTCGGGCGGAACATAGGCCAGGTCGAGGTGGGCGTAAATGGCGGCTTCGTCCACGGCTTCAAGGGAAAAGGCTGCAGCCTCCATGCCCTTGAGTTCCCCGGCTTTTGCCTCGGGAATCAACCCAAACTCGTTCAGGCGCAGGCCACGGTCGATGGCGCGCTGGCGCATGGCGATGTTGTGCTCCTTGCTGCCGGTGAAGTACGCCAGCGTGAAGGGTTCAACGTGTCGTGGAACAAGACGGACCTGGGCGTCGATGGTGCCGCCGGCCTCCAACTGTTCGTAATCGTCACCGCCGATGGCGTCCAGCACGTTGGCGTCAATGTGGCCGACCGTGAACGAGTCATCGAAAATGGTCGTGTCGAGGATGAGGCTGATCTTTGAATCGCCTGCGCCTTTGACATCAGCGATGCCGGGCAAATTGAGGATGGCGTTGGCCACCGATTCGTGGTCGGCTTCATCCACCGCCACCACGACGTCAAGGTCGCCAATCGTGTCTTTTCGCCGTCGTGCACTGCCGGCAAGGGTGGCCCGGTGCACGCCGTCGAGGGCGGCGATTTTGCGCTGAAAGGCCTCTCCATATCGCAAACCGATGTCCAGACGACGGCGGGCCCTGAACCTCGAAAGCAGTTCGATGCCGTCCAGCATGCGCTGTTGTGATTTGGCCCCGAACCCTTTCATGGGGGCGATTTGGTTGTTGAGAGCGGCTTCTTTGAGGCTGGCGACCGAGTCCACCCCGAGTTCGTCAGCCATGAGCTTGATGCGCTTCGGGCCCAAACCCGGGATGCCCAGCATTTCGATGAGTCCCGGGGGCGTGCTCGTATGGAGGTCCACCCAATCGTCGGGCCAGCGTCCCTCCGAGATGGCTTGAGTGAGGGCGCTGCCAAGGCCTTTTCCAATGCCTTTCATGTTGAAGATTTCACCGCTGGCCACCAGTTCCCCGAGGTCTTCGGTCAAACTCCCGAGCATGCGGCTGGCGTTTTGGTAGGAGCGAACTCGGAAGACGTTGGCTCCTTGCAGTTCAAGCAAGACCGCCACTTGATGGAGGACATTCGCCACTTGGTTGCGAGAGAAAAACGGCGGCCCGTTGGGGCGCGGTTTGGGAAGAGCAAAACTGCCGCCTGCCATAATCTGAAGAGACGCAGGACCCTACACAAAGGTTCGCTCGGGCCCCCATGTTCAAGAATGCGGGGGGGTTGGACGAAGCATGGTGGACGGGCAAGCGGTCGAACTGCTTGCTGAGGTGCTGTGCGCTTCCTCGGCCGTCTTGTTCACCTTCATTGCGACCTTTTCCCGTTCACCAAAGGCTGAGGCCGTGGTTCAGAACATCATTTTCTTCTTGCTCATCGCTGCTGCTGCCGTGCTGTGGTTCCTGCCCAGCGTGGGAGGTGAGTTGTGGGGCTCGGACTACATCCCGCGTCCGCTGGCGCTGTTCTGCATCATCCTCGCCATTTCGGCCCGCATGAACATCAAGGGCGAGAACGTCTCGTTCGGTGCCAACCCTCACAGCATCGGTCGAATGCGAGAAGAAGAGTGATCAAACGATTTCGCCCTGGGGCTCGCCCGTTCCGTCAGACGTTCCCTTGTCGTCTGCCCCACCATCGGCACCGCCTGATTCGGTGGCTTCCTTCGCCATCTTTTGGTCGATGAAGGTGCGCATGTATTCGGGGAGTTCCCCGTTCACGAAGATGACATCGTTGACGTGGTCGAGTTTCTTCAGCGAGTAGTAAATCTGCATGGCCGTCATGGGCGTTGAAGAACAACCGTTGCATCCTCCGTCGAGGGAGAGCATGATGTTGCCGTCAGCCGTGTCAATGACGTTGACCACCCCATCGTGTGCATCCAAGACCTCCTGAACGGGTCCAATCTCAGCGAGGATTTCCTCGGCTGTGATGCTCATGACCCTGACCAGCGGTTCCTCCTCTTTGAACGATTGCCCCGGAGAAGTCCCTCCTTCACGGTGCTTGAGGTGGGCCATCAAAACTGCAACAGAGGGTCATTTTTGGTGGGAACGGCTTATGAAGGGTTCCCAAGTGGCCGGAGCAACAGGTGATACTGATGATGGAAAACATTGCCATGATTTCAGCAGGCGCAGCCGCCCTTGGTTTGGTGATTGCGTTCGTGCTCTACCAGCAAGTGAACAAAGTGAAGATCGACAACGACGTGGTCGCTGACATCACGGCCGAAATCCGAAAGGGTGCCATGGCGTTTTTGTTCGCTGAATACCGCGTGCTCGCAGTCTTCTGTTTGGCCGTTGGTGCCCTCCTCTACGGGCTCAACGACCTCGAGACGGCCATCGCCTTCTTCCTCGGCGCGCTCGCCTCGGTCGGTGCAGGTTTCTCCGGCATGAACGCCGCAACCGCAGCCAACGGCCGCACTGCCATGGCTGCAAAAGCCGACGGCCAAGCCGGTGCGCTGGCCGTGTCCTACAACGGCGGGGCCGTCATGGGGCTCTCGGTTGGTGGACTCGGTCTGCTCGGCATCTCCCTCGTGGCCTTCTGGCTCGGAGCAGGTGAGACCGACGCCGCCGGCGGCATGAACCCCATCAGCGCCGCTGCCGGATTCGGTATGGGTGCTTCGTCCATCGCTCTGTTCGCTCGTGTTGGAGGTGGCATCTACACCAAGGCGGCCGACGTTGGTGCCGACCTGGTCGGTAAGGTTGAGGCCGGTATTCCAGAAGACGATCCCCGCAACCCCGGTGTCATCGCCGACAACGTGGGCGACAACGTCGGCGACGTTGCTGGCATGGGAGCGGATATCTTCGAGTCCTTCGTCGGCTCCATCATCGCCGCCATGGTCATCGCCAACGAGTTTGACAACACCATCGCCCCCGACTACGTGATGATGCCCATTCTTCTGGGTCTCATCGGCTACGTCGCCTCCGTCATCGGTGTCTTTTCCATGAGTTTCCTCAAGAACGGTAGCGACCCTGCTGCAGCCCTTCGCAACACCACCTTCATCGGTGCCTTGCTGTTCTGGGCGGGCGGCTACGGGGCCATCCAGTTCGACCTCATCGCCGTTGACTTTGCTGTCATGCACGCCGTCGTTCTCGGTAGCGTCATCGGGATTCTCATCGGGCTGGTCACCGAGTACTACACCGGCATCGAGCCCGTGTTCGGAATCAAGACCAAGGCCATTCCTCACATCGGTGAGATGTCCAAGACCGGACCCGCTACCAACGCCATCGCCGGGCTTTCAGTGGGCATGATGTCCACCTTCATCCCCATCCTCCTGATCGCCTTGGGTATCCTTGGTGCCGACAAGTTTGGCTCCTCGGTCGGCGGAGATGAGGCATACGGCCTGTACTGCATCGCCATGGCCGCCATGGGCATGCTCGCCACGGTGGGCGTCACCATGACGGTGGACGCTTACGGCCCCGTTGCTGACAACGCCGGTGGCATTGCGGAAATGTCCGGCTTGGGCGACGATGTCCGCGCCATCACCGACGAACTCGATTCCATCGGCAACACCACGGCAGCGGTCGGCAAGGGCTTCGCCATTGGCTCCGCCGCCCTGACGGCGCTGGCCTTGTTTGCTGCCTACACCACGGCCGTGGGCGGTGTCGATCTCGATTTGACCGAACCCCGTGTGGTGATTGGCCTGCTCATCGGTGGCGGTCTGCCCTTCGTGGTCGCCGCCATGACCATGACCTCGGTTGGGAAGGCCGCCGGCGCCATGGTGGTTGAGATTCGCCGCCAGTTCAAGGAAATCCCAGGTCTCCTCGAAGGCAAGGAAGGCGTGAAGCCCGACTCTCAGACCTGTGTTGACATTTCCACCAAGGCCGCCATCCGCGAGATGGTCGGTCCGGGTGTCGTGGCCATCCTCGCCCCCATCGTGGTCGGCTTCGGTTTGGGTACCAGCGCCCTCGGGGGCATGCTGGCCGGGTCCCTCGTGACCGGTGTGCTCATGGCCCTCTTCATGGCCAACGCCGGCGGTGCCTGGGACAACGCCAAGAAAGCCATTGAGCAAAATCATATCCCCGGTGCCAAGAAGGGCGACGACGCCCACGACGCAGCGGTGATTGGCGACACCATCGGCGATCCGTTCAAGGACACCTCCGGCCCCTCGCTCAACATCCTCATCAAACTCATGTCCATCGTGGCCGTGGTGTTGGCAGGAACCGGCAGACTCGGTGGCGGCGTCATCTGAAGTCGTCGCCGATTGGTGGAAACAAGGCTGAGCGTTAGCCTTTCAAAGAGAGGGCGTGAGCCCACACCATGCGAAGCATGGGCTTGATGGTGTGGCTCATGCTTTCGCTGAGCCTCGCTGGGTGCTTGGAGGGGCCAACGGTTTCCTCGGACAACCGTGGCGACACCACCGAGGACGAACTGCGTCTTCCCTCGTGGAACGTCGGCGACCAGTGGCTCTACACCTTCATCACGCCGCAGTTTGGTGAGGACAGCGCTCGTTTGGTCGTGGCTGAAGTTGACAACGAATCCGGCCTCTACCGCCTGGGCATCTCAAGCGAGCGGGAAGCGCAGCGCCACGCCGTCATCAACCACAACCCCTTCCTCGGTCGTGTTACCATGGACGGCTTGTCCGCCTACGAAGAGGGCGAGCCTCAGCCCGTGTTCAAGTTCCCATGGAACGAGGGCGACACCTGGACGTTCACGCTCCTCGGGCAACAGTGGACGGCCATGACGGCGTCCATCTACAACGGCGTGGTGGACGTGGTCGCCGATTCTTCGGACGGCCACCGATTGACGTACGCGTTCAGCGGACGGGTCGGCTTCCTTGACTCCATGGTGTGGACGGACGGCGAGGGCGTTGAACAACTGCGCATGGAACTCACGCAAACCAAGACCGGCTACACCGGCGACGTGTACTTCTACCAGGCTCGGGATCTGCTCGACAGTGTCTACGAAGAGAACGACAACGACATCTACGACTCCTTCTTTGACAGCGGCCACCCCGGTGGCGAGGACTGGGACGTCTTGGTGTGGTACCTCGATGTCAACATCGCACAGGGCGGCTCGGGGACGCTCTCCATGAAAGACCATCAGGGCGCCTCACCGCTGACCCGGGCGTGGGGCTCCGGTGCTTCTGAGAAAGGCGCCATCGGCACCATTCCATCGCTCTCGGGGGATTATTCCCTGACCATCACCCTTCGCGGGCAGTCCTCCGAACTTCATCTGAAGGTCGCCGGTGGCATCATCACGCAGTGGACCTTGTGAGGTGGTGACGTGCCGACCCTCATCATGATGCACGGCATGACCGGTGACGCGTCGATGATGCGGCCGTTTGCAGAGAAGATCCTCCCCGAGGGTTGGACGCTGCTCGTCCCAGAGGCCCGCTTCAAGCACCCCGTTCGTGGCTTCACGTGGTGGCGCTACGAGGATTTTGACGCCGACGTGACCCGAAGGATGATGCTTTCTCGGAAGGAATTGATGGACGTGGACTCCAGCCTCTCTCAACTGGAGAAACTGATCGCAGAAGAAGCACCCATGGGACCGCTTATCGTTGGCGGATTCTCCCAAGGCGGGGCTATGGCGCAGGAGTTGCTTCAATTGCCCATCGCCGACCGCATCCAAGGCGTCGTGTGCATGGCCACTCGCCTCGTCCGTCCGATGGAACTTCGTTTGCGACTTCACGAGCTCGAATCAAAGCGCCTGTTTTGGATGCACGGCGAAAAGGACGTACGTGTCCCCATCGAGGACGGTTGGGCCATCGCTCATCTGTTCGAGTCAGCGGGATGGGCGGTGGAACTCATCGAGCATCACAAGGGCCACATGATTCCCATTGAGCATCATCAAGCCTTGAAGGAGTGGCTCACGACGTTTTCCTGAGGTAGCGGTTGGTTTCATCGAACCCGCCGATGAACATCGGCTGCTCACCACGAAGGTCAAACACCACGGGCACGGTTCGATGGCCGGTGGCTTGGACGACCGCTATGCGCATCCCCTCATGCTCGTCGAAATTGTACTCGGTGAAGGTGAGCTCCTTCCGGTTGAGAAGATTCTTCAGCGCACGGCAGTACCCGCAGAAGTTTCCAGTGTAGACCAGGAAGTCGGTTTCACAAGCTGCTGCGTGTTCGAGCACCACGGCTTCAGACATGATTCGCCCCCTCCGCCCGACCGATATAACGCCTTGGCCGCTGTGTCCACCGCCGCCTCCCGGCTTGGATAACTTCAATTATCGGCGGTGAGAAAACAACACCATGCCTCGGATGGCTTGCATTGATTGCGGAGCCGTCCATGTGGAGGCGGCTTCTTGGCAAGCGATGCTCGTCAAGATGATGCCGCATTACTTCGAGGCCCACCATGACATCATCGCTGGTCATCGAGACCAGCCTAAAGGAGCGTGGATGGAACGATTCATGCTGGCGTTCGATGCGGCCACGGCATCCAATGAATGATTCACACGGGTCGCCGGTCGATGGTGCGATACTGCCAATCATAAAGCGGGCGCCACCTTCGGTAGGCCATGGCGAACCTCGTGTTCATCCACGCCTCGGATGGAAACAACGCTGCCCTGGCCCACGAGGTGGAGGGTTATGCCCTTGAGATGGGTCATACGGTGGAACACGTCTCCCTGAACGCCTATGACTTTCCAGTCTACACGGTGGCACGAGAAAAGGCCACACCGGTGCTGGACGGCCTGGCCGACCTCATCGAGGTGCTGAACCGAGGCGATGCCTGGTTCGTGTTTGCCCCGGAATACAACGGCTCCTACCCGCCTGTTCTCAACAACGCCATCGCTTGGTTGAGCCGAGAAGGCGATGATTTCCGACGCCTCTTCCGAGACCGAACCGTGGCGCTCGGCACGCATTCAGGAGGTGGTGGTCAACACGTCATCATGGCCATGCGAATGCAATTCTCCTTCCTCGGTTGCATCGTGTTGGGGCGCTCGCTCGTCACCAACAAGAAGAAAGCAGCCAATCCAGACACCATCAACGCCATGCTCAACGCCATGACCAAGGAGTGACCACCATGAACCGTACCCTGAAATCCATCGTACCCACGCACACCGTTCTCGAAGGAGGCGGCTTCAAAGTCCGACGCCCTGCAGCCATGGGCCGACTCATGAGCCCCTTCTTGCTTCTCGACGAAATGGGGCCCGTTGATTACGCACCTGGCGAAGCCGTCGGTGCACCCGACCACCCCCACCGTGGCTTCGAAACCGTAACGTATCTTTTGGCCGGTGGCATGAAGCATGCCGATTCAGCTGGCAACAGGGGCGATTTGAACCCCGGCGATGTGCAATGGATGACCGCCGGTCGTGGCGTCATTCACTCCGAACTCCCTCAAGATCACATGATGGAAAACGGGGGCTTGATGCACGGTTTCCAAATTTGGGTCAACCTTCCAGCGAAGGACAAGATGATGCCGCCACGCTACCAAGACATCCCGTCGGCCGACCTTCCCGAAACCACCAGCGAAGACGGCCAGGTTTGGGCGAAGGTCATCGCCGGAGAAGCGTTCGGCGTCCAAGCTGTCATTGACACCGTCATCCCCATCACGTTCATTCACCTCAAACTCAAGCCGGGCGCCAATTACGTGCATGCGTGCGAGCACGACCACAACGTCATGCTCTACGCCTTTGGCGGTTCGATGGACGTTGAAGGCCGGTCCCTTCACGATGGTGGGCTCGGTTTGCTTTCACAGGGCGATGCCGTGTCCATCACGGCGGAGGAGGACGGCGCAGAATTGCTCATCCTTGGCGGTCCAGAACTGGGCGAGCCTATCGCACGCTACGGCCCCTTTGTGATGAACACCCGACAGGAAATCTACCAGGCCATCGAGGATTACAACAACGGTACGTTGGCTTGAGGAACGCTTTCGAGTTGCGAAGAGCGAATCAAAGAGACTGCGCTGTTTGCACAACTTCGTCGTAATCGGGTTCGACTCCAGGGTTTTCTGCAACCCAGCGGTACTGGACAACACCGGCGCCGTCCACAATGACGACGACACGGTTGGCGCTGACGTACCCGTCAATACCTCCCAGGCCTGTGAAGGAAGCGTCGTAAGCGGAGACGGCCGTTCGGTCAAGGTCGGACAAGAGTTCGAATTCGAGGTTGTACTTTCGGGCGAACTCGGCATTGGCCCATGGTGAGTCAACACTGATGCCGAGCACGACAGCGTCAGACGCATTCAGGGCAGCCATGTTGTCCTGAAAAGCGCACATCTCTTTATCACAAACACCGGTGAAAGCACCGGGGTAGAAGGCCAAAATCACGGTTTTTCCAGCGTATTCGGAAAGTGAAACTTCACGCTTGTCGGTGGCTCTCAGGGTAAAGGCAGGGGCGGTGTCTCCAACGTTGACCATACCGCATAGGCTGGGAATCAAGCACCTATACTTTCTCGAGGAATTTCATGGGAGTCGTGTCCAAAGCAGCAAGGATATTCCGTCTTTTTATCGTTATTAAGAAGCAAATGAAGGTCAATTATGCTCGCGCCGGGATTCGAACCCGGGTCGACGGGATGAAAACCCGTAATGATGGACCTGGCTACACCACGCGAGCGGTGATTGCCCCACTGACGCCCTGTTCATAACCGTTCCCGTGGAGAGCAGTTGCCCCCCTTACTGGCCCGCAGCCGGTGCTTGAGGGCCGAGGTCGGACCACCAACGCCAAGCCAACCATGCACCCCCGAGGCTGACGATCATCACCACGGCGAGCAGAATTTCGTTGTCCAGGACCCACATGATGACCTCAAGCGCACGCTCGCCGTACAGGCCGATGAGCACAGCCTCAAGGCCAAATCGCAGACTGCGTCCGAGCAGTCCGGCGATGACGAAGGGTTTCTTCGCCATGTGGCCCATGCCAGCCATCCACCCCAGCACCTTGTAGGGGATGGGGGAGAAGGCGGCGATGAAGATGCCCAAGGTGCCGTAGGTGGCCGTGAGGTGTTCGAGTTTCGCGAGATGCTTCTCCTGGCCGAACCGCTTCATGAGGGAGGTGCCCCACCGTTGGCCAATCCAATACCCCACCAGGGAACCGAGCACGGATGCCACGGTGACCACCAACCACAGCCACACCACCATAGGGGTATCACCCATGGCGTTGACCAGCATGGGGATGTACAGCAAGTCGGGCGGAATCGGTTGAACGATGGCCTCGGTAAAGGAAAGGACGAACAGGCTGGCAGGACCGAAGACGTCGAACGCCTCCAGAATGGTGTCCTTCCAACTCATGGGTCCTGCTGTGCCTCCTCTTTCAAGAAGATAGGGGTGAGCGGTGCCTTCATGGTGCGGGTTGTGGTGTTGCCACCATGGAGCGGGTGTTGGACACGGCAGCGTTGCTCCACTGGCCGCCCAGTCGCCTCGCAGGAGGTGTATGCGCCCATTCGCAACGGCAGGAACTGGAGCGCTTGAGCGAAGCACGTTCCATGCTCATTGATGCGGCTGAGCTTGAGTGGCGTTCGCCGACGCCTGCTGCGCTCGAAGCGGCCAAAGCCGCCGCCACTGCATCAGGTGACCTGGCTCGGCTTTCCGACGTGGACGTTGATGTCCTCGCATTGGCCTTGTCATTGCAAGCGGTGCTCGTCACCGATGACTACCGACTGCAGAACACCTTTCGCCATGCTGGTGGGACGGTTGAGCCGGTGGTGAACGCCGCCTCGAAGCACGTCTGGATTTGGGAGCAACGGTGCAAAGGCTGCGGTGCGACGTCGTCGCTTGACCCCAACGTGGCTCGCTCAAAACAGGGGAGCACCGGTGAATGTCGGATTTGCGGCTCGCCCCTCGAGGTCAAACGCCGCAAAGGGTGAATCATTCGCTTTCTTCGTTCAGGGCTTCGAGGGCAGCGACCTTCTTTTCCAACTCCTCGACGGGCATGCCAGCGGGATCGATGCCAACGGCCTTGGCTCGGTCAATGAGCACCTGGTCGGGTGTGCGCCCGCCGGCTTCGAGGTCAGCGATGGTTCGTGAAGCATCGCCAAGGGACGTTGCCTCGTTGAGACCCTTCTGGAATTCACCTTTGGAGCGGCCGAGGGCGTTGGCGAGTTCTGGTAAGCGCTGAGCACCGAACAGCACGAAGAACAACAGGAGCAAGATGCTCAATTCAAGGGGGCCCAATCCGCCGACCATGGTGCTTCCTCGTTATGCCCTGGCGCTCCCCGTTGTTGAAGGCTTTGCCCTCACGGTGTCTCAACGGCAATTTAACCACCGCTCACGGGTGGAAGGAGGGCGATTTCAGCCCCATCGACCAGCGGTGTATCCATGCCACATCGGTCCCCGTTTATGGCCACTGACAGGCCAAACGTGATCCACTCCTCTAATCCAAGTTCAACCACCAGGTCTCGCACGGTGAGGCCGGGCTGGACCGTTCGCTCGTGATGGCGCCCACCGAGTTGTTCCCCTACTTGTCCAAAAGCGATGACGGCGACGGTCATCCCGTGATCCTCGGAGGCCATGCGACGCCTTACGGGCAGGGATTTATGAATACAATTCCGCATCGTCCATCATGCCACCGGCCCTCGAAGCCAGCCAACTATGGAAACTCTACCAGGCCGGCGAATCCACGGTCGAAGCCGTCCGAGGCGTGGACGTCCACATTGATTCAGGGGAAATGATCGCCGTGATGGGCCCGTCCGGGTGTGGGAAAACCACGCTGCTCAACATTCTCTCCGGCATTGACGAACCGACCTCCGGGATGGTGCTGGTCAACGGTCAACCCCTGTACGGTATTTCCGACGACGAGCGTACGGACCTCCGGGGCCAGCATTTCGGATTTATCTTCCAAAATTTCAACCTCCTTCCCGTGCTTTCGGCCGTTGAAAACGTTGAACTCCCGCTCCTGCTCAATGGCTCCTCGCCCACCGAAGCACGGACAGCTGCGCTGCTGGCCCTTGAACAAGTGGGGCTTGGCGACCGCAGCGGCCATCGTCCTGCCGAACTTTCCGGTGGTCAACAGCAGCGTGTCGCCGTTGCACGGGCCATTGTCCACCGCCCTTCCATCATTTTGTGCGATGAGCCGACAGGGAACCTCGACAACGCCACCTCCGACGAGGTCATGGCGCTCTTGACCACGATGAATCGAGAGCAAGGTACAACGTTCCTCATCGTCACCCACGACCCGGCCATTGCCGACCAGTGCCAGCGCACCATCTCGATGAGTGACGGAAACATCGTTGCTTCTTCGCCACCGCCAACCGAGGAGGAATGACCTTGCTCTTGTGGTACGTGCTCGTGGCGACAGCGCTGCTGGCGATGAGCACGGTCGGCGTGTACCTCTCCGGTCGGTGGGGTGAAGCTTCGTGGTCGACTCGGCTGCTGCTTCTCGTCTCCGGTTCAGTTGACGGTACGTTGGGGCTGGCGCTGCTGTCTTGGCTCGGCTTGTCCACGGCGACCGCTGTCGCTGGAGGCTTCCTGCTCGGCACCCTCTCCATGATCTTCGTTCAACCGCTCCTCCTCCCCCAACGCTTGCTGACGTGGCGTTTGGCGAGGGAAAACATGGTTCGGCGCAAACGACAATCAGCGTTGATGCTCGCCGGTCTGATCATCGCTTCTGCCATCATCACCTCGTCGTTGGTGGTGGGGGATTCCCTCGATGCCACGGTCGGGCGTGAAGTCCAAGCCGCCTACGGCGAAACCGACGTGCTCATCGCTGGCCTTGACCCCATGACGGGGGTTGCCGTCGCCTTTGACGAAGGGATCGGCACTCGATACTGGTCGTCGCTCCAACAAAACAGCGAACTCGCCGATGACCTTCGTGGCCGTCAGTTCGGCCTGACCTCTTCGGTCAGCCTTTCTGCGGATTCCGGGCTTGCCGAACCGTCCGTCTCCTTGTTTGCTCACAACGCCACGATCGACGGCGAGTCCGTATGGCAGGCCTTGGATCCTGCCAACGGCTACCGTTTTTCTGACATCGCTACCGCCAACGAGGTTCGAAGCACGCCAGGCGTGGCCATCAACGCCGTTGCTGCCGAAGCGCTTGAGGTCGGCGTTGGTGATGCTCTCGAGTTGGGCGCGTTCGTCACCGAAGACAACCAACGCGTGCGGACTACACACAGCGTCGAGGTGCTGGCCGTGGTCCCCAACGAAGGCCAAGGGGCCATGGCAGGTACGCGTTCTCCCGCTGTGTTCCTCGACTTGCGTACGGCTCAAGGGATCTTAGGGATGGACGGGGAACTGACCCGCATCGCCTTGTCGTTCAAACCAGCCCTGTCAGAGAACGCTATCCGAAACCATCTTGCAACCCTCGAACAGATGTTTGATGACGTGCTAACAGCGGAGGACGTCGGCCTCGTGTGGACGGTGGACGACGGGACCTCATCGCTCACGGTGTCCTCCTCCAACGGGCTTCAGCGTTTGGATGGTGACGACGTCGCCGCCCTTCGCGAAAACCGGAGCGTGCTCTCTCCCGACGCCACCCTCCTCGAAGTGTTACAGGTGCCACTCATCGAACTTCAAGTTGAAGGTGAGCCGCTCCTAACCCTTGCTGATGCAACGGTCGACCGTTTGGTCGTCGCGGAGGATGCGCTCTGGCACACCACCGCCAACGGTCTCGGATTTGAGCGCTTGAGCACCAACGAAGCCTGGCTTTGGCAGGTCGATGAAGGCCAGCGAATGGTCGATGTTGCATGGGGTGAACACAACAGCACCGTGGGCTTCCTGTCCGGCCAACGCATGGTGGTGGCGGACACGAACCTCACCGACGAGGACGAACGGTTTTCGATCTCCTTTGAAGGCGCGCCCAAGGCCCTTGCTCGAGGCGAAGGCGTGTGGTACACACTGATCGAGCATGCCGGTTCGCTGGAGGTCTTGACCCTGAATGATAACTTGAGCACGCTCGCCTCGTCGAACTTGACGGTACGCCTTCCCGCTACGGTGCTCTCTTTCGACCTCAGGGTGGCGGAGGGTGCTCTGTTGCTTCGTGTTGAGGGTCTTTTGTCGAGCACGTACTACCGGGGTGGCCTGCCACTCATCGACATGGCAGAAATCGACGCCGAAGCATGGCCGTCCGATTCAGATGAACCCATCCAGGTGGTGGAGCCTTGCGACGGCCGAGCCGCAGCGGTGTTGGAGACCGGCGAAACATGGTGCTCCTTTGTGCACGGCTTGCTGCGATTGGAAGCAAGCACGAACGTGGTTGACACCCTTCGACTTCCGGTGTTGTCCGACGCACCCGGCTTTGGAAGACTGCCTCAGATGGTGCTGGCCTTTGGAGGCGAGGGGGCCACCCTTGAAGTCGAGGAAGGCAAGGTGTTGACCTCTGCCCGCTTGGAGGTGTTGGGCCTCGAAGATGGCAACGTTCTCGCCATGACCGGTGTCCTTCCCTACGCTTACGGAAACGATTCGTCAACGATGCTGGCGTACAACGGGGATTACACGGCGATTGACGGCTTTGAGCAGCTCGCCGATTTGGACGCAGTTGTGCTCGGTTTGGTGTCCCTTTCCGACGCCGAGGTGCTCGCCTTGGCCGAAGAGGATGACCGTTCGTTGCTCATGTTTTCAGGTCCGGGTTTCAGCGGTGGAAACACCACGAGTTTGGATGCCATGACGGCGTGGTTTGACCAGCGTAGTGAAGCCGAAGACATTCACCTCCGCCTCGCCGCCGTCAAACTGGAGGCCGCTGAGCAAGCAGCGGCATCATCGGGGGCTCTCTCGGCCATGTTCCTTGTCTTTGGAACGTTCACCATCGCTGCCGGTGTGCTGTTGTCGTTGACGATCATCATGCTGCTGGCGGATGTCCGGCGAAGCGAGGTCGCCACCGTTCGAGCCCTTGGGCTGCGCAGAAGCGATGCTCGTGCCTTGTTCCTTCTCGAGGGGGCGACGCTGGCCTTCGTCGCGAGCGGGCTTGGTTCTGTGCTGGGTCTTGGCCTTGCTTGGATCATCTCAGCAGGCTTTTCATCGATCTTTTCATCCGTTGATGCGACGAATTTCGTCTTCGATTGGACGGCTGACTCCTTCCTCGCCGGGTGGATTTGGGGGACGTTGTTGGCCTTGCTTATCCTCTGGTCGAGCGCACTCTACAACGCTCAACTGAACATTGTCCGTGCCCTCCGTGGTGCTCGAGCGGTCATCAAGAACGGGGTGCCTTGGGGCGTCTTTTTGCTCCAAATCATGGCCTTGGGTTTGGTCGGCTTGTGCGGGCTCTCGCTGCTTCTTTCCGGCCTTTCATCTCCCCTCGCCTACGGTGCCTACCTCCTCTTGGGCAGCGGACTTATTCTCCTGCTCACGCCCCTGCTGACCTGGGAACTCCCTGTGTTCTTCAACAGAGGCCGCCCCGCCAATCGTTGGACTCGCTACGCAGCCAGAAACACCCTGGGGGCGGTCGGCCTGTTGTTCCTCCTCTGGACGCTGTTCCTTGCCCCTGTTGACCCGTTGCGCGCACGGATGGAAGCCAACGAGCTGGCGTTCATCGTGTTGGGTTTGCTGCAAGTGCTTGCAGGTGTGATGGTCCTCACCAGTTTGGCCCCGCAGGTCGTGGGTTGGCTGGCCAAGCAACGGTGGGTGTTGAGGCGGACCGGGCCGGTGGGTTCGGTGGCCCTCGCCCATCCACTGGCACACCCGTTGCGAACGGCGGTGGTGATGGGGATGTTTTCCATCACGATGTTTTCGGTGGTGGTGCTCGCTGGTTACACCGAGCAGTTTGACACCTATTCCTCTGATTTCGTCGAAGAAGCAGAAGGTGAATTTGAGCTTCTTCTGACCTCAACGAGGTCTCGGCCCATTGATTTGGGAGAGGATTCGGCCACATGGGGCATCGATCATCCTGCGCTGGACAACATCGACGCTGTAGGGGCGGTGTATCGGGCGCCGGTTCATCTTGAGGACATGAGCGGTGAACGAATGCCCTACCTGCTTCGGGGTGTTGATGACGGGTTCATTCAGCACGGCGGCCTGCCACTTCACGCATGGGATTCTTCCCTCGGTAACTCATCCGAAGAGGCGTGGATTGCCATGGCTGCCTTCGACAACATCGTGTTCCTCGATGCCTCGTTTGGCTTGGAATCAACCGCCGATGGCACCACCCTTGTACCTCTCCAATTTTCAATTGGAGATTCAATTTCGCTTATTGATTTCTCAAATCCAAAAAACACTCGAAATGCGGTGGTCGGCGGCTTCCTCAAGCAGTCCTCCTACATCTTCTCGCCTGGCGTTTGGATGAACGCAGAACCTGTGGAAACGCAGTTTTCCGGAGCCATCACTCGGATGTACGTGAGCGTCTCATCCGATGCCAAAGCCACGCCTGATTTTGACGGGAGCGTAACCGCCGCCCAAGGAAAGACGCTGGATGAGCGACGTGCAGCTGCAGAACTTGAGGAGATGCTCGATGTTGAACTGGCCGGCCGGAACATCAACGTCCAAACGGTAGCCGATGAAATCATGATCATCCAATCCTTGGTGCTGGCCATCCTCTCGCTGTTTGAAGGCTACCTCGCACTCGGGTTGTTGGTCGGTGTTGCTGGCATCGGGGTGGTGACCGTTCGAAACGTGAGCGAACGCAAGACCACCATTGGTATGCTCCGAGCCATCGGGTTCAGGCGACGGCATGTCCTCCGTCTGTTCTCCGTCGAGGTTTCGTGGGTGGCGGTGTTGGGGTTGCTCAACGGCTTGGTGATCGGCTACGGGTTCCATGTGATGCTCTACAACGCGCTCTGGAAGGCTGAGGGGGCGGCGTTTTCCTTCCCGTGGGTGAGCACCATGCTCCTGTTTTTGGTGGCGTGGGGCGTGGTGTTGTTGACCACCTTCATTCCGGTGCGTAGAGCGGCAGCCGTTCCGCCATCTGCAGCGCTCAGAGCGGTGTAAAAATAACTTCGGCCTGCTGATGTTCGCTGTTGTTGAAATGAAATGCCGCTTTCCTGCTCATTTTCGCGCTCAGCCTGCCGAATACCTACGCCAAATGGCGAGATTGGGTCATTTTTTCCCGTATTCATAGGGCCCATAGTATAAATACGACGCATGGCGTGGGGAGGGATACCGAACCTTCGGGGGTATTGACATGAAGAATATGACACCTGTAATTCTCGTGTTGTTGATGTTGACGAGTTTCTTCGCCGGCATGGACATCCACGAGCTTGAAGAACAAGTGGTAATCGAGGAAACCGGCGCACGTGCAGGAGCAGATGCGTCGGTGGTTGCCATCACAACGCCGAAAGAAAGCACGTGCAACATCGCTGGTTGCCGCAACACGCTCCAAGTGGGTGAAGAGGTCACGTTCTCGGCCTTCATCAAGAACGTGGGCGATGCGGACATCGACGAGTTGTCCTACTCGGTCACCATTTACCTGACCGACTCTTCCCAGGCTGTTGGCGGCATCGCCAAGGACGCCTCCGGAAACGACCTCGTGTGGGAAAACGTTGACGCCATGTGCGACGACGGCACCATCTGCGACTTCGATTCCTCCACCA
>JBMZXF010000002.1:0-84162 GCA_049627345.1 Candidatus Poseidonia sp. | reverse complement strand
CGATCAGGATTTGGACATCTTGGCCCCTCGTCCCTCAGGTCATCGTTCCATCGAAAACCGGGGCGTTCTCGGCTGGGATGGCGACAATCACAACCGGTTGTTGACACTGACCAACGCCACCATTTTGGATTACGACATGGACCTTGATGCCCACCTTCTCGTCCCCAACCAAGGGAGCCCAGACGGCAACCCCGCCACGGTCACCGGCAACATTACCGCCTACGGATTCACCAGTTCTGGGAATTCAGCGAATCGAGTGAGCGGCACAGCCTCCAATGTGTTTTTCCCCGGGACGGCTCCACGCGCCGTTCACTATGGCGACATGGACGGCGACGGCTCCAACGAGCACCTCGTCCTCGTCGGCGAGGGTTCGCAGCACGGTGTGTTCATCTCTGCCTATCACAAGGTCGGCTACGATATGGATCAGGACGGCCTCGCCGATGTTGAAGCGGAAGGCTACGCAGGAAACGGAAGCAACGGCTTGTCCATGTTGATGATTCAAGACAGCACCGGAAACCTCACCCAGACGCTCAACGTGCTCAGCCCGGGCCTTCCCTACACCTCGGACGATTACGGCATCCAGATGGGTTGGGTGAATTTCACCATGCACTCCCTCACGAAGGGCGATTTCACGTTCAGCGGCCTTGACATTCGCTACACGGCCGACTTCTTGGTGAACGCTAATCCCAGCCTTGCAGGAAACTTGAGCAACGCCCTCAACCAACAGATGACAGCCGGAACGGGAACGCTGACCGTGCCGCTTCAATTTACGACTTCGGCCAACGGGAGTTTTGAAATCAAGAACCCGGCCATTGCCTATGTCGACGGCGCACCCAACATTGCACTTCCACCGACGCCGGTGCTCCAACTCTCGGACGTGCAACCCGACCGCGTGGTCATTGATTGGCAACCCATCACCGACTTCGGGGACGACTTGCTGGACTTCGCCATCTATCGGTCGCCCGGTGGACAAGCCGTTGACCTGCAAACCTCCTATGCGACGACCCTGGCAAACAACACCATCGACGTCGCCGTTCAACCCGGTCAATCCTGGACATACTGGGTCCAGAGCATCCATCGGTTTGGGGTCACCAGCAACCTCTCGGCCCCGTTGACCGTATCAATTCCTTACCCAACACCCAAGTCCTACCTTCCCAACTTGTCCGCCATTGACGTGCCGGACGATGAAGGCGGGGCCATGGCCGTTTCTTGGAGTGCAGGGGATGCCTCCATCGTCGAACATCTCGTGTACGTTCTGCCGAACAACTTCACGGACGTCGCTGGGCTGGAGACCGTCTTGACGACCAATGCCACGACCTTGTCCCTCAGTACTGAGCAGGACAGCACGGGCGCTTCGCTCGTCGATGGGCTGGGCTACTATGTCGCCGCCATCGGCGTGGACGTGTACGGCAACGCTTCCACCAACGTCACGACCATCGGACCGGTTTACACCCGGAACGACTCGGCGCTGGCAACGACCCTCGACGTCACCTACACGGACTTCTCGGAGAACACCCTCGACGGGCTGGTCCTCCTCGCCCGCACACAACCCCTCAACGGCGTCGCCCATCTGCATCAAGACGGAACCGGCATCGCCAATGAAACGCTGCTGCTGAAGGTCAACGGCCTTGACGAGTCGTACTCGATGGAGTTGACCACGAACGAGACCGGCCATGCCGTCCTTTCCCTCAATGCCCTGTCGGACCTCGGACCCATTGACGCCGTCGGCCCGATGCACCTCAACATGACGTGGGCGGGCAATGCGGGTACGGCAACCGTTCAACCTCTGGCGTCCACGATGAACTCAGCCGAAGCCTTCGGTACGGTCGTGGTTTCACTGTCGGCCGAGGAACCGGTCGCTGTAAACGATGCGGGTGCGTTCTCCACGATGATCGACGTTGAGGCCGATGACAGCACGCAAAGCATGTACTTGGCCAACATGGCCGTCCGGTGGCATGCCACTGACGCATCCGGAACCGAAACTGAGAACGGCACGGCCGAGGTCCGAGGAAACGAACTGACCATCGAGGGTACCGGCGCCTACGACGGCCGTTTGGTGGTCAAGCTCGGGACCTCGCCTCCGACGTTCTACCTTCCAGAATTTTCCAACTCGTTCGCCTTTGCCTCGGCACCAGACACGGGCAACGAAACCAACACCACCGACGAGACCAACCAGACCACCGGTCCCATCTTCCCCGATGTAACCCTTCCCGCCACCGTTGATTGCGGTACGGCCACCTACGAGTGGGACAGCAATGCGACGGACGTAGGCATCACCTGCACGGTCACCAACCCGAACCCCTTCGACGTCATGGTCGGGTTCGCATGGAAGGTCATCCCGGGCACGCCGCCGCCCATTGAACTGGTCTGGAACGAAGCAGATGGCGACACATCATCGCTCACCGCAGAGGCCAACGGCACCGTTGACCTGACGTTCTCCTTGGTTCGCAACGCCCCAACGGAGGGCATGTTCCCCGGCCTTCAGGGTGAGGGGTACATCATCTCCCTCACCTGCCTTGACGTCGGCGACAACGCTTGCGATTCCATGACCGAAGACACAGATTCCACCGAAGGTGAAATCACGTGGACGCTCGGTGAGATGCCCGTGCAGGTCGTTGACGACGACCCCATGGAAGACGAGGCTGAAGGTGCGATGACGCCCGTCTTGGTCGGCATCGGCCTCTTCATCGCCATCGCCGTTGGCGTGGGTGGCGTACTCTACCTTCGAAGCCGTGGTGATCTGGACTTCGACGACGACGATGATGACGACGACGATGATTACTTCGAGCAGGCCTTGGCTGCCCCCGAACCATCGACCCGCTCCGAGAGCGTCGACCTGGGTGCCTCCAAATCACTGGACGAGCTCAAGGATTCGGGTAAATCACTCCACACGGACGCACCTGAAGGACTGGCCTCCTCTCCCTCGCTGGGAAGCAGCGCTGATGCGTTCGAGTTCGGCGCCACGGCAGAGGATGCGGCCACGGCAGAGGATGCAGAGGATGCAGAAGCGTCCTATGATGAAGAGGAAACGTGGGACGAAGAAGCCACCGAAGACGACGGCATCTCGGTCGACGAGAACGGCACGGAGTGGTGGGAAGACGAGGACGGCACGTGGTGGTACCGCGAAGAAGGTTGGGAAGACTGGGCCGTCTGGGAAGAATGACCCACCCGTGAGCCTTTTTACAGGACCCTGATTGGATGAAAACCGGAGCGAGTACCATGGATGCAAACCTGCAATCCTACGCCTTGGTTCTCCACCAAGATGCCGACCCTCGGACGGGCGGGACGGCTGTGTGCGGATTCACCACCGCGGGGATGGTGGGTGTGATTTCGACGTCCCACATCATCAAAACCCTGGGGCTTCGCCAACTTGGCACGGTCATGCACAAGGATTTCCCGGCGGTTGCGCTGATTCACGACGAGGTACCCAAGCACCCTGTTCGCGTTTACCAGGGCGAAGGCATCGGTGTGTTCACGTCGGAAATTCAATTTGGCAACGAAACGGACATTCCGTTCGCCACCACGGTGCTCGAGTGGTTCACCAAGGGCGGCTTTGACCGGCTGATCATCATCGACGGCCTGACCCGCCCCGAGAAAGAACTCAGCACCGGCGAATTGTTTGGCGTCGGCTCCATCCCTGCCGCACGAGAGCGCCTCAAGCGCCTCGACATCGAACCCATTCAGCAAGGCATCGTCTCCGGCATCACCGGCTTTTTGTTGGGCGAGGGCGACCGTCTCGGCATTGACATCACGGCGCTGCTGTCCGAAGCCAGCCCGATGTACCCCGACGCCCGAGCCGCAGCGCTGGCCGTGGAAGCCGTGAGCGATTTGACCGGACTTGAGATTCCGCTCACGGAACTGATTGAAAACGCTCGTTCCATCGAAGACAGCGTTCGCGACATCATCGAGAACGCATCGCAGATGTTGCCGGCGCCCGAAGACGACAACGTGACGGACATCGACCCGTCGTTCGGCTGAGGGCGCGAAGACGCTCGAAGGGGATGCGATGCCTCGAAAGCGCCTCCAGCAAAAATGGCGATTGAGCGACACGGCCGCTCAAGACGATGTCCTCGTTCTGATCACGGGTTCCAATTCCGGTATTGGGTTTGAGATGGCGATGGAACTTGCCGGAAAAGGCGCCGAGGTCATCCTCGCATGCCGAAGTCTTCAGCGTGCAGAAGCTGCGAAACAACGTATCCTTGGACGACACCCGGAAGGCCATGTGCATCTCCTCGAACTCGACCTCGCAGACCTCAAGAGCGTGAAGCGGGCTGCTTCCGAGGTCAAGGCGACCTACCCCCGTCTTGATGTCCTCATCAACAACGCCGGCGTGATGATTCCCCCACGAAGCATCACCGCCGATGGATTTGAACTCCAAGTGGGCACCAACCACCTCGGCCATTTTGCCCTGACGGCTCATCTGCTGCCGCATCTGGAACGGGCTTCCAACCCGCGCGTCGTCACGGTGTCGAGCATCGCCCACACCATGGGGGGGCTCGACCTTGCGAACATGCACGGCGAAGGGAAGCGGTACGACAAATGGGGCCAATACGGACGGAGTAAACTGGCCAACCTCATGTTCGCGTTGGAACTGAATCGCCGCTTGAAGGCCAGCGGTTCCCACGTTGTTTCACTCGCCAGCCATCCCGGCTACACCAATACATCACTCCAACGCCACTCGTTGATGTGGCGCATCTTCAACACGGTGGCGCTCTCGCCCAAGCGAGGCGCTGCTGCCACCGTCTTCGCTGCCACCGAAGCCGAAGCGTTGGACCACCCGTATTGGGGACCGGTTGGCCCGTTGGAAGCGTGGGGTTGGACCGGGCGAGCCAACATGAGCAAGCGCGCTCAACGCCTTGATGACGCTGCGGCGTTGTGGGCGTGGTCGGAGAAGGTGACGGGTGTGTCGTTTCCCCTGTGAGGGCGCCCTCACGCCACCGATGCCCGAACAACGGCCATGAGTTCGTCATGGGGTGCGTCGGTCACAAAGAACGGGTCGATGTCAGGCACCCTCGCAGCCGCAAAACCTGCTTCGTGGAGGGCTGCGAACAGCGCTTCCATTTTCGGAGCCTGCCCAGTCCCTGCCATGTTAGGCAAGTCGTCCATGTGGTAGAGGGTGTGTTCTCGACTCATCAAGTCCGCCGCTTGGGCGATGTACCGAACGCTTCGCATCAGTTCCCGGGCGGCGTATTTGCTGTCGTCTTCATCCCAGATCAGGCCGTTGGCCTTGCCCTGATCGATGTCGTCCTCGGTTGGATTGCACACCGACATCACGCGTTCCTCGGTCATTCGACCGGCGATGTCCCTGTCCCAGAGCGGACCGGTCCACATGGGCCCGCTGGCTTTGCTGACCTCATCGGGCGTTGGATGTTGGACGAACCGATACGTTCCATCCTCGTTGCGCACCCGCCACCCCATGCATTGGAGAACGTCGGAGGCAACCTCGCGGCTGCGGCGAATTTTCACGCTCACCCGCACGTGGTGACCGTCAAACAAGGCCAGCACAGGTTCAACGCACCGGTCATGGCGAGCAGCCGTGGTGGCGATGAGGCCGAGAAGCACCCGAACCGCGTCGTCGTGAGCGTAACTGTCGACGATGCCTTTCGCGCCGTAGCGTCGCTGCCCCGAGGAAGCACTCGACCCGGTTAACGCCGCCGTGTCGGTGGCCGTGACTTCGAGAAAGGCCACGCGAGAAAGGCCCTGAACGGCAGCGTCAAGGAAGTTGACGGGCGAACCAAACGGGTCGAGGTCGACCCACTGGTAGGCGGCTTCCATCAAGGCGATTCGTGCATCGTTGTTCATCACGAACAGCCCGTTGTGCATGGTGCCGCTTGGCAGGCGCTCGTAGCGGTCATCTTCCAGCGCGTGGTCAACAGGTGTGGCCGGCGGGTGTTGTTCATGCGCGGCGATGAGTCGGTCGAGCGCCACGCTGTCAAGGTCGTTGGCGGTGATTCGCAGGCGTTGTTGGTGCTCGGCGGGCACTTCGTTTCGCCATCGACGCACGCGAACGCCCGTGGCGCACAACGCATCCAAGGCCCGGAGGTCCTGGTCGGACTTGACCAACCACTCGTGCTCCAACGCGTCCGCTAACAGGAGCACGGAACGGGTCCGAGCAGGTGCCATGGCGGGGTTGAGGAAGCCAGGGCCCGTGCGTTTGGCGGGTCCTCGTGGCATGTGCGAGGGGCGGTCTTGGTCGGCGTTGAGTTGGACCAACGTCTTGCCTTCCATCCAAAGGTGGCCGCCCCGCCCGGTTGAACCAGAAGCCTCGGCCATGGTCTTGGCAGCGCCCTCTCCCTCATGACCGCACCGATGCGGACAGGCCTCAGTAATGCGAGAATTCCACGCTTTCAATGGCGTGGGTCACGCGGTGGCCGTGATCCCGGACATGGCCGACAATGGCAACCCCTTCCATCCGTTCTTGCAACCATTCAACGATGGTGGACGCATGGTCGGCGTCCACGGCGATGACCATGCCCATGCCCATGTTGAACGTGCGGTACATCTCTCGCGTTTCCACCCCGCCGGCGGATTGGAGCCAGGTAAATTCAGGCAGCACCGGAAGCGGCGTATGAATGTCCCATCCCAGCGAGGGATGAAGACGGAGCAGGTTGGACAACCCGCCACCTGTGATGTGGCAAATCCCACGCACGTGCTCGATGTTGAAGGCAGCATCACCGCGGGCGGCGTTGAGCAGGTCAACCACCGGGTCGCAGTAAATGCGGGTGGGGTTGAGGACCACTTCGCCCAAGGTCGGAGCACCATCGGTCCAACGCATCAGCGTTCGTCCGTCGTGGGTTGCCTCGAACGGTGCGGGGTCGGTGTAGGTCAAGCCGGCATGTTCGACGATCTTGCGAACCAAGGAATAGCCGTTGGAGTGAATCCCCGAGGCGGGCAACCCGATGAGCACGTCACCCTCCTGGAGATGCTCGCCGGTGATGGCTTGCCCTTTGGGCAACCAGCCGAGGGCCGTGCCCGACAGGTCAAGTTCCGTGACGATACCGGGCAGTGATGCGGTTTCACCGCCTGCGAGCGTGACTCGAGCCAGACGGCACGCCTCGGCCAACGAAGCGCCGAGCGCAGCATGGATGGCCGGGTCGGGTTTTGGAACGGCCACGTAGTCAACAAAGGCAATGGGCTCGGCGCCCACGCACAACAGGTCGTTGACGTTCATGGCCATGCAATCGATGCCCACGCCGCCCCACTGTTCCAGCATCGTGGCGATCTGCAACTTGCTGCCCACGCCGTCGGTGGCCATGGCGAGCAGGTTGTCACCAAATTCGATGAGTCCGCCAAACCCGCCGGGAAGGTCCACGGGCGCACCTGGCGTTCCCGGTTGTCGGACGCTCTTCGACAGGGCGCCGATGAGCGAGGCGACGGCGGACCCCTCGAGGTCGATGTCAACCCCTGCACTGGCGTAGTCCATGGGCTCACTCATGGTGCGTCCATCGGTTGGCGTTTCATGAAGGAATCGCTTGGGTTTCACGCGTCCATCACGAGGCGAGTGAGCGGAATCAGTTCACTCAAACTATCGTGGAGGCGATGGCCATCGTCCACCACATGAAGGGAAACATGGCCGAGTGTGCCTTTGGCTCGTTCGCTGTTGGCCAGCGGTACGACATCATCACCGCTTCCGTGGAGGATGGCCGTTGGATGGTGCAGGGCGGGCCAGGAGTGGGTTCGAGCGACCTCAACAAAGGACCACGGCATGACAACAGGTTCCTCCCACCCGGGAGGTTGGAAGGTGTGGGTGCCGGACTGCTCCCACGCTTCCATGGCTTGTTGGCCGAGGGTAGAGGCGACCAGTTCATCGTAGCCAAAGGCGGGTGCTAACAGGACGAGGCGAAGGTCGGCATCGGGACGTTGAGCCGCCGCGTTGGCCGTGGCCAGGCCACCAAAGGACGAACCGATGAGCACGTCAAACGGACCCAGCTCGTCAATGGCCTCGAGGACCGCACGCGTTTGGCTGGCTTGGTCCCACCCGTACTTCCGCATGTCAAGCGTGGTGACGTCCCACCCTTGCGCGCGCATCCATGCTGCCTTGCTGCTGTCGGTGCTGGACCACAAACCGTGAGCGAACGTGACCTTCATGGCCAAAGGTACGGTTGAGGCTACATGGATTCTTCGCCGCCGGCGGTTCTCCACACGACACTCGAACAGCCGGAAAGAAGGGGTGGGCGCGGCCCTCATTTTCCAGTGGAAACAAGGGGGTGCATGGTTGCACCGAGAACGGTTATATTCCGTTGCCTCCGATGGCGTACGCCCGGAGGTGAAGACGATGAGTGCGATTCAAGAATTCGACCTCCCCGCTCGTTGGACCTCCCTTCTTCAGGACAAGTATTCCGAAGCCATTCACAACCTCGCGAAGATGTGGCCGGATGAGGGTTCCCTTGAGGTATCGTTTCGTGAGGTTGAGGGCTACGACCACGAATTCGCTCAGGACATCCTCGCCAACCCCGATCATCATTTCCGTGCAGCGAACCAGGCTTTGCGCCAATTCTTGCTGGACGCTGGCGAAGGGAATTTGATGCCGTTCGTTCGCATCATCCACCTTCCAAGCGACCAGGTCCGAACGGTGTCTCAGCTCCGCGCCGATGACATCGGACGGATGATCGCCATCGATGCCGTTACCACCAAAATCACGGGGGTTCGCCCGCGGTTGTACTCGGCCGTGTTCGAATGCGTGGCCTGCGGTCATAACATGGAGATCAACCAGCCCAACGAGCAGGAACTCATCGAGCCCCTCGAGTGCTCCCAAATCGACGGTGGCTGCGGCCGACCCAAGCGACAGACCCGGTTCTTGCTCCAACAGCAGGCCTCTCATCTCATCAACTCCCAATTCATCGAACTTCAGGAGCTTCCCGAGCAGATGAAGGGCGGCATCCAGCCCGAGCGAATCCTCTGCATCGGTGAGCAAGATTTGGCCGGGCGGCTGAACCCCGGCGACCGTGTCAAAGCCAACGGTGTCCTCTTCATTCGCTCACAACGCAAAGGCGGCAAGGACACGCCGGTGTTCGACATCTTCCTTCGCATCCACTCGCTGGAGCGGCAGAACATCCCGCTGGAAGAAATCATCATCTCCGAAGAGGAGGAGACCGAAATTCGCGACATCGCTCGAGACCCTCAGGTCTACGACTTGCTGACGAGAAGCATTGCGCCGTCCATCTTTGGCATGGAGAAGATCAAGGAATCACTCATGCTCCAACTCTTTGGCGGCGAAGCTCAAGTCAACGAAGACGGCACTCGAAACCGCGGTGACATCCACATCCTGCTGATGGGCGACCCTGGTGTGGCAAAATCGCAACTCCTGCACTACATGTCCACGATTTCCCCACGTGGCCGCTTCGCTTCCGGTCAATCCGCTTCCGCTGCAGGGCTGACTGCTGCTGCCGTACAGGACGCAGCGGCTGACGGGCGATGGACCCTCGAGGCTGGCGCCTTGGTGCTGGCCGACCTTGGTTTGGCAGCCATCGACGAATTCGACAAGATGAACGCGGCCGACCGCTCGAGCATGCACGAAGCGATGGAACAGCAGAGTATTTCCATTTCCAAAGCCGGTATCAATGCCAGCCTTCGCACCCGTTGCGCTGTGCTCGCTGCCGCCAACCCCACCAGCGGACGCTTTCAGCCGGTCAGCGACGTGCCGTTCACCTCACAGATCAACCTCGCTCCACCGCTCATTTCTCGTTTTGACATCATCTGGTTGTTGACCGATACGCCCAACGAATCCCACGATGAAAAAATTGCATCTCACATCATTGCGAACAGGCTGAAGGGGAGCAGTGAATTGCTCGTCAAGGAGGGTACCATCCCCGACCCGTCCCGTTCAACGGCCCAGCGAAAAGAAGCCAAGAAGGCCGACGGCACGTACGAGGTGCTTCCCCGGGAACTTCTTCGAAAATACGTGGCCTATTCCAAACGCATGTTCCATCCAAAACTCAACGACGAGGCGCGGAAGATGATCGTCGCTTACTATGTGGAAACGAGAAAATCCGGCGGAGAATCCGAGGACAGCGTGGCCATCACCGCACGATCACTCGAGGCCCTTTCACGTCTTGCTGAAGCCAGCGCACGCATTCGCCTCTCCGAAACCGCTACGGCCGATGACGCCAAGCGTGCCATCCGGCTGACGAAGACCTGGCGGCACGAACTGATGGGCGAGAACTTTGACATGACGACCATCGAGTCGGGCAAGAAAGGAAAGGTTCGAAACCAAGAGAAAACCATCATTGACATCGTTTCGGTCCTGCAAAACGATTCGGGCACGGCCGCCAATTTGCTCGACGTGTTGACCGAGGCTGAGCGTCGGGACATCCCGCGCAGCAAGGCGGAGGACATCATCGACAAATTGTGCCGCGACGGGCGCATGATGCGACCTTCCGGCTACGACACCCTCCAGATTGTTTGAGTTTCAATCAAGGGTTGTGCTCATGAAGGGTGAGCGCTTGGCAAGCACATGGCCGATGAACCCGTGGGCGATGTTCACCAGCCTTCGCAGTTGGACCCTGGCCAATTGGGGTTCATGTGCGGTCTTGAGGTCCATCAACAACTTGCCACGGGAAAACTGCACTCCCGAGAGTCCGGTGAACTCTACGACATCACCATCGACACCCTCCCCGATGAGTGGCCGACCTTCGAGCGTCGCCTGCGCGCCAGCCGTGGTGAAGGTGGGGCCGTTGACGTCGCCGCCCGCTTTGAGTCCAAGCGAAATCGCACGTTTGTCTACGCTCAATCGCCCAACGCCGGGCTCATCGAACTTGACGAGCAACCACCGCTGGCCCTCGATGAGGACGCGCTCGACATCACCCTCACCGTCTCCGCCCTCCTCAATGCCAAGCCCGTTTCGTTAATTCAGACCATGCGAAAAACGGTGGTGGACGGTTCCAACACCAGCGGTTTTCAACGGACGTCCCTCATCGCCACGGACGGTGTCCTCGAGACGCCCGAAGGGCACGTGGGCGTTGACGTGGTGTGCCTTGAGGAAGACAGCGCCCGGAAATTGGACACGGTTGACCTCGGTCACGGCCAGCAGGTCATCTACAACCTCGACCGATTGGGGCTGCCGCTCATTGAAATCGCCACGTCGCCCGACGTCCGATCCCCCGACCATGCCAAGACCACCGCCATGGCGCTGGGGCGCGTCCTTCGTCGCACCCGACGTGTTCGCCGAGGATTGGGCAGCATTCGCCAGGACCTCAACGTCTCCATTGCCGCTGGTGACCGGGTGGAGATCAAAGGCTGCCAAGACCTCAATTGGATTCCGACCATCATCCGCCTTGAGATGGCTCGCCAGTTGCATTTCTATCGCTTGGCCAACGACCTTCGCACCGACCTCGCCCTCCCCGCCCTTCCCCCTCACCGGGACGATGACGACGAGGCAACCGAACAGCAGGTCGCTCAGGCTGTCGCCGATCGTCTCCCCTTTGACCTGCACGACGTCTCAGCCTTGTTTTCCTCAACCCAATCGGGCATGATCGCTGACGGGTTGAACGGCGGCGCCCTCATGATGGCGCTTCCGCTGAAGGGCTTGCTGGGTCGACTCGGAACGAAGACAAAGGACGAGGACGGTGCCCAACTCCCTCGTCTCGGTCGTGAACTGGCCGGCGCTGCCAAGTTGGCCGGCGTGAAGGGCATCTTCCACGCCGATGAGTTGCCCGCCTACGGCATCACCGCTGAGGAAGTCAGCGCCGTTCGTTCCAGCCTGAACCTGGCCGAAAGCGACGCCTTCGTGTTGTGCTGCGCTCCTGCATGGCAGGCCCGTCTGGCCCTCGAAGCCGTGCTCGACCGGGCTCGTCTGGCATGGCATCGAATTCCCCAAGAAGTTCGAAACGTCGTGGTGAAGAAAGGTGCACCCGAAGACGGCACCACCTCACCCATGCGCCCCCTCCCCGGACGGTCTCGGATGTACCCCGAAACCGACGTCCCGCCTCGCGTGCTCGATGCGACCGATTGGTCGACGGTGCTGACCTCCCTCCCCATGTCGGACGAGGCCCGTGCGGATCGCCTCGCCACCTATGAGATGTCCACGGATCAAGCCGAGCAACTGCTGGCTCGAGAGTTGGACGACCTGTTTTGCGAACACATCGCCGCCCTTCCAGCCAAGGCTTGGGCTGCGCTGCTGCTGAACCACGACGCCGAACCGCCCGAAACCCTCGCCAACATTTTGGCGCTTCGGGAGGAAGGGGCGCTGGCCCGCGATCACGTGGACCGGGTGGTGGAAGCACACAGCGGCCAACTCGTTTCGCTGGATGAACTTCGAACCTACTGCACCGCACACGGGCTGGCACCGGCCGACATCGGTGGTCTCGACGAGGTGATTCAGGGCATTGTGGCTGGACGCTTGGACTTCGTGAAAGAACGCGGGATGGGCGCCATGGGGCCCCTGATGGGCGTGGTCATGCAGGCGGCCGGTGGCGCTGATGGAAAGGAAGTCAGTGCGTTGCTTCGTGCAGCGATTCAAGCCGTGTTGGAGTGAACGGCCGATGAAACGAGCGGCGTTGGTGCTCGCTGCCTTGACCCTCGTGATGCTGACGCCGGTGGCTTCGGCGCAGTCGTGGGAGCCTGCCTGGGAAGCCGACCTCGGTCCGGGCTACATCACCACATCTCCGCTGGTGGACGACGATCACGTGTACGTTCGGACCTCCGGGTTTTGGACGGGCGATGAGCGACCCGAAGTGCTGGCGTTTTCCCACGACGGCGAGCAGCGTTGGACGTACCGCAGCGAAACCACCACCCAACACGACATGGCCCCGTTGGTCATGGTGGAGGCCGGTTCAGGCCCCTGCGGGACGTGGCCCACCCTGCTCTTGGTGGGATGGGCGGACGGAGCCTTCACGGCGTTGCATCCCTCGAACGGCACCCTGCACTGGCAGGCGACCTCAACGCTGGACGGTTGGGGCATCACGGGAGCACCGCTGGTCGATGGCGACCATGTGGTGGTGCCGACACGAACCGGCCTCATGCGTTTGTGCCTCGCTGACGGTGCTGTTGCTTTCCAAACGGACCTTGGAAACGGTTGGCGCAACGGCGTCACCCTCCACGACGGTGCCTACTGGTTGGGCGATGAAACCGGCCAGCTTTGGGCCGTGGCGGTTGACGGAACGGTTCTCGAGACCCACAACCTCTCCGCTTCTCTCCGCCACGCACCCATCAGCCTTGGCGATGGCCTGTTGCTTCACGTTCAGGAGGCGAGCCTCAGTCGCTTGCTGCTGTTCAACAGCACGTCGAGTGCACTTGCAGAGATCGCCGTGCTGGGACGTTCGCCAGCCGTCCCGCTGGTGATGGACACCACCGTTGTGCTGGGCGACAGCGATGGATTGACCTCCGTCCGGTGCGAGCCTGATTGCTTCGTCGTCGACACGTACCCTACCAAGGTGAACGGCGAAATGAGATGGCGTTCGCCCGGTCAATTCTTTGCCCCCGTGAACACCGAGGAGGGCGGATGGTTGAGCGTGGAGTTGAACGACAACGGGACGTTGGGTGAAGTGAGTCTGTTTTCGACACCCTACGACGGCTACGGCACTTCGGCACCGGCGTGGACGTCCACCGGGATGTACCTGGGCAACGATGCGGGTGTGCTGATGGCGTACAACATCGAACCCACGAACACCGGGGATGAAGCAACAACCACGTCGACCCCGCTCATCGGATTGGCAGCCATCACCCTCGGCTTCACTGGAGCAGCATGGTTGGCGAACCGAGGGCGGACCACGGATGCATGGCGTCTGTTGACCTTGGGATCCGTGGCGGTGGCCTTGCTGATGCTTCCCGACCTTGCGGCGTCGTGGAATGCGTTACTGGTGGAAGAAGAACCGTCTTCCGAGGAGACACCTTGGAACCCGTCGTGGCCGGACGAATGGCTGGGCACCCAAATTGTGGTGTTTGATTTACCCGACCAAACCCTCGTCGTTGGTGGCCTGATTGGCCATGAGACGGTATGGGAACTGACCCAGGTCGCTGCCCAGCAGCACAACCTCTCGCTCACCACCGAATCAACGGGATTGGGGCTGTACCTTGTGGCCGTTGATGGGGTCGAAGCATCGGGTTGGGAGTACACCGTCAACAACGAACGTGGTTTCCTCGCTGTTGATGATGCGGAGGTTGATGACACCCTCGTCTTGCGCTGGCATCTGGCTTGAGGGAGGCAACCCTCAAGGCAGGCCGCCCTCTCGGATGGTTCATGTTCCAAGCGCTTGGAGTTCATGGGCCAGAATTGTCCCCCACCGGCGCAGCCCTTCTCGACGTCGTCTTGGTTGGAACAGCGTTTGCGTTCCTGTTCTCAGCACCACGCGCAAACCGCATGACAGCGGCCATGTTGGCGACGATGGTGCTCGCCATGGCAGCCGTGCGCGTCGTGATGCAACCGCTCCCGAACATTCAGCCCGTCACCGTGGCTGCTTTGCTCGTCGGCGCCCATTTGGGCGCCAAGCGCGGCGTGGCGTTTGCCATCCTCGTCACCCTGCTCTCCAACCTGCTCATCAGCCACGGCTGGTGGACCCTCTTCCAGGCCTTGGGCTGGTCGGTGGTTGCGGTGGTCGGGGCCAAAGCGAACCTCATCGCAGACGGCCGCCTCAATCATGCTCGCCTCTACCTTGCTGCTGTCTTGGTGGCGCCGCTCTTTGGTTTGATTTCGACGTTGTCGTTGGTCTCCGGCACCATGTCGGTCGGCCAATTTGTGATCTTGGTCGGCCAAGGGCTGCCCTTTGACGCCGTTCACGCGCTCGGCAATGTCGCCTTCGCCGTTTGGACGGGCTCGATGCTCCATCGCTTCCTCAGCGGTCTGACCGCCTTGGAGGATGACGTGCTGGCGACGGGTGAACTGCATGGCCTCGATGCATGACGCACCGACCATGGCCCTCATCGTGCGGCAAGATTTGGCGTTGAGCACGGGAAAACTGGCGGCTCAGTGCGCCCACGCTGCCGTTGACGTCGTTCGTGCAGCGCGCCGGTCAAGACTCCTCGAACGCTGGCGAGCCGGCGGCGCAAGAAAGGTCGTGCTTGGTGTGGACGACCTCGAGGCCATGCATGCGCTTCACGCTGCCATTCCGAGCGGATGCTATGCAGCGCTGGTCACCGATGCAGGGCGTACTGAAATCCCGGCGGGTACGGTGACCGTGCTCGGCATCATGGGGCCACGAAGAGCCATGGACACCCTGTTGCGTCACTTGAATGCGTTGTGAGGTGAACGGATGGGATTTCGGTCGTTCCTTCACCGCATCACAGCCCCCACGCCCTCGGGCGAGCCGGTGGAAGGTTCGATGAAACTGGTGTGCGTGGTGAATCAGTCCTTGAAAATGGGCAAGGGCAAAATCGCCGCTCAGGTCGGCCATGCCTCCATTCAAGCCTTCCTCGGCGCAGGAGCGAGCCATCCTCACCACGTCGAGGCATGGTTGGCCGAAGGACAGAAGAAAATCTGCGTGAAAACACCGGAAGCCTCCGACTTTGACGCCCTCACTCACCTTGCTCGCCAGCAAAACATCCCCGTTCATCTCGTCCGGGATGCGGGTCACACGCAGATTCCGAAAGGCTCTGCCACGGTGTTGGCCCTCGGCCCGTTCAACGAGATGGCTCTTGATGAGTTGACAGGCCACCTGAAATTGCTCTAATCACCGCATTGATGAAGGAGAGCGTTGAGCCAAGCTCATGCGGGAACACCCCTCCTCCCGAATTGACTTCCGTTCTGACACGGTCACGCAACCCACGACCGTCATGCGCCAAGCCATGCACGAAGCATCGGTGGGTGACGACGTGCTCGGAGACGACCCGACCGTGATTGAACTTCAAGATCGCGTGGCCGCCATGTTTGGTAAAGAAGCCGCATTGTTCGTGGCCTCCGGAACGATGTCAAACGCCATTGCCCTCCGAACCCACACCGTGCCGGGCGACGAGATCGTGTGCGACAAAACCGCTCACATTTACCGCTACGAAGGCGGCGGTTATGCTGCGCTCTGCGGCGCTTCCATCGCTCTGGTCGACGGCGAGGGCGGTCTGATGACGCCCGAACAGGTCCGTTCTGCCGTTCGAAAGGCGGAAGGTTCGGGCAGCCACTACCCCAACGGTTCGCTGGTGTGCGTTGAAAACACGTCCAACCTCGGCGGTGGCTCCTGCTACGACCAAACCACGCTGGATGACATCGCCAAGGTTGCTGCTTCCTTGGGGTGCGCCACGCACATCGACGGGGCTCGAATTTTCAACGCCGCCATCGCCACGGGCGTTGATGTCGCACGCATGTGTCAGCACTACGATTCGGTCTCCATTTGCTTCTCCAAAGGGCTCGGTGCGCCGGTTGGCTCGGTCCTGGTGGGCTCGTCGGCGTTCATCGCCAAGGCTCATCGGTGGCGCAAATTGTTCGGCGGTGGCTGGCGGCAAGCGGGTCTGCTCGCATCGGCTTGCCTGCATGCCCTTGACCATCACGTTGACCGCCTGCAAGAGGACCACGAGCGTGCTCAGCGCATTGCTGTCATGCTCAACGAACTCCCCGAATTCACCGTCGACCTCGCGACCGTCCAGACCAACATGGTCTATGCCACCACGAACCGCCCCGCGGCTGAGGTGGTCGAGCAGTACGCTGCCAACGGCGTTGACATGTTCGACCTGAGCGACAACCGAATTCGTGTGGTGGTGCATCTCCACATCACCGATGAGGACGTGGACCGCTTCACCGACATTTCGCAGCGGCTGTTCGGTTGAGCCTTCAAAAAGAGTCGGGGAACATCTCCCTCATGACCAAGAGCGTACGCGACACGCTGTGTGTTCACAACGCAGCCTCCCCTGACACCGACCACGTCTGCGATTGGTGTCAATCGATGATCGACTTCCAGCCCCAGCAGGGCTGGAACGCACCGTTGCATCCAGAGGAACACGAACGGGCCATGGCCTTGTTTGGTGGGCCAAATGGCACCTCATCACGAAAGTGGAACGCCCTGCTGGCGAACACAAGCGACCTCCACCACGTGCAATGGGCCCGTTTGGACAACGACGACGACCCCATCACCAAACCGCCGGAATCCTGGGGTGCCTTTGAGGAACTCACGCAAGCGGTCCTGCGGGGCGACCACCTCACGCAACGCCAAGAAGCCATGCTCAGGGAAGGCATCGGGTTCCACGACGGCTCGGTGTTGCGTTACCTCGACGGCGTGTGGAACCTCAACGGGTGCGACCTTCACGGGCTGAGTCTGTTCGTCGTGTTTTCGTTGATGGAAAACGCGTCCAAGCGAAAGGGGTGGGACATTCCAGCCCTGCTGGTGTGTGCGACCTCCGTCAATCCAGAACTTCGCCACCCTTCGCGGATGGTCCAGTACATCCACCACCGTGGTCGCCGTGAATTGCGCCCTTCGTATCGTCCCTTGGCTGCGATGTTGACGTGGTTGTCGACTCGATTGAAGATCGACCGTACTCTGAACATGGAAGCCCGTGAATATGTGCCGATGATGGCGTGGTCCCACGACATCCAATCCCGAATGTTTGACCGGCAGCCTCCCAACATGGAAGGCATGTTCCAAAAGGCGCTCGATCACCACCCACCGGGCTTGTTCCACGCCTACAACACGCCTTGGATGCAGGCTTGGCGGGAACTTGAACCGGCCCACGAACAGGCTGAAACGCAAAAATGGGCGATGGACCTCAACCCGAAGGCACTCCGATTTCGGGTACGCACGGCCACCGGGTCTCTCCGCTTGATTCGGGTGCCCAACGAGCCAGCGCTTTGGGCGCTCCTGTCATCGTTGGTGCTCTCCCCACTGAACTCCGAGGCAGGAAAACTCTTGCTTGGCTTGCAGCACAACTGGTCGGTGGGCTACATTGAACGCAACCTCCCGTCAGCGCCGCTGGTTCGTTCGTTGGAGTTTTGTCACAGCATCATGAACGGTTTGGAAACCAAGGTCTTCCTCGAGCGAGCTCGTGCCTTGATCATCGGTCAATTCGGTCATGTGTATGAGGTGGCGGTTGAACATGGTCAACACGGCGCGCCGTACACCATTCAACACGTCACCGACATCACGCCCAACGTCAAACGGCCCATCTGCATCCACAGCGGTCAATTCGCCAACACCCTGCCGTTGGGCGACACGATGGGAAGCGTCATCCTCTCCATGGTCAACGACATCAAAGCCTCGGGTGAGATCCAAAGCCTCGAGGAGTTGCTGTTTCATTATCCGCCGTTCGGCTTCCCTCGACACAACATCCCTGCTGCGTGGATTGAACGCCTTTCCAACGATGCCGTTCAAGCCGTCAATCCCCCTCGATTCTTCCTGCACCAGCTCCGTTGGTTTCGCCCCGACACGGTAGACGAGTTGGAACCACGACCGGGTGGTGGGCTTCACGACCTCTTCCTCCGCAATCGACACCATGGTCGTCGACGCCCGCGCTTCTCTGAACGCTGGGCTGCACGCTTCCACACCGTGTTTGACCGCGAAGGGCGATTCCCGCTCGAGGAAGCCGTGGCTGAGTGGCGGGAAACCGTGCCGCCCTATGTGCCAGGACGAACGGAGGTTCAGGGCTTTGGCGACTACTTCGGGCGCGTCCAAGAGGGATTCTTCCACCGACGCTACCATCACTTGATGCCGCATCGACGTGGAGATGACCTTCACGAGGAAGGCGATGTCAGGGACGGTGAACGCCGCTGGTGCGAGGTCTTTGCACGGGTATGGGAAGTGCTGGTTCACCAGCCGTTGGGGGCTCACTTCCGACTCCCGATTCGTGATGGCGAACCCCTTGCACTCCAACATACCGACCTCCAGGTAACGGTACGGTCGGAACTGGAACGCAGCTTCTTCACACGGGCTGCGAAAATGCTTGGTTATGTCAAGGACGAAGAAGATCAGACGCACGCCATCCTCATTCGCCGAGATCACCCACGGCCCAACGCCCGTTTGCAGCTGACGGACTTGCTTCGCGACATGCAGGACCGCCAGCGGGTACGTGGGGCTCCACCACGCTGGTGGAATTACGTCGACGTGGTGGCTCCGCCCCGGGAAGTACCTCACTTCCGATGGCAGCTTCACCTCGACCATCGGGACACGCAACGCGTCGTTGAGTTCGACGACCCGGCTGACCGTGAATTCAACGGTCTCGGCGAATTCGTTGAGTGAACGCCAGTGCCAAACCGACGACCATCATCGTGGACACGGCGGACAAGGCCGGTGTGTCTTCACTGGGCTCAGTAGGTTCAGGTTCTTCTTCCATCGCTTCGGGTGGGTTGGGCATGATTTCGTAGAGCAGGTGAATCTCCAAATCGTCGCCGTCGTGCGGGGTTGGTAGCGACACCATCATCGATCCTTGGGATTCGTTCCCGACGTCGATCATGTCGCGTACGATGTGAGGGTAGGTTCCGAGGCCGTTGGTGCCCTCTTCGTAGTCGGCGGCGGCCTCCACGATGTACGCGTAGACGGTGAGGCTTGCGTTGTCGAGGTGCTCCTCACCGATGGCAAGGTCCCACGTCATGGTGCCGCAGGCGAACACGTCCTCGCAAACCCCGGGCGTCCAGGAAAAGGATGTGGTCCCTTGGCCAAGTCCCAAGTCTTGCTTGGCAAGGTTGGTGAACTCGTTCTGCAGCGTGCCATCGTCGGCCACGCTGCCGACTTTCTTCATGGTCCCGTTGAACACCACGCCAGGCGGGGAGTTGGGTTCGTACTTGTCTCGCCATCGCTGTTCAAGTTCGGCCACACCAAACGGGTCGCTGAGGGTGGAATGGAAGTGGTATTGGATGAGATGGCCTTCAGCCTTGACGTCTTCAAGCGCGTGCTCGACATCCACGCAGTTGTCGCACCAGGTGGCGGTGTAGACTTCGGTGACGGCTTTGAGATCGCTGAAATTGGACGTCTGCACGGCCGTTGTATTGGCCGGCGTCCACTGCCCACCAAACAGCATGCCGTTGTTGACTTCGCTGGCTGGAAGGGCTGCAGCCGGACTCATGGTTCCGAGGAGAAACGAAAGCGCAAGGCACAGGACGAGGGGTGAACGCATGCCACGAGGAGCGGTCAGTGGGATATGAACCCCACTTCATCTGGTTCACTCGTCGGCGGCTTCCTCGTCAGCGTTGCCGTCGCTCTCAACGGCTTCGTCCACCGTTTCAGAGAAGAGTTCGACTCCTTCGGGGAAATCCCCGTTCTCGTAGCGTTCACGCATCTCGTCAAGGCGGCTCTTGATACCGGCGCCTGAGCGCTGCACGGCTTTGGCCACGGTGCTGAGGTTGCCGTTTTGGAGGCCGAGTTGGCGCAGGAGGTTGTACATGACGCAGCCAGCCACCATCGAGATGGGGACGTTGGCCGTTGGAGCGTCCACGCTGGGCTCACCGAGGTTCGACATGACGGTGAAGAAGGCGTCCATGATGGCACCGAGGTCATCGTCGTCGAAGCGCTTCGACAGACCGTCGCTCAGGTTCTCAGTGACCTTGTCCAACTCGTCTTCACGAGCAGCAGCAGCACTGAGCTGTTGTGGTGGCGCGGCCCAACCTTGGCGCACGCGCTCCTGGTAGTGTTGCATGATGGTCTTCTTGGCGTTCCTCAGCTGTTTGGCCGTGATGCCGTAGGTGTCCATCAGTTGCTTCTCGTTGACTCGCACGGTGCGGAACCAGCGAGCTGCGATGGAGGCGATGGCCAAGGCCATGATCTGCAACTTGTCTTTGTCAGTCTTGCCACGGAGTTCGGGGTGCTCCTTGCCACCTGCGCGGCAGATGGCCGTCTTTGGGCACTTGAGGCGGCGGCGTTCGCCCGGCGACAAGGTCTTGCGCGTGGCTTCTTGGGTGCGAGTGAGCTTACGGGCAGCAGCACGGGCCAGCGGTTCAACCGCTTTGGCCATGTCAGCGCCGAACATGTTGCGCAGCGTGGCCATGAGTTGGGCGAACATCGGGTCGGTGTCACGCTGGGAACTTCGGTCCAACTTGCCGATTCGGGCGGCGAGGCGGCGTTGCTTGGCCGTCAGGCGGTTGCCTCGACCGTCAAACTTGTCGCCGAAGGGGTTCATCTTGCCCCCCATTTTGGCACCGCCGTGGCCCGCTTCCATGTTGACGGCCTCGTTGTGGCGGCCTTCGCCAAGCGAGCTGCCGCTGTTGGTGTCGGCGTCGTCGTGAAGGATGGGGTGCACCAAGGAGCACACATCGCAGATGCCCTCTCCACGGGTCAAATCAATCGTCAGGTTTCCGCTGCATTCGTCGCATTTCGTCATCATTTTTCTCAACTCCAAGGTAAATGTCCCGCCACCCCATATAAAGGATTCAATTTCCAGCATCTCTGCTTCTTAATCTCTCCTCTCGGGCTGGAAACGAGGTTTCCAACACATGAGGGGAAACAAGACATATTCTTATTGAGGCACACACTATATGAAACTAACCCAAATATGCCCGCCGAATCACGCTTCGATTCTCCGGCCCACCCATGCAACTTTTCAGAAAGGAACCGCCCTATTTGAAGGGCGCGTTGCGAGGGTCGGCAGGATGGAATCCCACCTACCTGGCCGAGCGTGCCTTCCTTGCCCATCTCCATCGCCACGCATGTTGAAATAGCCTCGGTGCCGTTCTCCAAAACAGGCGGTTTTCATGGAGCGAACACCGAGCATCACATCGGAACACGTCCCTGCAGGCGAGGGGCTTCCACCGTGGCTGTTCGAGGCGCTCTGCCACCCCGCTGAACACGCTCCGTTCATGCTTCTCCATCCCACGGAACTGCACCGTCAACGCACCCTCGAGCGATTGAACGAGGCTGGCGTGGTGGTTACACCGCAGTACCACCTCACCCTGAACCGTTTGGTTCGCCTTCTCCACGTGGATCTTCGCCTGCCGGTGCTGATGGATGACGAATCAAGCACCTTCATGGCCCTTCACGCACGGTGTGCTGCGGCCGCTGAGAACGCTGAACTCCCGTTCCTCTACACGCCGGGTGTCGGCAGTTGGACGCTTACCAAAACCCGTCGACTTCAGCAACTGCATGGCGAACTGCTCCAACTGCGCCGCCCTTTTGCTTGGGAAGGGGATCCTGGCGCCGCTGTGTTCCATCGCTTGTGCCTTGAGACCGAAGCCACGGCGGGTGCCATGCTCCCCGCTTTGGTATCACGCCATGTTCTCGAGGCGCTGCAGACGGCTGCAGATACGCCGTTTCATCTCAGCGAAGTGGCTGGCCTCATCGTTCTCGACGCCGCCCCGGACTTCAACGAAGTCGAACAGGACCTTCTCACCGCCGTGTCCACGTTCGCACCCGTACATCAGCTCCTCAACCCCGGCTCGTTTCGACTTGGTTACCACGGCGCCTACCTGGTGGATGAGCCACCGTGCACCACGGAAAAATTGCCTGACTGGGTACCTCCGCACGAGGCGTGGACCGGCGACGCCACCACCTGGCAAACCGATGTGGGGCGTGAGCGAGCGACCCGGTTGACAAGGGTGACCCTTGACGAACGAGGCCATGGCATGCAGGCAGCCTTGACCATGATTCAGGCGTACCGTGCGCACCACGACGGCCACATCTTGGTGGTCGACGCAGGCGTTCGGGACCGAGCCACGGCTTGGTCCAACGGGTTGGCCTCCATCGGCCTTCGTTGGCACCCAGGCTCGGCGGCCATGAACCAACAGCCCACTCATCACGCCGTGGTGAGAGCCGCACGGTTGGCACAGGGCATGAGCGCCTGGTCACTCGAATCGCTGCGCGGGGTGTTCTTCTCCTCCGTGGTCCCCTTCAACGATGACCTGTTTCCTGAATTGAACCATCCCAGCGAGGGAACGTGGCGCCCTCAGCCTGACGCTGCGGTGCTGGACGATATCGCACGGCAGTTCCATGTCCTCGGCGGCCCGGGAGCCATCGCCCGCTGGCTTGGTGTTCTTGCTGGGGCTGAGCCTTCCTTCGCTGAGCGACGTCCTGAAGACAAGGCCAGAGCGCTCGAACAGACGCAGTGGTGGCTGGCTTGTTTGCTTCGTGCCTGGGCACCGCTTCTCTCCCCCGAAGACCGTCATCTGCTGCGACGTCCGGTGGTGGGGTGCACCAGCGGTGTCGAACTGCCGATGCCCGACCTTCCTGCCTCCGGCATGGCGTGGCTCTCGTGGCTACTCAGCTCGATTGACGTGGCCCGATTTGAACACCGGCGAGCACCCTTCGATGCAGGCCTGGGGGCCCTCCAGGCGCTCGTGGAAGCCTTGAACGCCATCAAGCATCAACTTCACGACCACGGTCTTCCGTTCGAGGACCATGGTGCTGCGTTCGTGGACCTTCTCGACCACATTGGGTCTTCAACAGAACTCACGCACCAAACCTCGCGAACCGACCGCATCAACGTGGTCACGCCTGACGATGCACTCGGGTGCACCGCCGACGTGCTGCTGCTCGTCGCCTTGGACGTTGATTCATGGTCGATGCGCTCTTCGATCACGCCTTGGCTGGACGCTTCGGCTCAACTCGAACTTGGGTTGTTTCAAACCGACCGGTTGGTCCGCCGTGGCCGCCATCATCTTCGCCATTTGCTGAACGCAGCTCCCACGGTGGTCGTCTTTGACTCCTCGCCTGAAGAGGGTGGAGGTCCGAGTGCGCCGTTGGCTGAATGGCTGGCGGATGTCCAACGGTCCGGGGCCTGGGATGCCATGCGTACCCCGCCCTCGTTTCTCCCTTCCTCGACCTATGAGGGGGAAGGTGAGCCTCGTCCGTTCCGATGGTCGGTGCGTGAAGACGGTCACGGCAGTTGGCTGACGCCGGTGATGCACGCCACCGCCAACACGGCGTCCGGCTTGCGGACGGTTTGCTTTGGTTTCAGTGGTCGGGACCGGCGTCAGCAACTCGGTCTCGACGTCCGCTCGCACCTCGAACCCAACGTCATGCCCAATCACGCCGTGGCGCTCGTTCACGCTTACGAAGGCGAGGTTCAAGCCGACCGGAGGCGGCGGCAACCGCTGGCCAAACACCTCGGCGAACACACCAGTTTTGCATGGTCAAACCGAGCCCATCTGGCCAGCGTGGACGCCGTAACGCTCCGCCCAACGCGTGCCTCGCTCAAGGTGAACGGCGTCGCTGCCACCGAGTTCCCGCATTTGGGTCATCGTGAGGAGAAATCCGTGTCCGTCAGCGTCGACCCGCGCCCGCTTCCGCCGTACGTCCCTTCAGAACCTGGACTTTCCCAACGCTTTGGCGTGCTTGACTTGCCCCTCGAACGCGAGGTGTGGTCGCCCAGCCGCTTGGAGGCTTGGCTCAAGTGTCCACGCCAGGCCTGGCTGAAGCAACACCTCCGCGCTGACGACGATGAAGAGATGAGCACCGAAGACATCGACATCCGAATCCGTGGTCAAGTGGTGCACGAGACGGAAGCAGCGATTTTGCAAGGCCACGGTGTGCCCTTGGGAGGCGAAACCACGGCTGAGCCTCAACCGCTCCACCTCGGCCCCATGGGCGAAGGTCGTGCGGGATGGGACGCTGTGCTTGATTTCCTCCAGCGGGATGTGCACTGGCTCGGTCGCCACAACGCCGTTTCCGTTCATCGTACCAAGGACCTCATCGATGCCACGCCCGAGTCGTGGCAGGCTCACCAAGACGGTGAAATCGAACTGCCCCCCCGGGGTCGTCTTGCCCGATTGTTGAGCGCCGATCTTTCGTTGGAGCACGCCGCTCCCGTGGCGATGGAATGGTCCCCAAGGCTTGAGAGCGAACGTTCCGTCATGCTCGACACCGCCGGGGGCGATGAAGCAACGGGTTTCCGTCTGTTTGGTTATGCCGACCGCGTGGACGTTGTGGTCCTTCCCGATGCCCTCCGTTCCGTGCTCGTCGAGCAAGGCGTGCTGGGGGAGGATGACCACGAGACACCGTTCCCGCTTCACGATGCACCGCGACCGGCGCAACGCTTGGTCGTCATTCGGGATTTGAAGACCGTTCGGGGCCCGGACGCCGCTTCCGCTGGCTTGCGGCACATGCGCTGCTTGTTTGAAGACCTCCAATTGGCCCTGTACGCCCGTGCTTGGGAACTTCTCCATCCCAACGACCGCGTGATCGGTGTCGGCGCCAGCGAAGTGGGCGAATCCACCACCCACTACGTTGAGCTCGACAGCGACCTCGCCGCCTTGAGCGACCATCTGTCCATTGGCGAACTCACCCAAGTGTTCCCTCAACACTTCCCTGCGTCCACGCCGAGCGGCACGACCACGACCCCCTTCCGACGGTGGATGGCTGAACGGTTGACCGTCGCTCAACGGGCGGTCGACACCGCTCACCAAGGGCACGTTCACCCCACGCCGGGCGCGCACTGCAGTTATTGTGCCGTGGCTCACTCTTGCGATGTCTCTCAGTACAGCGGAGGCGATTTCTGATGATCCAATTCAACAACAGCCAGCGGCTTGGGTTGGATTTGGACCGGCACATTGCGCTCGATGCAGGCGCAGGCACGGGGAAGACGACGGTCATGGCCGAGCGCTATGTTCAGCACCTGTTTGCAGCCGACCAACGAGCCACGCACGTGACTCCCATGGGGCCACGTACACCGCTGTCCGGACACGGTGCGCTTCGTGCACCCAAACGGGAACGCACGGCCCTGCAGGAATGGCCCGGCTTGCTCCCCTCAGAAGTGGTGGCCATCACCTTCACTCGTAAGTCAGCGGCTGAACTCAAAGCACGTATCCGCCATCGACTCGCTCAGGCTCGGGCACACCCGCCCTCGCCCGAAGATCGCGACGGTGTGTTTGACCCGAGGTTGCGTAACGACGGCGACGTGGAAATGCTCCTCTCCGGCTTGGATGAAGCCCCTATCTCCACCATCGATGCCTTCCTCAGCCAACTGGTGCAACCTTACGTTGACCTGGTGGCCCTCTACCCCTCCAACCAACAAGTCTCGGAGGAGCGAAAACCACTGATGGTGCAGGACACGCTCCACGCTGTTTGGCGCATTCGTTCCGTTGACGATGCTCGAGAAGCGGGCGTTTTGAATCATCATCAAGCCTTCTTGGACGCTCGCAATCGTCTCGTCAACCGACTGGGCGGGCAGGACCAAGCGGAGATCGTCCTCGGTGGGCTGCTCGACCGTTCGCTGTTCGTTGAACAGTCCCACCGTTCCATGATTCAGCGAGCGGAGGACATGGGACTGGCCTGGAACGGCCGGGGACCTGCTCCCGTGGACGTGCTGCTCAACACCATCGCCGAACCGGTGGTGGAGCTGCTCCCCGAGTTCATTGTGGAATTTCAACGAAGGTTGGGCGATTGGGTGCAGACCTTCCTGCCCTACCACGCCAACTGCATTGCGCCGGCCGAGGCCACGACGTCCCTGACCCGGTTCAACCACCTCGTCCGGGTCACGTCCCAACCGCTCCCAACGGAGGCTGGCGAGCAACTTTCGTGGGTTTGGAAGGCCTTGCTTGGCATTGCCACGGCCTCGGGTTTGGTCAAACCATCCTGCACGTTTTTTCCAAGGGATGCCCTTCCCAACGGCAACGGCTGGCCCTCCGGCATGACCTCAAAAACGGGAGCCACCGGGCTTTCAAAGGACGAAAAGAACGCCCTCTACGAGGCCGGAAAAGCGCATCTTCCCGGCTTGCGCTCGCTGCTGAACTCGGCCAACGGGACCCTCATTCGCTTGCTGGCTCGCTCTGCCTTTTTGCTCAACCCGATGGATGGCTTTGACGGCATGCCGCTCGACAGCCCGCTTCGACTGGACCCCCTTGTCGACCCGCTGCCCAGTGAAGCGGGCAATCGTGGAACCTACGTTTCCGCCGACCTCCAAGTTCAGGTGCTCAGCGACCTCCAGGTCATTCACACGGCGTGCAATCAAATTCTCGCTCGAAGAAAATCCCTCGACAACATGCACGATTTTGACGACATGCAGCGCTTTGCTGCCGACTTGCTTCTGGCCCGATGCCCTGACATCTGTCGCCACCGCTACCCGCCGGCCGTCATCGACGCCTTGGACGGGCTTGGCGATGAGCCGTGGACCGACGCTCACATCGCCCGCGCCCTCACCCTGCTCAACGACCGACCCAAATTGCTGGAAGACCTCCAACGCCGTGTGGCCATTTTGGGCGAACTTCGCCGACAGTACCGTGCCTTCATCATTGACGAATACCAAGACACCAACCCCTCCCACTATCGTTTGCTGGCCCGGCTTTGGGGCCGCCGTCGCCGTCATCCCGACGACCCTGCTGGGCCGTTGGGTGCGTGGGACCCCACCGTCTGCATTGTTGGTGACATGAAACAGAGCATCTACCGTTTCCGTCAGGCCGAGGTTTCCGTGATGCGGCGGGCGGTGGAAGCCATTCGTCAGTTCAACATCGATGAAGAGGGCGAGGCTCGCCTCGACCATCTGCGCGAGGCTGGCTGTGGCCGCGATCCCCGCCCCGTTGGCGGTGGAGGTGAAACCGGGTCGTTTTCCAACGAACACAGCGGCGAGGTGTCGGCCCCTCACACCTTTGTTCGGTTTGACGAAGAAGACCAGGCAGGTCAACCTGCCATCGTCGGTCAGCGCTTGTTGCGCCGTGCTGAAGGACACGTTGACCTGACCTCCAACCACCGAACGCGGCACGATTTGATGGAGACCATGAACGACATGTTCGACGAGGTCTTCGACCCTCGCTACCACGACCTTCCCGGGGACTGGCACGCAGAAGCCCAACGGCTTCGCCCTGCCCGTGCCACCGAACATCCCGGCGTGTTGGAATGGCTTCTCCCGATTCCGGGCACCATCGCCGAGGTTTCCCTTGACTTGGACGTGGCCGTCAACACCTTTGCCGACCCGAACGCATCGCAGGTTCACCTCGAACACGAACTCCTCGCCGACCGCCTTCACGCCTTGCTCAACGGGTCGTCCACGAGGGTGTGGGACAGCGAAGCCGCTTCGTGGACCGAGGTCACCGAGGCAGGTCCACCGGTTCGGCCACAGGACATCATGATCCTCATCAACTCACGCAAACATCTGCCCGATTTGGTCGACCGCCTTCGCGCACGCAACATTCCCGTCATGGCCGACCGACAAGGGCTGCTGTCCATGCAACCGGTGGTTCAACCGCTGATGGCGATGTTGGCGCTGATGGCCCGACCGTCCATGCGAAAAGCGGGGGTCGAACTCGCTCGTTCAGCCGTGGTCGGGCTCTCGGAACGCCAAGTCCACGAGGCCATGGTCTCGCTCGAGGACGGTGCTGAAGTGCTGCCACACCTGATCGATCATGCACCATCCGAAGCCGTTCGATCGCTTTTGGCCCACCTTCAGCAACTCATGAGCTGGGGCGCCCTGTACGACGTGTTTGACGCCGTGCTTGACCACTCCGATTTGCTTGTGGCCTACCCCGACGACGCCCAGCGTCAATTTGCGGAAGCCTGGGTGGGGATCGTCCAATCCATCGGTAACGACACGGGTCATGATGCGGCCGCTATGTACCGTCGAATGGTCGAAGTTCGGGCCTTGGGACGGCAAGGCCCCCAAGCCATCACGCAGCCGGATTCCACAGCCGTTCAAATCATGACGATTCATGGCTCAAAAGGGCTGCAAGCCCCGGTGGTTGTGGTTTCTGGGTTGTTTGCAGCCGGCAAGGCCGATGCCAGCATGTCCGTTCAGGACAACATTCTCGTCACCCCACAGGTGCTGGCCGGACGCATTCAACCTTGGCGGGCCAAGGACCGTCCAGAGGACGGGCTGTGGGCTTTTGCTGCCGAGATGAACAAAGCGCAGGACAAGGCGGAACTCCGTCGGAAATTCTACGTCGCGTTGACGCGGGTGAAAGACCGGCTCATCATCACGGGCAGCCCGGGCAACCGTTCGACCTTCGATGAAGAGAACGGAACGCTGTCGGTTCGGTTTGCTCCCGACCCTCGAACGATGGGTCGCATGTTCATCGAGGGGCTACGAAGAGCCACGTGGTCCGCTGGTGGAGATGCCCCATGGGTGTCAGCGGCTGAACTTGAGGCGCCTGCATTGCCCCTGTTTTCTTCACAACAGCACCAAACAGCGCTCAATCCGAGCGCGCTGCTGAACGGATCGCAACTCGGCGAGCACGGATTGAGCGGTCTGAGGCTGTATCACCACCCGTTGTGCTTTGACCCCGTGGACCCCCCTTCGCCGCAGCAACGTGCACGGGCGCTGGCCTCGCACCTCGAGACCATGGAAGCGACCGGCCGTTCAACGGCGCCCCCGCTTCGCCTTCAAGAGAACATCAAGGGCGCCGCTCATCACCTCGACGCCACCTTTGCCTGCCCGCGACGGTACTGGTTGGAACACGTACGAGGATGGTCGACCGAACCCTTCCTTCTCCCGCAGGCGTCGACAGCGGCTCCTCCACAGCGGGCATGGCCCGAGCCCACCACGTTCGGTTTGATGATGCACCGTGTCTTGGAAATCGGACTGCGAAACCCTCGTGCGAAGGCGGAGCAGACGCCTTCGTTGGACGCCTCGTGGCTGCACGAGGCTGACGAGGACTTGGCCTCGGATACGACCGTGGGGCGCGTCATGAACGAATTTGGATTTGGTGCTGAACAAGCGTCCTCCTCGCCCGAAGCATCGTGGCGGGAGCGGCTGATGCACCTGAGCTCGCTCATCGACCGTGGACTGCTCGGTCAGTGGGTCCAAGGAGCGACCTTGCACGGGTGGTCGGTTGAAGCGGTCAGAACCGAACTGCCGTTCTTCCATCGGGAACGCCTCCAACGGGCGACCTCGGCGGGTGAATCGGTGGAAAGCGAGTCGCACGCCCCATCGGTGGTCGAGCACGTCAACATGGATTTCAGCGGTCGGGCTGATTTGGTGTTGGCGCTGGTTGACGACGACGGGCAGGGGGCGCTGAAGGTGGTGGACCTCAAAACGCGAGGTTGTTTGGGGGCCTTCAACGCTGAGGACCCATCCAAAGGTCATCCACTCCAACGCGTGGGACCCGAGGAAACCAATCCCGTTCCACAAAGCGATGATGAAGCGGCCATCTTGCACGAGCACCGCTTGCAACTCACGCTGTATTCGGTGGCTCTGGAGGCCATTGAAGCACGAAAACCGGTAGCCGAGCGTCGCCGTATCCTACCACCCGCCCTGCTGTTGGGCGCCAACGGCCGAATGGTGGAACTCTCACAGGGTGCCTTTGAACAGGCCAAAGCGGACATGTTGGCGCATTTGGACTGGCGAGCCTCGGTCCACCTCGACGCTCACCACGAAGAGCCCGGTCGTCTCGCTTCCGGGTCGCTCACCTGCCAGCAATGTGCATTTTACCGGGGTGACTTGCGCCGATGCGCTCCTGAAGGCGAGCCACTGGGTTTCGTCAGTCGCCTCGACGATGAGCCGTGAGGACCAGCGTCCCGGCCCATCCTTCCTTGGCGCCAACCTGCTCGGCCTTGATGTCGGTAAAGCCGGCCGCTTCAAGTCCGGCGGTCCACTCAGCGATGCTCAAGAGCGCCATGTGAACGTTCAACGAGGACCCCCAGTCGTGGCTTGACGGGTTTTCCGTGTAGTGGTCGACCCCGATGACGAGTCGGCCGCCGGGTTTCATCCACTCATCGTGCATGGTGATGAGGAAATCAAGCGGTTCCTCGAGGTAGTACAGGCACTCCATCGTGTGGACCAAATCCACGGGTTCCGCTGGCTTCCAATCCGGGAGCATGGCTTCCACGTAGTCGCCCTCCGGGTCAAGGGCTCGTGCCTTGGCGATCATCGACGGTGCACCGTCGACGCCGCTGGCGTGCAGGCACGCATCGTGGGCAGCGAGCCGACGGACGACCCAACCGTTTCCACATCCGATGTCCATCGCCGTGAACGGACGGTTCCACCCGTTGAGCAGACGGTCGAGCATCACGTCCACGCTGGCGCTGTGGCCGCGTTCCATGCCTTCATCCCGACCAACGTCGGCCCATTCACTGAACAAATCCGTCGCTGGGCGCAGGCTCATGCAAGGTGGCCACCCTCGGCGTCTCATGAAGGTGTTCATGGCGAAAGGAAGATGCACGGTGTCGCTTTCCAAGGTTCATGCTTGACACCACCACGACGCTGGCCGATGTTCTCTACCCGCCCATCGAGGCGCACACCACCGGCATGCTCGCCGTCTCGGACATGCACACCATCGCATGGGAGCAAAGCGGAAACCCCGATGGCATTCCCGTCGTGGTCATTCACGGTGGTCCAGGCGGTGGAGGTCAACCCTCCTACCGGCAATACTTCGACCCTCAAGCGTTCAACATCGTGCAGTTTGACCAGCGAGGCTGCGGGCAATCTACGCCGTACGCCGAACTCGAAGACAACAACACGCACGCCTCAGTGAGTGATTTGGAAGCACTTCGCGAACACTTGGGCGTGGAGACGTGGCACGTGTTCGGTGGCTCGTGGGGCTCCACCCTGTCCCTCATTTATGCGCAGCATCATCCTGAACGGGTTCGAAGTCTGGTCCTCCGTGGCATCTTCATGTGCCGAAAGTCCGAACTTCACTGGTTCTATCAGGACGGTGCCAGCCACCTCTTCCCCGAAGCCTTCGCACCCTACCGCGACCACATCCCCGAGGCCGAACAAGCCGACCTCATTCGAGCCTACTACGCCCGACTGACCAGCGATGACGTCGAGGTTCGTCGTGCGGCCGCCAAGGAGTGGACCCGCTGGGAGATGGCCACCAGTCGATTGTTCCCCGACCCAGAATACCTCGACAAGGCCGAAGACCTTGATTTCGCCGTGGCGTTTGCTCGAATTGAGTGCCACTACTTCATCAACGCCATTTTCGTTGAGGAGGCCTACATTCTCAACCACGTCGATGCGATTCAACACATTCCTACGGTCATCGTGCAGGGTCGCTACGACGTGGTCTGTCCGCCGCGCAGTGCTTGGGAACTCCATCAGGCGATGCCGCAGAGCCGACTGGTGATGGTGCCGGACGCCGGGCACTCGATGGGCGAGGTCAGCATCGCCCGTGAATTGGTGGCGGCGACCGACGCGCTTCGCTGAGCACAACATCGGCCAAGGCGTACGGATTCGGTGCCCTTCCGAGCGTCGGCTTGATAGGGAGGAGTGAACTCGGTGAAGGTGGAGGCTTGTCCTCCGGGTGAAGTCATGACGGAAGGAACCATCACGCCTGAGGTCCAAATCAAGCAACTCGAGGATGCCTTGGCCACCGAAACGGACCGCTTGCAGAAACTCTTCGCCGCCTACGAGACGCAGGAGAAAGAGCTCGTTGACGCCAAGGCCGAAATCGAGGTGCTCGAGAAGGAGATCATCGACCGTGAAATCGAGAAGGAATCGCTCGAATCCATCATCGCCGAGAAAGATGTGCGTGTTCGTGAACTTGAGATGAAGGCCACGAAGAACTCCAAGCGAGTTGAACACCTTGAACCTGAACTTGAGAAGATGGAAGAGAAGTATTCCCGCGAAAAAGACCGTCTGGGCAAGGTCTTCGGCATCGCTGAAGAACTGGACAACGACCTCCGATTGGCCGTCACCGAGATGAAGGCCCGAGACGACTGGTACGTGGCCCACATGCAGATTTTCGAAGACCTGAACAAGGCCATCAAGGAACGCTACGAAATGATCGAGCGCGCTGTCGAATCCGAGCGAAAGTCGCAGCACATGTCCCGTGCGTTCACCGAGCGCGTGGAAGAGATGGTTCAGGCTCGCTCAGAAGAAATGGCGGAAGAAGAGGCCGCCTCGGCCGAAGCCGAAGAAGCCACGGCAGCGGTTGAGGTCGTTGAAGAAGCGCCCGCTGAAGTGGCACCTGTCGAAGAGGCCGTTGAAGAACCTGCTCAGGAAGAGGAGGCCCCTGCCGAAGAAGCAGCCGCAGAAGAGGCGCCTGCTTCCTGGGGCGACAGTCAAGACCCCTGGGCCTCGGAGTAGGTGATTGAATGGCCGGGTTGGCCCCCGGTGGGCACAGCCCCGTTCTCACGCTCTCGATGATGGGCATCAGCGCCCTCATCATTGGCTCGATCATCAACCCGCTCGCTGGTTTGGTGCCGTTGTTTGGCATGGGCTGCCTCATGGCCGCCGTGTTCATGGGCTACTTTTGGCGGGACCCCGACCGACCGATTCCTCGCACGCCCGGCGTTTTGGTCTCCCCTGCCGACGGTCATGTCATGTTTTTGCGAAGAGAGCGCGCAACCGGACGCCGGCCCAGCAAGGAAGAGATGGACAGCGGTCGCTGCCAGTCCGACCCAGTGACAGGCGATTGGTATCCCGAACCGCTGGACGACCCGCTCAGCTTGGCCACCGAGCAACGATTCGAACCCGTTCCAGCAGGCGAGGAAGCGCCCACCGATGTGTGGCGGATGGCGGTGTTCATGTCGCCCCTCGACGTCCACGTCAATCGTGCTCCTGGTGCCGGGCGCATTGAACGCATTGAACATCGAACGGGCAAAGGGCTGCGTCGCGGCCCCTTCCGACCAGCGTACACCAAGGAGAGCGAACACAACGAGCGGGTCCGTTCGGTTCATCAATTGGACAACGGCCACCGCATTGAAATCACGCAAATTTCCGGTGCGCTCGCCCGAACCGTGGTGCCTTACCTCTACGATGAGGACACGGTCCGCCGCGGTCAACGCATCGGCATGATTCGGTTGGGCTCGAGAGTGGACCTTCGCGTCCCTGCCGAGGCATACATTTCTTCAATCATTACGGCGGAGGACAAGCACAAGGAGCACCCCAAAGGCATGCACGTGATGGCAGGCAGAAGCGTGGTGTTTGAGGCAAAACAGGAGGAAGAAGAATGAGCGCTTGGCGAAGAACGGTGCCTGCAGTGTTGTTGTTTCTGATCGCCAGCATGCCCGTGGTCTACTACCAGGCCGGCAACCTCGTCTACACCCAAGCAGCGGCGAGCAACCTCGAGTGTTCGGGTCATTCGGAACGCAATTCACCGGACGAATTCAGCGTGGAACTCTGGCACGAAGACGTGAGCGTCGTCACCCATCAGAAGAACGAGACGTTGGCTGCGAACCTTGAACCGCTGTTCTTTGATGCATGGGACAACATCACGGTGGAGATGCCGGAAGAATCCATCACGCTGACCGGTTGGGTCATGGAACACAACGCATCGCAGCCCTGGGTCATCCTCGTCCACGGCATCCGTTCCTGCAAGGCCAACCACGAGGTGTTGATTCCAGCGGCTTGGCTCCATCAGGCCGGGTTCAACGTCGTGCTCTTTGACATGCGTGACCACGGTGACAGCACGGTTGAGGACGGTCTGGTGTCCGCTGGGCAGCGTGAGTATCGCGACATCTTGGCGGTCTGGCAGTGGATCCAAGACGAGAAGGACGTCCCGCCTGAGCGGATCGGCGCGCTGGGCATTTCCCTCGGTGCGGGAACCCTTGCCATCGCCTTTGAGCAGGAACCGCAGTTCCAATCCGTGTTCCTCGACTCGCCGTTTTCCTCCATGGGCACCATCATTGAGGAGGAACTCCAGTTTGCTGGGTTCCCCGTGTTCCTCACCGACGCCGCCATCTTCGCAGGCAAGGTCTCTTCGGGCGATAACCTCGTGAAATACGAACCCATCAACGCCATGAAGGCCGTGGGTGAGCGTTCGGTTTACATCACCCAGTCCCTCGAAGACATTCGCATCAACATCCACCACGGTGAGTCCATGTGCGAAGCAGCGCAAGCCAGCGTTTCGCAGAACGGTACGGCCAAATGCTGGTTCGAATCTTCCGGCGTGGCCCACAACGACCGCGACCAGGAAGGTATCCTTTCTCACATCACGCTGATGTTGACGCAGCCCGATGAATACCGAGACCGAATGGTGTCGTTTTTTGAGGAGAGCATCGGTCAGCCGGATGCGGTGGTTTGAAACGAGGGACACTGAGGGCCTTCTACGGTGGACGACATGGCGAGCCCCAATCCTTTGCCGTTGCTTGGAAGCGGGCAGAAAGGCCTTCGCATCCACGACTTGGTCAAGGCGCCTGCCAACACGCCTTGGGCCAAAGCCAAGCAACAATCCTGGGACGCGAGTGAACCCGCCACGGTCTACACCACCCCCGAGGTGTTGGCCGATGGAACCCCGTGCAGCGCCGTCACCGTCATTCTGCGGACCAAGGGTTGCCACTGGTGGTGGTCGTCCGGGTGCACGTTCTGCGGCTACTTCAACGACACACGGGACGATGTGACCAACGAGGATCTGCATGCTCAATGGGCGGCGGCCAAGGCCAAGTTTGAGGATTTCAAGGACCAAGCGATGGTCAAGGTCTACACCTCAGGGAGCCTGTTGGAGGACAGGGAAATCCCCGTCGAATTCCAAGAAACCGTGCTTCGGGATTGCGCTGACATGAACAAGGAACTCATTGTTGAGAGCCGTTGTGAACAACTCACCGAGGAGAAACTGGCGTGGGCGACGTCCATCAACCCGGACTTCACCGTGGCGATTGGACTGGAGGCCTACGACGACGAGGTCCTGCGGTTCCACGTCAACAAAGGGTTCACCACCAAATCGTGGGACCGGGCCGTTGAGAACTTGAAAAAATTCAACCTTCGCATCAAAACCTACCTGATGTTCAAGCCTCCGTTCATGAACGAAGCCGATGCGCTCGACCATTGCGTCGAATGGATTGGAGCGGTGGCCGAACACTCCGATGAGATCTCGGTCAACCCGATGAACATCCAGCGAGGGACGGTCATCGACCGACTCCACCGTCACAACGAGTATCGCCCTCCGTGGTTGTGGTCGCTGGTCGACATGATTCGACGAGCCCACCCGCTGATTCACCCGGAAGGGGGCATCAACGGTGATGCAGACCAGGTGGCCCGCCTCATCGTTCACCCGACGGCTGGAGGAAAAATCCGCGGTTCCCACAACTGCGGCGAGTGCGACCCTGAGGTCGTTGCAGCGATTGAGCGCTATGCGGTTTCGGGGAGTCTGTTGGAATTTGAAGGGCTTTCATGCGCCTGCGAAACGGTTTGGCAGGCTGAGGTGGAGTTGGAACGCCAACTTCCCGTTCCCCTCGGGTTGTCAAAGCCCCGCCGTGGTTCGCCCGTCCACCGTCTGCGCTCCCCCTAAGCGAGGGCCTGCACGACAAGATTCCGTGGTCAAAGTGGTCAATGTTTATCACCGGATGTTTCGTCGCAGGATTGACCCCTATGGGGTCAAGTTGAGGTGAACCGTATGACGAACTCCAGAGCCCTTCCCGACACGACGGTCGGAACGGGAGAACCCGCAGCCAGTCGCATCGTCCTGACCCTGTTCTTTGTCGGGATGCTCGGCCTCTATTCCTTGTTTTCAAACGTCTTCGGTTGGGACAACCTTCCGCTACTTGGCGAACTCGTGCCCTTGGTTCAAAACCTGGGCGGCAGCGGCATCTGGTACTACCTCATCGGCTTCTTGATCGGGATCGGTGCCATCGTGGCAACCTTGGTGGGTGAGGTCCTCGCCGAGTGAAGGAGGTGTGATGCATGGAACTCATTTTCATTGCAGGTGGCGCCCTTCTTGCGCTTCTCTTCCTTCTTGCCCAATCCCTCTCCAAAGGCGTCGGAACCGTTGGCGGGGCCCTCAAGCAAATCGGCTTGTTCATCCTCCAGAAGAACCCACCCGGTCTCGTCGACATCTTTGACGACAAGGACGGCAGTGGTTCCCGAACATGGATGAACTTTGGCATGCTCTGGCTGGTGTTCGCCACGCTTCTTGGCTTCCTGATGGGCTGGCACACCTACGACCCGACGGCGCTTGATTCGCTGGCCAGCGTGGGTTGGTCCTACGATGACGGCTCTTCGCTCAAGGATGCAACGCTGAACTTCCTCTCCATCGCCCTGCTGTACGGGTTGGTGGGCAGTGGCATGGTCGCTGCTGCACGAAACGGCAACGGTCGCTTGGCCAGTGAAGCCAACGCTTCCATGGTCGCTCTGCTTCTGTCGGTCGTGCTCCTCGCCACCTACATCCTGCCGTTCATCTTCGGCTTCCTCGACATCGACACCTCCGAAAACCCGATTCGCACGGTCCTCTACAGTTTGGAGACCCTCGCTGTTGGCCTGTTGCTGGTTCCGGTGTTCATCAACATCCTCATCACGGCTGCGAACCGAGGCGAGCAAGAACTCCAAACGAGCGTGTGGTTCCTCATCATGGCCATCGCCGCTTACATCCTCTCCATGCTCTCCATGTTCTTCGGCGAACTGGCCGATGCGACCCAAATGGTGTGGCTGGCCGAGCGTGTGGCCTACGGCTGGGTGCCGTTGGCGCTCATGTTCTCGGTGGGCTACCACGTGATTCCGATGGCGGCCAAGCAACCGATTTGGTCCGGCTCCCTCCGCGGTGCCAGCATGTTGCTCTTGTTCATCACCATCCCACCGTTCTTCATGACCGATGCATCGGCCAGCAACTTTGTCACCAACCTCGGTGCCATTCTGTTGACGCTGGGCGTCTTGCCCATTTTCGCCGCCTCGATCAACCTGCTCATGACCGCCAGCTCCGGTCTCAGCGCCGTGGTCAAGCAACCGGGGGCCGTCGCCGCGAGCATGGCGTTCATCGCTCTGCCCTTCTTCGCCATCGGTGGCTACTTCACCGCCATGGACACGTTCGTTGGTACGGGTGAACTCGGCACCATGGGCGACATCGTCAACATGAGCATGCTGTTCACCGTGGGTGGTCTTCTGGTTTTGGCGGGTGCCTTCACGAACTATCCGAACGCCATCGGCAAGTCCCTCGCTACGCCGTCCACGGCCACTTTGGCCACCTGGTTGGTCTTCGTCGGTGGCGTGGCTTCGACGCTCACCTACCTGACCGGTGAATTCACCGCCAACGCCGTCGCTGCTTCAGAGATTGAAGACGTCGTTGCCAACAACGGTGGCTTCTACCTCACCGGTGCAGCCCTGTTCTACCTGGCCGCCATCGGTGCCATCCTGTCCACCATGGTCGTCATTCGTACGGGGATTGCTTCCACGGGCCGCTCCATCGAAGTCAACGACGTTTCTGATGTGGCCACCTACACGCTGACCTCCGGCTCTTCGACCACCATTCGGGACCTTATCGGCCGAGGTGTGGGCGTCGACACCACCCTGGTGGTCAGTGAGACCGAAGCCAACGAAGGGGGTTCAACCGTCATCGCTGTCGATTCAGCACTTCACAACGACGAGGTCAAGGAATTCCCTACCACCGCTTCCTCCGTCATGGTTGAATTTGTTCAGTACCTGGCCAACACCAACCAGTCGGTGTTCGAGCTGTTCCGAAACATGGACCTGGACGATTCCGGGAAGATCGACAGCCGAGAATTCCTGGCTGCCCTCGAAGCCTCAGACGTTGAAGCACTGTCTTCCATGGAAGCCGCTGAACTGGTCGAGAGCATGGATTTGGACGGCGACGGGGAACTCAACCTCCCTGAACTTGACATTGCCATCGCTCAGATCAAGCGAGACCACAACATCGTGGCGGCTCAAGAAGAGGAGTGAACCCGCAGGGCGTGCTCAGGGTGCGCATCGGCCTCGTTGGGAAACCGAACGTGGGAAAATCGACGTTCTTCAGTGCGGCCACGCTGGCTCAAGTAGACATTGCCAACTACCCCTTCTGTACCATTGACCCCAACGTCGGCGTCGCCTTTGTTGAGGCGCGGTTGGCGTGCCCGTGCAGGGACCTTCGTGAGAAACTGGAAGGCGAAGGGCGGCTCGAGCCTGCCGGTGAGGACGACCCGCGCCAAGGCAGTCTTTGCGAGCCAAGGACCGGTTCCTGCGTCGGCCACCTCCGAAGTGTTCCCGTGGCGCTGGTCGACGTGGCCGGACTTGTCCCGGGCGCCAGCGAAGGCCGAGGCCGTGGAAACGCCTTCTTGGCGGATTTGGCCAACTGTGACGTGCTCATTCAGGTCGTTGACGCCGCCGGCTCCACGGACCTTGAGGGCCAGTTCAACGGGGCTTCAAGCGACACCGAAACGGCGGTAAAGTCCGTTCGAGCAGAAATTGAGTTCCTTGAACACGAATTGGATGCCTGGATCGGCGGCTTGCTGGAAGACGGTTGGAACCGAGGGGTGCGCCGGGTGCAGGCCGAAGGCGAGAAGGGGTTGACGTCGTTCGTTCATGAACGCCTCAGCGGCCTGGGCGCCACGCCCGTCAAGGTGGCACAAGCGATGTTTGAATTCAACCAGCGTCACACCTCCGAGGCTCAACCCTGGGATTGGGATGCAGGCTCGCTCCATCTCTTGGGCGAGTGCATGCGCAAGCAGTTGTTCCCCATCGTCTACGCCGCCAACAAGATGGACATCGCTCCGTCGGGCGTGCTGGATGCCTTTGCCGACCGAACGATGGTGGCCTGCATGGCCGACATGGAATTGGCGCTTCGAAGGGCTGCTTCTTCGGGTCTCATCGACTACCAAAGCGGGCAATCCTCCTTCACGGTTCATCCTGGCGCTTCCCTCAACGAGGCACAGCAAAAGGCGCTCTCACACATGAACCAGCGGCTCGAACAGGCTGGTGGCACGGGCCTCGCTCGCCTCATGGATGAGGTGCTCTTCGACCAACTCGACCACATCGTGGTCTATCCCGTGCAAGACGAATCGCACTGGGTCGACGGCGACGGACGGGTCCTACCTGATGCGTTTGTGGTCCCGTCTGGGCTTCATGCGAAAGCGCTGGCTGGACGCGTTCACACCGATCTGGAAGCAGGGTTCATCCGCGGCGTTGACGGACGCACACGACGCGTGGTCGGCGCCGACCATGAATTGAGCGATGGCGACGTGCTGAAGATTCACGCCAAGTCGTGAGTTCAGTGGCCCTTGGGGCGGTCGTAGGCCGGCGTTAAGCGAGCCATATCACCCGAATATTGGCCGCCTCGATAGATGAAGAGGACCGGTGCAGCGAGGGTCAGCAAGATCAGCAAAATGAGGAAAAACAAGCCCCACGGTTCAACGTCGGACAGGGTGGCTCCCCACAACACCCAGAGGAAGGGGAGGTAGAGGAAGACGCTGTAACGTCGAGCAACGGCAGAGAACCGCGCACTTGAGGTGTTCTTCTCAAAGAGCACGGGAACTTCGTCCTTCGTGACCAGTCCGTGGTCAACGCCGCAGCGCACGCAGACCTGCGTATTTGGTCCATTGCCGTGGATAAAGAACTCACGAGGATAGGTGCTACCGCAGTGGCGACAGGTTGGCATGGTGGTCTCCCGTTTGACCCAACGGCACGGGATTCTTCAACCATCCGCTTGACTGGAAAGAAATTGGTGGATGAGTTGTTGACCGTCGCGAGAACCAATGGACTCGGGATGGAACTGCACGCCGTGAACGGGAAGCGTTGGATGGCGCAGCCCCATGATGAGACCTGAGGTGCTTTCGGTGGCGTTGACCAGCAAGGTATGTTCGCCGTTTTCCACGGCGACCAACGAGTTGTAGCGCGTCAGTTTCAATGACCCAGGCTGGGCAGGAAAGACCCCCGTCCCGTCGTGTTCAATGTCCACGGGTACGCCGTGAACCGGGCCAAACGGCGAGGGGTTGACCTGCCGTCCATCGGCCAGCGCCAACGCTTGATGGCCCAGGCACACACCGAGGACCGGCATCGGCAACTGCCCTGCGAGGGCGTGGTGAGCCAGCGCCATCGTCAGGACCGCATCATCGGGGCGACCGGGACCAGGACCGAGGATGAGGTGACTCGGCTCCAAGCGGTCGAGCAGGTCGTGCAGCGCCACGGGGTCCAACCAACGCTCGTTCTGCGGCGCTCGTCCCTTGACGACGACGACGTCTCGGCCGGTTTGGGCCACAGCGTCAGCGATGTTGAGGGAAAATGAATCGAGGTTGTCAATGAACAGGACGCCGCCGGTTGGCACCTCATCCCCCTGCTGTTCCAGTTCCAAGATTTGGCCACAAGAAACACCACCTGTTGCTTGGCCTGGAGGCTGAAGCGGATGAATCCCGAGGGTTCCACTTGGCAATGCCGTGTGTTCCCTGCGCATCCAACCCGCTGCTATGCGGAGCGCCGCCCCTTTCCAAGCCGCCTCTTCAACCTCTTTTTTGGCCTCCGAGGCGATGGTGATGCCGCCTCCGGCCCCGACCGTTGCTTGCCATCGGCCGCCCACGCGATGGGCTTCAAGGGTTCGAATGAGGATGTTCCACGCGCTTTGACCACCGTGCACGTCGATGTAGCCGATGGACCCGGTCCAGAAGGAACGAGGCCACTGCTCCAGTTCATCGATGACAGCGCAGACCACCGTCCGCGGGCAGCCCGTGATGGAACCGCCAGGGAAGACAGCGTCCAGCGCTTCAGCCCCTCCAAGGGTCGGTTTGAGGGCGGCTGTGATGTGGCTCACGAGGTGCTGAACGTTGGCGTAGGATTCGACGTCAAAACGCTCCACGTTGATGCTGCCTGGTTCGGCCACCTGTGTGAGGTCGTTGCGCATCAGGTCCACCAACATTCGATGTTCGGCCCGCTCTTTCTGGTCGTTGATCATGGCTTCTCTGAAGTTGGAGGCTTCCTCTCGGGTGCTCCCCTGCGGGCAGGTGCCTTTGATCGGAGAGGTCTGCAGGGTACCGTCCCGTACCACGAGCAAGGATTCTGGAGACGAACTTGCCAGCGCCAGGCCGAGGTCCTGAGCATGGACGTAGGCAGAGAACGGTGCAGGGTTGTCCCGCATCAAGCGCTGAAAAACGGCGTAGGGGTGGTCGATTTCGCCCTGCCAGTGTTTGCCAATGTTGACCTGGTAGACCTGTCCGTCCACGATGCCTTCACGGACGGCCTCCACGTTGTCCGCATGCGTCTCGTCGGTGTGCGTGACCGCTTCTCGGTGGGGGGTTGGCGCAGGAACGCGAACGCTGGTGTTTTCCTGCAGCTCAAGGTTTGATGCATCGTCGCACCATGCACCGTCGCTGCCAAACACGGCGGTGACGCCGCTGGCATGGTCCACGACCACACCATTTTCCACGCACCAAAGAACGGCGAGGATGGCCCCTTCCTCCGGAGGATGTTGAAGCCGCAGTGGCTGAGTCCACTGAACGAGGTCGTAGGCCAAGGCTCCCGACCAGAAGGGTCGGTGAGGAAGTTGGACGCCGTGGGTTCGTTCAAACGGGTCTTGAGCGGTGATGCCTCCAAGTTTGTTGAAGAGGTCGCCCAGACCACCCGCGCGCAAGGTTACGCTGTGGTACCATGAACCGTGCTTCCATTCCTCAACGTCAGCCCGCAGCAGGGGGCGGTCGTCGACCAAGCGAACATCGCCTTCCAACGGGTGATGAGGTTCAGCGGCTGGGGTTTCGGAACGGGCGGGTTGACGCACCACGACTCGTTTTGTTGCGGGCGCAGCGATGAGCGACCAGCGAGCAAGATGTGACACGGGGCCACCCGAAACCAAGAGGACGCGGTCCGGGGCGCCAAAGCGAAACGCTGCTTCACCGAGAAGTCCGTTGGCCTCCAAGGATTCAACGATGGCCATCACGCGTTGCGACATGGTGCGGCCCCACATTGGACCACGTGCTCCTTTCGGTAAAATGTTGGGACAGCAAGGCATGGCACGCGGTTGACAGGGCCCGGGTATCGCCGAGCTTGACCCCGTCAAGGCTGCTGACGTGACACACGCCCATGCCCGTGCCAACCAGCACCAATTCAGCACAGCGGGCGACCGTTCGTTCGTTCAAGTTCCCCTTCACGACGGGGAGCCCGACACCCGGTAGCCATCGTTCGAGCTGTTTGGCGACCACGCCGTCCACACCACCGGCCTCATCGGGCGCCATCCATACCGTGCCGTCTTCATCCAACACCAACGGTGTGGCCCGATCGCCGTCCACAATGGCGTACTCGTGAACGAGCAATGCCGCATCGCAACCGGCGTCTTCTGCGGCCCGTTTGGCCAACGTGTAGGCCTCCCAATCCCCGTGTTTCGTCCCGTTGGTCCGGTCGTTCCAACGCGGAGCAGGCACGGAGATGGCATCGACGTCTTCGTTTCGTACACCGAGTTGGCGGTAGGCAACATGCCAGCCATCGCCGGTGAAACCGATGCGAGCAAGGCCCAAGGGTGCGGTTGATGGCGGGTTGATGGCGGGGTCATTCTCCGGAAGGGCAAGGCGAAGTCGCTGTGCGTGCTCGCTCAGTCGTTGCCGGTGGGCGAGCCAATCCGCCACCTCACCGTCTTCGTTGACCAGCACCGTGGTGAACACCTCGGAGCGGGGGCCGGTTGACGCCATGGCAAGGCCTCACAACAAATCGTCGAGGAAGGAGGTGTCAATTTCGGGCATGCGAGGAGCAGCCGAAGGTTCGTCGAGCAGACCGTCCAGCAGCGAGGGGTCAACCTGAGGTTGGAGCACGGGCTGAGCCGGTTGGTAGGCCGTCCGTCCAATATCTTGGCTCTGGATGCGATTGGCTGCTGCATAGATGTCGTTGGCTTGCTGCGTTGAAATGCCGGGCGGGGGTGCTGGAACGGCGGCTGGCGGTGCCGGTGGTGCAGCCTGTGCCGGCGAATCCCAACTCGAGTCCTGAATCCCCCAGGTGGCTTCTTGCAATTCCCAGTTCTTGGAGCGACGGCTCGAGTTTCCACGGGCGCGAACGATGAGCACCAAGAGCATGACCACGATGAGAACCATGCCTGCTGCGATGAGGTTCGGCGTCGTGAGCAAGGATTCCAGCGTGAACGGTCCGTCGTCGCTGACATCATCGGTGGTTGCACCGCTGCCGTCAAGGGGCGTCAACTTGACCGATTCGACCGTGGATTTTGCCACCGTGTCGTCGTAGGGCACCACGCCAATGTAGTACGCCGTGGCGTTGTTGAGGCCTTCGAATTCGTCGTTCGTGATCAGCAAGGAATTGGCCGACACCGTCTCTCCAACCTTCGTGGCATCGTCGGTGGACGTGAACATCTCTTCGCTGATGTAGACATGATAGCCTCGGACGTTGGCGTCGACCGAATGTTCCCATTCAACGAAGATGCTGGTTTGTTCAAACCATTCTGCGTTCACCTTGGCGATGTCGGGCAAGTACACGCCCGGGTCCGTGATGCCTTCATCGGTCGCACTGGCTGAGACCATCCTGAGCATGTCGGTGTAAGCATTGCCCGAAGAGTCCTCCACGACGACAGCCACCCAGATTTCCTGACCCGGAATCACGGGTGCATCGTCAGCGACGACGTCGATCACCAGCGGGAGTTCAGGCGAGCGTTCCAGGCTCGCAATCTTGAGCGGGTCATTGGAAAGATCGCCCTGCTGCCCGACTTCGCCGGAGAAGTTGTAGGTCGCAGCGAAGACATGGTAGGCGGCGACATCACCGGCCTCGGACAGCTCGAAGTCGAGCAGCAACGCACGACCGTTGTCGTTGGGGCGGTCGGTCAGGAACAGGTCCGTCAACCGGTCAGGAGCCATGTTGTCGTTGATGTTGTCAATGGGTGTCACGCTCACTTGGGTCAGGTCGGTCAAGTGGACGTTTCCTCGAAGGTCGTGAACGGTAACCGCCACGAAATACTCCACACCGGCTTGAATGAGGCCGGGGGTGCCATCGGCGAGCGAACCGCTCTCAGGAACGACCAAGGCCGTCGAGAGCGTGAGTTGAATCGGGTTGGTTCGCTCGTCAATCCACTGTTTGCTAAACGAGAAACAACCGCAGGCTTGGGGGTTGCTTCCAAAGGCTGCGTAAGCGGTGGAGAGGTCTTCAACCGGGGCGTTGGAAATCCAGACCGTGTAGGAAGCGAAATCTTCGACGGTGGACGGTTCCCACACCACGTCGATGGCGCTGCCGTCGTCGTCGGGGTGGTCGAAGGCCATCAGCGAGGTGATGCGAGGTGGCGTACCACCTTGACCGATGATGTTCTGGAGTGGGGCAGCAGCGACCAGGAGCACCTCGTCGGTGTTACCGTTCAACCAGACATCGTAGGCAACGATGCCAACCGTGTAGATCTGTCCGTCGATGAGCGGAACACCGTCCAAGGAGGAAACAATGGTGCTGTTTTCATCGCACGGGTTGATGACGGCTGCTTGAGTGAAGCCGTCAACGCTGGCGCTGGAACCGTCGGTTGCCGTGTGGTCGCCCTGCTTCATGTAGACCGTGTAAAAGGCACAATCGTCAGCCGTACTGAGGTTCCAACTCACGACCAATCGACCTCCTTCGTCGTCGGGGGCATCGCCCACCGTGGTGCCGGTGATGGGGTCGGGCGCATCGTTGTCGTTGAGTTCGCCCGTGGGGACCACCGGACCCACCACGGTGACGTTGGACAGGTTCTCCTGCCCTGCTTCGTCAACACAGGTGAAGCCGATCCACACCGGAACGCCAGGGGTTTGCTTGATGACGGACTGGTTGCCTTCGTTGGGAGCGTAGGACGTGAACGGGGTTCGTCCGAAGGCATCCACCATGGGCGTGGTCGAGACGTAGACGTTGGTCGAGGCCAAGTCAAGGGCCGTGCATCGTGCCCATTCGAGTTGGATGTCGCCGTCGTCGCCGCTGCTTCCGAGGGCTCCAGCGCTCGCCCAGAGCGGCGCACCTGGGACCTCATCGGTCGGAGAAGCAGGTCCAAACGGTGCAGAAACATCGCCCCAGCGGCCGTCGGTGTACTCGACCACGGCCACGGCGTAATAGTCGCTACCGTCCATGAGCGGCGCGCCGCCAGCGGTCTCGATGTCAGCGCTCAATCGGCTGTGAAGCGAGACCGCTTTGTCGGGGGTTTGACCGAGAAGTTCGAGTTCGGTTGGCGCCGTGGCCCAGGGGCCTTCGTTGAGGAAGATGAGGTAGCGTGCGAAATCTTCGTCGTGAACGAGGGACCACGAGGCGGTCAGGACGCCGCCACCGTCGTCGGGTCGGTCGACCAAGCCCTGAACCGCCACGGGGGTATCACTGCGAACATAATCGTAAGTCAACCTGACCTCGAGTGAGCCGTTGGAGGGGGAGAAGAGCCGCAGAGCCACATGACGGGTGTTGTCGTAGAGTTGCCCGGTGTCCACGGCGTCCTGCAGGTTGCGGGCGAGGTTGGGGTCTTCGGTCAGGTTCAGCGTGACATCGTAGTGCAAGGCGACGGATTTGGCCCACACCGCAGCGCCTGCAGACGGGGAGGTCATGACGACCGGGACGTTTTGGAAGAGGAGACCGTGAACACCTGGCGATCCTTGCGTGGCGTCCAAGGCGAACGGTGCCGTGGGGTCGACCAGTTCGATGTGCATGCCCAAGTGCGTCATGTCGCTGATGTTGATGCCACCGCCGTTGCCCATGGCGCGAACCGTGAGCGGCAAGGCACGTCGCATCGACGAGGATTCGACCGATGTGAACTGGCCGTTTCGCTCCCAGCCAAGCAACCCGTCTTCGGTGACCGCCCAGATGTGGTTGGTGCCCAGCGTTCCGGTGACGAGGCCCGACGCCCCAAGGGAGGCCGTGAAGGCATGCGCTGGTGTACGTGCTTCGCTGAGGAGCAAGTTGTCCCGTGAACCGACGGACAGGAGTTCTTCGCCGTCGCTCAGCATGTGAACGATGGGGTACTGAATTTGAAGCGTGGACGTACCGTCTTCAAAGTCGCCGGTGGAGGCGTTCCAGTGGGTGAGCGGTCCAACGTCGGTCGCCATGTGAAGCCCCCACCAGTCAGCGGTCAACGCCGTGACCGTGTTGGACGGGAGTTGATCGAAGCGATGCGTGGAGATGACCTGTTGCGTTGACGGGTTGATGAGACTCACGCCGGGCCGGTCAGCGCCGCGTCCGTCGTGGCTGACGATGAGGGTGGAGGCGCCGAGGTTGTTGGTGCTCACGGCCAACCCCCAGGTCGATTGTCCCATGAGGCCGTTGCTGGCGGTCAGGGTTGACCCGCTTTGCGATGAAGGGTCCCACACAAAAAGACCGGCGGGCGTGGCCATGTAAACGAGGCTACCGACGGCAAGCACGTCCTCAACCACGTCGCTGGGCAGCCCGTTGAACGCCGTGATGGAATCCATCCAGTCGTTGGTGGAATAGTTCCAGCGACCAATGCCACCGTCCGTGGCGATGTAGAGCACGTCGCTGGTGTCCGCAAAGCCGTTGACGATGTTTGAGGGCAAGCCGGCGATGAGACGCCCGTTACCGAATTGCGAGGTCAAGGGGTTGAACATTTGAACGCCCGGTGGGCTTCCACCGTCGCCGGCCAATCCAACGACGAGTTGGTTGTTGTAGGTGTGCATCGTATCGAGCTTACCGTGCAGCGAACCTCCCACCGCCGAGATGGTGCGGGTTGTGGTGTCGAGTTTGAGCATACCACCGGGGTTGGTCGCAATGAAAAGGTCCGTGCCTTGCAGGTGGAAATCGCTGGCCACGGTGTTGCCGGGAAGGGTCCAACCGTACTCCCATTCAACCGTGCCGTTGGGCAGGAAGGTCCCTTGAAGCAAACCGCTTCCGGTGCCACCAAAATTTCCAGAGGTCGCAGACGACCCTGTCGAGGCCCATAGGTGGGTGGCGTTGGCCAGCATCGTGGGCACTTGCCCGCTGACAAGGCCCGGAAGGTCCACGACCGTTTGTCGTCCCGACGACGAGAGGGTGGCGACCTCGCTGTAGCCGGAAGAGCCACCGGCTCGGCCGATGAGCCACTCGGATGAACCGCTGAGCCACTGCAAGGACGTGACCGGCGAACCAGCGCCTTGAATCTGTGCTTGCAAAGCGGTTGCACCGCTGGCCACCAGTGTCGAGTATCCACCGGCGATGAGGTTCGAACCGGAGTTACCCACGGCGTGGCCGACGATGAGTTGGGTGCCCGAATGGGAGAGGGCGTCGTACCACACCCGGTCGCTTGGGAGGTTGTGGCTGGATGTGGTCAGACTGGAGATGAAGCCTGAGGTCGCGTAGCTGTAGCGAGTAATGGGTTGGTTGTCGGCATAGTAGCCGATGTAAAGCGTGTCTTGGCTGTCGCAGGTGACCGAGGCCGGGCCGAATCCGTCGAGTTGACTGCGGTCAAAGCCGGCGTTGACCGTGGCGTTCTGCAGGTCAATGCGTGCGATGCCACCGTTGTTGTTGTACATGGCGATGTTGAGCATGCCACCGCACATTTCCATGGAAATCGGGTAGCCGTCGGGGATGTTGTTGTTGGAATCGGCCGGGTAGGAGGTCCATGCGCCGGCACCGTTGCGATGCGAGATGATGCCTTCCCTGAACTGGCCGAAGTTGGTGAAATCAGCGCCGCCGACGACCAAGTGCGTACCGTCCGTCCACAACTCGTAGAATCGGTCTCCGGCGTTGCTGGGCAATCCATTGCCGGCCTCCCACATCGTGTTCCAAGTGTTGGTGGTTTCGTTGTAGCGAGCGATGCCGTCTTCGGTGGCGAACAGCGTTTCGCCGTTGTGCTCAACGATGCCTCGGATGGGGAAATCAAAGTTGGTCCACGAATTGACCAAGGTCTGGGAACTGTCGTAGAGGTCGAGTTTGAGTTCTCCCCAAGCCACCCACGTGTTGCCGTTGGAGGATTCGTAGGCCGTGACGCGGTCGATGGATCCGGTGGGCAGGATGTTGGTTTCCCAGTTGGCGTTGGTGGTGTTCCATCGAGCGATGCCGCCCGAACCGTCGGAGTTCCACCACTGGCCGGATACCACGCTCACCATCAGGGTGTCACCGGACAGTTCCATGCTGACGATGTCACCGCCGTTTTCGCCCACACGGGCCCCGATGTCGAGGTTGCTTGGAGCGGTCAAATTGGCCACATCGAGGCGACTGACTTCATCGCTTGCGGTGCCGGCATGGTAGTACAGGATGTTGTTGTGAATCATCATGTCTCGGGGGGCGCCGTTGGCGTTGTAGAGGCTGCTTGAACGTTCGATGTCGTAGGCTTCACCGCCGGTGGTCACGTTGATGAGTTGGAAACCGTCATCGCCACCGATCCACAGGAGGTTGGGGCGGATGTCAGCCACCAGTCCAGTCACATCGTCGTTGCCGCCGTCGAGCACGCCGTTGTCTTCGGTGAAGGGCACCAGCCACTGATTTGAGGTGATGTTGTAGCGAAGCACGCCAAGGCCTTCGGTACCGATGTAGGCGATGTCGCCGATGACCTCGACCACGGCGTTGCCCGTCTGGGTGCCTTGGCCCCAGTTCTCGTCGTGTTGGAAGTTGGATTTCGTGATGAGGCCCACCCCCGACGTGGTACCGCCGTAGACGTAGGTGCTGTCGTAGCCCACGCTGTAGGTGGCCCAGTTTGGCATGCCGTCGTAGACGTTCTGGCAGTCGTCGATGCCCATGGTGGCGAGGCTGTACTTGCACACGCCGATGTTGGTTCCTGCGTAGAGGCTGCCGCCGCTGCTGCCGCCCTCAACCGCGAAGTCAAAGAATTGCTGAGGGCGCGTTTGCCAGGATGAGCCCTGGCCGAAACTTGTCATTTGGTTCCCGTCCCATTTGCGAGCACCTTGTTGCGTGCCGATGTAGAGGTTGGTGCCGTCGGTGTCCAAGGCGTAAATTTGGTCGGATGGAAGGAGGCCACCGCGGTTGCCTGCGGTCAGGGGCGCCAGGATTTCACCGGTGCTGAGGTCCTTTCGCACGACACCAAAGCCTTGCAGGCCAAGGTGAAGGATGTCGCCGACCATGGCGACCGATGCGTAGTTGACGCCGTTCACGCCGGTGGAGCCCCACGGCTCGAGCCAGGTGTCGTTGGTGATGTCGTAGCGCAGCACACCTTTGTCCTCGGTGGCCATGTACGCCGTGGTGTCAACCAAGGCCACGTCGCCAACGAAGGAGGTTGGAAGGCCGTTGGTGGTGTCGTAGGAGGTGCACGCTCCGGTGGTTCGGTCAAAGTGGACGAACACGCCGCTCTCCAGTGAGAGGACGAGATGATCGTCGTTGGCGGCCACGCTCAGGATGTCGGTCGTGGACGGGTAGCAACCGTTGGTGCCGTCGTAGGTCTGGATGCTGTTGCCGCTGGTGTCCATCTCTTCAACGACGGGCGAGCCTTCCATGGCGAACAGCAGCGTGGTGGCTCCCTGCGAGGACGGTGCAGCGACGGTGTGCATCACGTTGTCCGAGACCGACCACGGCGTGAGCCAAACCGAGTTGCTGATGTCGTAGCGCATGACGAGCATGGAGTTGTCCGCCGACCCGATGTAGAGGACGTTGTCCACCTCGACCAAATCGGTCATTTCGTCGGTCGCCGGGGCGCTGGCGAGCAACATGTCGCCTTCAACGAAGGGGGACTGATTGGGTGAGAGGTGAATCAGGTTGCCGCTCCCGTCGTCCACGAGCAATGCGTCGGCGGCAGGCGAAGCGCCGCCGCTGGCGGGCCAATTGATGAGCGAGGCCCCTTCGTTGGCCAAGCCCAAGGTTGCCAGATCGTAGGTCGTGCTGAACACGCCGTTGGTCGTGTTGTAGGAATGCAAATCCTCGCCGGCGAGGATGTAGAGGGTGGGACCCACGCGCTCCACGCCGGTCACGGTGTCGCTCGAGAGCCAGTTGGCCGAGGTCCAGGTGGAGAGCCAGAAGCCCGCAGCGTAGTCAAAGCGGGCCAGGCCGTTGTCAGAGGAGCCCAGCAGGAGTTGGTTGCCCGAGACGGCCATGTGCGTGATGCTGTCGGAGTGCAGGGTGTTGGCGGAGCTCCATGTGGAGAGGGCGCTTGAGGTCGTGGTGTCGTAGCGGAGGACGCCCACGCCTTCGACGGCGGCGTAGACCACACCGGCCACTTCGACCATCGAGAGCGCCTGTGCGCCGCCGTCCGTGCTTGAGACGGAGGCCACGGTGGTCCATGCTGAACCGTCCCACATCACGAGGCCAAGGCCGTTGGCGGCGAAGACGTCGCCGTTGCTGGCCATGATGAACCGGTCCACGTTTCCATCACCGAGGGCGGGTTGGTCTGAACTGTCGCTCAAGGAAACGGCTCGGAAGGTGCCATCGGCCAGCAGCAGATGAAGCAGACCACCCGTCGTGTCCATGACCATGTCGATCACCCCTCCTTCGTTGGCAAAGTCGTAGACGTCGATGGTGTGGGGATTGTTGTTGGCGTGGAGGAGCATCAAATCATCGTTTGCTGCGAGGTAGAGGATGCCGCTGTCGGGATTGACGGCGGTGGCGCGGAGGTCAAAGTCGTAGGGCGTGAGCGAGACCAGCGGGTCGGCAGGTGCAAGGGCTTCGATGACCATCTGCGTGATCTCAGCGTCCGATGGGAGGTCCCAGCCCGCTCCGGAGTTGCTGTTGGGGTTGAGTCGGCCGCTGTAGGTGGTGCCCGTCGTGAAACCCTCGGCTTCACCCAAGGTCCCGAGTCCTCGCCAGTCGAACAGCGAGGTACCGAGTCCGTCAATCACCAGCTGTGGTTCGTGAATCGTCATCCCGTCTTGGCCGCTGGCTCGGACCTCGAGGGTCACGTTGGAGAGGACGGCACCGGGGGCGAAGGACAAGTTCCAGTCTGCGGTGGCCCGCTGACCGGTTTCGGGTACAGCGCCAAGCGCATCAAGGGTGACCCATCCGGTGTCGTTACTGCCTTCCAGTGGCCAGGTCACGCCGCTGGGTTCGGCGTGAGCGGAAACCACGGGCGTCGTGAGCAGAGGGCCCATGGACATGAGCACCATCAGGACGACCATGGACAGGGCGCGTGGTCGCTGGCCCTGAGAGGGAGAGGTTGAACGGCCCTGTATCATGCATTAAGGTGCATTTTCCCCGTATTTGAAAGGAAGCCCTTGCTGACTGAACAATGCTCGGTTGCTTTCACGATTCCGTGGCCTGGTTGTGGCGTGAACATCGGGGAAATCTTTTCTTGATGTTGCGAGGTAAAATCCAGCATGGAGGAGGTGTTCTGGAGTCTCGAGGAGGATGAAGGGAACGCCACCAGCAACAGCCCTGAGACTCCGCCGACCATGTCGTCTTCGTCCCCCCAACACAGTGAACACACCATCCATGGCTCCCCGTTCTGGTTGGTGAGCGGTCTTGCGATCGCTGGCGTGATGGTTGTTGCCCCAACCGATTGGGGTTGGTGGCTTCCGCTGATTGCGCTCGCCATGCTTGCCTATGGCTTCTTTGAGTACGCCAAAACGGTCATCGTTTCCTGGGACGAAAAACAACGGTACGTCGGGGTGTTCGAGGGGTCACGATACAGCGAAGCGCGCGAGCTGCTCCTTTCCTACACGTCTGAGCCAGGCGACACGATCACCATGAAGAGCAAGCCTGCCTCAGGGGACCGTTTTGACCTGCTCAGCGCTCGCGATTATTGGTTGGTGGTTAAGCGAAGCGACGGCACCCTTGTTGCCTCCTCGGAAGGGCATGAGAACAGCCGTTCTTTTGCAAAACGGATCAAGGATTGCCTTGACCAGTTCTCATGATCGCTGGCATCCATGCTCGCATTGTGTCGACGTGCCTAAAGTTCACCGGCACGGCATCAACCTCGCACAACAATCAAACCCCGCCTCTCCGCCCTTTCGGTGGGGATAGCCTTGTCCACGAGCAAAAAAGACGAGATGTTGCGCAAGGAGGCGCTTGAGTACCACGAGGCGGAGCCTCAAGGGAAAATCAAGGTCGTGCCCACCAAACCACACGCTACGGCTCACGAACTGAGCCTCGCCTACTCGCCCGGGGTGGCCTACCCGTGCCTCGAAATCGAGGAGCGACCCGAAGATGCCTACCGCTACACCTCCAAGGGCAACCTGGTGGCGGTCATCTCCAACGGTACGGCCGTCCTTGGACTGGGGAACATTGGTGCGCTTGCCAGCAAACCGGTCATGGAAGGCAAGGGACTGCTCCTGAAGACCTTCGCCGGCATCGACGTGTTTGACATCGAGGTCGACACCGAAGACCCTGAGGAATTCATCAACACGGTCGTGAACATTTCCAAGACCTTTGGCGGCATCAACCTCGAAGACATCAAGGCACCCGAATGCTTCGAAATCGAGCGTCGTATTTCCGAGGCCACCGACATTCCCGTCATGCACGACGACCAGCACGGCACGGCCATCATCTCCGCAGCCGCCTTGCTCAACGCTGCTGAACTTCAAGGCAAGGCGCTCGCCGACCTCAAGGTCGTCGTCATTGGCGCTGGGGCCTCAGCCATCGCCTGTGCCAACCACTACGTGGCCGTCGGCGTGTCGATGAGCAACATCACCCTGGTGGACAGCCAGGGCATCATCACCAAAGCCCGACTTGATGCCGATGAACTCAACGAGTACAAGGCACCCTTCGCCCAAGACCGCCCTGCTGGCGATTTGGCGGATGCGCTGAAGGGGGCCGATGTGATGCTCGGCTTGTCCCGAGGAGGTCTCGTCAGCAAGGAGATGGTGGCCAGCATGGCCGAGAAACCCATCATTTTCGCCTTGGCCAACCCCACGCCCGAAATCCTTCCCGAGGAGGTGCTCGACGTGCGCCAAGACGCCATCATTGCCACGGGACGCTCGGACTACGCCAATCAGGTGAACAACGTGCTCGGCTTCCCTTACATCTTCCGAGGGGCGCTCGATGTTCGCGCCCGGGACATCACGCAGAACATGAAGATGGCCGCCACCAAAGCGCTGGCGGCCCTTGCCAAGGAACCCGTGCCCGATTACATTTCAGCGGCCTACGACGGTGTCGTCATGCAGTACGGTCCCGAATACATCATTCCCAAGCCGTTTGACCGCCGAGTGCTGATTTGGGAGGCCGCTGCGGTGGCTCAGGCCGCCGTTGACGAAGGCATCACCGGTGTCTCGGCTGAAGAATTCGACATCAACCGCTACCGGGAAGAGCTCGAGGCGCGACTGGGTGAGTCCTATTCCGTCATGCGCCAGATGATCAACCAGGTCAAGGGCAAAGGCAAGCGCATTGTCTTCCCCGAAGGCGACAACGAAACGGTGCTGCGCGCTGCCGCACAACTCGTCGAGCAGCGTATTTGTTCGCCCATTCTGCTCGGTCCCGTCGACCGCATCGACCGCATGGTGGAGGAGCTCGGGCTGAATTTCACCTACGAAGCCTACGACCCACGCTACGACGAGCGTCGCAAATCCGACTACGCAAACGCCTTCTTCAAGCGACGGCAGCGCAAAGGCATCACGTGGCCCGACGCCGCTCGCCTGCTCAAGAGTCGGCCGTATTTTGCGGCTCAAATGGTCCAGGCCGGTGACGCCGACGGCTTCGTCGGCGGTGTCAGTCGGAACTACGCCGACGTGCTCCGCCCGACCCTGGAACTCATCGGGAAGGCCGACGATGCGCACTGCGTGATTGGCTGCTACATGATGAACGTCAAGGGACGCACCATCTTCTTGGCCGACGCGACGGTGAACGTGTACCCCGACAGCCGGACGTTGGCCGAAATTGCCGTTCAAACCGCGAAGGTCGCACGCCGATTCGGTGTGGTCCCTCGGGTGGCTATGCTGTCGTTTTCCAACTTCGGTTCAACCCGTGCACAGCGTTCCGAGCGCATCGAAGAAGCGGTCATCATGGCACGAACGCTCGATCCGACCTTGATGATCGACGGTCCCATGCAAAGCGATACGGCGCTCAACCCCTCGGTTCAGGAAGAATACCCGTTCATGAAACTCGTCGGTCCGGCCAACGTGCTCATCCTCCCGAACCTTGCCTCGGCCAACATCGCCTACAAGTTGCTGGAGGAGTTGGGTGACGCAGAAATGACAGGCCCCATCCTCGAGGGCATGGCGCATCCCGTTCAACTCGTGGCTCGCCAAGACGGCGTTCGTCACATCGTGAACATGGCCACGATTTGCACCGCCGATGCCATCCGGAAGGACAACTACTGGGAAACGCTGGTGGACGACGGCTCAACGTCATCGTAACGCAGCACGGGCCGTCGTGGACGCCAGATGGCGCCGGTGAAAAACCCGGCACAGAGCCCACCGAACAGCAGGTTGACCCAGCCCTCGGTGGCGTAATCACCCATGCCTCGAAGGACGGGGATGAGGAAGGACGGCACGATGCCCAGCACCGTGGTCCACATCGCTTCTGAGCGAACGTTTCGCCACACGTCGGTGTTGTTGGGCACTCGCTTGGGCGGAGTTTCCCGAACAGGGACGAGGGCCAACCGTGCGACCACGCCGGGCAGCGGTCGGTCGCTCGGGACGCTGGCGACGGCGGTGATGGTGGCGTTGCGGGGATGAACGGCGATGGCCGCCGTTTGCGTGGCGGCCGGCCCCAGCACTTCGTTGGGTCGGGGGCGTCCGTCCATCATCGCGCCGCGGTGATTGGACGCCGGACCATCGGCCAGCCGTTCGGTAAGGCCGGCCTCCAGCGTCAACACGCCTTGGTCTCGGGCCGCCAACCATTCGGCGTGCGTCAGGGCGCGGACATCCCACGTTCCGGGGAGGTCGGCCACGGCGGCCTTGAAGTCGACCTCACCCATCAGGGTTTGAGCCAACTCCGCCACGTCGTAGGAAGTCAACGCTTCCATGGGGGTGTCGTTGCCATTCTCGTCGCCCTCGCCTATGGCGTTGGCCACGTCGTCCCTCGTCAGCGGGCGCTCCATGGTGTAGAAGGCCGGTGTTTTGGCCTCGTAACAGGGTCGCTGGCCGGCATAAACCCAGCCACCTTTCGTGGTCCCCATGATGGTGGTGGCCGCGCCGACCGGTTGGAAGACGAGGCCGCTGAGGGTGATGCTCACGTGCATCCCTCAGTTGAGTGTGGCTTCCATGCGCTGGTACCACGCCATGCCGTTGGTGTGGTCGGTCAGCTGCTCAAATTGTGGGTAAGGTGACACCGACCGCATGTAGCCGAAGGCTGCGAAATCAACGAGGTCGGGCGTGGCACCGCCGAAGAACGGTTCCCCGCCGTGGGCGTCGGTGAACTCCGTGAGCAGGTCATGCCAGAGTTTCTTGGGTGTTCGACCATCACGCTTCACGCGTTTTCGTGCGATGATGCCCCACATGATGGGGAAGCCGGCCCACGCGTAGAGGCGCTTTGAGATGAAACCGAATTTCTCAATTTTCGAGATTCGGGTGGTGGTCTTGAGGGCTGAGCCAAGGCTGCCGTAGAGGATGGGGACGGTGGCTTTGGAGAGGTGCGTGTCCACCCAGGTCATCCACTCCTCTTGGCGAGCAGCGTCGCCTTGAGCAGCCATGGTTCCGTTGTTGTACGTCTGGTCGATGAGTCGGAGCAGTGGCGTGGAATCAACGTGGTGTTGGCCTTGGGCGTCGGTGAACACGGGGACTTTGCCCCAGTCGCCAGCAAAGGCCACTTCTTTCTTGATCTTCATGCCGTTCACGCCGACGTAGTTCACGTCGACGTCGAGGTGCTCGAGCAGGCCGCGAACCTTCCAGCAAAACGGGCACGAATAGAGCAAGTGCAGCGTAGGGGTTTGACCCATGGTGGTTGGCTGAGGACCGTCCCTCTTCAAGCCTCGTTCTCATCATCCATGCCGGGTTTCCAGCCCGCTTTCCAGAAGTTGAGGTTGTCCAACCAGCCCAACCATTCCTTGTCGGTGCAGTTGAGCAAGCGAAACGCTCGACTTTCCAAACCTTCTCGCAGCGAGGGCGCCATGTCGCCACGGTCCATCGCTTCCTTCCATTCCACCTGCATGTGGCGGATCAACCGGCGAGCCTCCTCGGGCTGGTCGAAATTCATCTCGCACGCATCCCTCAACTCGGCCAACCAGGTGCGGGTGTCCTTGAGAATTGGGTCGTTGGTGTCGGTGGACGCTGTTTTCTTGCGAAAAGGCCACCATCCCATGCGGTCGCCTCGGTGGACTGGTTCATGGTCTTGTTCATCCTCCAACGGTTTGAAAGCCCGAGTTCCAACCTCATGTCCATGGGCCGCTTGACCGTTCACACCCACGGGACACCCAAAGAGAAGGCCATGAAGCGCCTCATCGAGATGTACGGCGAGCGCATCCAAGGTCGCGGTGTTGGGCTTGAACATCACCCTGCCAAACTGAGTGGCACCGATTATGTGGCTCGTCTCTTGGCAAAAAAGGGGACCTTGGTGCTCCTGGATGAGGGTGGCGTGCAGGACGATTCCGTCGCCTTCGCGCAGCGCTTTGAAGCATGGCAACTGTCGTCGGACAACGTCCATTTGGCCGTGGGCCCTGCCGAGGGATGGCCAGATGACGCCAACCTGAATTCCGTTCTCCGGCTTTCGCTGTCCGAGATGACCTTCCCCCACGAATTGGCCGCCGTGGTGCTGGTTGAGCAACTCTACCGTGCAACTGAACTTCAGCGCGGCTCGGGGTATCACAAAGCATGATAGCAGGGCGCCGCGGAGGTTTTGACGATGAGCACGATGTTTCTGGACGAATCGACGGGCAAGGCGCTCGTGTTGCTCGTCCTCGCCGTGGTCTCGGTTTCCCTCATCGCCGGCAGCCGACACCAACCTTTCCCTGAAATTTCAGGGCGCTTCGGTTGGGTGTTGATTTCGCTGACGGGCATGCTGGCCCTCGGTGAGACCGCACCTCGCCCCATGTCGCTCACGCTCCTGCTCGTGGTCGTCCTTGGCATGGGAAGCTACGGCGTGCTCGTCGGTGTCCATCACATGGTTCGCACCCGGCGGGACGTGTTCATCGCCCCGATGTCGGGGTTCGTGTTCTGCACCGGCGCTGGCGGCCTGATGGTGCTGACCTGGCCGGATTTGAACACCCTCGAACAGTGGGCGGGCTTCCTGATGCTGGTCGGCTTGGGTGGCGGCCAGACCTGGATGGTGTTTCGTGGTCTCTTGATCGGCCGGCTCCCCCTGGCGTGGAGCCAAGCGGGCATGGTCGCCCTTCAGCGCCGTCAACTCCACGGCCCCCACGGGGCTATCGCCTGTTTTGAGCGAGGATGGGACGCCGATGAGGAGCACCTCAACCCCATGGCCTACGTGGCTCTTCATCGAATTCACGTCTTTCTCGAGGACGAGGAGGCAGCTGAGCGCTGGCTTGAGGCGTTTGAGGACGCCGGCGGACCAGCCTCGGTGGCACCCGAATGGATTTCAGCCATCCACGATGGTTTGGTCGCGATGGGTGCATCTTCCGACCAGTTTCCGCAAGAAGATGGCACGGAAGAAGCCTGAAACTTCCGCTTTTCGGGGATTTGGGGCACAAAACAAACGAGGCCTTATATCCCTTGAGGTCGATGTAGTATCATGAAGCATCTCGAACGAGCGCCGGATGATTGGCCCATGGGTAACATCCTGTGGTTTGCCGTTCTCATTTGGTTTTCCTCGAGTCTCCTGTCGCAATCGGCCTACATGGCCACGCACGGGCTGCCCTACGATGCCGTCTCCATGCTCAAGTCGCTCGGCCCGGTGTATTACCTCGTCGTGCTCATGGAAATCACGCTGTGGGTTGGGCTGTTGATCATGGGATGGGTGAAACTCGCTCGGTCTCGACGGACGCCGCTCGCACCCGCCGGGGAGTTGGTGGGGGCTTGAGGCTCGGACATCCGTTTTTCGCTCAAAAACGGACATTTCTCATGGCCATCCGCCGGTGACTAAAAGAAGCGTCAAGTCAAGGAGAAGCCGTGTCTACACCCGAGGACGAACCGTTCTATTCCGGGCTACCGATGGCTCTGGAGGAACTTTCCCCTGAGGCGGACCTTCCCTACCCGCTGCCCGACGGTGCTCGCATCGTGACCATCGAGGAAGCGCGTGCTTCGCTGCCGGAGGCACAAAACGTGCTGATGGTGCTGCAGGCGATGAGCGACGAGGCTCACGACCTCACCAACGAGTTGGAACTCTTGCTCGAAGGCTACAGCATGACGCACCCTCACGTGCTTGAGGTAGCCGAGCACCTGGGCCGCTTGGTGACGCAATGGCAAGCCAGTGTGGCCCGCTTGGAAAGCATCGGCGCCCGCATTGTGTCGATGGACCCTGGGCGTCTCGAATGGTACGGTGTGGTCGACCATACGATGGCGTTGTTTTCTTGGGCGGTCGGTGAAGCCGATATCGAGTGGTATTACCGCATGGAAGAGGGCTTCCCATCCCGTAAACCCCTCATAGAAGCATGACGTGGCAAGGGTGAGGCGCACCCATGGTCAAGATCAATCGCGTGTACACCGGCGGCGGCGACGGCGGCGAATCTTCGCTTGTCGACGGTTCTCGGCGCAAAAAGTCAGATGCACGCTTTGATGTGGTCGGCGTTTGCGACGAAGTCAACAGTTGGTTGGGCATGGTGCTCGCTGAACTCGCTCGGCTGCCCGACCACGAAGACGGCGGCCAACGAACCAACGTGCAGCGGGTTCAAACCGTGCTCGCCGAGGCCCTTGTCCGTGTTCAAAACGAACTGTTTGATTTGGGTGCTGAACTGGCGTGCCCACCGGCCACTCTGCCCGAATACATGGTGCTGATCTCTCAAGCGCAAACCGACGTGCTGATGGAAGAAATGGATGCCTGGCTGGCAACGCTGCCCGAGTTGACGAGTTTCATTCTCCCTGCCGGCTCACCCCCTGTCGCCACCATGCACCTCGCTCGAACCGTTGTTCGCAGGCTTGAACGCTGCCTTGTTCATCTCGTTGACGAGGAGGGCGAGGGGGCTGTGCGTCCACTGGTGCTCGTCTACGTCAACCGTCTCTCCGACTGGTTCTTTGTGATGGGGCGCTGGGTCAGCATGATGCTGAACGAAGAGGAAGCCCTGTGGGTGCCGTTGGGGAAGCGACCGGCTGAGAAGGGCGTTGCTCATCGCGTCGACCAAATGCGGGCCAACGACGGTGACTTCGATTCGCTGTGATCACTGCGTACCGTAGAGGTTCACGAACTGCTGTGCCAAACGCACGACGCTCCGTGTTTCATCGTGGGTGATCGTGTCCAAGGCTTGGTCCCAGTCCAGCCAGAGGTAGCCGCGGTGTTCGTGGGAAAGCTCAACCTCCATCGTCTCGGTCTCTGCCACGTACCAGTAGACTTCCTTGCTCTTGCGCTTGCCTTTGTGGCGGAAGGTGTACTCGGTGCGTTCCTCAAATCCGCTGAGCACGGTAACGTCGGCGATGCCGGTTTCCTCAGCCAGTTCTCGAAGCATGGTGGCCGTGCGGTTGCTGTCGTTCTCCTCGACATGGCCTTTGGGAAGGTCCCAGTGGCCCTGCGGGTATTGCAGCAACAGCACCGCCCCGTAGTTGACCAGCACCACACCGCACGAGGTCTCCATGTGACGACGTCACGGCTTCTCGTTCATGGTCATAACGGGTGTTGGCCACCCAACCTTGATGGACATGGGGCGGGGCCTCTTCGCCATGGGCATCGTTCCACTGCGACGCGAAGAGGTGCCCCATTACACCCGTATCTTGGCCGATTCCGATATGGACGGGCTGTTTGGTGCGGCCGTGCTGAAGGCCTTTCGCCCCGAGGCCACCGTCATGTTTTCTCATGCTGCGGCGCTGCGGGGTGGCCTGAACGACGGGGACATCGACCGCAACACGGTGCTGGTGGACCTCCCGTTTCATCCCGCCTGTGGCTGGTACGTCGACCATCACCTGACCAACCGTCCCGACGAACGGGAAGCCTCCTCGTTTGCCGCCGAGGGTGGAACGCAGCACTGGGAAGCCACGCCGTCCGCTGCTCGTCTGGCGTACGAATTGCTGGTGGACATCACCGAAATGGATCACTTAACGCCGATGATGCCGGTGGTCGACGCCCTGGATTCCGGGGGCATCAGCAAAGAGGCCTTCCTCGAAGACGGTCCCTTGCTGCAACTCTCCCGGACCTGCACGTCCCGGGACCCGGCTTACATGGAGCACCTGGTTGAGCTGCTGGCTGGTGGCGCTGATTTCGAGGCGCTCATGGCCGATGCGACCGTGAACGAACGATGTCGGCAAGCCAAGGAGGAGCGAGGCGCCGTTCAGCAACACGTGGAGGCAAACACGACGGTGGTCGACCGCTTGGCCGTGTGCCGAATGGACGAATCGGGGTTCCGCAGCAACGGCTACCTCGTCACCGCATGGGCGGGCGATCGAGCCGATGCATGCTGCATCGTTCACGGTTATGCTGACGGCGATCTCAATGCGCCCGACCGCCCACCGCTTTCTGCGAGTTTCTACGCCAATTCGTTCCTCCCAAACGGCCAGGGGCGCTACGACTTGTCGAGGATGGCGACGGCGCTCGACCCGACCGGTGGCGGCCACGCGAATGCGTGCGGCTGTCGGATTCAACCGCCCGGATTGGAGGCCAACATGGCGCATTGGCTGGACATGTGGGCCAAGCGAGACACGGTTCTGAAGATTTGATTCAGAACTTCCGGGTCATCGTGATGTTGGTGGAGTTTTCGATGTCGATCTCCTCGTCCATCTCTTCGACGGGCTCGGCGGCCTCAACAGGGGCTTCCTTGAGGCGCTTTACGGTGGCCTTGAGCACCTCAAATTCAATCTCAAGGTCCTCCAGGGCGTCCCTGGTTTCCTCGATGTGCTTCTCAACGCGAGCCAACACCTTGTTGACTTTCTTGAGGGTACGGTTCTGCCGTGCCATGGTAACCGGTCCCGCTGTCCTGTTTTGAAGGTTCTCCACCGGAAAAGGGGGTCATTCTTGCTCGTGTCCGTCGCTTGAATCGACGTCATCTGTTCCCGCCATGGGCGCATCAGCATGGCCGCCTGCCCCGCCTTCGCCGACGGCGACGGGCTCAGGTTCATGCCCTTGCAAGAACGCCGGCGCCCACCAGTTCCATTTGCCCATCAGGCGCATGGTGGCCGGCACGACGAGGGCACGAACCAACGTGGCATCGATGAAAATGGCCAGCGCGAGGCCCAAGCCAATCTGCTTGAGAATGATGACCGAAGAGAGGCCGAAGGCGCTGAACACCACGACCATGATGGCGGCAGCTCCGGTGATGAGGCCGCCCGTCTTTTGCAGACCGTTGGCAACGGCAAGGGTGTTGTCGCCGGTGCGTTCCCACTCTTCATGGATGCGAGAGAGCATCAGGACTTCGTAGTCCATGGACAAGCCAAACACGATGCAGAACATGATGACGGGGTTGCCCGAATCGATGGGTTGGGCGGTAAAGTTGAGCAGATCGGCACCGTAGCCCCATTGGAACACCCACACCAGCATACCAAAGGACGCCGAGATGGACAAGATGTTCATGGCGATGGCCTTGATGGGGATGACCACCGAACGGACTTGCAAAAAGATGAGGAAGGTGGTGGCGATGAGAATGAAGGCCAGCGCTCGGGGTAAGTTGTCGGCGATGGCTTCGAGGTTGTCAGCGTTGTAGGCAGCGAACCCGGCGACGAGCATGCGGTCGTTTTCACCGGTCAGCTCGTCGAGGAACACGTTGCGTTCCTCACGGACTTCTTCCACCACTTTGCGGGAGTCTACGCTGGTTTGGTCGCCCACGAGTTGAACCGACATCATCGTCGCATTGTCGCCCACAAAGGCTTCACGGAGGCTCTCGCGGACCGCCACCTGTTCGGGTGGCAGGAACTCATCGGGGGCGCTCCAGAAGCCAACCACGTCGTCGGCCGTCATGTTCGGAGCAGGCAGGCCAACGCCGATGCCACCCGCCACGCGTTCGTCTGCGAGCAATTCGGTCAGGTAGGCGTGTTGCGCCCGCAGGTTGGTTTCGTTCAGCGGGTCAACACCGTCCGTGTCGACGACGAGGAAGATGGAGTTGGCCGCTTGGTCGGGCCACTGCTCGTCGATGAGTTCCATGCCTTGACGAGACTCATCATCGGGCGGGAGGGCCTGCCACGACGAGAGGGAGAATTCGGCATAGGCGAAGGGAAGTCCTGCACCGATGAGGAGGATGAGCGTGGGGATGAGAACGGTCCACGGTCGGTCCATGACCCGCTTGGCGATGCGGGCCCACGTGCCGTCGTCCCTGGCCGACATGTCGATGGCAAAGGGGATCTTGACCTTGTTCACCCGTGGGCCGAGCCACGCCAGCACGGCGGGCAGCACGATCGTCGAATAGACCATGGCGATGGTGACGGCAATCGTTCCGCCGATGCCCAACGAGGGCAGGGAGGTGTTGGTGAAGAAGAGCATGCCCATCAGGCCGATGGCGACGGTGATGCCCGAGTAAAACACGGCCTTCCCCGCCGTGGCACAACTCATGGCCGTGGCCGTGCGGATGTCGTGGCCTCGCTCGAGTTCCTCTCGAAATCGGTTGACGAGGAAGAGGGAATAGTCGATGGAGACACCGATGCCGATGAGCGAGATGATGTTGGTCGCATAGACCGTCACGTCGGTCACGTTGGACAACCATACCGTCATGCCGATGGCGGCGGCCACGGTGCCGATGCCCACACCGACGGGGAGCAACGCGGCGACAAGGGAGCCGAACACAATGCCGAGGATGAGGATGGAGAGGGGGCCGGAGACCAGTTCGGCTTTGATGAGGTCGTTTTTGATGCGGTCGTCAAAGGTCCAATCGATGGCAATGCCGTCGGTCATCCAACCCTCAAAATCACCTTCAACGTTCACGGTGCCGTGGAGGTCGTCAATGATGGATTTCGCTTCCTTCCTGTCGGTGGCGAAGGTGACCTTGTTGATGGCGTAGGTGCCGGTTTCATCGGTGGCGACCACATCGTCTCGGTCCACGTCGTTGACCTCCCACGAATACTCGATGCTCACCTTCGCATGGTCTTCAAAATCGGCCAACGCCGCGGTGACGGCGTCTTGCCACGCTTCGCTCGTGTCGTTGAGCGAAGGGTGGTACACCAGGTAGCGGAAGGACTGGCCGCCACCGTCGTTGTCCGTGGCGAAGCGTTCGGAGATGAGGCGACCGGCGTTGACCGATTCAACGTCGTCCTCGCCGAACCCTTCGGCCCAGTCCGCGCCCATGGTGAACAGGCCGGTCATGAGCACACACGACACGAGACCCAGCGCCATCATGGCCTTGCGTTGGTCGTAGACGAACAGACCGAGTTTGTAGAAGGCCCTGTCTTTGAGCATCTCCGGGTCGGTGGCGCCTTCCATGCATCCGGCCAAAAAAATGGGGTATTTGAATCGGCGTCTCGGGGCCCTCATCGTTCGTGAGGTCTCACAACGAGGCGGATGACCACCGTAGTCGTGGCATCCACGCGGCTCAAGACGGACTCACATCAGCACGTCAAAGGTGTAGATGAAGCCCAAGAAGGCGTGAATGAACACCATGTAGATGATCAGGTCAGCGGCTCGACCGTGCTTGAGTTTGGCCGTGATGAACGATTCGCCGGCTTGTCGCTGGTCGCGGGCTTGTCGGCCGAGCCGGGTCATGAACACCATCAAACCGAACCCGACAGGGCCCATGAAGCCGTGGAGCGAGCCGGGGACGAGCGCCGCAAGCACGTCTTCACCCTCGTACCATCCGGTGAAGGCTCGGGCAGCGAAGGCGACGAGAATGACCAGTCCGGTGCCCCACAACAGGCGCTCGCCGTTGGTTTCATGGCGAGCAAGGTGGCGTGCTCGTTCCTCGCCTTTGAGCTCGTAGGACTTCTTTCGCCATGCGTATTGCCACCACATCCAGACCACCAAGGCGCTCGCCAAGAGCGGGTGGAGCAAGAGGGCAACCGTGGTGATGGGGTCCATGCAATCTCATCTTCGGGAGGCGGCGTTGGTTCAAGGAAGTATGCTTTCTGTTGCCAAAACGAGCAAAGATGCCCATCGGTGGGTTGAAAGGGCACCCGTCGTGGCAGGAAACGAGGGGATGAAAGGTTGGACGAATCGTACATGGAAACCTGTCTCAAGGCAGCGTTTTCAAAACCCAAGTCGGGTGCTGTACGTGTCTCCATCATGAATCGAGAATCCGCTTGGAAGATGCTCGATAAGCCCCTGCGAGCCCATCTCGTTATCGCCGCCCACGAGCAGGAACCTCCTGCTTCGGACGACGATGACGACCCGTCACCCCGCCGACCCGCCATGAACCGCCCCCGAGGCCGCATGCGCCGGTCAGGCCGCGCTACGGGGCCGGCCCACATGTCGTGGCTTCACACACCACAGCAGGTGATGGACGAGTCGCCCTACACCACGGCGTATCAACTCGCTACCCTGCTCGTTCACAAGCAGATGGACGCCGACAACTGGGATGAAGCCTGGAACGCTCACGAGAACCTGCTGCGGGAAACCTGCATGGTCGAAGGGGTTCACCCGGTGTGGCACAGCATCGGCGAGAAAACGCCACTGTTGGGCCAGTTCCTCGCCTTCCCCAAAGCCAAGGCCGCCAAGGCCAAGGCCACCACGAAGATGAGCACCGATTTCTTTTGGGTCGACCCCCGCAACAAGGACGAGGTCATGACCGTGCTCAAACTGGCAGGAGCTGGCGTCAACGACCCCGACATCAAGGTGGCGTTGCAAAAAGCCACCAACCAGATTTCCGGCGGTCGAAAACTCGACCTTGACGCACCGCTTGACGACCTCCCCGAAGCCATGGCCTTCATCACCGTGCTGTTGGCCCTCCACGGCGGATTCGAAGTTCCCGAAACCGCATGGAAGACAGCCAAGAAGGCCGATAAGGACCTGGCAGAAGCGCTCGACCGCTTCCAGCACCTCTTGGACGGAACGGTGGACGATTGGGATGCCGTGATGGGGCTCAGCCGCGAGGATTCACTGACGGAGGCCTGCCGTACGCTCGCTTGGCAGCACGCACCGAGCGAAGCCGAGGCCTGCACGGCCGAACAACTGGAGAACGGGCTCCACCTGCTCGAAGCCGCCAACATTCACGAGGGGCGAGACCGGCTGACCTGGTGGCGCTTGAATGCCTTGTTGCGTGAAGGGAAGAAAGACGAAGCGATGGACGTCCTCGACGAGCGCCGCCTCGATGCTTCGTCCGATGTCACGGACTTGCTCCCCCTCGTGGTGTCGCTGGGCAATGAGCGAGCCAACCAGTGGCTGATGCGTTTCCTTGGCGATGTTGACGACCAAGCCTTGTTCCACGTGATCCAAACCGAGGCGTTGGACCGTGCGCTCCGTCTGAAGGCCGCCCAGCGCTTGTGCGACGAGCAAGGCCCCATGTGGGAGGAAGGCCGGGCGACGGCGCTTGTGCTGCTGCTCGAAGCCTTGGACATTCACCGATTGGCGACCGTGTTTGCCTCCGACAGCATGTTGCCACTGACCCATCCCTACATCGCGCTGCTCGTCAGCCACTTGGCGCCTGCCACCGTCGACGCTTCCCTGCGTGATTCCATCTTTGAATCACGAACCCAAGCCCTGCAGTCCATCCACGGGGCCGAGCTCCCAGAGGTTCTCTCACCGCTTGCCGAGCACTTGCTGCTGCTGATGGAAGGCATCTACAAGGACACGCCCGAGGTGGGGAAGAAACTCAACGCAGCCGCTCTCAAGGCGTTCTCTCCCATCAGCCGAGCCTTGGCCGGTGATGGCGTGGTCAGTGCAACCCACATTCGCAACATGGGCAGCAGCCTCGACGATCTTGACCTGACCCTCATCGAACGCCGTTTGTTTGAGGTGATGCTGCTCACCCTCACGATGAACGGGCACCTGCAAGCCTACAACATCGGGATGGCCAAGTCGGATGATGCCGAAGAACTTGACGAACTGCTGACGAATGCCGTGCTCCCGCTGCGTCTTATTCAGTCCTACTCCGTGCTCATGGTGGAGCACGACCTCGGCCTTGCCAACCTGGTCTCCTGGTACCAAAAGAACGACCCGCTTTCCCCGTGGGCACCCCTCGCTCGTGCGGCGTTGTTCGCTGCGAACGGGGATGAGTTGAATTCCGCTCGGGAATACTCACGAGCGGCTGAACTGTTCACCAAGCTGCGTAAAGCGACCTCCTCGACAGAGGAGACTGAAGGCACCGACGACAACGACTTCGCGCTGGCGCTGCCCCTGACGCTGTATCGGAAGTCGTTGATTCACTACGCCCATGCCACCTCCTGGGCGGAGGCCGTGGACCTGCTGGAGCGCGTGCCCACCCTCAAGACCGCCATCACGGAGCGGTTCAAACTCTACCTTCGCGTCTGCCATCTCGCAGGTTCAGACACCGACGGGGCTGCTCGCTTGATTCGTCAACACGTGCAGCAACGCATCACGGTCACGGAGGAGGACGTCGAAGGGAACCTCATCGAACGTACTCGCACCACCTACAACGAAGAGGAACTCGACCTTCTGCGAAACTACCCGTTCGAGCAGGCTCATCTTTTGCCGCCTGAACCCTTCTTGGGCCGAGTTACAGCCGCTTCGACGCGCATCAGCCGAGACCTTCGTCGGTCCCGGACGCAATTTGAGCATCAGTTCCGTCAAGCCATGCAGGGGCCCTCGCCCTCCATGGAAGAGATTTACGAGATCGCCAAGAACGCTGCGGAGGAAGGTGCGTTTGAAGGTCTGATGTACCTTGAGCGGGCTCAGAATTCAACCAAATTCTCCATCACGGCCCGCAACCGATTGGCGGGTGTGGAACAGGCCCTCTTCTCCCAGTACAAGGAGGACATACCGACCTCAAAGCGACGTTTCCTCCACAACCTCTCACTCTCCCCGCTCGTCATCGTTGACACGAACGTCCTCGTTGACGCTCTGGTGGAAAAGATGTACCAGCGGATGAACCTGGTGTTCGAAACCAACCTGAACATCCTCGGCTCCAACCGGTTCCACCGCATTCTCCTCCACCACGCTCAAGCCAAGCGATTGAAGATGATGATTCCCGATGACGTCCGCGGAGAACTCAAGCAGTTTGCCAAGGACCAGCGGCTGTTGCCTCGGTTCCGTTCCGCCATGGTGAACGCCGAGCAACTCGAGGAAACGCTCAGTGAAGACGTCATGATGAGCCTGGTTGACGGTGTCCTTTCCGAGTACAACACGTGGTCGCCCAGCGCTGACATGGTGGCGGGTGTTCCCGATGCTTCCGACGATCTCAACACCTTCCTTTTGCGACACAGCGATGTGTTTGACGAGTTGACCGAACTGAAGGGTTACCGGGGTGTGACCTACCGAACCGAACTCGAAGGCCGTGCCATCTACCCCGAGGCCACCGACCTTGACATCTACCGGCTTGCTACGCACTTGGCCTCGCTTCCGTTGCCCGACATCGGTGCTGTTCTGGTGGCGACGATGGACGGTGATTTCACGCTGGTTGACCGAGCGATTGAGGAGCGGTTCGGCTTCAGCATCGCCAAGAACAACCGGTCCCTGAAACCCTGGTTGAAGCGTCAGACGAACTGAGGCACGTCACTGATTCCACTCGGCTTGAGGGGTTGTTGAGCGAGTTCGTCGAGGAAGGCCTTCCCGAGCAACATCGGGCACTTCAGTTGGGCTCGGTCGGCGACCGTCATTTCCACCTCGTAGGTGGTACGACCCACACGAACCTTGCCGGCCACCAGCGTTCGTTCCTGCGACCCCATGGCGTTGCGAACCTTGACGCTGCCAACAACGGGCAGGTCCAACGCCTTGGCCAGACCTTCATCGATGGAGCAACGCTTAGCACCCGTGTCCAGTTTAGCCTTGATTCGCACCCACCATTTTCGGTCTGCACCGCCTTTGATGCTGACCCAACGGGCGTCGTAGGAGCGGGGCACGGTCTTCACCTTGGCCGGTTCACATGTGTTGAATCATGGCGGCACCGAAGGCGCTGCAGGAGAGCAGCGTGGCGTCGTCCATGAGTCGCTCAAAGTCATAGGTCACCGTCTTGTTCGAGATGGCGCCTTCCATGCCTTTGACGATGAGGTCAGCCGCTTCTTTCCAGCCCATGTGGCGCAGCATCATCTCGGCCGAGAGGATGAGGGAACCGGGATTGACCTTGTCTTGCCCGGCGTACTTGGGCGCCGTGCCGTGGGTGGCTTCGAAGATGGAGATGCCCGTGTCGTAGTTGATGTTGGCGCCGGGGGCGATGCCGATACCGCCGACCTGAGCGGCCAAAGCGTCGGAGATGTAGTCGCCGTTGAGGTTCATGGTGGTCAACACGCTGTATTCGGCGGGTCGGGTGATGATCTGCTGAAGCATGGCGTCGGCAATGACGTCCTTGATGACGATCGTGTTGCCGGTGTTGGGGTTGGTGAGGGTGCACCAAGGGCCGCCATCGAGTTCGGTGGCTCCGAATTCTTCCTGTGCGAGGGTGTAGCCCCAGTCTCGGAATCCACCCTCGGTGAACTTCATGATGTTCCCCTTATGCACCAGCGTGACGCTGGGCTGGTCGTTGTCGATGGCGTACTGAATGGCGGCACGAACGATACGAGCCGTGCCTTCCTTCGAGACGGGCTTGATGCCGATGCCCGAGGTGTTGGGGAAGCGAATTTTGTCAACGCCCATCACGTTTTGGAGGAAATCGATGACCTGCTTGGCGCCGTCACTTTCGGCTTCCCATTCAATGCCAGCGTAGACGTCTTCGCTGTTTTCGCGGAAGATGACCATGTCCACGTCTTGAGGTGCCTTGACGGGCGACGGTGTGCCGTCGTACCAGCGAACCGGGCGCACGCAGGCGTAAAGGTCCAATTTTTGGCGAAGCGCAACGTTCAGCGAGCGGATACCGCCGCCCACAGGCGTCGTCAGCGGCCCTTTGATGGAGACAAGACCGGTCTTCATGGCGTCCAAGGTGGCTTGGGGCAACCATTCGCCGGTGGCGTTGAAGGCCTTCTCGCCAGCGAGGACTTCCGACCAGACGATGGTCTTCTCACTGCCGTAGGCTTTCTCGACGGCTGCGTTGACCACGTCGATCATCACGGGGGTGATGTCAACACCGATGCCGTCGCCCTCAATGTAGTGAATTACGGGGTCGTTGGGGACCTTGAGTTGGCCGTTTTCCATGGTTACCGGTGTACCTGTCATGTCTCTCGTCATCGGCCACCAACCTCTCCTTCAAGAATGAACCGCCCCTGCCCTGTGCATGCAAGGACGCGTGGAGTGGACCGGCGGGACCAGCCTGAACGGCATCAACGCCGCAGGGCAGTCGATTTCGATGGACTGGGAAACTGGGCCATCACCCATGCAACTCACCTTGCAGATGGTCGGTGCCTGTTCCCTTGTGGACGTGGTCATCGGACTGAAAGAGCGGGCGTTCTCCGACGCATGGGTGGACTTGGATTCTACTCGTGCGGAAACCCCGCCTCGTCGTTTTACCTCGATCACCATGGTGTACCATGTGGTCGGCGATGTGCCCCAGAAGTTGGTGGAGCGCGTGGTGGCCAAAAGTCACGAGAAATACTGCAGCGTATCGGCATCATTGGACCCCGAGATGGCCATCGACTGGCGCGTCGAAATTCATCCATCATCAGAGGCTTGACGGTCGTCCTTGACGGCTCAGGGCTTCGGTCAGTGCCTTGCACAGCGCTTCGTACACCGGTGTCCATCGGGCGTGGAGTCCTTGAGGTGCGGCCATCGGCTTCCATGCGTCTTCGACCGCCAAGACGGTGGCAAACGGCTTGATGGCCTGGCCGCCCATGTCGATGATGAGGGACAGGTGGTATGCGTCGCGGTCACGCTCAACGGTGAGGCTGTCCATGTCGATGCGACCTCCGGAAACCGAAGCGCTCAGCCGTTCGTGGTCGAGGAGGTCTCGGGCCAGTGTTTCGAGCAAGGATTCGACGGTTTCCGTTGGCACCACCGGGGAAGGCGCAAAGGCTTCGGTGGGAGCGACGTCGTCCTCATCGTCATCGTCCATGAAGGCCGCCAGCGGATCGTAAGGCTCGGTGGCAGGGCCGTGGGAGGCGCTTCCCTCTTGTGCTCCAACCGGCGTGTTGAGGCCGAGGGCTGCGTAGATGTCCATCTCGCTGTCGTCTTCTTCCGGCGGCATTCCTTCCCCCATCATGCATCGATTTCAGTTCTCTTCATACTTAACGGTGGGTTTCTGTTGGGCCGTCTTGCATCACGGTTCCCGTCGTGAAGCAAGCCTCTTACCACACCGGACGGTGGCGTCATCATGGTCCACCGCCGTCTTGTTGCCATGGCGGTGGTGCTCTTGGCGACCATGGCCAGCACGTGGGCGTTCGCTTCGCCCAACGGTCTCGGTAGTGAAGCGAACGAAGGGTGTCTCTGCCACACGCCCGATGCATCGACACGGGTCAGCGTGGCCGGCCTTCCCGAGGCCTTTGAATCCAGCACGACCTACAATCTCACACTCACCATCAGCAGTCCGATTGAGGCCTCAGTGAACAACTCGCAGGGCGGTTTCCGTTGGGTGGTTGATGGAGGTCAACTTTCCGTGGCCAACAACAGCACGGTGCAGGAACTGGACGGCGGTTGGACCCACACCTACGAGGGCTCCTTTTTTCGAACGTGGGACGTGCAGTGGACCTCACCCGCGGACAACGCCACGGCGGCCAATTTCGTGATCCACGGGAACGCCGTGAACGGCAACAACGCCCCCACGGAGGACGCTTGGGCCACCCTCGAACTCGTTGTTCCCGGCCAAGCCTACGAGGGCGATTTGACCCCGGACGAGGGCATTGATGGTGTGAGCCAAACCGACCGATTGGTCCTGATGGTCGGTTTGGTGCTCATCGCGGGTCTGTTGTGGGCCGTGGCCCGGCCTTGAATCAGTTGACGAACTCAATCTGTCGGTTTCGCAATGCACGAAGCTGACGGTTTTCGGTCGAGCCGTGAATCTGGTCGCTCTTGACACCGGTCAACACCAGCATCACGCGGAGTTCGTCGCCCAAGTCTTCCTTGACCGCCGCACCCCAAATGATCTTCGCGTTGGGAGAGATTTGTTCCTTGATGAGTTGTGAACAACGTTCGGCTTCACCCAGCGTGAGGCTGGCGCCACCCACCACGTTGATGAGCGCGCCCCGGGCATCGCTCATGTCGAGGTCAAGCAGGGGTGAGTGGAGGGCTTCCATCGTTGCAGCATCGGCTCGTCCGGGCCCTTTCGCACTGCCAAGACCAATCATGGCCACACCGGCGCCTGAATTGACGATGGACTTCAAGTCCTCAAAGTCGAGGTTGACCATGCCGTCGGTGGTCAAGAGTTCGGTGACGCCCGTGATGGACCGAACCAACAATTCATCGCCCACACGGAAGGCACTGGCGATGGGGAGGTCCTTCACGCCCTCAATCTCCAGCAGGCGCTCGTTAGGAATGACCAAGATGGTGTCGCAGTACTCGCGAAGGCGTTCCAGACCCCACTCGGCGTTTTGCTTTCGAAGTGAGCCTTCGGACTTGAACGGGTAGGTGACCACGGCGATGGTCATGGCGCCTTGGGCCTTGGCCAAACGGGCGACATGACCGGCTGCACCGGTGCCTGAACCGCCGCCCATGCCGGCCGTGATGATCGCCAGTTGGGTGTCGTTGGTGATGCGGCGCAGGACGCGCTCGGATTCCAGTGCAGCGGCTTCACCTTTGGTAGGGTCGCCGCCAGCACCTCGACCGCGAGCGGTGCGGCCGATGAGCACTTTCTCTTCGATGGGGGACTGGAGCAGCGCTTGAGCGTCCGTGTTGATGGCGTAGCCGGTCACGTAGGACGACTCGAACAACTTCTCGTCGAACAAGCGATTGATGGCGTTGCAGCCTGCACCGCCCACACCGTAGACGCGGATCCTCGGTTGGAGCGATTCGAGCAACGCCTTCAGTTCTTCTTCAGAGCCTTGGCCGGGCGGTTCTTCGTGGACGACCACACGTTGTTCCTCATCGGAGAGTTCCAAAACGCGTTCAATCAAATGGCGCATGGGCAGATTTCCCATGCTGACAATTTGAATGTGCCGCCACCTGGGTGGCTTCATCCAGCGGTTTCACGCCCGCTTCCCGTTCGCCGTCTCAGTCTCGAAGACCTTCTTCGGTGACCTGGTAGACACACTCGCCGTCGGGGAGGTTGGGCGAGTCGACGAGGCGAGCGATGCGGCGGCCTCCCTTCGCCTTCCTCAGGTAGAGCCGGAAGGTGCTGGCGTGGGCCAGGATGTGGCCGCCGATGGGCTTGGTTGGGTCGCCCCACATGGCGTCGGGCTTGGAGTGAACCTGGTTGGTGACGAGCACCAGTGCGTTGTTGACGTCGGCCAGTTTCTTGAGGTCTTTCAGGTGGCTGTTGAGCTTCTGCTGGCGTCGAGCGAGCATACCACGGCCAATGAATTCGGCACGGAAGTGGCTGGTCAAGGAATCAACGATGATCATCTTCACGTTCAAGCCCTTGCTCATGCGCTTGATCTCGTCAGCGAGAAGCATCTGGTGAGCGGAGTTGTAGGCACGTGCGACGTGAATGCGGGAGAGCACGTACTCGGGGTCAAGACCGTGGCCTCGAGCCATCTGGGTGATGCGCTCCGGACGGAACGTGTCTTCCGTGTCGATGTAGAAGACATCGCCGTCGAGTCCACCCTGGTCAACAGGGAGGGTGCAGTTCACGGCGAGTTGGTGGCCGATCTGCGTTTTGCCGCTGCCGAACTCACCGTAGACTTCGACCAAGGCTTGGGTTTCAAAGCCGCCACCGAGGAGGTCGTCGATGGATTGAACCTTGGAGGAGAGTTTCTGAACTTCACGTCGGCGCTCGAGGAGGGCATCACCGGAAACGAATCCACCGATGTTGGCCATCTTCTTGGCCGCAGCGATGATCTTGGCGGACACGGCTTCACCGAGTTCGGCTTCTTCGGCCAGGTCGGCAGGCGACATGACGGCGAGGCCCAGGAGTTCCTCAAATCCGGCTTCGCGGAGCTTCTCGGCGGTGGCAGGTCCGACGCCGGGCAGGTCTTCGATGGTCACCTTGACCTCTTCTTCTTCGGTCATTGAAGCAAGGTTTTCTTCCTCCGGTGCTTCATTCTTTTCAACTTCAATACTCACTTTTTTCTTCGATTTCGTTGGCATGTTTCATCCCTTCATCCCATTGTTGGATGCCTTCCGTATATGAAGGAGCGAAGGAGGGCTTGATGTCACGCCTCCACGTTTTCAATGGAAATGCCGGTTTCATTGAGCCGCAGTCAGCGTTTTAGTTCACTTTTCGTTTTGATTTCGTCAAAGTGAAAGTGAAGTTCAGTCCTGTTCTGTGGTCGTCTCAATCGGATTGGGCGGCGATTCCACGGCTTCGTACGAGACGGTGACGACGTGATGCAGGTTGAGGGAGTCGTTTCCTGAGTCAATGGTTACGTTGAGCGCCCAGTCTCCGGCCACGATGTTGTACTGGCTGTGGGTCCAGGACGCTTCTTGCCCGTCACCAATTTGTTCGGTGTGGAAGGCTTGTTGCTGGCCATCGGGGTTGTCAAGGTGCCAGGTCACGGTCACCGGCGTGCCCGCAAGGATGCCGGCTGGATTGCTGATGGTTGAATCGACCTCAATGCGTTCCGGTGCCGGACAGGGGCAGTCAGGGGTGGTTGGCAGCACCATTGAATCGGGGTTATCGGTGTTGCTTTGGGTCCAATCGGTCGTTTTGTCGATGCGAACCATGACGCTGGTGGATGCTTCATTGCCGCTCTCATCGGTCGCTGACAGCACGACCGTGAACAGGCCGTGGGTCTGGTAGGTGTAGGCGATCTCCGCTTGGTCGTTGGCGTTCACCGTGATGGTGTTGGAACCGTCTTCGTCATCCCCCGGGTCGAGCGTGAAGGTCGTCATCGCGCCTGCTTTGGAGGTCACCCGAGCGAAGTCGAAGGCCAACTCAACACCGGTCTGCGACAGCGTGGCCCCGTTCTGAACACGTTCGAGGATGGTGCCCGAGGTGGCCTCGTAGTGGACGGTCATGGAGATGGGACTCGCATCATCATCGTCCTCAACGGGGCCAAGGCAACCGGCGAGGCTGGCACAGACGAGCACGGCGAGCGTCGCCATGGCCTTGACACGGGCGGCTCGCATGCGATGATGGTGGACCTTCCACCTCATCAATCCACCCGTTTTCATGATGGGGTGGGCGACGGTGGTTTGAAAACGGTGAACCGTGGCGCAGGGGGTAGCGAGGTGGGGTAGTCTGGATATCCCGTCGGGCTCATAACCCGGAGATCGATGGTTCAAATCCATCCCTCGCTACCATCATCCGTACTGGTAGTAGTCGTGCTTAGGCTGCAGGCTGTCAAGGGCCGACTGCAAGCGAGCGTTGGCGGCTTGCTCCCCCGCGATGATCGCCGCTCGTTGACCTTCCAGGCGTGTGATTTCGGCCTGGCAAGCCGGCGCCTTCCCGGGCTGATTGGCCGAGGCGTGCCTGAGCGAGTTGACCACGGTTTCAAGGGCCACCGGCGGGGAGGCGGTCGGTTGGAGCTCAAAGACCCCGTTGGCGTGGATGACGTCCCCAGCGGCGCCGACCGCCGCCAACAACCGGTCGACGTGGGCCTTGTTGGGCATGAGATCGGCGGCCGTGTGAGCGGCGGCGAGGTGACCGGGCGAGAGTTTCTCGCATTTGGCAAAGGCCTTCGAAGCCGCTCGTCGTTTTCCGGCCGCCGCGTAGAGCCTTCCCGCTCGCAGATGGTCCTCGTGTTCGGGTTGCATGGCCTCAAGCATTTGCGGTGCGTGCTTCTGCAGGATTTTCACCAGGGCCTTTCGCTCGCTGTGCATTCGCTTGATGCTCGCCATGCTTTGGTCGGCCTTGTCTCGCATGAGGTAGACATCGCACATGAGACGGAGGCCCTTGAGCAGGAAAATTTGTTGCTGCGGGTCGCGCTTTTTCTTGGCCAGCATCATGTCACAGAACTGTGTCGCCATCACTTCCGAGAGTTCAAGCCGCCCCTCTTGCATGTAGCGTTCAATCTGATGCAGGGTTTGCGAAGGGTCCTGCATCCCGAACATGGTATCAACCTCGCTGAGCACCACCGAGGCTATCATGCCTTTGATGGACGGTATCGCCCTTCACCTTCTGCGTTTATTGACCATCGCCGCCGCCGACCGTTCATGGTGACCTCGTGCGTCCTCGCCGTGTCTGGCACACCCGGAACCGGGAAAACAACCCTGTGCGAAGCGATGGAGGGCGATGGCTGGCAGGTGTTATCGTTGGCCGCCCTCGCCGAGGAACACGGTTGCATGGGACCCGTCGACGAAGCGGACGGTGCCGCTCCGATTGACGTTCACCGGCTGGCCGAAACTTGGGAGGCGCCTGCAGAAGGGCGTTGGCTTGTCGACGGCCACTTGGCCCATCTGCTGGAAGTTGACGGCGTCGTGCTCCTCCGATGCCAACCTGCGGTTCTGAACGAACGCTTGTCAGCCCGTGGTTACGACGCTCGGAAGGTCAAGGCCAACGTTGAGTGGGAGATGACGGCGGGCCACTGGGCCGAACTGATGGAGTTTGAAATTGACCTTCCACTGCTGGAAGTGGACACCACGGGAGGCGGAGACGCCTCTGCCGATCAGGTTCGATCGTGGGTGGAGGAAGGGTTGCCTTCGCTTCCACTCACCGAACAAGCGATGGACGCCATCGATTGGCTCGGAGAATGAGGCGGTGGGGGTCAAACGCCCCACAAACCATAACACCCGTTCCTCGGTGGTGAAGCCATGGCCCTCGAAAAGATGCGCAAGCGATGGGAGTCAGCCCTCCAACCGGTCTTGAACGCCTTTTCCTCGTTCTCACCCGCCACCGTGACGTGGATGGCCCTGCCGTTTGGGGTCGCTGGAGGGCTGTTGGCCACGTATGCTCCGGACGAAGCATCCGGTGGCTGGTGGTTGCTCGGTGGTGCATTGAGCATCGCGCTGGCCATGTTGTTTGACGGTCTTGACGGCTCGTTGGCTCGAGCCAAGGGCGAAGTCACCCGCTGGGGGGATTACCTCGACCACACCATCGACCGCGTGCTCGATGCTGTTTGGGTGGTCTGCATCAGCGCCTCGGTGTTTGTCGGCGACATGACGCTTGGGTTTGCTGCAGCCTTCCTCACCTTGCTCGGCTCCTACATGGGCACGCAAGCACAAGCCGTTGCGGGTTCGAGGAACTACCGAGGTTTTTCACGAGCCGACAGGACCGTGCTCACGTTGTTGTCGCTCATCGTGATGGGCGTCATGCTGTTGGCGGGGTGGTCCATCGACGCCACCTACCCCGGCTGGTTCGACCACATCAACGTCAACCCCCTCAGCCTGATCGTCTTCATCTCTGGCCTCGGCGGCTTGTGGACGTTCAGCGTTCGGTTCATGCAGGCGAAAGGTGAAATCCAACGTCTCGATGCTGAAGACCCGCTGCCACAGCCCGAGCGCAAATAGGGTCAATCGCCATGACAGTGCCGTTGAACGGTGGCTCAATTTGGCGACCCCCGTTCGCTCCATACATCGGCATTTTTGACCCCTGAGAAGCGACATAGTCATAACGGACGAAGGCGACATATGAGATGATGGGTAGCCCAAAGGCTGAACAAAACGGTGGTCTGCGCGCCGTCATTCTTACCGCAGTCATGCTCCTTGCGTTGGCTCCGCTCAGCCCCGTACAGGCCAATGGCGACCCTGCAAATTTGCAGGCGCAAAACATCCTCGCGACGTTTGACAACACGACCGAAACCACGGTCATCACGTGGGAAAACATCGCAACGGGCGGCCAGGAACTCAACGGTTTGTTCAGTGCGAGCTACCAACTCTACCGCCACACGGCCCCCATCGACCAAACGAACCTGGCCAGTTTGACGCCCTTCGCTCAAGTGGATGCGTGCGACGTCGGTGTGGCCGGCGGCAACCCGTTCAACTGCGAGGGCGGTACCCACCCCGGCCACACGGTCACCTTCCCGGTTGAACCCGGCACCAACGGCACGTTCTACTACGGCATTACCACGCTGTTGAGCAACGGCACGGAGGCGGCTGAACTCATCTTCAACGGTTCGCAAACCTACGAGCCCGTGTTGGAGATCACCCGCAGCGTCTACACGCCGTTCATCATCTCCGTCGAGTTCGACGCTGCTGCCAGCGAGACGCACATCAACTGGCTCAATTACAACGCCATCAACAACATCCTGCCCACGACCGGTGAGGATGCGCTTCAGATTCGTATCTGGCGAACCGACTACCAAATCACCCGTGAACTCGGAGGCTACCTCGTTGCAGAGGAAACCCCCATCGCTGTGCTGAACGCCACCGAGAGTTCCTACACCGTTGACATCCCTCCCAACACCGAGCGAAGCAGCTACTACTCCATCACCTACCTCCTGCCCAACTACACCGAATCGGGCGAGGACTACGAGGACATCCGATTCGTCGGCCAAAACACGATGGCGGACCCCGTGGTCGAAGACAACCGGCCACCCAGTCAGCCCATTCTCCTCTCCGCTGAGTTCCTCGCCAACGAAGACGGCACGGGAACGACCACCATCACGTGGGGCGATGTGGCTGGCGAAACGGGCGAGACCTACCGTGTTTACCGCTCTGACCAACCCTTCTCCAGCATCCTGCGCAACGACGTGTTCATGCTCGTTGAGGGCATTTTGGAAGGCATCAACTCCTACGAGGTTCAGGTGCCACAAGGGTTCCTTGGCTTCTCCTACTACTGCGTCGTGACCGTCGATGCCACCGGCGTCATCAACACCGATACAACCGGCGATGCGTGCACCAACGGCATCGAGGAGAACGCCTTCTACGGATGGGTCGCTGAACCGACCAACGTTCATGCCGAGTTCATCGGCGACCGCACCACTCGGGTCACCTGGAACGACCAACTCGGTATTGAAGGCGAGATTTACCACATCTGGTACACGACCTACCGTGTCTCCGGCGCCCAGTTTGTCGAAAATCAGACCATGATGTACCTCGGCACGGTGGGCGACGGCATCGGCTACTTCGACGTCGAAGTGCCCGAAGACGAGTACCGCACCAACTCGTTTTACTTCGTCACCTCCGAGGCGCTCTACGGCAACATCAACGGCACCTACCACTACACAGGACTGGTTCAGAACTACTTCAACGTGCCATTTGAGGACACCCGTGCGCCCAACCCACCGCGCATCAAGAACGCCTTCTCCATCGGTTCGTTGAACCTCGTCAGCCTTGAGTGGTTTAACGAGGACGAAGACAACGAGTCCTACTCGATTTGGCGCCACTACGGCGAGCCCTTTGGCGAGGATGAGAACGACGTCTCCACCATTGGAAGCGATGGGTGGGAGCCCGTGCTCGAGGACATCGACGCCACCTTCGTCACGAGCGACACGCTGACCCGTGAGTTTGCGATTCCTGCCGACGTTGACCGCAACGTCTGGTACGCCGTGACCATCACCGACGAATGGGGGAATTTCAACGGCGAAATTTTCGCTGGTTTCGGTGGAAACGCCTTCAAGGTCGCTGAGGATACATTGCTCCCTCAAGGCGAGCTGACGGTCTACAACGACGAGGGCATGATCTACGACAGCACCACGCTCGTGGCCGGCCAATACTCGCTCCGCGTTCAGGTCAACGAGGACCTCGGCACCACGCCCACCATCCGCATCACCACCTCTGACGGCGGTGTGCTGACCGGTGAAGACGAACCGTTGGCCCTGCTCAATGACAACCGAAACAACCCCGACCTGGGCCCGCTTTACACCTACGACTTCAGCATCTCATCCAACTCCAACGCCGGCGACATGACCGTCTATGTCGTGATGGAAGACGAATCCAACAACGTCGTCAACCAGAGTTGGGACCACTTGTCCATCGACGCTCAACTCCCGCAAATCGACATCTTCTCGCCAACGCCCTCCAGCGACGGCTCGAAGTACCTCTACGGCAACAAGATCAACGTGCTTGTGGGCGTTGAGGACGACGTCGTGGTCACGTCCTTCCAGTACCGCTTCACCTACCACTTTGGCGGGACGACGGGTGTGTCGCTCTCGACGCCGTGGTCGGACCTGACGGGCATCACGTACCTCGACGAGAACAACCGTTCCTTGACCGCCGACATGGACATCTCTGCGGGCAACTTTGAGCCGGGCATTCACCGTCTGAGCGTTCGTGCCACCGACGCCGCCGGCAACGAAGTCTCTCAGAACGTTCAGTTCATCGTCGACTACTGTCGCAACCGCCTCGACGGTACCACCGTTTGTTCGTACGAAGAAGCGCTCAAGCCGCCCGTTGAGCCCGAGGTTATCACCCCCTCGTTCAGCGACCCGCCCTATGTCGTGGTGTGGGTCATTGCCGTGGTCAACCTGCTGGCCATCATCGTCTCGTTGATGATCATTCAAACCGGGATGTCGGGCCCTAAGAAGAAGAAGCGAGGGGACGACGACGAGGACGACGAGTCCTGGATGGCTGAATTCATCGGCACAAGTCAAGACCTCGACATGGACGCCGTGACCGGCACCGGTAGCTCCACCGAATCCAAAGAAGAGGAGAAGAAAGAGGAGACGAAGACCGCCGAAGACGACGATGACGATCCCTTTGCCATCAACGTGGTTCAACGCAAGGAGCGCCGACGCAAGAAGAAGGAGCCCGAGCCAGAGGACGACGATGACGACGATGACGACGGCGATGACGACGATGACGACGATGATGACGACGACGATGACGAGGAGGAGAAGAAGCCTCGAAAGCGTCCTGCTCGGAAGGTCGGTCGCCGTGCAGCTCCTCGCAAAGCACCCGTTAAGCGCCGAGCAGTGAAGCGAACGTCCGACGACGATTGATTCGACGTTCATCGATGAACGGAGGCCCGTGGCGTGAGGAAACAAGAGAAGGTCGGCTACGGCTTGGTGGCCCTTTCGCTGGTGTTGGTCGTGCTGGGCTCCATCGGGTTCACGACCACCGGTGAAATCACCGACTTGCCGACGCCCAACGTTCCCGAGAAGACCTTCTTCGGTGATGACCCCATTCCGGAAAACGGCTTGAGCACCTTCATCACCGCTGAACTCACGCTGACATGGGACCGCAACGACATCTACGTGGTCATCGTCGACGAGGACGAGAAGAAGACGTGCGAGTCTCAACCGCCCGGTTTGTTCAACGAGGGTTCAACCACGGCCTGTACGCCCTACGATGCCGACGTGCTTGCAGCGGGCAACAACGGCGAGGAAGGGCTGACGTGGGATGTTGAACCTGGCGTTCACTACGCCGGCATCGGCACCGTGCAAAACACCCTTCCTGCCGGTACGCAAGTCAACATGTCCTACGCTGTTCACCTGCAAGCAGGCTTCGTGACCTACTTCTTGTTCGCCTTGGTTGGCATTGGCGGCTTGGCGTACGCTCGGGTGGAGTAGTCACTCCACGCCTTCGTAGTAGGTGGCGACCGCCTCATCGATTTCATCGAGAATGGCGTTCTCGTTCAGCGTCAGGGTGATGCCGTCTCGGCGGAGGGCTTGGCCGCCCACCCACAAGTCCATGCAGTCGGCGCCGTTGAAGATGAGGTTGGCCAGGTGGCGGTTGTCTGAGCGACCTCGTGGTCGCATGCGCACGTCGTCGAGGTCCCAAACGGCCCAATCCTTGCTGCCTTTGGTCGCCAAATCCATGGCGTCCACGGCGGGCAGCAGGGTGGAATCCCAGTGGTCGTGGCGCTGCACCAACGACGCCAGACGAGCCTCGGCTTGCATGTTGAGGCCGTTACCCGAGGAGGCGGCACCGTCGGTGCCGAGTCGTACGTCCACACCGGCGTCCATGTAGGCGGGCAACGACAGGGTTCCACCGCAGGCCAGTTTCATGTTGGAGGAGGGGCAATGAACGGCCGTCGCCTCGTGCTTTTTGAGCATCCGAATCTCGTTCTTCTTCACCCATGAGGCGTGAGCACACACGGTCCCGGGCTGGAAGAACCCGATGCTGTCGAGGTATTCGACGGGGTAGAGCCCGGTCTTGGCGTGGCAATCGGCCACCTCCTTGCGGGTTTCACTGACGTGAATGTGAAGACGGCCCTGGCGGCGTTCAGCAAGTTCGGAAGCCCGGAGCAAGGTGTCTTCGTTGCACAGGTAGACCGAATGGGTGGCGATGGCGTACTGAACGAGGTCGTCCTCTCGGTTGGTGGCCAGGAGGCCGTCCAACTCGTCGAGGGCCGAAGCAGCGTCAGGGTGGCTGGGCAGGGCCGCATCGCTGACAGGGCCGCCGATGAGGCCCCGAAGACCGGCGTTGGTCAGCACTTCACCGGTGACGCTGGGAAAGAAGTACATGTCCGCTGCAAAGGAACTCCCCGTGCGGATCATCTCCGCCGCCGCACAACGGCTGCCCATGCGCACATAGTCGGGCGTGATGCGCGCTTCGGTGGGGAAGATGGCTTCGTTGAGCCACCGGTGAAGGGGAAACCCGTCGCTGAAATCCCGGGCGTTCAGCTGCATGGCCAAATGCGTGTGCCAGTTCTGGAAACTGCGGGTGATGAGTCGCTTGGAGCCGTCGATGTCCTCCACCACGTCCTCGTCGCCGTTGGAGGCCGACCACGAGCCGTCGGCGTGAAGCAGCACGTCGCCCGTGACCTTCTGGCCACCGCGGTCATAGAGGACCGTGTTGCGGTAGCGAACGGGTGCATCGCTCATGGTGGGGCCTGCTCGCCATGATTCATGAACGCTGAGGTTCGCACCGAGGGCCTTATGTTTGATTGGGACAGCGGGGAGTTTGCCGCCACTGTGGCTTAGTTGGTAGAGCATCTGATTCGTAATCAGAAGGTCGGGAGTTCGAGTCTCCCCAGTGGCTCCTTCACGCGTTGGTTTTCGAGACCACGTCGACGCCAAAGGCCACGGCGCTCTGCTCGAGGCTCACCACACCGGGAAGCGGTCGTCCAGCGATGTAGTCGAGGCAAGCGCCGCCACCGGTGGAGACGTGCCCCATCTTGTCGGCCAGGCCTCGCTGCGCCACGAGGGTGGCCGTGTGGCCGCCGCCCATGACGGCGTAGCCGTCGGATTCAGCGCAGGCGTTGAGCATCTCGATGGTGCCCAAAGCAAAGTCCGGGTTCTCAAACACGCCTGCAGGCCCGTTGAGGATGATGGTTCCGGCCTGCTTGATGGCCGCCGAGAGGTGGAAGACGGACGTGATCCCGATATCCCAAAATTGGGCTTCGATGGGGAAGTCCTTCAGCGGGATGTCCACCCGGTTGCCCTCGATGTTGGCGGCGAGGTCCACGGGCAGGTGGATGCTCTTGCCGTGGTCCTCGATGAGCGTCTTGGCCTGCTTGATGGTCGATGCCCAGCTGTCTTTGAGTTCTTTCTTCAGGAAGGCCCGGTTGGGCTCGCCGATGTCGTAGCCGGCCAAATCCAACAGCAGGTTGGCCACACCGCCGGTGGGCCACAGCGCATCGGCGATGCCGTTGCGCAACATGTTGTCTGCGACCTGAATGGAATCGTCCACCTTGACGCCCCCGAGAACGGCCAAGCACGGGCGTTCGGGGGTCTCAAGGGCGTGGTCGAGTTTGCGAATCTCGTTGCCCATCAACTCGCCCGCCACGCAGGGCAGCAGGCCGGTGAAGCCAACGATGGACGGCGTGGAGCGATGGGCGCATGCGAAGGCGTCGTTCACGAAGAGGTCAGCCACGCTGGCAAGTCGCTGCACGAGGTGGGTTTCGCTCATGGCCGCCATGTCGCCCTTGACCGTGGTCTCTTGCTCGTCCATCCGAACGTTGTTGAGCATCAGCAGTTGGCCGGCCTCGAGTTCTTCAATGGCCTTCATGGCCTTGGGGCCGTGGATGTCGTCGACCCATTTGACCTGACGACCGAGCAGGCGGCCCAACTCACGGGCGTGACCCAGGGTGCTGGTAAAGTCGTCTTTGCCGGGGCGGGACTGGTGGGCGAGGAGGATGACCTTCGCCTTCACGAGTTTCTGCAGGGTCGGCAGGATGGCACGGATCCTCGTGTCGTCGAGGAAGGCCTTGGTGGCAGGGTCGAGCGGGCTGTTGATGTCCACGCGCAGCAGCACGGTTTTGCCGTCGACGTTGACGTCGTCCAGCGTGAGGACCTTGGCCATTGACCAATCCCATGCGTCTTCGGTTTTTCATCCCTCGCTCGCCAACTTCGGTTCTTTTTTGCTCTGCGGATTTCATGGAAAGGTCGCAAGACGCGCGTGCCTCGCTTTGTTCAGGCGCGAAAGGTGATAAGTCCCGCGACGCCCTTGGCTCGCATGGCCGATGAATCGCCCGCCAACGGCACCCCGTTGGAGGGTGCTCGTCGTCGCGCGTCCACCGCCACCTCTTCCTTCGGCGTGTCCCGCCGAGAGGGCCACGACGCTAGCGTCTACTACACCAGCCGCCTCAACGAGGGGTTGGTCAGTTCTCGTGATGTCGGCGCCGCCCAGGCCTTCCCTGAAGCGCACGCCAACACCGTGCTGTGCGGCGACTCACGCACCTTGCCGCTGCCCGACAATTGCGTGCATTTGGTGGTGACCTCACCTCCCTACAACGCCTCCAAGGATTACGACGAGGACCTCTCGCTCAAGGAATACCTGACGTTGCTTCACGACGTGTTTGCCGAGTGCTACCGCGTGCTCACCCCCGGGGGCCGGATGGCGGTCAACGTCGCCAATTTGGGACGAAAACCGTACATTCCGCTCTCGTCCCACATCAACATCATCATGGCCGAAATCGGCTTCTTGATGCGCGGGGAGATCATCTGGGACAAATCCGCCAGCGCCGGTTCTTCATGCGCCTGGGGGTCCTTCCAGTCGGCCTCCAACCCCTGCCTGCGAGACGTCCACGAATACCTGCTCGTCTTCTCCAAAGGCGACTACAAACTCCAGCGCAGCAAAAAGGAGCGAGCAGAAGGTCGACTCGACACGATTCCTCGCGACGATTTCATCCAGCACACGAAGTCCATCTGGTCCTTCGCCACCGAGCGTGCCTCCCGTGTGAATCACCCTGCACCGTTCCCGGTTGAACTCCCCAAGCGCTGCATTGAGATGTACTCCTTCACCGGTGACGTCGTCCTCGACCCCTTCAACGGTTCAGGCACCACCTGCGTGGCCGCCAAGATGCACGGTCGTCGCTACCTCGGTGTTGACCTGTCGGAGGAGTACTGCGCCATCGCCGAAGAACGGCTCAGCCAAACCGAGGCGTTG
>JBMZXF010000001.1:0-184010 GCA_049627345.1 Candidatus Poseidonia sp. | reverse complement strand
CGTCGAACGGTCGCCTGAGGCGTCATGCCGCTGGCTTGAACCTGTTCGAGGCGGAATTTCCCTTCCTTGCTGTGCGCATAGAAGAGTTCACTCTCGCCGAATGCCGCATCCCAATGTTGCTTGAACACCGCGGCGTTGCCTTTTGAGTTGGCCAAGGCAGAGGGTACGTTGTGAAACATCACCAAATGATATTGGTGAGGACGGAGGTACTTCGCCAATACCTCAGGGAGCAACCGTGTGAGCCACGTGTCGTGAGGGAACACCGCCGCCCTTGAAATCACGTACCTCGGTTTCTCCAAAGGTCCCAGCACCTCCTCTAGGCACTTCGAAAAAAGGCTGGCTTCTTCAGCCGTGGAATTCGCCAGGTGCATGCGAATCCACCCCCCGCCTCGGTCTCCACCGGCTGCCTCGGCGGCGGGTGAGAGTTGGTTTGTTTGAATCAATGCTCCAACAATGGCCTCGCTCATCGCCGCTGTGAGCGACGCATCGTTCCAGGGGCTCCCTGGCTCAGACCAACCAAATCCTTCAGAGGGGGCCACCTTCTTCTCAACCGCATCTTTTGGTTTGGCGTTGAACGGCTGACCGATGCCCCAAAGTTCGCGCGTTCGGGCGCGCATCTTGGACCGCTTCAGCATCTCTTCGTTGAACATCGCCATGCCTTCGTTGATGCCCATCGGCTCGGCACTCACGAAGGCCGGGTGAACATGACCTGGGCCCTTCTCAATGGCGCCGTCATCGCCGACCCCATACAGCTGCTTGTGCTTTCGTTTGAACCGCTTGTAATCGCTGAAGCCGGACGCAAATTCATCGGCGAGGCAAATGACGTCCCAGTTGTTGGCGACCTTCTCTGGCCAATGCTTGTCCAGACGAATGCTCCGACCTCGAAGTTGGTTGATGCTCATGTTGGTGGTCACCGAAGTCAGATCGATCAGCACGTTAATGCGCGAGGCGTCCCATCCCTCGCCCATGAGCCCCCGCGTACCGATCAAGCATCGGGTGAAGCCCTCCTGGAAGAATTCGGTGATCATGGTGGAATAGTAACGTGGCACCCAGTCTTCTCCGGAACCGGAAATCTCATGGTAGCGACCCAAGACAACATCGGTGAGTTTTATCTTCAGACGTCGTTCTGAAATCCACGCTCGTGCTTTTTCAAGAAAAGCCTCAGCGAGGTCGTCGTCCACCAACACGGTGCTGCCCGTCATCAAGATGGGGTCGAGCATGTCACCGGCCGGACACGCTACCAAGTGACGGAAGGCGGCGACGGCCCCCCCAGCTTCTTCGTCAAGCACGTCATCGACGAGCAACGTCGAGGAGGTTTTCTCAAAATCGGTGATGACCACGGCCCTGATGGTGTTGCCGAGGTTTTGCATTTCTTCCTGGAGGATGGTGCTCAACGCCTCGCATTTGGCGTTACTGTAGGCAAGGATACGGTTGATGGGGGAGGCGCATTGTTGTTCACCGTTTTCTGTGATTTGCACGCCGAGCAAGCGGTAGTGTTGGGTGGCTCGCTCGGCTTTGGCTTGGTCGTTGGCGTTGCTTGACCGACGCAGGCCAAGACGAACATACTTTGAAATCATGAACGCCAGTATTTGGCTGCGATTTTCTTTCGTGAACTCCAGACCATAGTGGCCCTTGAGTTGTTCTTCATCGACAGGTGGAACACCGGGTGGCATGGCCCGGCCCTGAAGCATGAGGTAGAATCTGGAGGTTTCGTGAATGGAGCGTTGTTCCTGTTCGCTGTGTTCGTGCCAGGGGTAGGATTGGAGTTCATCTTCAATCCAATCGGTAAGCGGAAGGATGGCATCTTCACCTTCGGAAGGTTCGTTGAGCTGGTCAACAATGCCGTCAAAGGTTTCGTTCACATCCCGTATGAAATCAAATTCTTTTTGAGCAGGTCGAACGAAGTAACACAGGTCCTGATAGGGTGCGAGATTCGAGTCCCTCACCAGTGCTGGAACCGGCACCTCGTAGTCAATATCGCCGAGGAAATCAGCATACCTCTCCGCATCTTCTTCCTTCGCACCTTCAACATCAGGCGGTGTTGCGGTCAACCCAAGCACGATGGGATCGTCAAAGAAGTCTCTGAGTTGATGCAGCACACGCCCCCAATGGTGGAGCAGGTGATGACATTCGTCGAGAATGATGAGCCCGATACCGGTCTCTTTCAGGCGAAGCAGCGTTGAGCGCGAGGATTCATGCAGTGTCCAAAGGGCGTTGCCGTTTTTGGCATAGTCGTCCCGGACCGCTTTTCGGTAAACCTTCACCCGTTTGGCGAAGTAGGTTGGATTCTTCTCTTCCAAGTCGGCGATCCACGCCTCGGCTGAGGTAATGTCCACCGCCTCACCTTTCTCCACCAATTTCTCCGCCCACAGCATCATGGCAGATTCATCCAAGCCCTCACCACCACGTTTGGGCATGGTCACGGATTGGTAGGTCAGTGAAGTCAGCAAGCCCGGTCGCTCGGGGTCAATGCTGACCTGGTCTTCCTTCCCGTCGAGGTCGAACAAGTCGGTTCGTGCAGCCCATTGCGCCTGAATGGCGGAATTGGGCGAGAGGACCAAAGCAGGCTTGCGGACCATGTCCGCCCACACGTAGAGGCCTAGCACGGTTTTCCCAGAGCCGGGTGGGGCGACGATGTGCAGTCGTTTTTCGCCTGCATCAAGTTGGGGTTTGATGACCGAGACAGCTGCGACCTGCGATGGACGAAGGGTACCGCCGAATCGAATGTTTCCGAAGTCAGGGCCGTCGTTCACGACGTCATCACCTCAACGGCCAGGAGGACCTCGTTTTGGGCCGCCGGGAGGACCGCCCTTCTTGGGGCCGGGAGGACCTCGCTTCCCTGGACCGGGTGGTCCACTCCGGGAAGGAGCTGAGGCTTCTTCCTCCTCTTCTTCCTCCTCTTCATCCTCAAACACAGCACCGCAGTGCGGGCACTCCGGATCACTTTCTTTCACGAGGCCGTCGCAGATCTCGCAGGCAAACATGTCCTCGTCATCATCTCCGCCGCCAAGTTTCTCGGTGGCGCCGTCCTTGGAACGGAACATGGTGATGGAACACGACAGGTCGTAACCCTTCAGGGCGAGCTCTGTTTGAATCGCTTGTTCAAAGGCTTGCGTCAAATCCTCCGGTGAGTCGAGCACACGGCCGTCATCGATGTACGTGATGTTGACCATGAACTGGTCGTCCTCCAGTTTGGTCTGCGGGGCCTCGACAGCAACACCTCGTTTTCGTGCGACGCGTCGCACAGCGACTTCGGAGATGCGTCGGAGGAGGGCATCGTTGGGTGCATCTTTGGTGGCAGGATTCAGCGCACCAGCCATGATTTCAGCAGCGGGGTTGCCTCCTTCAGCACCGCTTCGCAGATGAGCAGGAAGTTCACCGCCACCAAGGTTGGCTAACACGGAAGAGGCGGGTGATTGGTTCATCGAAAGCCATTGGCTTCGGCGTTCGTCCTTGACGGCGCGCTCGGCCTCTGCAAGCCGGTTGACCATCGCATCCGTGGGTGAATTGGCCGGATTGTGGGCGACTTTGGTTCCGCCTGCTGCCATGGGGGACACATTGCCCGAGCTGGGCAGGGCGCCGCTGGCGATGGACGGGCCACGTTGCAGATTCGGCATGTCGTTTCGGGGGGCTTGAGGTCCACCTGGGATGACGTTGCCTTGTTGAGGTGGGAATTGATTGGGCGGGAATTGGTTGGGAGGGAACTGGTTCGGAGGGAACTGGTTGAGCGGCATGCCGCCTTGAAGGGGTTGCTGGGGATAGGTCCCGGGAGGGAGGTTCTGTTGCTGATGCAGCCCCTGGGCCATGCCCTGAAGCATGTCGGGTTGCACTTGTCCCATGTTCTGCATGTTGTTCTCTTGTTGCATGCGTTGGGCTTGACCGGAAACGGGGTCAAAGGTGCGCTGCTGTTGAGGAAACGGAGGGATGTTTGGAGCTGGTGGCATCCCTTGGCTGGGTTGCATGGGTTGGGTAGGTGGGGGTGCAAACCCGCTTGAAGCCGAAACATCTTGTCGAGCACCGCATTCCGTACAGAACATGCTGTCGGGTGGAAGTTGAGCGCCGCAGGAATTGCAGTTCATGATGCTCCCCTTCGAAAGTCTGCTTAAGCCACCCTTCCTAAAGGGTTGCGACGAGTTGCCCACGCATCATGACCACCTGCGACCGTTTTGACTGCCGACAGCCACCGGCCATCCATATCTTCATGGCGAGGTGAACGATGGACGAAACGGAGGGAGAGCGCATGCCGGTGTTGGTCAACGAAAAAATTGACACGTTGCTCGAAACCACCTCGAGGTCGTTTTACCCGACGCTGAAGTACCTCCCGAAGAAAACCCGAGGACAAATCGGCCTTCTCTACCTGCTCGCACGGGTCGCCGACACGATAGCAGATTCAAAAACGGGCGACACGGAAATGCTTCTGCAGCACATCAAACAGTACAACGATGTCGTTCAAGGAAAGGCCACCACCCTTCCTGATTTTTCTGAACTCGCCGCCTTGCAAACCAACGAACACGAAGCCGAACTTCTGCGAAACGTGCCCCTCGTCATCGAAGGGCTTGACACCTACAGCAAGGACGATCAGGCCCGCATGCTCGAGTGCCTCGACATCATCGTCGGCGGTCAAATTCTGGACTTGGAGCGCTTTGGACCTGCCAACGAGGGCGGCACCATCTCCGCCCTCCCAAGCGACACCGAACTGGACGACTACACCTTCCGAGTGGCGGGCTGCGTTGGTGTGTTTTGGACCAAAATGTCGCTTGCTCATCTGATGAGCCTCTCCCCCGAGGACGAGGCCGTGTTCGTGGAAAACGGGATTCGCTTCGGCAAAGCGTTGCAGATGATCAACATCCTGCGAGACATTCCAGAAGACCTTCGGTTCGGACGATGCTACATCCCTAAAGATGCCCTGGCCACCATCGGTTTGACGCCCAGCGACCTTTTGGACGAAAGCAACCTTGCCACCTTCCGACCCTTGTACGACCGCTACCTCGACCTCACCAACGAGCACCTTGAGGCAGCCACGGCCTACATCAAAATGATCCCTGAAACCCAGTTTCGATTGAAGGCCTCGTGCATGCTCCCCGTGTTGGTCGGGCAACGTACGGTCACCCTGCTCAGGGAAGGCAACATTCTCAATTCCGACGAGCGAATCAAAGTGACCCGAGACGAGATGAAAACCTACGCTCGCAAATTGTTGCGTGCGCTGCTCATTCCTGGCGGCGTCAAGAGGTTGCTCGAGAAGAACAAAGACAAGCCCTAATTTCTATAGAATTCAAACGTCCAAGTCGGCAATTGCTTACTTGATTTCAGATTCCTTCTTTTGCGCGCACCCCCAAGGCGAGGGCTCATAAACAAAGGATGCGAGGGCTCACCGGTTAGGATGCTGGAACGCCGCAAACCGCTCGATTTGCTCTTCCCTCTCAAGGGAAACGCTGCGAGCCGTACCGGCGACAACGACGTGCGCCCTCCGACCACGCTTGACCGACTTCGTGCGGGTGTCACCCTCGCCCGGGACGCCGTGAAAGCCGTGAGCGTCACCGCCATGGAAGCGCTCCGAGAAGGTGCATCGTTCATTGGCATCGTTGGCGAAACGGACGAACTGGTTGACCCGTTCTCCCATCTTGACGCTCCGATTTGGTCGGAAAAACCACCTGCTGAGCTCCACAAACTCGCTTACCGCTACTGCGAGGAATTGACCATGCGGGAAGCCGGCAACTTCTATCACTCGTTCAAGTACCTCCCTGAGGAACAGCGACTGGCCATGTGCGCTATCTACGCCTTCTGTCGGCGAGCGGACGACATCGCCGACGGCGACTGGTCGGACCGCTTCCCCGGGAGCAGAGGCGAACTCGACCCCGAAGCAACGGCCTACAGGAACCAACTTGAATCCCTTCAGGACCGAGGCACCATCCTCGACGAAGAAGCCTACCTCAACAAGATCACCCAACTCTTCTTTTTCCGCAAAAAACTCTCCACCTGCTACGGTGACGTGCACTCCACCGACCCCGTGTTTTTGGCCCTCAAGGACACGGTTCAGCGCTACAACATCCCACGAGATGTGTTTGACGACTTGATCTCTGGCATGGAAGACGACCTCTACAACAATCGGTACCGTACGTTTGACGAACTCTACGTTTACTGCTACCGTGTCGCTTCCGTCGTCGGCCTGATGTGCATTGAAGTCTACGGCTACGACAACCCCATGGCCAGAAAATACGCTGAATCGTGGGGCATCTTCATGCAACTCACGAACGTGCTGCGAGACGTTGGCGAAGACATCCAACGCGACCGAGTCTACCTCCCGCTCGACGAACTTGAGCGCAACGGCATGACCGAGAATGAACTCGGCGGCACCATCGTGCTCAACAAGCACTGGGAGCCCTACTGCCGACACTACGCTGCCCGAGCTCGCACCTACCTCGAGGAAGCACGTGCGCTGCTCCCGCTCCTGCCTCGACGTACCCGCTATTCCCCGGCGGCCATGATCGCCTTTTACGACAAGATTCTCCGCCAAATCGAGAAGCAACAGGGCGACGTGTTCACCGCTCGGGTGAAACTCAACAAATTCCAGAAGATTTCGCTGGCCGCTGCCGTTTACCTGCGTCATCGCTTCCTGCCAGCCTTCCTCGACCCGGTGTGGGGCGGTTTAGCACGTGTCGGCTTGTTGCCCAGCGTTTGAGCATCAGGCAGGCCAGGGTCGCTCATCGTCCCACGTGTTCCATTCGGCCACCCATGAATGCATGAACGGCTCGATGCTCAGCCCCATGCCCTCCATCACATCCCGAGGATGGATGGCACCTTTTCTTCGCACACCGGTTCGAAGCAGCGCCACCGAGCAGGTTCGTCCGGACTGTACCGTTCGTTGCTGGAAGTAGAAAAAGCGGTCATCCATGCCGACCAAGTCGGTGATGATCTGCGTGCGCCGCCACGGCCGCAGGCGATGACGGTAGCGGATGGTCGAGCCGGCCACCACGAAGGCTGACCGGGTTTTTCGAACCCAGCGGAACAAGCCTGTTCGCATGGCCAAGTCGTACCTGGCGAGGTCAAAGAGGACAAAATGGCGGCCGTTGTTGACCTCTGGATAGACATCAAGGTCGGCCAGGCCTGGACGAAAGGTCCAGACGTAGGAGGTGGTGTGGTCAAACACCTCACGCTTTCTGAACGCGTTCCTGACAACCATCAAGGCCAACCGGAGGTAGGCGTACATCGTGCATCATGCTTGCCGCGTGAAGGCTTGGATGCCCGTGATGTAGCGACCGAGAATGAGATTGTGGATGTCGTGGGTGCCTTCGTAAGTTTTCACTGACTCGAGGTTGGCCATGTGGCGCATGACGGGGTATTCGTCAAGAATGCCGTTCGCGCCGTGGATGTCTCGAGAAACCCTGGCAATCTCGAGAGCGATGTCCACGTTGTTCATCTTGGCAAGGGAAATTTGCTCGGGGAACCACGAACCGTCGTCCTTTTTCTTGCCGAGGTGGTAGGCCAGTAACTGTCCTTTGGTGATTTCACGCAACATCCACGCCAGCTTGTTCTGAACGAGTTGGTAGGAGGCGATGGGGTGGTCGAATTGGATACGGGACATGGCGTAGGTTTTGGCGCTGTGGAAGCACGCCATGGCCGAGCCCAAAGCACCCCATGAGATACCGTAGCGTGCATTGTTCAAGCAGGAGAACGGACCACGCAAGCCCTTGACGCCGGGCAGCATTCGGTCCTTTGGAATCTTGCAGTCTTGGAACACGAGTTCGCTGGTGACGCTGGCTTTGAGCGAATGCTTGCCCTTCATCTCCGGAGCGCTGAACCCTTCGTCGCCCTTCTCGACGATGAACCCTCGAATCACACCGTCGAGTTTGGCCCAGACCACCGCGACGTCGGCGATGGTGCCGTTGGTGATCCACATCTTGGCCCCGTTGAGGAGGTAGTGGTCGCCCTTGTCCTCGGCCTTGGTGACCATGTCACCAGGGTTTGAACCGTAGTCGGGCTCGGTCAGGCCGAAACAGCCGACCCATTCACCGGATGCCATCTTGGGGAGGTATTTCTCCTTCTGCTCCTCGGTGCCAAAGTCCCAGATCGGGTACATGGCAAGCGAGCCCTGGACAGAGGCAAAAGAACGCAGACCGCTGTCGCCTCGCTCCAGTTCCTGGCAGATGAGGCCGTAGGCGACGTAGGAAAGCCCGGGGCATCCGTAGCCCTTGAGCGGCGCACCCAACACGCCCATTTCTCCGAGGGCAACTCGCCATTCATCGAGGAAGACGCCTTCCTCGCAAGCCTGCTCAATCTTGGGAATGACGGCTTCGTCGACCCACTCGCGAACCATGTCGCGAACCATGATTTCTTCCTCGGTCAGGAGGCTTTCAATGTCGTAAAAGTCGAGTCCTTCAAACGGCTCCATGAACTACCCTCAAACCAATGGCCACGCGGGTGCTTCATCAACATGTCCCCTCTGTTGATAGAAAGCAGTGATTCATTTCTTTCCAAAACGCCATTCCCGGTACTTTCGCTGCATCCACGGGCTGTTCATGTAAATCAGGCCAATGATCACACCCGGAACAGATACCGCCACGGCACCGAGCACCAGCACGTCCATGATGCCGGTCTCAACTTCCTCCACGGCCGGTGTAAATTCGATGATGTTCCCGAAATCAGTGATCATGAATCCGTGGTGACGAGTCGTTTCCCAGACCACGGCCAAACCCCGTCCGGCCACCACGGCATCCCAAGCAGCCGCATCTTCGGGAACCAAGACGGAAAAGGCCTCACCGGTCATGGGCGTGTAGCGAACCAGTCCGAGTGGAGCCAAATGAACGAGCGTGGTGCTGTCATCGCCTCGTGAATCCCCCACAAATTCACCGCTTGGCAAGTCCCAAGGAACGCCCTGTTCAACGGTGGAGGAACGAGCATCGAGCGTGTTGATTCGAACCACCATGCTCATCAAACCACTGGCAAAGCCCACGCATTCGTTGAGAATGGCGCTTGAACATTCGACACCAACCCATGTCTGCGCAGCGGTTTGCGGGAGCCAAGCGATGGCGTGCGCCTCGTCAATGACCGCCATGCCTTCCTCCAGCGAAGAGAGGATGCAGACGTTGTAGTTTGGATGGCAATCGATGTCGGTGACCGTGCTCTCACCGTGGTTGTCAAGTTGTTCAAAGCCCGTGTGTTCTGCGAATTTCCATACCTCGCCCGTTGAGGAAGCCACGTAGGCGAAGTCCCCCGCAGGCCGCCACTTGACGGCGGTCAGGTCAAACCCGAGCACGCTGAACGTGCCGTTGACGTACGTGATGCTGTGGTCGTAGGTGTCGTACCGCATGGCCATGCCATCGTCGCCCACCAGAAGGGCAGTGTTTCCACGAGGATGCCAAGCAATGTCGTGCACCGTGGAATTGCGTCCGGTAACGAGTTCGATGTCGAGGGCTCGGTTACCCGCATCGTCGGCGGAGAGGAGACGGGCGTAGCCGTTCAAACCGCCCACCAGCACGTCCGTGCCATCGGGCGAGACTTCCCCCGTCGTGATGCCGAGGTCGCTCTCTCCGAGGGCACCGGCGTCGTTCAGTTCAATGCGGCTGACCATTTCAGCCGAAGCGGTGGGCGCCACCATCAGCAAAACGAGGCCAATCGCCAACCAAGCCGCACGGCGCATGGCAAACCGAGCCGACCACGCATCAAAACATCTCCCATGGTTCGGCCCGGAACAGACGCTGGAGACGGTGGCCTTATGAGACGCTGGCCGTTGCCTAAGCCATGGAGCGATTTGCAGTCAAGCGTGGCCTGATAAAATCCATGGGCGGAAACGCCGGCCTTGCAAAATTGGCCACGAATTATTTTGAGAACATCAACGTGGACGCAGACGGCGTGTTCACCGGCTCCTATGGTTTGCTTGTCAGTGTCCAAGGTTCCTACGATGACAGCGGAAAATTGGCGGTCAACGTCGTGCAACTCAAAGGCGGTGACCTCGCTGAATTCCTTGATGGCGACGGGGGTCCCGAACAAGCCATGGAATCCCGGAAGCGATGGTCTGGGTTCCTCGATGAGGCCACGGGCTACAGCGCCAAACAACGCGGCGACAAAGCCAAGGAGGAAGCCAAGAAATTCTCAAAGGCAAAATCCGCCATTAAGATGGCTCACAAATCCATGGAGCTCATGAAAAACCTCGACCAGGCGACCATCGACACCGCTCACCAACTGATCGCTGACCTCGAAGCCATGATCGAAGCCGGCACGCCACCTTCCGAGACCCAGGTCAAAAAACTGGACAAGTTGTTCTGAGGCGGTTGCATGGCCTCCCCGCAAGACATCCCCGCCTTGCTGGTTTCCAAAGACGGTTATGCTGACCTCAACGAAGACGCCAAACACCGCCTCCACACCATGGTTGGCGACGTGGAAGAAGTCGTCGGCGTTGAACACCTCATCGAGGCCCTTCACCACGGCACCTCTCACGGTGGCGACGGCGTGTTGCGCTGCTACGTTGGCTTTGAACCGAGCGGGAAAGCACACATCGGCTGGAAAGTTCTCGCGCTGCAGTTGCGACGGATGCTCGATGCCAACGCCAACGTGATGGTGTTCCTCGCTGACTGGCACGCTTGGGTCAACGACAAATTCAACGGCGACATGGACGCCATCCAAACGACCGCCGTGTACATGCAGGAGACTTTTCGCGCCCTGCTCGACCATCCTCCGGAGGGCGAAGGACCCGGTGAATTGCAATTCAAGTGGGCCTCAGAATTGATGGAATCAAGCGACTACTGGGCTCGAGTCCTCCGCTGCTCCAAAGGAGCCACCTTGGCCATGGTGCGCAAAACCTTCACCATCATGGGACGCGACGAGGCGTCCTCCGACCACGACCTCTCCAAATTCTACTATCCGGCCATGCAGGCAGCGGACATCTTCGAGATGGACATCGACATCGCCATCGGTGGTATGGACCAGCGTAAGGCGCACATGTTCATGCGAGACGTTGCCTCAAAGTACGGATGGGCCAAGGCGACCTGCCTCCATACCCCCATCATTTCCTCACTCAAGGCCTCCGGCTCACGCATGGAATCCTTTGACCACAAGATGTCAAAATCCGACCCCAACGGTGCGCTTCTGCTGCATGACACGCACGACCAGATTCGAAAGAAGATGCGGAAGGCCTACATCTCGCCCGAGGACCCTCAATCCCCGGTGTACGAACTGGCAGAACATATCCTCCTCCCCGAGTTTGGCGAAATCGTGGTGACGCCAAACCCCAAGTTTGGCGAACCAAGCACGTGGACGGACCTGGAGGCGTTTCGTGCAGCCGTCATGGACGGTACGCTCCACCCGCTTGATGCGAAATTTGGCGTGGCTGACGGCCTGGCCAAAGGGCTGGAGGCGCTGGCAGCCCACTTTGAGGCGAACCCCGAAACACTCGACAAGGTCACGGCCTTGATGAACGGCTGAACTCAGTCTTGGATGGGCAGTTCCTCGACGCTCAAGATGTCAATGGACAGCAAACGGCGAGTGTCCTTGGCAAAGTTCCGGTCCGGCACGGGTTGAACACGGACGATACCGTTGATGCGAAGGTACTGTGAGGTCTTGATGGCGTCCACCAGGTCATCGGCGACGGTTCCCAAAATCTGGTTTCGAGTTGAGCAGTTGATGAGGCGGTGCTCGCTGTTGTAGGTGATTTGACTCATGCTGATGTCTTGCACGTCTTCGTAGGTGCATTCTTCTGAGAGCATGCGGAAATTTGGACGAGGATGGAACATGCCCATTGGCATGTCCTTCGTGTCCATGTCGGCAAACACTTTGTCCAAACATACCCGGCACACCCGAGGGCTCTCACGTTCCCTTGCCCGTCGCTGGTCGACCGCCGTGATGGTCTGACAGTCGCGGCATTCGTACTTGGCCTGCTTGAGCCAGCCATAGGGCTGAGAAACATCGTTGATCTTCACGTCCAGGCAGACAAGGTCGTTTCGGTCGCGCATTCGCAATTCATCCACGCGGTTCAGGTAGTTTTCCGAAAGGCCAACCACACGAATCACGGGCCGAGTCGGAATCTTGTTGGCAGCAAACTGCTCACGCATGATCCGATGGCCGAACTTGAGCGCACGTACGGGGTTTTCGTGGAACATGTGTCGCAAGGTGGGATGGGCGTCAATGAGGTGGTGTTCAATGTGGAAACCGTGGACGCTGTCCTCCATCCCTTGAAGGCGGGCGATGTCATCTTTGTAATGGCCAACGATGAGGGCTTTCCACTCTCGAAGGGCAGCTTGTTCTTCGGGGTCAATCTTGACGTTCTTCGGCGGCGACATGGAGTGGTCTCGCTGGCGGGACGGTTGATAATTCTACCCAGTACCGACCGACTCGTGGCTCCCAGCGTACGCCGTCATACGGGGAAGTGGCAAGGTTCATGAATTGAGTCTCGGTCGCAAAATCAAGAATTGGAGTGAATGCTCATGCCCAACATCATCGTTCTCGTTAAGCAAGTCCCCGACACCAATGCAAAAATTGTCGTCAACGGCGACCGAGTTGACCTTTCCAGCGTGAAGATGGTCATGAGTCCGTACGACGAGTTTGCTGTCGAGACCGCCCTCAAACACAAGGAGGCAGCCGGTGGAGAAGTCACGGCCCTGACCGTTGGTGGAGCAGGTGCTGAAAAGATCCTCAAGGACGCCAAAGCCATCGGCGTGGACCACATCGTGCGCATCGATGCTGAAGGCGAATTGGACTCCAACGCCCTTCAATCCGTGATCGCACAAGCCGTTGCCGACCTTGGTGGCGAAATGGTGTACTGCGGGAAATCGGCCGCCGACACCGGCGCCGGATCGACCGGTCCTGGCCTCGCCGAGCGCATGGGCTGGGCCTCCGTGTCCAACATCGTCGGCGCCACCTTCGACGGCGGCGTTAGCGTCGTGATGCCAAGCGGTGGCGGCAACGCCCAGATGAGCGTCCCACTCCCCGCCGTCGTGTCGTGCGACAAGGGCGATTTCAAGGTTCGAAAACCGAACGTCAAGGGCATCATGCAAGCCAAGAAAGCAAGCGTAGATGTCCGTTCTATAGCCGCGCCTGCCTCCACTGTCTCCGTCGTCAACCACGCCCTCCCGCCAGCAAAACCAGCCGGGAAGAGTTACCAGGGCGGCGCAGCAGCGGCCGAAGTCGCACAACTGCTTCGAGACGAAGCCAACGTCCTATGAGGTGATTCCATGACACAAACCATCGTTATTGCAGAAATGAACAACAACGCCGTCCACCCAAGCACCGCTGAACTCGTGAGTGCAGCGAAAACCTTCGGTGGGGAACCTACCCTCGTCGTGCCCTGCACGGATGCTGGCCAAGCCAGTGGTGCGGCCGGCATGGGTGCCGCCAACATCATCGCCGCCAAGTCGGGCGCTTTCGCCCACTACGACGCCAGCGGCTGGGCAGAAGCCCTTGACGCCGTCGTCCCTCAAGGAACCGTCATCACCGGCGCCAGCCCCCAGTCCAAAGACCTCGCAGCACGCCTCGCAGCCCGACGAAACCTCTCGGTGGTGCAAGACGCCGTAAAGATTGAGGGTTCATCGATCACCTCGCCCGTTTACAGTGGCAAAGCCATGCAAACCGTGTCCGCCAGCGGCGACGTGGTCGTCTCGGTTCGCTCAAACGTCTTCGCACCTGCCACCGGTGGCGCAACCGATGTGTCCGTTATTGACACGGACGGAAACGTGGCCACCTCGGTTCAAGAATTCATGGCCAGAGCATCGGAGCGCCTCGATGTCGCCGAAGCCAACATCATCATCTCCGGCGGCCGCGGTATGGGATCGCCTGACAACTTCACGCACCTCGAAGCCATCGCTGACACCATCGGAGCAGCCGTTGGTGCCTCTCGTGCCGCCGTGGACACGTGGGAAGCCATTCCCCACTCCATGCAGGTCGGCCAGACCGGGAAGACTGTGAACCCCAACCTCTACATCGCCGTCGGCATCTCAGGTGCCATTCAGCACTTGGCGGGCATGCGTTCCTCAAAGTACATCGTTGCCATCAACAAAGACGCCGATGCCCCCATCTTCCAGCACGCCGATTACGGCATCGTTGCCACGTGGGAAGAGGCCCTTCCGGTGCTTCATGAGAGCCTCAAGGGCATGATGGGCTGATCAAGCGTACTTTCCGAACCCAAACGTACCGCCTGCACCAGCAGGCTCGCCGACAAATGGATTCGTCCGCTTCTCGTGACCGATGGTGGTGAGAGGGCCATGACCGGGATGCACGATGGTGTCCTCGTCCAACGGCCACAATTGGGTGTGTATGGAACGAGCGAGCAGTTCAAAATCACCGCCGGAGTTGGCGATGTCGGTTCGGCCGACGGAACCCGCAAAGAGCGTATCACCGACGAAGACATGGTCGGGGCCGTTCTCGACCTGAACCAACAGGCAACACCCACCGAGGGTGTGGCCGGGTGTGTGCAGCACACGCAGTTCAAGGGTGCCAAAGCGGTATGTTTTGCCTGCTTCAAAGGCCTGGTCAGCGACGGCCGGTTTTGGCAGTGCAAGGCCATAGCGCCGGCCGGAGGCTTGGGCGAGCGTCTGGAGAAAATCGTCATCGGGATGAAGGTACCATTCAACGCCGTAATGTTCCCGTAGCGCTGGAATGAAACCACTGTGGTCAAAGTGAGCGTGCGTGTTGACCAACGCGACAACACGCCGCGCTGGTAACGCTTGTTCTCTGGCGTCTGTGGCGTTTTCCGGACCGGTCGTCCAGTTGGGACCGGGGCCATCAAAGGCATCAATCCAGTCGATGATTCGTTGTGGCTCATCCCCGCCGTCGATGATGATGGTGTCGCCCGTTGCGGGGTCGGTGACCACGGAACAACGCATCTGGAGGGGGCCGACGAAGAAATGTTCAATCCACGGTTCTCGAAGGCCCATGGTTTGGCGAGACGCAACCCCTTCATGAGGTTGAGCCATCAGCGATGTGAATCACCACGGCATCGGTGGTCCATGCCCCCTGTTGGTCCACAACACGCAATTCAAATCGGTGTTGACCCACAGGGAGCTTGAGTTTGAGTTGAGGTGCCACGGCGAGTTCCCGACCTCGCTGGTCGTGCCACGACCACGAAGCGATTTGTTCCTGCGGGTCAAACGAGCCACGCCCGTCCAGGACCACCACACAGGTGCCGTCATCGCCTGCCGTGTGGCGCTGGTCGTCGCCGGCGATGGCACGGGGAGGGATGAATTCGTCAACCGAAGCCGCGAGGGCGTCCATCAAGTCCTCCGTGGCATCGAGCGCCAACTCTTCCATGCCTTGGAGCGCTTCAAGCAGGTCGTTTTCCGATGTCGGCTCAACCTCCACGTTCGTGGGCGAAACATCCTCATCCATGGCAGCCAGAAGGGAGGCATGACTCGTCCCTTGAGAAACGGCCTGGAATTGCTGACGTTCTTCCTCGGTCAGGAGGTGGAGCACATCGTCTTCACCACCGTACAACTCCTCGGCGGTCAGACCGTCGCTCGCTGGCGCCTCCTGGAACCACAGCGTCAGTTCAGCGGCATCCATTTCTTGCACGGGGGACGCAAGGTCGATCCAGCCGATCGGTTCGGGGGCGGTGTAATCGTTCTGGTCGTCACCAGCGAAGAGAAGGCCTTGATGGTGCTCGTTCACGACCATCAACCGAGGCATTCCTTGATGTTCCACTTTCCATGGCTGCTCATCCTCTTCGCCATGAATGTAAAACCAGGAACTGGCAATGATACCAGAGCGATGCTCCAAACACGAAAAGACGCTGTACCCCGTGTCAAGGACACCTTCCATTTGGCCGTCTTCATACAACCGATGAACCGTGCCGTCATCGAATCCAAGCACAGCGCCCCAGGATGCCACCGAGGAGGTGAGCAATCGCTTACGTAGGTCGTTGCGAGTCAAAAGACGTCCATCTTCCCACACTTCAAACTCAATGGCTTCTTCCTCCCCAGCCACGAGCGCATGCCCCTCCCTGGTCAAGAACAGACGACCTTGTTTGGTCACACCAAGGGCGGTGATGCGTTCGCCGTGCTCGCCACGAGGGGGGCGGCGCCACACGACGGCGTCTTCCGTGCATGCCAGGACTGTGCCGCGTTGCTCTGCGATGAACAGGCGTTCTCCGTGAACCTCAACGTGGACCACATCATCCAGTCCGAATTTCTTCGACAGGTTCACGCTGTCTCGTTCGCGTTGGGAGAGCACCACCTCGCCCATGCCACTCAAGATGACAAGCTTGAGCCCCATGAAGTGGCATGATTGGACGCCGCCGTCAATGGCTTGTGATTCAATCAAAGTTCCATCCAGATCGTAGAACATCAGTGAATCAAGATCATCACCGACCAGTACCCCATCACGGTGAAAGCCCAGGTACGATACACGGTGCTCCGTGTTGAAGGACTCGAGAACCTCGAGTGTTCCAGCGTCCACAAGGCGACCCAACCGAACGGTCCTGGACCCTTCCACCCATGCGATGACATCGGACGAATCGTTGGTTGCGAGGTGGTGAACCTTGGCCTCTGGGCGCAGCAGCGGAACCACAGAGCGGGTGGAGACCATGAGGGGAGGTCAGCAGGGTCGTAGAAAAGCACTCGCTCTGCGTGGGCATTAGAGTGCTTCGTCGTTGTGAAGGTCAATCACCGCATCATCTGCATGCGATTGCCCCTTCGCCGCATCGTTTCGGGCGTCGTCGAGTTTCTTGAGGTAGGCTTCGTCGATGTCGCCCGTGATGTACTCACCGTTGAAACAGCTGGCATCGAAGGCCGTTACATCCGACGTGGGCTGGAGGGTGACATCGATGAGGTCGTCGAGGGTCTGGTAGAACAGGCGGTCGCTGCCGATGGTTTGATTGATTTCCTCGATGCTTCGCCCGTTGGCGATAAATTCGTTCACAGCGGGCATGTCAATACCGTAGACGTTCGGGTGGCGAACCGGAGGTGCAGCCGAGGCAAAGTAGACCTTGGCGGCGCCAACATCCCTTGCCATTTCGATGATTTGCGCGCTGGTGGTTCCACGCACGATGGAATCATCGACCAGCAACACGTTCTTGCCACGGAATTCATGCTCGATGGCGTTGAGTTTTCTGCGTACCGATTTTTCCCTCAAGGCCTGACCGGGCATGATGAAGGTCCGACCGACATAGCGGTTCTTGACGAAGCCCTCTCGGTACGGGAGGCTCAACGCCTTGGCCATCTGGAGGGCGGCGATACGGCCTGAATCCGGAATGGGAATGACAACATCGATGTCGTGGTCGGGCCACGACGCCAACAGGCGTTCAGCCAGGCGCTGCCCCTGGTTGAGGCGGGATTGGTAAACCGACATGCCGTCGATGACCGAGTCTGGACGTGCAAAGTACACGTGTTCGAAGATGCACGGGGTGTAGGAGGCGGGAGCAGAGCACTGCCGTGAAAAGAAATGGCCGGAGGCGCTGATGAAAATGGCCTCTCCGGGGAGAACATCGCGTACGATCTCAAATCCGAGCGCCGTGATGGCCACGCTCTCACTGGCCACGATGTATTCGGTCTGACCGTTGGATTCACGTTGACCGTAAACCAGCGGGCGAATGCCGTTGGGGTCGCGGAAGGCGAGCATACCGTAGCCAGAAATGACCGAGACACAAGCGTACCCGCCACGAACGCGGCTGTTCACTGCACTGACCGCACCGAACACCGTTTCGATGTTCATGTGAGGGTCGCCTTGAATGCGCAAAGCAGAGCTGCGTTCGCCGAGTTCGACAGCCAACGCATTGAGGAGCAGCTCCGAATCGCTGGTCGTGTTGATGTGACGCATGCACTCATCTCGCAAGAATCGGCCCAGTTCTTCCGCATTGGTGAGGTTCCCGTTGTGGGCGAGAGCAATCCCGTAAGGTGAGTTCACGTAGAACGGTTGGGCCTCGGCGCGAGAGGAAGAGCCGGCAGTTGGGTAGCGCACATGGCCGATGCCAACGTTGCCCTCAAGGCGAAGCATGTGCCGCTTGAAGAACACGTCCGAGACGAGCCCGTTTGACTTTCGTAGTCGGAAGTGGCCGTCAACATCGGTCAAGATGCCAGCGGCATCCTGGCCACGATGTTGGAGGACGGTTAAGCCGTCATAGAGGAGTTGATTGACGTGCGCACCTTGTTGACCGACAATGCCGATGATGCCGCACATGCGTTCGCCTCAATCCAACCAATTCGTGGTTGCTTCTTATCGTTGCGATTGGAAAGCTTCAGGCCTTGGGGCGGTGGGTCTTCTTCGACCAGTTGTATTTGCGGATCTTGGAGGTCTCTCCGTAGCCGCAGGATGAGCAGACCTTCTTTTGCTTGTGGTACGCGTTGCGTCCGCAGCGTCGGCAACGGATGTGGGTGGTCTTTTGGCGTCGACCCATGGATGGTGTACCTTTGGACATGCGCTCACCTGAACGACTCGCCCACCGACCTCCTCCTTATGAATTCAGCGGCACGCCTTGAGGCGACGTTCATTCCTCTTCAAAGTGAATCGTGCGGCTTGGACCGCTCATGAGGCTTGAAAACAAGGTTCCTCCGACCACCAAAACGGCGAGGCCAACACCGACGGCCGTCGTGCTGAACCGAATGATGTTGGAAAGCGCTTGCGCACGCACCGAACCGTTGTCTTCCATCAACAACTCACCCTGGGAGAGGAAAAACACCGTCAAGGCCGTGCCCAAACCAACGCTCACCGCCATGCCAAACAAAGGAGCAATGGGGCGCTTTCTCGCATCACCGTAGACGAATAAGGTGAGGAGCAAAACGAATGAAAACAGCGTAAAGGAGGTGAGGAGAGCATTCGCAAAGCGTACCAGCGCACCGTCGGTTGAGGTACCGGAGAGGTACATCACGCCCAACACCACCGCAACGAACGGCAGCACCACCTTGGCGCCCGTGTTGAGCAAGGACACGGGAGCATCGACCTTACTCAGCTTCATCACCTCCGCTGATGTTGCTGGCGATGACCTTGCTTGCATGCGCCAATTGTTCAGCCGTCGGTGGGGCCAATCGATGAGGGACGGGTTGCTGAGATTCGTACACGCCCAACACCAATGCGAACACCAGAACGGCGATGGCAGCGCCAACCAAGACGCCGAAGAGATCCGCCGCTGCGAGCACCACCTCGGTGGCGAATTGTTCGTGGTTGACATTTGGGCCGTCAAGGGACGCCCCCAACAAGAGCAAGAGACTCGAAAACGAGGCGAGCATCAGCATCAATCGTTGCTCTTTCTGGCGATCTTCGCCAACCACAGCGACGAGGCCTGCAGCACCTGCACCGAAGGCGACCACACCCAGCAACATCGTGGGCCAAAAAATGAGCCAGTACCGATTGACTTCGCCAGGGTACGTTGGGGTAAGTTCCCACCAGTGCATGGCCTCCAACCACAGGACACCTGTTAGCACCATCACCACGCCAGTTCTACGGTCGGTGCGGGAGAGTTGCCCGACGGGAACGTTCCCAGAGAAGGTGATGAGGTAGAAGCCCACACCCAGGAGGACGCTCGGCCCAACAAGGCTCCCGAGCAAATGGCCGAGAGCGCTCGAAGGGGAGAACGACAGGGTCCAGGGCGTGGCCATGAGCGACAGAAGCCCCGCTGAGGCCATCACAAGTCCGACTTTGCGTTGTGCCCTCACTTTGGAAAACAAACCCAACATCCCCCCAGAGAGGACAAACAGGCCTGCGAGCCAGAAGAAAACGAAGGCTTGCGTCGCCTCTTCCATGCGGTGTGCTGTCCCCCCCAACTTATAGAGAATCCCTCACATGGCGACGCAGTGCGTTGAAGATATCCAAAACGCATGGCGGAGGGCATAAATACCCGACCTCTGTGGGCTGAACGCTTAGGTGTTCACATGGTGAAGCGACCCCGTCAAGTTATGCGCTACAGCCCGTCGGCTGGCAAGCACACCCTCCACACGGTGGAGCGAGTGAAGAAAAAGCGAGCCTCCGAGCTTCGCTGGGGTCAACGCCGATTCCGACGTGTCATGGCCGGTTACCGAGGTTTCCCTCGTCCAAAGCCTGATGGCCGAGAAAAGCCCACCAAGCGCGTGAACATTCTCTACCGCTGCACGGAAACGGGCAAAGCGCACTACGCTCCTTGCAAGCGAGCCAAGAAATTCGAACTTGTCGACCGTTGAGGTGTTTCCAATGACCAACCATTTCCTCCGAGTAAGCTGCCGCGACTGCGGAAGCGAGTCCATCATCTTCTCCCGAGCCACCACCTCCATCGCCTGCGGCGTCTGCAGCGCTACGCTGACCAAGCCCGCTGGTGGCAAGGCCGACCTCGTCGGATGCACGATCGTTGAAGCACTGAACTGAGGAGGCTGAGCCTCCATGGTGATTCAAGACGGCGCCACCCCTGAAGAGGGCGAATTGGTCGTGGCCACGATCAAGACCGTCAAACAAAACGGTGCCTACGTTGACCTCGACGAATACGAAGGCATCGAGGGCTTCATTTTCATTGGCGAAATCGCCTCGGGATGGGTCAAAAACATACGTGGTTTCGTCCGCGAAGGTCAGCGAGTCATCTGCAAGGTTTTGCGTACCCGGAGAGACGGAACGTCGCTTGAACTCTCCCTGAAGTCGGTTTCCGAAGAACGTCGCCGAGACCGCCTCCAAGAGTGGAAGAACGAACAGCGTGCTCAGCAACTTCTCAAGGTGCTTGGTGAAAAGATCGGTTGGTCCGATGAACAGGTGGAAGAGCAAACCAGCGAACTCGTCGACGCCTTCGGCACCCTGTACACGGCCTTCGAAGAAGCAGCCATGCAGGAAGGTGCCTTGGAGAACGCCGGATTTGAAGGCGAATGGATGGCGCCGTTCATTGAAATCGCCGTCGAGAACATCATTCCTCCGTTTGTAGAGGTCCGAGGTACGCTGACGCTCAGCATCAACGTCATCGATGGTGTTTCCGTGATTCGCGGAGCCCTTGAGGCGGCCGAATCCCTCTCCAATGAGGCCGAGGAAATCGATGTCAAGTGCTTCTATGATGGCGCACCAACCTACCGAATTGAACTCAAGGCGCCGGACTTCAAAGTGGCTGAATCCATGTGGGAACAAGCCACGCAAGCGGTCGTCAATCACATGGTAGCCGCTGGCGGCGAGGCAACTGCAGAACGTGAGTGAGCATCATGGCGAAACAACGTATGCAACAGTGCCTGACGTGCGGTGCGTTTTCATTGAAGACAACCTGTCCATCGTGCGGTGAGCGCGCTCAGGCTGCAGCACCGTTGAAATGGTCGCCTGAAGACAACCGTGCTGCTCTACGCAGGAAAATGAACGGTGTTGAAGGCCCGGATTGGCCAAATCAACTCGCAACCTTGCCTTCGCTTGAAGCCATGAATGCCGACCACGCCTCAGAAGAAGAGTGACGGACGCACGGCAACAGGTGCAAAACAGGCGGCCTGCGCCCAACGAGAGCATCAAACATTATAGCGCGTGTTGACGGGTTCAGCCCTTCATGACGATGCGAATTGAATGGCGGAACGGTGCTACCACGCTTCCCGATGGTGCGACCCTTCTCGTGGCGTTTCCCGGCGTAGCCAACCTCGGAAAGGTCGCCGTGGATTCCATCGGAAACCTGCACGAGGGCCTCGAACTGGCTCGACTCCATCCAATGGGCCTCCCCCCTCACGCTGAACTGGATGAGGACGGCTTGCTGGCCCCACCGCATTACAGTCTGCGACGCATCAATACCGAAACGGGGCACGTGTTGACCCTGACCGGCAAAGCCCAACCCAACGAACCGGGCCAACAATCCACCCTCGCAGATGAACTGATGACCTTCTTCCAGAAGGAAGGGGTATCGACCGTTCTGGTCTTGGCGGGCATGATCGACAAACCGGACGTCAAGGAAACCTTCGCCGTGGCGAGTTCTTCCTCCTTCCGCATCGACATGGAATCCCTGGGCGTGGACGTCCGCCGGGACGCACCTCGTTCCGGCGCCATCGGATTGGCTGCCTTGCTCGCTTCCATGGGGCCGCTCTACGACATGAACTCCGCCTGCGTGATCGCGACCACCGTTGGCAACAGCGAGGACATCCTCGGCTCTCAGCGACTCATTGAGCACCTGGAACAATGGTTCAACTTCGGCCTCACGGTCCCAAACGACGGCGATGCATGGCTTCGAAAGCGACTTGAGGCACTTTCGCCCCAGGTCAAGGACGACTTCGTCAAGGAAATGACGGCGTCACATGATGCGTTCTATATGTGATGGAGAGCGCCGAGAGAGGGATTTGAACCCCCGCGTCCAAGGGACAGTGGATTTCGAATCCACCGCAATACCGGGCTATGCGACCTCGGCTCCAAACCAAGGCTCATGCGCCACGGTCATAAGCATGATGTTTGGTCGCCATCTCATGGAGATTCGGTTTCACGGTACCGACGTGGACGCCTGTGTTGAGGTCGAGCAAGGGACCACGGTTCGTGTTGCTCTTCAGGCAGCGGGCATCCTTCCGTCGATGGTCATCGTCAGCTACGAGGGCACCGTCCTCCCACATTCGACACCGCTCAAGCAAGAGGTGGCCTTGCTCGTCACCACCATCTCATCAGGTGGTTGAACGCTCGACGCGATGGAGAATTTGAAGCCTCGAGTTTCTCGTGTAATCGGCGCGCACTTCACTGGCCCAAGCATCCAATCCTATGTTGGCCAACGCCACAACATCACCGACCTCTAAGAGGGTGTACTGGTGATTCCAGTCGTCCGCCCATCCTTCGACTTTGAACGCTCCCGTGTGGTCCATGAGCATCAATCCCTTCCTTGACCAAGGTTTTCCTGTCTTGCCCACGCCGCTCTTTTCGTAGGTGTAGACCACCCTGCCGCCGACGTTGTGTTTGGCCTGGAAGTCAAACAGGTCGGCCGACTCCACATCAGGATCTTCATCTGCAACCAACTCGGAGAACGGGTCCATTTTGAGGACGATTTCGCCCTTCCAATTAACGGTGAACACGGCGTCTTTCACGAGGACGGCCTGACCTTTCATGGCGGGAACGCCGACCGTTGGCGAACCGTCGGACCGCTTGGTTGAGACCACTTGGATGTGAGCGGTGTTCGTCCCTTGCTTGATGGTCATTTTGAGGGGGACGCCGTCTTTGAGATAGCCAACGGAGAACAACTCGCCACGGACCGTTGCTCGAGGGTCAAGACCGCCAATGGATTGGAGCGGCGTGCGCTGACTTGCTCCCGGAAGTTGCACATCATCGGGGCGTTGTTGCTCGTCCGTGCCCTCTCCACCCGGGCACACCAATCGCCAGTCGCAATGCTCACAACGCGATGCTTCTGGCGGCTCGGCCGGCTGGCCACCTGCCGAGAACCCCCGCATGGGACGTGGGTCGGGAGGGCAATCACCGAGCGTCGGTTCGCCCTCCTTGAGCGCTCGCCAGAGGGATTCCATCTCCGCTTCAATGGACTCCATTTCCTCAACGCTTGGCGTTGAAACGCTTTTGATGCTGGGGTGGCCGAGGTACCAAATTTGCAGTCCCGCAACCTGTTCGTGACGACCGTGTGTAGCGTACCAGAGCATGGCGTAGATCTTCAGTTGCTCGACATAATCACCGGACCGGTCGTTGGCACCAACGCTGGCCTTGAGGTCGACGATGACGGGTGAACCTGTCCAGCGGTAGACAAGATCGTACTCCCCTTGGAACCAATGGTCGGGGTGAATGGCGTTCATCGTAAACGAAGGAGCGTCGGGGTCGACAAACCACGGTCGCGCGATTTCCCACGCTTCACTCCACGAAACAGGGCCAGAGGAGGCAAGTGGATGACCGTCAAAGGCTTCGTGGGGAAAGCCATCAGGGGCAGGCCAGGCTGGACGTTCGCCACGGCGCCATGCTTCCAGCCCGGGACCGCCTCCTGCCTCCATGCAACGTTCAACTTCATCGAGATGGAAGCGCAGGGCATGGTGAACCATGGCCAAGCACTTGTCAGGGTCGACCTCCGTCCAGTCTCCGGCCTTTCGTTCATCCTTTTCCCAGAGCAGGCGCATGCGTTCGAGGGCAGGGGGGAGGTGAGCATTCGCTCGCTCCAAGGCCCAAGCCTCCAAGTCGTCCTTGGACGAGGGCTGTTCGTGAGGAAACAGTGGCATCAATCCCACGGCTGGCCAGTCCGCCTTCCCAGCAGGGACGGGCGTGCCATCATCGACATAGGGCGACGGTGACAACACATCGGGGCTCGAGGCAGCCACAATGAAGCTTGGTGATTCTTTCAGGACACGGCACACCGCTTCTTCCACGGCCCTTCCGACAAACAACACGGGAATTTGTTGCATCTTGAACCGGTACACTTTCTGGTAAAACCAAAGGCGTGGACATGCCTTGTAGGTGTTGGCCTGACTGGCCGACATACGACGGTAGGGCCCGACTTCATCGGTCGCTGAATTCGCCATGTGGACGGGCATGAAAACACGACTCCGGCCACACCTTTTGAAGCCTCAGTGCGAAAGGAACGGCCTACGATGGAGTGAATGTTTCAATGCGTGTCTTTCGGTTGTCGATGCGGAGTTGGAGGATGCCAGAACGCCATCCGAGTTCAACACCCGTCATGGCCAAACCATCACCCGGCCGGAGATCGAGCAATCGCTGATTGATGCTGGCACCAAAGGCCACCACCTCGGCGACATGGTGACCGTCCCACAGCATCAAGGACACCATGGCCCAAGGCTTGCCGTCAACACGAACGCCTGTTCGTTGACGAATGGAGAGGACGTGCCCCTTGACATTCGCTCTCGTTCGAAGCAAACCGAGGCGGGTGACATCTGGCATGTCGTCATCCGAGAGTCCGGCACGGTGGCGCAACCGGGTGTGGCCGTCCACATACAGGCGGGCTTGATCGCGCCAAACGCCAGGCAGTGCATCGATGAGCACAAGATCATGTTCGGCATGATCGTGAAGTTGAGGAAATGCACCTGGTTCGCTCTCTTCGACGGTGATGTGTTGCTGGCCCACGACCAACACCGCACCGAGGACATGTTCTGCGAAATGGTTCGGCATTGGACCCCACACCCCGGTGAGGCGCCCGGTAACCGTCACACGACCCTGAACCTCGCCAAGCGGTGCATAGGGCGTCTTCATTCGAATCTCTGGGAGTCCCTTGACCCATTCATATCGTTCAGGGAGGACCCACGTGCCATCCTCTGTACGAGTAACGGCACACCATCCGCAACCTGCGGCCTCGCCCTTGCAAGCGACCGATGGCGAAGCTGGGAAGGAAATAACGCCCGCATCATGTGATTGCATGGCCGCATGGTGTTCTTTGTAAGTATTTGTCAACTCGGGCATCTCGTCAACCACGGGCGGCGTGTAGGCCACCCGCTCACTCGCTTCGAGGTACCAGCCTTCCATGCCGTGAACCGTTTGACCGTTGTGGGTTTCGTGCCACAACCAAGCATAGAAGCGAAGTTGGTGCTCAAGCGAGGTTGAGAACGCCGAGTGCGGCGTGCCGAGTTTGATGTCAACAAGACGGATGTTTCCGTCCCATCGAAACACCATGTCAAGTTCGCCTGAAGCCCACCCATCAGGATGATAGAGGCGCTGAGGCTGATGAACTCGTGGATCTTTGAACCAAGGACGGGCACACTCCCAAGCCTCGTGCCAGGTGATCTCGGCCCCTGCCGGCGACCACACAGGTCGGGAAGGGGGTGCCCAGGAGCGGAGTTCGACATCCCGTACTTTTCCGGGAAGCGGGAAGACGGGAGCCGCACCAAGCGTCGGAGCGGGCACCTCAAAGGGAACGGAACCAGTACGATGCGTCTCAAGGTACGGCCCACCCTCGGCGGAAAAACACGCTTCGACCTCCTCCATGAACAAACGCAAGCCCCCCTCGAGACGCCGCTCAATGGACGCCAAGCTCACGTCCTCCCATGCGTCCGGGTCGGACTTCCAGAGGACGTCATCCCAAGCAGCCTTCCCCTTTGCCAGTGCATCGATGGCCACGGTGCTGACTTGATCTTGGGCCCAGGACAACAACTCGTTCCGGCTGGCGACCGCCGGCGGGTGCATCATCAGAACATCGCAGAATGCCTCTTCGAGGACGATACCGAGCACCTGTGAAGGGCGAGTCGGCCCTTGGAGACCGACCTGGTAGCCCAAAAGCCACTGGCGAGGGCAACGAAGGTACGTGGTCAGGGCGCTGGCGGACAATCGCCCTCGAGTCCGCCCCAATGGACCGCCGCTTGGTGGAAGGCCTACGGGCACGGGTGCACCTCCGTCGATTGAAGGGCGAGGAACTGAAACTCATGCATCGTAGGAATAGTAGTCACCACTGGAGCGTTGTTCGCGGTCTTTTCTGCTCTCGTTTTTGTTGATTCGGGGCCGACGAGAGTCGTGATCTCGGCGGAACGTGACGTCCACGCCTGCCAGGAAGCGGTTCATCCCTTCGCGCAACTTGTAGGGCCCCGTTGCACGACCTTCAACACCACCCTGGCCCTCGAAGACGAGTAACGAGTCGGAAACGATGTCGATGAAATAGACGTCGTGGTCGATCACAAAGGCCGATTTCTCATTGGCCTCCATGGTTCGTCGGATGGCCTTGGCCGCTTCCATGCGAGCGTTGGCATCGAGGTGAGCCGAGGGTTCGTCGAGCAGGTAGAGGTCGGCCTCCCGGCCAAGGCAGAGGGCGATGGAGACGGCTTGACGCTCACCGCCGGACAATTTCTTGACGCGCTTGGGGAGGAGTTGGTCAATGCCGAGGGCCTTGATGACGTTCACGTTGAATTCGCCGCTGCGCCAACGCGGGCCCAACTCGCTGTCGAGCCAAAGTTGAACCGAGCCGTCAATGTCCACATCGATGTGTTGAGGTTTGTAGGAAATGGTCGCCTCTGCGGTGACCCATCCGCCGTCGTATTCGTGCTCGCCAGCGAGGATTTTGATCATGGTGGATTTGCCGGTTCCGTTTGACCCAACGACGCCGACGACTTCGGAGCGATGGACGGCCCCCTCACCTGATGTGAGTTTGAACTCACCAAGTTGCTTCTCGAGACCGCCCCACGAAACGACCGGCGTACCGATTTCTGCTGAACGGTCGCGATGCCGAAGGAATTTGATGGGTTTGTCCCGAATGCGTACGTTTTCCTCAGGAAGGAACCCGTCAAGGTAGGAGTTGATGGCCTGCCTGGTGGAACGGGCGGGTGTAAAAATGCCGAACGCGCCTTTCTTGCCGTACACGATGTGAATTAAATCCGCGAGAACGTCGAGCACGGCCAAATCATGCTCAATGACGATGACGCGCTTGGTTTCGGCCAACGCCTGGATGATACGAACGATACGCATGCGTTCGTGAATGTCAAGGTAGGAGGAGGGTTCGTCAAAGAAGTAAACATCCACGTCCCGCAAAATTGTGGCAGCGATGGCCATGCGCTGCAATTCACCGCCTGAAAGTTGCTGTACGGTTCGGTCCATCAGGTGGTCAATACCCAACGAGCGGGTGGTTTCTTCGAGCAGACCTCGTTCGTCGACCTTGGACAGCAAGTCCGCCACCGTGCCGGTGATGCGCTTGGGGAGGCGATCCACATTTTGCGGTTTGACAGCCACCCGGATCTTGCCGTCCTGGACAGCGATGAAGAAATCTCTGAGTTCGCCTTTGGGGAGGGAGCCAATGACCTCGTCCCATTGCGCCTCTTGGTTCAACCAGTCCCCGAGATTGGGAATCATTCGCCCGGAGAGTGCGCTGATAGCGGTTGATTTCCCCATGCCGTTGGGCCCGAGAATCCCCACCACGCTTTCCTTGGAGGGCGTGGGCAATCGGAAGAGACGGAACCCGTTCATGGAATACCGATGGATCATGTCGGTCTCAAGTTCGCTGGGAAGGTTTTCGATGATCAAGGCGTCATGTGGACACTTGTTGATGCAAATACCGCATCCGATGCAGAGGCTTTCCGAAATGTGCGGCTTCCCGGTGTTCTCGTCCATGATGATGCATTCTTGCCCGTTTCGAACGGGAGGGCAGAACACTTGACACTCATCGTTGCACTTCTTCGGTTGACAATTGTCTTCCTTCAGAACGGCAACACGCATTTCATCACCTGACCGAGCCTCTCGCCTGTTCTATTTTGTTTCACCTGCCGTCAACCGAGCGAAGCCCGGCGAAACGGATGTGTTGTCGCTGTCTCAAATGAGACCCTTGAGGTGCTCGTGTCCACGGATGAGGCGGATGGTGCACGGGGTAGGGAACTTCATGCTGGCCTTGCGGAGTGCATCACGGGCCGTGAGGTAGTGAGGAGCGTTGACCTGAATGGAGATCACACGCTGGCCACGCTTGACACGAGCGGCCGTACCGACGTTCTTTCCGAACGCACATCGCATGCCTTGGGAGACACGGTCTGCACCGGCACCCGTCGCTTGCTTGTTTTCACGAAGCACGTGGTGGGGGAAGGTGTGGACGCGGAGGGCGTAGCCTTGTGCGCCGGCTTCCTTACGGATGGTGGAGTTGGAGACGACACGAGCTGCTTCAAGGGCAGTGTGGCGAATCTGAACATCGTTGTCGGCGCGCAGTTCGAGCACGACTTGGAACTGGCCCGTCTCCGCAGCACGTCGGTTTCCGACGTGGTACTGGTGGATACGGTTGTTGGGCACACCACCGATGTACTTTCGGCGGGTGTAGGCTGGGCCTTTCAAGCGGCGGTACATCACAGCGGGTTTACGTGCCATAGGTATGCCTCCAAGCATCCCTGCGACCGATGCTCCCTTTATGATATCTCCGCACCCTCTGTCCACGCTTTGGAGAGCCTTGAAGGCGCCTGACCAAGCAAAGTCTTCATGTTGCTCCCATGCTACCCCTTAGCCATGGCTGATGGTTGGCGACGGCTCCTTGAAGAGGAATCCGAGCACCAATGGCTGACCCTTTCCCTGTTTGCGGTCTTTGTGGCGCTCGGAGCTCTTGCGATCGAAGCCACCGAACATTTCGTGGGCGACACGATCGTCAACGACGATGCACTGCACCGAGGTGGTTTGGTCACCCACATCGAGTACCACCCCGACGGCGAAGGCTACACGGCGTTGGTTTACGCACCAAACGAGGGCTACCATTTGTTCACCGAGCACGCCGAGGGTTTGCCCAGTGAAGTCTACAGCCCTCAAGGGAACGACTTGGGCGCCCAAGTGAAGTTTCTGAAAACCATGCCGAACGGTGAACTTCTTTTCTCTGTGGCCCCCAATCAAGTGATGGGCATCCAAGATAACCTCCTCATCACCTACGATTACACGTCCTTTGAGGAGGCGTTCACGGTGCTCGATGCTGCTGACCGAAGCGCAAACGGTGGAACACAGCGATTGTTCCTCACCGCTGAGGGAAGTAGCACCTCCGTGCGGGGGATTGCAAACGGCGTGCCAACGTCCGCCATGTCCATGTCCTCTGGCGTCCAATGGCATGGCCTTGAAGCCCACAGCGATGGGCTCTGGGTGGCCTATGGAACGCACGCCAGTTCATCGGGTGCTGACGGTTCAAGCCCAGCGACGCCCGAATCTCGACCGGTGTTGGGATGGATCCTTTGGAACGGTGACGATGCGACCCCGGTGCTCAGAAACGTCCAGATGTTTGCCAGCGGTGTGTTTCATAGCGTTGCCCAATCAGGAGACACCCTGGTGGTTGGAGGTACCGTGGAGAGCCTCATCATCTCCCCGGACGAACAAGTTTCGGCCATCGACGCACCCGCTGCGAGGGTCGTGGGGGATGCTGACGGAACCGTTTGGTTCATCGGAGCCCTTGGTTCAACCAGCATCGCCACGTACGACAGCAGAGGTTTCGAGGTCCACCAACTCAGCCGGCATGTACCTGTTGAGGTGACCGATGCCGGCATGCAGGGCGATCACGTCCACGTGCACGGCGTCGACGAGAACGGTTTTCCCATTCAATGGTCCATCGACATCACCGCCGATGGTTCTATAGAGAGCGGCAGGGGCTTCCTTAACCTGATGTTTCTGTTGTTCGGTGGCGTCATGCTTTCCATGATGGTGTCCCATGCTGGCCGCCAACTCATTGCGAGAAACTGATTCATCGTTTCTCGTAAAAACAATGCAGAGCACGCCGTTGATTGAGAACCTTCATGTGCTCTCGTCAGGGTTGTCGCACTCCAGCGCAAGCCATGGAGGCAACGACGATGACCAAACGTGGGATGATGGACCAGTTCTTTGACATCAAAGAACAGCACCCGGACACCATCCTTTTCTTCCGCATGGGCGATTTCTACGAACTCTTTCACGAGGATGCAGAAGTGGCAGCCGAAGTGCTGGGGCTTTCGCTGACCTCTCGTGATAAAAATGCAGAGCAACCCATCCCAATGGCCGGTTTTCCGTGGCACGGGCTGGAAGAACATCTTCGAACCATGCTTCGCGCAGGGTACAAAGTGACGGTGGCGGAACAGGAAGAGGAATTGCGACCTGGTGCAAAATTGCTGGAACGCGTGGTCACGCGTGTCTACACGCCTGGCAGCCTCTACGAAGAGGGGCTTCTCGACGGTGATGAGCAATCCCTTCTTGCCGCCGTGGTGCTGGGTTCCGACGCGCTCGGCCTCTCCGTCATCGACGCCTCGACCGGGAAGGCGTGGGCATCGACCCACAGCGGGGTTGATCGCCTCTTGCGTTTGCAGGACGACCTGCTTCGATGGCAACCGAGTGAACTCGTCCTGACACCCAAAGATGCTGGGAACGACCAGTTATCGCGGCTGTTCCCCATGCTCGACGCCACCATGGTCAGCCAGCACAAGCTCAGCCCTGCCAAGCGTGACGAACGACTGCGGACCATGTTGAACGTGGCGGATTTGGGCCATTTGGACCTTGATCACGCACCGCTGGCCATTTCCGCCACCGGTTTAGCGGCCGACTACCTCGCAACGGTCCACCGTCAGCCGGATGTGCCACTGCAAGACGTTGAGATGGTGGAAGAACAGGGCCATCTTCTGCTCGACCAGACAACCCTGCGCAACCTTGAGTTGACGGCCACCTTGGCCGGAGAATACGACGGGAGCCTCCTCTCCACCCTGAATCGATGCCGCACCGCCATGGGGAGACGTTTGTTGAAAACGTGGGTGCTTCATCCACTGTCCGACCGTGAAGCGATTCAAACACGGCATGCTGCCGTGGGTACGCTTTCCCGCTCCGCTCGACGATTGGACGGGATGCGAACGTCGCTGAAGGGGATCAGGGACATGGAACGTTTGGCCACACAGCTGGCCTATCAGCGAAGCAACGCTCGTGATTTGGTTGCTACCGCTCACGCGCTTGAACGCATGCCGGCTGTCGCTCAGTGGTGCCGAGACAGCCAAGACCCACTCCTCATACATTTGAGCGAGGGACTTGAACAGTTGAATGAGGTGATGACGACCATTCGCCACACGCTCACCGACGAGGCCCCGCTTGGCTTGCGCGACGGAGGGCTCCTGCGGCCGGGTGTCGACGAAGAAGTGGACCGGTTGCGCACCGTCACTACCGAGGGAAAGGCTTGGTTTACCTCGCTTGAGCAGCGGCTGAGGGAGGAACTGAACATCCCTTCGCTGAAGGTGAAGAACAACCGGCAAGTTGGCTGGTACATCGAGGTGACCCAAACCCACCTTGACAAGGTACCGGAGACGTGGCGAAGGAAGCAACAACTCACCAACGGTTCGAGGTACACCACTGAAGAACTGGTGGAGCGCGACGACCTGCTGCTCACGGCTGATTCAAAACTCAAAGAACTCGAATACAGAAAATTCCTGGAGCTGCGAAGTTATTGCGTGGCGCACGCCTCAGCCCTTGCCGACGTTGCTCGACGAGTGGCGTCCATCGATGTGCTTCAGTGCTTTGCAACGGTGAGCCGTGAGCGAGGGTGGACCAAACCGGAGATCAATGAACAGCACGTCATCAAACTCGAAGGCGCCCGCCACCCTGTGCTTGAGACGCAAGCGGGCTTCGTGCCCAACGACGTCCTGATGAACACCAAGCGGAGTTTCCTGCTCATCACGGGCCCCAACATGGGCGGGAAGTCGACCTACCTCCGCACGGTGGCCTTGGTTTCGGTGTTGGCACAAGCGGGTTGTTTTGTGCCCGCTGCAACGGCAAAGATCGGCCTGGTTGATCGGATCTTCACCCGTGTGGGTGCGAGTGACGACCTCAAACGCGGGCGATCGACCTTCATGATGGAGATGATTGAGGTGGCCCACATTTTGAAACGAGCCACCAACCGCTCCCTCGTGCTCCTCGATGAGATCGGACGAGGCACCTCCACGTTTGACGGCTTGTCCATCGCTTGGTCGGTAACCGAAGACATCTGTTCTCGCATCGGCGCTCGAACCATGTTCGCCACGCACTACCACCAACTCATTGGCTTGGAAGATGAAATCGACGGTTTGTGCAACGTCCACGTTCAAGTGGCGCACACCGACGGCCAACTCCGATTCATGCACAGCGTGGCCGATGGACCTTGCGACGATTCGTACGGCGTCCAAGTCGCAGCCCTCGCAGGACTCCCTCGAAACGTGGTGGAACGAGCCACCGACCTGCTCGCCTTCCTTGAACAACAAGCAGGCGGGGCCAAGGCAGGTGAACAAGGTGCACCGCAATCACGGGATGCAGGCCAGGCCAGTCTGATGGGGTACTTTGCAGCAGCTGCGATGAAAACAAAGGGGAACACCGCCCCTGTTGCCCCGCCGGAGGAACGCAGAGCGCTGGAGCGACTGAGAAACACGCAGGTTGACGAATTGAGCCCACGGCAGGCGCTCGATGTGCTCTACGCGTTGAAGCAGGATTTGGAGGACGGGGCATGATACCGCAAAAAATCCGTCAACTCGACGACGCCACCATCGGGTTCATCGCCGCTGGAGAGGTGGTTGAACGGCCGGCGCAAGTCGTGAAAGAGTTGGTGGAAAACAGCCTTGACGCTGGAGCAACGTCCATCACCATCACCGTTGAACAGGGCGGATTTGACCGATTGAGCGTTGAAGACAACGGAAGTGGAATCGCAAAAGAAGACCTGACCCTGGCGCTTGACCGACACGCCACCTCAAAACTTCGAACGAAAGAAGACCTCGCCTCCATTGTCTCGCTCGGCTTCCGTGGGGAAGCGTTGGCCAGCATAGGCATGGTGTCAAAATTGCAAATCTCAAGCAAACCCTCCGGTCAAGCCGGGGCAACCATCGTGATGGAGGACGGCGTGAAATCCAACATCCAACCCATTGGTATGGCGGAAGGCACCGTCATCTCGGTCGAGCATTTGTTCCAAAACACACCGGCGAGGTTGGCCTTCCAACGTCGTCCCGAAACTGAAACCGCGAGGATCGTCGACGTGGTGGTGGATCACGCGCTGGCCCACCCGTCCTGTGGGTTTCATCTGAAAACCGAACGACGGACCCTGCTGAACGTCCCTCCGACGGAGGACATGATGGATCGCTTGTACGACATCATGGGCGCTCAGGCGACCGATTTGGTGCCGTTGCAACACCCTCCTGATGACGACGAAGCCCCCGGAGCAGAACGCTGGAGCGGTTGGATCAGCACGCCCGACATTACCCGTGGAAAGGGCGATGATATTCACGTGCTGATCAACCAACGACCTGTGGCAGCAGGCCCGTTCCTCCAAACCATTCGTCGGGGGTACAAGACCCGGTTGATGCAAGGACGCCATCCACTGGCCGTGGTCAACCTCGATTGCCCGCCCGACGAAGTGGACGTGAACGTCCACCCCACCAAACGAGAGGTGCGACTTCGACATTCATGGCGCGTGCTTGAACGCTTGGAACGGGCGATTGCTTACACGCTTGAGGCCATTCCTACCGAACCAGATGCGACGGGGGGCATCCCCGGCTTACAGGGTCTTTCAGCCCAGCAGCACGTGAAGTCGGTTGAAACTTACCTTAATCCAGAGCCCCAATCCGAACCCACGCATTCCTTGGCCTCTGCCGCCGGAATGGCAACGCAACCCGAGGCATCCGAACCGGCTCCTTTGCCTCAACCCCCCGCATGGGCTGTCGCTGCAGGGAAGCAACTGAACCTGGTTGGGCAAACCGCTGAAGAAACCAAGCCCGCCGAAAAAGAACGGCCGGTTTCCGCCTCTCCCCTGGGCCAATCCTTGCTCCCCGGCCAGGTTGAACAACCGGTAGCAGCACCGCTCTCGTCGGCCGAGCGCGACCTGCACCGCCACGCAGGATCAGGGGCAACGTCTCGTCCGGGAGAAGAAGGACCGCTTGAAGGAGAACTCAACGAATTGCCCCACATGGAACCGCTGGCACAGTTTGCTGACTCGTACATCCTTGTCCAAGCGGAGGATGAACTGCTGCTCATTGACCAGCACGCCCTTCACGAGCGCGTGCGCTACGAGCGACTCCGTCATCGGGGCCAAGCATGGGAGCCACAAACCCGCCTCGCTCCTCTTGACCTCGACCTGGATGCACGTCAATCCGCCCTGGTTGATGCACACCACGCTCGATTGAATGAACTCGGATTCCATCTCAGCAACGACAACGGGGCATGGACCATGACGGCTTCGCCGCAGCTGCTGAACGGCGAGGAAGTACGCTCGTTCTTTCTCGACCTTCTTCAGGACTTAGCCCTGGACGGTGGTCCGCTGGAAACCCTCGAAGCCAAGAAAGATCACATCGCGTTCATGAACGCCTGCCGAGGAGCAGTCAAGGCCAACGAACCGCTCACCCTCCCCGAGATGCGACGCTTGCTCGATGACATGAGACGAATTCCGAACCCGTGGGCATGCGTGCATGGTCGCCCAACTTCACTTCGCATCTCCATCGACAGCCTCGACCACCATTTCGGCCGCCACGGTTGACCTACCACGGTTCGTGCAGCACACGCTCAACGACGACACCAACCGCTTCCCAACGTGCGATGGCCTCGGGGTCGGCCACCTCATGCAGCGAATCACCTTCGATGAGCACGGGAGTTGAGGACCCCATGGCCAGCACCAACGCCGTCATGTGCATTCGGTGGTCGCCGTACGTTTCCACGAGGCCCTTTGGACCGACAATGGTTTGGCCGCCTGGTACGATGAGGCGCCCGTTCTCGAACGTGGACTTCAACCCAAATTGAGCCAGCAAAGCCACCGTCCCGTTGGTCCGGTCGGTTTCCTTGAAGGCAGCGTGTTCGGCACCGATGATGGTTCCACCAGCGCCCAACGCCAACAGCGCTGCAACTGGGGTAATGAGATCGTTTCCGTGCTTCAAATCCAATGAAGCCGGTGCGGATTCATCGCAGCCGCTGAAGGTGCTGCCTTCCACCTTCAAGCCCAAGTCCCCGAGGTGAGCCATCAATACATCGTGGCCCAGCGATTCTTTGGTGGTTGGCAGGTCCTCAACGTGGACGGAGATCCGACAAACTTTGGCAGCCAAGCAGGCGAAAGCAAGCATCGATGCGTCCGGTGGTATCCTCACGCTTGATTCCTTGAAGGTCGGCGTCCACGGTTGGAGGGTGCCGTCACGAAGCGCCTCGTCGGCGCCGGTCTGCACGCACAGGTCTTTGCTCAACTCGCTGTGGCGAAGCGAAACGCCATCACCGACAGCCTCAACCTTCACGTCAAAGGTCAAGGCAGGGGCGGCCAGGCAAAACGCCGTGGTGGGTTGGCTTGAGGTCGAGACATCGAGGGAGAGTTCCTCCGTGGGTTTCCAAGGGCCCTGAAGGAGAAGCGGGAGACCCTCAACGCCAACACCACGCGAGACGGTGACGCCAAGCGCTTCCAACGCCGCGACCATCACGTCATGGTTCCGGGAACGGAGAGAGGCATCACCGTCAACCATGATGGGGACATCAAAGCGAGCGCACATGGCCATCAAAATACGCAAGGCTGTGCCTGAATTTCCAGCGTGAAGGACGCTCACAGGGGCACGCAGGCCGTGTGGGCCTGCGCCTTCAACGATCCACGAGGCTGTACCCGCTGGAGGCTGATCGTCGTGGTTTGACTCGACGGGGATTGGATGACCTGACGCATCGAGGTCGGTGATGCGGACGCCAAGTTGTCGCAAGCAACGGCGCATGGAAATGATGTCTTGACCGGCTGCACCCATGTTTTCAAGGCGGAGCGATTGGTTGGATTGAGCCGCCAATGCGAGCCAGCGTATGGCGTGACTCTTTGAGGGTGGCAAGTTCCAAGTCATTGACTCTATAGATGATTCTGGCGTGATGATGAGCGCCGGAACGAGGCTTCCTTTGCCTCCGTTGCGATGGGGCGACCAGCGCTTCACCCACGCTCGAGCCATGCTCTGTCGTAGGTTCACCCAGCCATGAACCCTTGTAATACAGGTTCAAGAACCCGGGAAGGGTGAACGAACCATGCGACTCGTGGACCGCTATGAACGGCCACTCCACGACCTCCGTGTTTCGGTCACGGACCGATGCAACTTCCGTTGCACCTACTGCATGCCTCGAGAGCATTTCGATGCCGACCATGCCTTCCTTGAACGGGCGGCCCTCCTCACCTACGAGGAGATCACCACGGTGGTCCGAAGCCTTCTGTCCGCCGGCTTGCGAAAGGTACGCCTCACGGGCGGAGAGCCGTTGCTGCGCAAGGACATCACGACCTTGGTGGAGATGCTGAGGGCTGCAGGCCCACATCTTGACCTCGCCCTGACCACCAACGGAGCGCTGTTGAAACGCCACGCATCAGCCCTCCAACACGCCGGTCTCGACCGCGTAACCGTGAGCCTGGATGCCATCGACAAGGCCCTGTTTCAGCAGATGGCCGACACCACCAATCACGGCCCCGATGAAGTCCTTGCAGGCATCGATGTAGCCCTTGGTCTCGGTCTTGGTGTCAAAGTCAACACCGTGGTCCAAAAAGGCGTGAATGAGGGCGAGTTGGTACCGCTTGCCGAGGCGTGTTCAGCGCGCAACATCCCGCTGAGGTTCATTGAATTCATGGACGTCGGCAACACCAATGCTTGGAAACATGATGACGTCATGACCGGTCAAGAAATTCGAAACCTGCTCCAAGACCGTTTTGGACAACTGAAGCCCGTTGATGCAGCAGATCCAAGCCAAGTGGCACGTACCTACGAAACAGTGGATGGTCATCGCTTTGGTTTCATTGAATCCGTATCCAACCCCTTCTGCGGCGATTGCACCCGCGCTCGTCTTTCGGCCAACGGCTCACTGTACACCTGTTTGTTCTCCTCCAGCGGGCACGACCTCAAACCGCTGCTGAGAATGGAAGCGGAGGAAGACGAGGTGCTCCAAGCGATTCAGACCATCTGGGAAGCGCGGAAAGACCGGTATTCTGCAGAACGTACCTCAACAAAGGAACCATCCCCGAAAGTTGAGATGTCATTCATCGGTGGTTGATCACGCCATGGCGGGCAACGCCACGTCCACGATCAGCGCACTTGAGGTTTGGTCGACCAAGCGGAATCGCCAATTCCCGTCATCCGCACCGATGGTTTCTGAATCGATGACGAAATAATCACCTTGGGTGACGGAATAACCTGCATCTCGGTCATGGAAGGAGATGTTCGTGCCCACCACCCCGTAGACATCGGCGTCAGCCACCTGGCCCCGAATCGGTAAATCCTCGGTCGTGTCGGCCGGCAACAGGTCAAACTGGAGGCGAGCAGGGTCAATGGACTGGTCAAGGCTGGTGATGCGGACAACGTGGAAACCGTTGTCGAGCGCCCTCACGCTGACCGTTGCTTGAGGGGCAGATTTCTCCACCGTGGTCAATGCGCCCTGCATCAACACGAAGACCATGCTCGAGAGCATGACCGTAATGGCGAGAAGCAGCACGGTGGCAATCACCGGGCTGACCGCTTCCTCGTCCCGAACAACGGCCCCTCGCATGGAGACCACGGGGGCGTCAAATCACTTGAACACACCGATAGGCTGGACGATGGTTGGCGGGGTATTGGAGACCCTCAAATCAGCCAAAGTGGCCGTTCGCATTCCATGGCACGTTTGATGCCCCCGATAGGCCCGAGAATTCGAAGGATAACTTCGGTCAACACATCGCCACGCATGAACGCATAGCCCATGTTTTTGCTTCGCAGGGAATTCTTGAGGGCTGGACCCATGGACGCTCGGACCTTGGCTTCGTAGGTCGAGAGTGGCACCCCGTTCTCCAAGTGGTCGATGATGGATTCAGCCGCAAAGCAACCCGAGATGATGGCTTGGCTGATGCCACCGCCGTTGCTGGGCATGACCAGTCCGGCAGCGTCGCCCACCGCCAGCGTGGTCCCATCGACCATCTGCTTCACGGGTCCACCCATGGGAATCCAGCCACCGCCGAAGGAAACGATTTCCAAGTTCAGGTCGGCGCAGAATCGCTCAAGATGGCCTTTGAGATCGCCTTCGAGTTTCCCCGCTCGTACGCCCAAACCAACGTTGGCAAAGTTCGGACCCTTTGGAATGATCCACGCATAGCCCGAAGGGGCAACAGAGCCGAGGAAGACATCGAACGTTTCCGGCACATCGCCTTTCACCTGTGCGTAAATGGTCGGCACCTGGTCGTCGGGACGGAACGCCGGGTCTTGCCCGTGGCGAAGGCGACCGACATGAGCCAAGCTACCCGAAGCATCGATGAGATAGTCGCAGGTGAAGCGACCCTCGCTGGTAACCAACAACTCACGGTTTGCTTTACGTTGCTGCTGAAGACGTTTGAGCGACGTTGACATGCGGATTTCAGCACCTGCCCGGACCGCCTTATCTGCCAAATAACCGTCGAATTGAAGGCGGTGCCCTGCAAATGCATCCAGTTCAAAATCGTAGGATTTTCCTGAGGGCAAAAACACCCGCATGTTATCGAGACGGTGAAGCCTCAGCCGCTCTGGGAAGTCGAAGTAGGTCTTGAGCCAATCGTGGTCCTCCAAGTGGTGGAATGTACCGATGACTTCTCCCCAATTTGGGATGCATTCACCGCATTGAGCGGGATTGCCAACGATGGAACGCCGTTCGAGGACCAAGACATCAAGTCCAGCCTCGGCGAGCCGCTGAGCAGCCGCACTGCCAGCAGGGCCGGCACCCACGACAATGACCTGACGGTGTTCGACATCCTTCACGGCCAAGCGTTCACCTCACGCATGTCGATCTTTGACGATGTTCGTGATCATCATCATCATGTCTTTGGCCTGACCGTCGGAGAACCGCTCGAGTTCTTCCTGAGCACGCTCAAGATGGGTTTTGACCAAGATTTCGGCGTAGTCCATGCTGCTCGAACGTTCGAGAAGAGCCATCAATTCGTCAAAGTCATCATCGCTGAAATTCTCAATGAGTTCGGAGAGGCGCGTACGATGCGCTCCGTGCGAAAGGGTCAGCGCATGAATCAGTGGCAATGTCATCTTCCCCTCATGCACGTCTGCACCTCGTGGTTTCCCCATTCGCTCATCGCCGCGAAGGTCAAGCAGGTCGTCCACGAGTTGGAACGCAATGCCCAATTCCATGCCAAACCGTTCGAGCGCTCGTGCTTGTTCATCGGGCAAGCCCGCTACCAAACCAGCCGCGTAACACCCAGCGGCAAACGGGCCTGCAGTTTTGCCTCGCACGATGGACAGGTAATCCTCGGGCGAGGTGGCGAGATTCAGCACGTGGTCAAGTTGATGAAATTCGGAAACCGCAATGTTGGCACAGCAGCGGGCAATCACCGTCACAATTTGTTCAGAGTAACGGCCACCGAGGGCGAACCCGTGAACAAAGAGCCAATCACCGGCGATCACCGCCTTGGCCTGTCCGGCCTGAGCGTGAATGGTCGGGATGCCGCGTCGCTGCTGGGCTTCATCGTTGATGTCATCGTGAACCAAGGTGGCGGTGTGAATCAATTCAAACGCCAGAGCAAGCGGCATGACATCCTCGATGTTGCGCCCGCCTGCGAGTTGGTACGCGAGAAGAAAAAGAATCGGACGCAGCCGCTTTCCACCCGCATTCAGCACGCGGCCCGCCTCAACGGCAACTTCGCCGGCCCCCGAGGCGATTTCGGACTCAATGAGGCCCTTGAGGGCCTGATTGACATCGTCCCGCATGGATTCCAACGCCGAACTCAGCGTCTCAACATCACTGCGCACACCCACGCTACGAGGGTGGGCTTCTTAACCGGTCGTCCACGCCCTTGACATGTGAGGGTCGACCTTCACCGAGGTGAAACGATGGAAACCAGTGGGCGTCTCGTGATTCTCACCACCCCATCCCGCAACGACGGTGTTCGCCTCCAAATTGAACGAGCGGTCAGCACCCACGGCAAGCACCGAGACCTCCTTCTCAAGCAACTGCCTCACATGGAAACGGCCATCCAAACCCTTCGGGACGGTACCGGCGATTTGCTCGCCATGAGTGCCTTTGACTGGCACCAGCGAGACGTTGAGGGACTCACCATTGCCGGATTGCTGCCCCGAAAGGAGCCCACTTGGGTGCTCGTAGCCGACGATAAGCCAGAGTACCTTGAGCAACATGCGAGGATACTGTGCGACCACGAACTCCTTCGGCGTCAAATGATGCGAATGCGCCCCGACCTCGTGCTTGAGACCATGGACGACATGATTGAACGCCTCGGAGCGACCAGCAGCGTGGCTGAAATGGACGAGGAAGACATCTGGCCGTGGGTTGAGGAGCAGCGGTTGAACGGGCACATTGACGGGTTCATCGTACCTCGAGCCATCCATGCTGGGCACCGAATGAAGGGTCGCCGTCATACCTTGGGGCTTCAACGAGACCAAACCGAGAACAACCGTGAGCGATTTATCCCGCCACCGCTGCACGGCTTCACCCTCCTCGTGGGCCGAAAGGGCTTTCCAAAAGCCAGCGTCAAGGAGATGCTCGACCCCAGTGCAGAATTGGCCTATCGGCTCGAAGCAACGCTGCTGGAGAGTTTGTCGCCTGACCTCCAGCCCATCGTGGGCGCTTACGTCGAACAGCGGAAGATCAGCACTTTTCTCAAAAAGGCCTCCGAGGAAGGCGACGAAACATTGCTCACCTCGCTGGTCGACCCCAACAAAAAACGGGGCGTGTACCGGAGCGGGCCACGGGTTGAAATGCTGATTGAGACCCTCAACCCTGACGGGACCGTGACGGCGGCCTGCGAACGCATCGTTCAACCCGAGAACAGCCACATGGGCATGGTGAACTTGCTCAAGGAATTCATGGATTTGTTGAACGTGATGACCACCGACCACGAGGGCTCAAAACGAAACATTCCCGGGATGCCTGAGAGTTTCAAGGAGCCCAGCCCTCGCCTGATGGATTTGGACGGTGAACCACCGCCCCGTGAACCCAAGGACCCGTGAGAACCGCCTTCCCCTCCGCCTTTGGACTGCGAAGGCATATATGCTTTGAATGCGGCAAAAGCCGTAGAGGTGAGGCAACAATGGACGCATCAGCCATGTTGGGAGAGTTGTACCAAGCCCGCTTCGACGGCCTCAAGGACATGGCTCAACAGCACGGTCTTTCCAAGGCTGGACCGGTGGAAGCCCTCCGTGCACGCTTGATTCAACACCTTATTTTCCCCGATTGGGATTTTTCACCTGCAGGCCTTCGAAGCATCCCCAACAGCGATTTGGGCGAGATTTTGGGCGTCTTTGGCATCAAGAAATCCGGTTCCATCAAAGCCCGTAGGCAACGGTTGTTCCTTCACCTCAACCACGACCCGAAATCACTGGCCGTTGAGAAGCTCGACGACATGACGAGGGATGAACTCCATGCCATGTGCAAAGACCTCGAACTCCCCTTGTCCGGCAACAAGCAGACCCTGCTTGCTCGCGTTGCCGGCGTCTTGGCCTCTCAGGAGAACGCTTGGGGCAAGGTCAAGAAGAGCCTCCGCCGACCACGCGGCCCGATGCGAGTCCCTTCCGCTGCACCCGCTGCTCCACAGCCTGCTCCAAGCACGGTGGAATCCACGGTAGCCTCCTTTGTTGACGAACACGAAGGAGGATGGTCCTTTGAAGATGAGACGGAACTTCGCGAGGAGTTGGCCACCATCGGCCACGATGCATCTCATTCAACGGTGGACGCTGTGGTTGACCAGCAACTACGCCAAGACGAGACGCCTGTTTCGACGGCACCACCCATGATACAACACACGGGAACGACCGACACGCACAGCCTTGAGACCGAGACGGCTCTCATGGAACTCCGCGAGCGGGCGGCTGAGGTCCAGGCCTTTGCTCGTGATTTCTTGATGGTCAGTTCAACCACCAACCAAGCTGATATGGACGCATTCATTCACTCGCTTCGTGGGCAAGGCTTCTCCACCGACATCCCTGCTGTTCATCAGGCCGTGGCAACGATGATCATGGAACTTGACTATCGTGTCCAACACGAAAGCACTGCAGCGACAGCCATGCCGCAATCATGGACGGAGCGTGAAGCCCTCCGGCGGTTTGAGGAAGTTCGCAGCACGCTGCGGGACCGACTCGAAAACATCCTCGCGCTTCACGCCACGGACGTCGTCAAGGCGAGAATGGCCTTTGAGCAAGAAGGACGAGACCTTGACCTTGACCTTCGAGTCCCCAGCGTCTCCGGGCGACTCCATGCCTTGTTCGACCTCCACATCGAAATCACTGAATCGCAAGCGCTTCACGACCCCGTCGTGCAGCGTCGCCAACGCATGATGCGCATCCTCCACCGAGGTGCAGTGCACATGGCGGCGCGAGAACGAACGACCATTGAACGCCTTGAGCGGAACATCGCTTCGTTTGAGGAACTTGTCCAGACCATCCTTGAATCCGGTGAAGAAGGCTTTGATGACGCTCAACAGGCGCTGGTCATTCGCTTCCTTGAATCAAAGGGCTATGAGGTCAACACCAGCACCCTACGCCCTCGAATCCTTGCCTGCGCCGGAATCTTAGGAGCAGAACTTGGCTACCTTTCACCCAGCGAAATCCCACGTATTGCGCCGGGCGTTTTGGTGACCGAGACCGAAGTTGACGCCATCGTGACCGAACTCAAGTCGCTGGCGGCGAGTTTCAAACCCGTCCCCGACACCGTCCAGGAAGAAGAGGAAGCCGTTGCTGAATCCGTTTCAGACGCCTCCGACAACATCGCACGTGTTCGTGGGAAAATCGACCGGGTTGACGAATTGCTCAACCGGCTCAACGGTTGATGTTGAGCAACGGACACCTTCCCCAGCGAAGCGACGCCCTGCGAAAGGAAGCGCTTCAGTGCTGTTGTGCGTAGAAGTTCTGAATCACTGAAGTTACGGTTTGAATGTCAGAGATACCACGCTGGCACAAGTCCTCAATGATGGCCTGGCGCTGTGCGACGTGGCGTTCGAAGACGTCCGGGGTGACACCTGCGGCGTTGCAGATGGTTTCACGTAGCTTTGAGGGAATACCGGTTTCTTCAATTTGGTCGGTCGCAGCGTTGTACTTCCAAATGGCGTTCAACCGGGGCTTGTCGCCCTCCATACCGGCGACTTCTGCCACTTCGGTGATTTTTCGAGCGGTCTTGCCGTTGACGTGAAGACGGGCTTGGATAATGATCAAGTCAAGTCCGCTGAGCATGATGGGAGGCACGCTCATGGGCGGGTTGATCATACGTGTCACGGTCTCTTGGGCCGTGTTGGCGTGAAGGGAACCAAACGAACCATCGTGGCCCGTGTTCATGGCCGTGAGCAAGGTGGCACATTCGGGCCCGCGCACTTCACCGACAATGATACGGTCGGGCCGCATACGCAGACTGGACTTGAGGCAGTCGTTCATGTCCACCTCGGGGGTACCATCAGGGCGCTCACGCCGGGTCTCCATGCGCAACCAGTGGTCATGGTAGACCTGCAATTCAGCGGTGTCTTCCACCGTCAGCAAACGACGAGACCAAGGAATGTACATGCCGAGGCAGTTCAGCGTCGTTGTTTTACCCGAACCGGTTCCACCAGCGATGACAAAGTTGGCCGGCCGGCTATCAAGGCCTTCAATCCAAACCCACATCATGGCAGCAAGACGGGCGTTGACGGTCCCGAAATTCACGAGGTCGATCATCGTCAACGGGTCTTCCTTGAACTTACGGATGGTCAGGGTGGGGCCGTCGGGTGAAACCGGAGGAATGGTGCCGTTGACACGGGAGCCATCGGGCAGGCGTCCGTCGAAGATGGGGACAAGGCCGGGACCATCACCGAGCGGTACGTTGGTGAACGAAGCGATGTTTTTGGCGATCTGAAGGCCGGATTCATCGTCAATCCAGATGTTGGTTCGGCACATGCCGTGGTTGCGGTGTGCCACTTTCACGCACTGTGTTCCTCCGTTGTACATCACTTCTTCAAGCGCATCGTCTTCGAACAAGGCTGCCAAATCCCCGTAGGGATTCGGTTGAATTTCGCCATCAACGTGGTAGATCGGCGATGGGTGATTGGCTTCGGTGTAAATCGTGACGCGTCCGTATTGCTCGAGAATTTGTTCTGACATGCTTCAACCTCCAACGGCTTTGACGGCCCCCAAATAGAGGCCCATGGAAATCGCCATCCACATGGGCAGCCACCAAAGGGTGTCCTTGAGGCGGCCCATCATGCGGCCGGAGACACCCACGGCAACCGCAGAAGCGGCGGCGAAGAACAAGCTGAACGTCTGATTGAAGGCTGTGATTTGGAACCCTTTGCTGGCCGGTGCAAACAGGCCGACGATGAAGGCGATGAGGACGGGTAAGCCAACGCTAACAAAGATGATAATGAGCATACCACGGCCCGAAAGTTCGGTTTCGCGCTGGTTCATCAAATCGTTCAGTCGCTCGTAATCACGGCTGAGGTCCGTGAGGATGTCCCGGAGGGATGAATCCTGTTGAATCGCTGTTTCGATGAGCATCATCACGCGCTGGACCTGCGCCGAGCGTGTCTTCGCAGCAAAGGCTTGGAGGCTGGCTTCAAACGACGAGGCATGGGCCTCTTTCAACGTCTCTGAGAGCAATGTTGCCAGGAGGCCGTCGTTGGACTCGGATTGTTCCATCATGGCTTCCTGCAGACCACGACCGGCACCAACGGAATCCGAGAGCGCTTCAAGGAAGGTGGGGAGTTGATTCTCAATGGAGCGCCGCCGACGTCGTTCAAGCATGGGTGGAATCCCCCCGCCCATGCAGGCGATGGAAATCACGCCCAGGTAGAGCAACAACGGCGAGTCGTTGAAGGATTCAAGAAGACCGAAAATCATCGAATCACCTCACAGCCCCGGGTCTTTGGTGTGGGCTTTGATGCCCACTGCAGCCATGGCCAGCAGGGTCACGAACAACCCCATGTTGACGACGGCGTTGATCGTTGAGGAATCCGGAAGCGACATGAAGGCACCCAAATCACCCGACATCAATTGCGGGACGAGCCCGACGATGGAGAGAATAATCGGCCCAATCATCCCGATGGAAAGCAAGGTTTCTGGAACACCACCCAGTTCCTCGATGTACTTCTCAACGTCCGCCGTGCGCTCTTCTTCGATACGAGCGCCCTGCTTCTTGAGCGTCTCCACCAAGTCGGTGTTTTGCGTAACGTTGGTGTAAAGCGTGTTCAATAATCGCTTGTAACCCGCCGACTCGGCTTTTTTCATCATCCCTTTGAGTTCCTTGTCGAGTCCGCCGCCCGTACCTTTTCGCAATCGCTTCATCATGGACGAGAAGTCCTCTGAAATGATGCCGTAACCGCCTTTGCCGATGGTGTGAATGGCGGCTTCAAGACCAACACCGGACGACATCAAGACATCCATGGTTCGAATGACGTAGAGCAATTCTCTCTTTTCGTCCAGCTTCCGCATGACAAGCGCCCCCTCAAATCACGTCTTCAAGCAGTTCAAAGTGGAAGCCTTCGTTGGCGCTGTCGTATTCCATCACGGCGAAGATCACCTTGACATCCCGCTCTTCGAAGGGGTCGTGAATGTAAGGTTGACCGGTACGAAACATGGCCACGATTCGCTTGTATTCATCGATGGTAAGCTCACCACGAATCGTGTAGAGCGTGGATTCTGAGCCTTCATCGTGGAGGTCGTCGCCCTCTTGGCCTCGGACCACCGTGCGGGTCAATCGTCGTGTCATTCGGACTTTGATGTCAGCGTTCGCAATGCGCACCCAGTCAGAACTTGAGGTGCCGGTTGCGGGTCGAATAAAGAAATCCATTCCAGCCATGGTAGAGCCCTGTCCCTTCCACACCGTGAGAAGGACTTGAATGTGTTGGAGGCGAGAACTTCACTGAGCGGCGAGTCGGAACCATCCAAAGCGTGGTTCCTCCAGCGTGCCGGCGTCGAGCATGTCGTCCAGTTTGGCCTCTGCAACCTCTCGGACAAAACCTCGTGCTACGGCGTTTTTGAGCAAGGTATCGAAGGTCACGCCCTCGCCTTGGTCAAGGTGGCCGATGGCCTGCAGCAGGAAGGCCTGCACGTCCTGGTCACCACCAGCCGACGGCTCGCTCTCACCATCGTCTCCATCCGGCAATGACATCATTGGCGGGGGCGTGGTTGCTGCTTCAATTCGACCTTCAGCAATGTCCAGCGCTTGCATCAAATTGAGTTTGAACGGCTCCAAATCGACCTCACCGTAGTGGTTACGAGCGGCAAGAAGGCTGGTTGGAAGTCCTGCTCTCCCGTAAGCGTCCAAGGTTGGCTCGACTTCAAGGGACGATGTGTACTGGTTCATTCGCGTCATGGTGGCTTCGCAGGCGTCGAGCAACCAGTTGGCGTAGACTTCACGGCTCACGACGCAGGCCTCTTCAGGACGCAGGGAAGTGTAGACGGCCCCCTCATCGGTCTGGTACCAACGGGTTTTGGACGTCATCATGACCAACAACGGCTCGCCGTCGTCCAAGCGTTCCGTCCACTGGTGAGCGAGTTCCTGCATCATCTCAGAGTTGTATTCACCGACGGAGAAATAGTGGAGGCCGGTGGGGTCGCGAAGCTGCCCCTGGTAGAGCGATGACCCGTTGCTTGTTTCCCGAAGTTCAAGACGCTCCAGCAGACCTGCGGCGACGATTCTGTTGACTTTGGCCCCGAGTTTGGTGATGACGAACGAAGGGTCGTATTCTCCGGAGCCCTTCTCATGGAGTGTGGCGCTGCCAAATTCTGAAGCGAGCAACAAATGGGCTGGCTGGCGAGCGATTCTTGCACGCTCCATCAGGCCCACCCCCACTGAGCTCGCAACTCACTTGCACGCATTTGCGCATCGTGCGCCTCAATCTCAAATCCATCGGCGAGCACCATGGCGCCTTGGTCGTCCACGATGCTGCGCCCGGAGACCGAGATCTTCCGTCCAAGCATTCGCTCCCGCACGTGTTGAACGAATCCAAGGTCACCGAGTTCCTCGACCTTGGCTCGCATGTCGTCTTCCGACATCCCAAGCGCCGCCAAGGAGGCATCTTTGTTGACCAGCACGGCTGCTGTGGCGCCGTCATGATCGACCACGAGCCGAAGACGAACATCCTCGTTGCCTTCGTTCGCACCGTGGTCGAAACATGCGCCATCACGAAGCACACGGCGGCACTCCGTGCATCGCTTGATGAAACCGGAGTCCTCACGGACACTCACGAGCATGCCGTGGGTTTTCATGCCGACGCGACTTGGTCCGGCAACCACATCGGTCAGGCTCACGTCGACGGCGTGGTTGGTCAAATCCATTCCAGCATCCCAAGGAGGGTTTTCCAGCACCGTCAGTTGGTCCGCATTGTCCACCGTGATGTCGGGAATACCTTGCCAGGCTCGCACGCGGGCGCCCTTGACTTGAACGGTGACGGGGAGGTCGCCATCCTCGAAGGGGAGGGCGTCCCAGATGCTGATGCGGCATCGACCGGTCGGGTCTGCGATTTGGCCCGACCAGAGGAATTTCTCTTCCCCGTCTCGGTTGAACGTTCGCTTCGTGACCTCGGTGATCTGGACCACCGCATCAACGTCCCTTGAACCGTCCCGCAAGGCGGCGACCGTGGTCAGTGTGCTGGCTGCCAAGGTTTCCAAATCGGCAAAATTGGCGTCGTGGAACACCTCGATTCGGGTGGTTCGGCCAAAATTCAATTCTGGCGTATCCCGGAAACTTCTCACTTGAGCACCGTCTATTTTCAACAACGTACCGACCTCGTGTTCAAACGGCTCCCACGAAAGGAACCCGATGGTGCCGGTATCGTCGGCCAGGCGGCCCCTGACCACATCGATGGAACCGGAGCCATCCTTTCGATGAATCTGATCGGGACGGCTGGCCAACACTCGACCGACAACACAGATGTAGCCCTCCTTTGGGATGTCATTGATGTCGATCGGGTCGTTGGTTGGCACGGGCGCAGCCACGCCCTCCTTGAGGACAACGATGCGAGTGGATTGGTTGATGTTCAACGACATTTTTCCGTTGTATTCGTTGACGCTGGCCCCTTCGATGCGCACGATGCTACCAGCAGCGAGGTTGGCATGCGGACCCCAGTCTTTGTAGTCCCAGCGGGTTCGCTGACCGTTCTCTTCCCAAGGGTTGTCCTCGAGCATACCGAAGGCGATCTGCTTTTCTTCACCGCGAATCATTTGGTCGCGGATGTTGTGCGACACAATGGCCACCTCGATCTCCACATCACGGTCCGTCCCCGACAATTCCGAAAGACCGGCGACCTTTTTTGTGGTTCGAGTTGCTTGGCTACCGCCGGAGACGGGTGTTGGTGAGGTGCCGCTTTGGAAACGGCGGAGCACCGAGCGCATGGCGTCTTGGGGCGGGATGTAGAATTCCTCTTCGTACTTGGCGAAGGCGTCCGCTACGTCTGTTGGGTTCGCATCCGGGCACTCTTTGAGCACGGCCTGGACATAATCGGCGTATTTCTCTTCAGCCACGTCGAATCACCCCGACAGGCGTTGTTGTTCGTGGCCTGTACGGAGAACAGGCGGCGGGCTTTCGTGCGGGTTGGTTAAGATTGGACACTCCCTTGACCTCCATGGAACATCTCACCAACGACGACAGGACATAAAGAATGCCGTGGCCTTGAACGGGCAATTCATGCGGGATTCACGCGCAAGCCATCCATAAGCAAGACGTCGGGCAAGTGCATGCTCCCCGATGAGTACGAGCCTTGCCGCCGAACATCTGCTCCGAGGTGAACCGCACCGTTGAGCGCTTTGGCAAGGTTGCCGGAGAGACCGGCTTGCTTGAGCGAACCGATGATTTCACCGTTTTCGACCTTGAGGATGGAACTGGTGGTGACCGAAAAGTCGCCGCTGCTCGGGTTGGCGGTGTGCGCACCCATGACGCTGTTGACCACGTAGCCGTCCCCCATGTGGGCCAGCAACGCATCCATGGAACGAGGTGCTTCGGTTGAAGTGAGAAACAACTCGGTGCACCCCGTGGAAGGTGGGGCTTGGTGCCCACCAGAACTCGCCGAACCGGTCGAAGCAGCCGTCTCGATCCTGCCTTCCGCCACCTGTTGTGCGGCGTCTCGGGTGGACCACAGCATGCTGCAAAGTCGCCCGTCTTCGACCAGCGCACGATGTTGACGGGGGACGCCTTCTGCGTCCCTTGAACCCGAGGACATCCCGCCCTCGAGCAAGCCGTTGTCGTGGAGAGAAAGGGCTGAGTTGATGACCTGCTTGTCCATGCTCTCGGACCAAAAGGATTCCTTTCGAACCATTTTCTCCCCGGTCATGGCCGGTGGAACAACCATGGAAAACAACGGTGAGAACCCTTCGCTCGTCATGAGAACGGGAGCATCGACAGCCTCGCTTTCAACTTGAAGTGGGTTTTGAGTTACTTGCGCCCAGTGAACGGCGCGTTCAACGCATTCGGGGACATCCTGAAGCTTGCTCCGGCTCGAAGCACCTTGGTAGGAACTGGTCAGTTCACCGTTGACATCAAGGCTTACCTGAATGCCCAAGCCATGTGACGTGGTCATCCCCGTGGACAACACGCCTTCGCTGTTCATCAAGCACCCTGCTGTGGCAGAAATTCCGATGCCTCCGCCGGTGACCACGGCTCGTTCATCGAGGGATTGAACCGCAGAAAGGATGGTGTCCGCTTGTTCCAAGAGATCCTCTGGACTGAGGTCCAACAACGATGCGTCAAAGCGGCCACCAACGTGTTGGGCTGGTTGCTCCGATGGGAGGACGAATCCATCGATGGACGGTGATTTTTTGGCAATCGCCACCGCTTGATTCACCGCTCGTTCAGCGCCCGCAACATCGACAAGGTGCGCGAAACCGAAGCGCCCACCGTCAACCACGCGCACACCAAAACCACCTTCACCACCGCCTGCAGCCATGGTGATTTTTCCAGCCTCAATGTCGAGTTGTTGTCCGTAGGATTGGAAGCCAACCAAATCCCACTGTTGAACGCCGCTCGCCCGGCAGGCGTCGGCAATGATGTTGGCACTGGCCAACAGGCGTTCTTCAGCGCCGTCTGGAAGCATCTCATCCCACCAAGGCTTCGCTGATTCGCATGACGGGGCCGCCGTCGCCAACAGGAACGGTTTGCCCCTTTCCGCAGAAGCCTGGCGATGCCAAAGACGCATCTCGGGTCAAACCGTTGACGTTGTTGAGAATTTCAAGGGTCAGTCCACTGACGCTGACGTCCTTGAGCGGCCTGGTCAACTCACCGTTTTCGATGAGCCACGCTTCTTGTGCAGCGAATTGGAACGAACCTCGACCGGTGTCCACTTGCCCTCCACGGGTTCCACAGGCATAGACGCCGTACTGAATGTCTTCCATCAGTTCATCAATGTCAGCGTGGGTGCCGCCTTGAATCATGGTGTTGCTCATTCGAACGAGGGGGTGGTGAAGACCGTCTTGTGCACGTGCACCGCCGTTGGGGTCAACATCGAAGTGATGCGCCGTTTCCCTGTGATTGAGGTATTCGGTCAACACGCCGTTTTTGATGAGGACTTTTTCTCGCGTGTTCACGCCTTCGTCATCCACAGGATAGGCACCATAACCGCCCATCATGGTCGGGTCGTCAACCACGGTGACCAGTTCGTTGCCGATCTTCTGTCCGAGTTTTCCATCCAAGCAGGAATCGCCCGCCGCAACCAAATCAGCCTCGCAGGGGTGGCCCAAGGCTTCGTGAATGTAGACGCCGGTGAGATCCTTGTCCGCGATGAGCGGGAGTTTACCGGAAGGCGCACGCTCGGCGTCCAGCAGCCGAAGCGCCGCTCGCTGGGCTGCTTCGCCCAGTTCGACGAGGTCGCACCCATGAATCACTTCAAGTCCGCCTTGGCCTCCGTGTCGGGTTCGGTAGGAGACGACTTCACCGTCTTTTCGGGCGGTGACCATCCCGTGGATGAGGGAGCGTTGGAACGACCAAACACGATCCATGCCTTCGGTGGTCATGAGTTCGGTGTGGATGTGTTCATCGCTCCAACCCGTGCGCACAGAAACTATGTCGTCATGGCCGGTGGCGCCCTTGTAGAGGTCGTTCATGAGGTTCATTTTCTCGTCGAGTTCAGTGTGACGGACATCGAGGGCAGAACGCCAATGTGTTTCGTCTTCAATGATCGGAACTTCCGCCAGGGCTTTGGGTTGTTCACCTGGCGAACGGCGCTTTGCAACGGCCTTGGCCAGACGTGTGGTGGATTCGATTTGGTCGGCAAGCGAGGCGATATCAGTCGTTGAGTGGACGCCCCATGCGCCGTCGGCGAGCACCCGAAGCGTCATGCCAAGTTCCTGCCCGGGAATGGCTCGTTCAAGCATGCCGTCTCGCATGGCCACGGTTGATTCGGTCAAAGCCACAACGCGAACCTCTGCATAACTCGCCCCGTGGGCAGTCGCTGCATCAAGCGCTTTCCGAACCTTTTCTTGGTCGAGGTACCGCCCTGACGTCGGCCGGTGCCCGTCGTTTTGCTTCGCTGCCATGACCATGGATAGTGGACAACGAAGGAGCCTTTCAACCCTCCCATCATCGGTGCGATGAACTTTGATCGTCCGCCATCAAAATGTGAGCCACCAAGGCTTCTTCCTCCCGATTGTTCGACCAGCCGTCAACATCGACGCCCAACAGGCTCGCACCCTCTATAGAATATGCCAATTGGCGCTCCTGAGGAGTCCACTTCAACAACCAACTGAGTGTGTTCACATCGGCGTGAAACGACTCAGGTTCGATGGCGACCGGTTGGACATGACCCAAATCGTTGGCCACGCCCCTGGCCTCGGGAAGGTACACAATCCATGCGTTCTCCTGGCCGGGCTGGAGACCTGCCCGGGTGAACGCTTCCGAGATATGGTGGGTACCGGCGAGGTATCGGAGGAACTCTGCGTCAATGCTCCGAGCCACCATGCCGTCCCTCAAATCATTGCGAGCGGCTTGAACCCAAGCCGTCCACAACTGGTCCATGCTCTGTGCTGCATGGCCACCAAGCAACACCCAACGTTCGGAGGGCCGGTACTTGAGGAAGCGGTCGATGGCTTCGTTTGGCGCTTCCCCGCTGAGGTGAACGTTCGCAACGGGGAACGGACGAGAGCTCATCATCCCAGTCCAGCAGGTTCACCGCTTTCAATCATGCTCAGATCGTTCGCCTTCCAGTGGAGCATCATCGCCCCGAGCAGATGGTTTGTTGACGCTCGTTGCTCGTTTCAAGACCCGTTCGATTTCAGTGAATATTTTGTCCAACAGCACCGGCCCCCACCCACGTTGAGCGAGAAGCGTCGATCGTTGCTTGGACGACATGCGGAGCACATCGTTCGGTTCTCGCATGCCCAGCGCTGCCAGTTCACGAGCACGTTGCCGCCCGACATGGCGGATGTTGACAAGTTGCAGGAGGTCGGTCTTGCACCCGTGACGCACGCGCTGCTGGAGGGTACTGATGCGCTGAACGAGGTCGGCGACCACAGGAAGGTGCTCGTCAGCAAACACATCATCGGTCAGCAAGACTTGTTGGGCTCCAGCCAAGAGCCAACCCATCAAATCGATACGATGATGGACATCCCCCGGGAGAACATCCAACTCCTTCTCAAGTTGCCGCAACGTGGTCTCTTCAGTCCATTCTTCCACCATCCAAGCGGATTTGATATCGCTGAGCATCGCTTCTGCATAGCCCGGCTCGACGAGGAGTTCATCCTCGGTTGCGTTGGCCTTCAACCAGGTGGGTGAATTGACTTCAAAATCGGCTGATTTTGCCCACAATGAAACAAAATCTGGTGTGGCAACCGCCAGATGGAGGAAGCCAAAATCAGAGACAGGTGCATCCTTTCGAACACAACGGCGGACTGCCCTGCGGAGCCCACGCCGAAGAATGGAAGCCGAGAGGGGGTCGAGGTACAATTGTGTGACACGTTCACCCATGGCCGTGGCCTCGTAACGCATGTCGGGGCCGTCTTCGGCGACCGGTTGAACCCAACCACCCGTTTGCTCGAGTGAAGTGGCCCTTGAGAAACCGAAGGAAGGCGTAGGATGGGCGCTGCTCGCACGTTGGAGAGGCTTGGCCCCAGGTCGTTCCGGCTCCCAGGACACGCCTTGTGTGTGATGGGCGCTGGTGGCCCATGTTGGCACCGTGTCATCCCACGCTTCATCTTCGTCAACGGACGCATTGGCCCAAGAGGGCGTGAAATGTTCATCCGGGCCGCATCGCCGGACAAAACGCTCCTCAACCAGCCAGTCCAGCATGCTCGTGAGGCGTTCCCTCAATTGGGAAGGGGGCATGGAGGCGCCGAGGAAGGTGGATGAAAAGAAGTGCTCAATGGACCCTTTGTGGACGAGGCCTCCCGTTGCAATGCTGGCGAGGACGTGCATGCGGAGCGCAGGTTCGGAAGCCAACTTCGAGGAGATGTCTTCGATCGGGCCGAAGAAGTACCGATCGGACACCGCATCGGCCACCTCCCATCCGTCCGTCCCCTTGCAGTAGACCCACGCTTCACCTTTGGAATCGTACTTTGGCCGCCCTGCACGACCGAGCATCTGACGGACTTCCATGACGGGCAATGGACGACTCATCCCGTCGTCCCATCGTTTGAGGTCTCGCACCAGGACGCGCCTTGCAGGAAGGTTCACGCCTGCAGCCAAGGTTGGTGTGGCGGTGAGGGCCACCAACAGGCCATCCTTGAACGCCGCTTCCACATCCTTCCGCTGGGCGTTGGTGAGGCCTGCGTGATGAAAGCCGACCCCAGAGGACAAACAGGAGGCCAACTGCTCGGCGAGGTTGGATTGGCTCCGACCGGTCAACTTCTCGGCGAGTCCCTTGAGCCGAGCCAATCGGTCGGGGTCTTCTTTTTCGAGGCGTTTGCGAACTCGTTTTGACAAGTTCTTGGCCTCGGATTGAGCACTTCTGCGCGTACCAACGAACATCAACACCTGCGCGCCCTGCGTCAGGCCATCGTCCACGACGCTCCACACCGGATGACTCTTCAGGCCCTCAAGGTCCCGCGGCGGACTCAATGTCCCATGATCGCCCTCGTCGCCCGGGGATTGGATTTTGCGCGGCTCAACGTGAAAATCGTGAAACGTAGCGTACTCGAGCGCGACCGGGCGCCAGTCGGATTGAATCAACGTCGCATCAAGCCACGTGGCGAGGTCCTGAGCGTTTCCGACCGTGGCCGAAAGCGCAATGATTTGCGCATCGGGTTTGATGTGGCGAAGGCGGGTCAGATTGATTTCCAATGTTGGACCGCGGGTCCCGTCGTTCATCAAGTGAAACTCATCCGCTACGACACAGCATACATCCGACACCAGCTCGGCGCGGTGACGCAGCAGAGAATCCAGCTTTTCGGAGGTGCACACCAGAATGTTGCAATCGTCGATGTTTTTCGCTTCCGCTGTCGCATCGCCAATGCCCAGGCCCACAGACCAGCCCATGGCACCAGCGATGGCGCTCAAATCCTCATACTTCTCCATCGCCAGCGCCTTGAGCGGCACGATGTAGATGGCCTTTGAGCGTGAATGACCCTCGGAAATTCGTTTGACCATGCCCATGTAGGCAAGAAGTGACTTCCCGGAAGCCGTGGGGATCGCCACCAAGGTGTTGTCGCCCTTGAGAATCGACGGTGCGGCTTCAGCCTGCGGCGGGTGGAGCTGTTGAATTCCCCATTCGTCGGTCAAGAACTTGGTAAAGCGAGCCGGCAACCCCAGCGATGAAACCGCCCGTTCTGCCACCTCCATACCGTCTCATATCGGGCAGCGGTTCAAAAGGACAACGCCCCCTCTTTGTTGCCGACACTTAGAAGTCCCACCTGTGCGTGGTCAAAGCATGAGCGACGAACGAGATGCCATGGTCGAAGAACGTCTTTCGGTGTTTGATGACGAGCCCGACCTCAACGACTGGGTCGAGGTCATGTGCGGCGCCGCCATGGCCGTGTTGGGGATCTTTCACTTGGTCGAGCCGGGCAACCTTGTCGACCCGGACATCATGCGATGGTTTGCCGCTGCCGTGGTTGCCGCAGGAGCGGTGTGGGCTGGCCACGGACTCAAAGACATGGCCGTCAAGGAAGTCCGTCGCTCCATCGCCCTCCTCGACATGGTCAACAACGACCAGGGTGTTGATACAGGCTTGATCCGAGACGTCCTCCTCAACCAAGAAGCCTACAAGGAATTCTTGGTCCACGCCTACGATTCTGCCTGGGAGGATGGCGTGATCACGGAAGCGGAACTCAGGGAGCTCAAATCGTTCCAAGAGGCGCTCGGCATCAGCGACCAAGAAGCCGCTGATTTGAACGTCAAGGCCGCCATCAAATCCGCAGCGGCTGATGGAGAAATCACCCCTGACGAGGCCAAATCCATCGAGGCAGCAGCGAAGGCCGCCAACATGACGGAGTCAGACACTGCGAAAGCGGTCAGCGACGAGCTTGGGAAAAACGAAAGCAACTGATCAGGCCCATTGGTCGGACCCCGGGGCATATTCACGTGCCAGTGCTTCCGCCTTTGACTTGCGTTGAACCTCCACCCATGTGGCCAACAACCCAAGGGTCACACCGACCATCATCAGCCCGCCACCGTACGGGACGAATCCATCGGCGCTTTGAATTCCCCAAGAGGGCGGGATGTCTCGGCCGTCAAAACCTGTGGACGGTATGAAATTCACATCAAGCAGATCAAGATCACAATCGCATAACGAGATGGTGATTCGCTCGGGGAACAGGGCCGATTGAAGCCGAACCCAATCGTTGGCATCGACCGTTGATGGGCGAGTGGCCCATGCAGGTGATGCGAGCGAGCCGCTGGCCGGCGCAGCAATCATCTCGGCATCGATGTGAAAGACCGAGGACGACGGTGCGTCATCGACCACCAACATCGCTTCGAGCATCATGAGATCGAGCACCAAGGAACGGCTTGCAAGGAGAATGAATCGGACGGTTTGCGCCTCAAGCATCCCTTCCTGCGTGGTGTAGGTCTGACCTTGAGCCACTTGACCGAAGATGGCCTGGTCCAAACGGAACGAATCCAGTTCAGGCACCACAAGTTGCCACCGACCATCATCAAGAGGGATGGCTTGGTCAATGTCGAGTTTGAGTTGAAGACGCTCCCCGTCCAACATGCCCCATGTCGCCCCGGTGTGGGTCGCAAGCGTTTGCTCGGGCACACCCTCAGCAGATACATCCCAGAGTTGCTTGAGTCGCATGTCGATGAGCTCATCGACGGTGATCTCCTCTGGATGCTGAACCTGGTTGTACATGACCACGGCAGGATTGAGGACGCCGCCGACGACCAGCAGGAGCACGCCCGGCACAAACAAGCCGAATCGCACACCGTACGCGGTTGTCGGACGAAAGGCGACGATCATGAACGCACCCAGCATTAGAATCGACACCAGCAACAACCCGACGCCTTGGTCGTCCAGGTCCACTGAATCGTCGAGGTTTCCAACGAGCCCCGTGCCCTGCGGGTAGTAACTTGCGGCGGTAAATTCTGTGGGGTCGGTCGGACCCGTCCCTTCGTATCCAAAGACACCCGTCCATGCATAAGGCTGGATTTTCTCGGGTGAACCGTGCATGCACAGGGTGTAGTCGCCGGTCGGAAGGGCTCGCCAGCGGTAGGTGATGCGCAGGGATTCGCCATCATCGTCGACCACGACTTCTGGAGTGGGTGAGAGCCTTCCAGCAGCGGTGATCAAGTCGGGAATTGGATGTGGCTGCTCAATTTCAATGGGGACGACTTCCCAGTCCACCAACAAGCGGAGCACTTCGTGAGATTCTATTTCGAAGGCCCAGCAATCGTGGTCCGCACCCACCAACGCACCTCGGTGAACATCTTCGAAGGACGTCGCGACAGGTTGCGTTCGGGAAGAGGGTTCGTCCATGTTCACTTGGGCTGCGTCCATCGACCACTGGACGTCCAGTTGAAGAAACGAGGCACCTCGCATGTTCAGCGACCATGTTCCAGGTCGGTCAAGGGTCACCGTGATCAGCAATCGGACGCTCGCTTCCTCCCAGAGCACCCTGCCAGCCGACGTGTCGAGGGGTTCATCCTCCAGCAGGTACGGCGAAGCCGCCATCTCAGGAAGCGTGCTCGCCTCGAAGGACCATTCGTTGACGTTCTCACCAAGGATCAAGCGAACATCCATCGCTGGGCGAAACAGGCTCCCTGACTCGGTTTGATGTTTGAAATCGATTTCGAGGACATCCAAGAATTCAGGCAACAGCGCGATATGATCTTGGCTCGGGCTCATGATGAATTCGAAGACGACGGTTTCGGGCTGCACGATGTTGGCAAAGGTCTGGTCGGAAATCTGTTCCTCACCGACCGGCGTGGGTGAAAGGACACAATCGTTGTCTTCGAGGCACGACAAGAACAAGTCGCCTTCTTCTTTGGTCAAGCCTGCGGAAGCAGCCGGGACGAATGGTTGAGCCAACAAGGTTAGCAGGCAGGCGATGAACACGGCGCATCGCAGAGGGCGAGCCGACACCTGCTTCATCGAGCAGAGGGTTGAGTCGCAGTATTTCATTCAATGTCCCGGCTGGGCACATCCTTCAGTACCGTTTTGCATCGCCTGCACATGTACCGGCCGCTGCCTTTTCGTTGCCGAGGGTAGCGCTCACCGCAGGTCGAGCACACCCAGTGCCATGAGGCCCTTGCCAGCCTCCTCGCGTGCGTGAACGCTTTTCCACGGGCCGATGCTGCTCCGTTGGGCCAACGTGCTTCGAGGGCCCTGAAGGTACGGTCGTGAGCTCGATGCCCCAAGACATGGAGGTATTCATGAAACAACACGAAGGCGGCATAGTCTCGCCAATGCTCGTTGAGCAAATGCGGATTCAAGTCGACCACATCGACCTTCAAACGGCCGTGTTCGTCGCTGCTCCAGCGTGTCACACCGTGGCGTTGCGTGGCGTTTGACCGCAAAACACCCAGTGGAACATGGTCCAATCGCCGACGACCATCCTCGTCCAACAGGTCAATGGACACCATCTCGGCCAGCACCTCCATTCGAAGAGCATCAAGTTCATGCCGCTGCTGCGTCGATGGGCGAGGCATACCACGTCCTCAGGACCATCGATGATAGGCAGGGTGACCTTCCTTCACAGCGACAAAGAGACCGCTCCCTGTGGCACATACCTTACCTTCCGCCTCCAAGGTGAGCGCAACCCGCACCCTGTCGTCCAGGACCTCGGTCGGCGTGGCGTTCACCGTCAAGGTCGCACCATGAGGCGTGGGCCGTCGAAGTTGAACATCGTAGGAGGCGGTTACCGTGCAAGGCGGCTCATCAAGGCCTTGTGCATCCATGAGTGCCACAGCTGCCGCCCAATTCCCATGACAGTCGAGCAGGGTCCCGATGATACCGCCGTTGATCATGCCAGGAAAGGCTTGGTGATGGTCAGCTGGAACGAAGTCCATGGTCAGCCCGTCCGCTGTCCGAAAAGAGTTGATTTGAAGGCCGTGTTCGTTGGCTGGACCGCATCCAAAACAAATCGAGGTTGGAGCATAGGTCCGTTGCACACCGAGGTCGCTCATGGTAGGAAGACCGGCGACACGATTCTTGGTTCTTCCCTCAAGAAAAAAAAACGGAGCGTTGATGACGGGCAGGGGCGTGGGAAACGCATGAGCGGGCGGAAGAAGAAAACCGTCCGCAAAGTGCGCGTCGCACATGAACTCCCCAAACGACGGCGAATGGCCATCGAAGAGGCGATGAAGGAACACCAAACCGAAGACCGACCAGAATGGGACCGAACCTCCGAATGGGGCGATATCCGGTTCAACCGTAAGCGCATCAAGCCAGGGACGCTTCGAACCGTGCACCTTCCTTTGCTCAACGTCAGCCTCGGTGATGCGTGGCCCATCCCGGTGACCATCATACACGGTTCAAGACCGGGGCCTTGCATCACGGTCATCGGGGGCATCCACGGCGACGAATTGACCGGCCCCTCTGCCTGCACCCACCTCCTGAGCAACGCCTTCACGGATGAAGGAAAACCCCTGGACCCCAAGAGCCTCGCCGGCACGCTGCGCATCGTTCCCATCGTGAACCTCCCCGGCTACCGGATGAAATCGAGGTACTTCCCCGATGGAAGGGACCTCAACCGACAATTTCCTGGCGACCCTGGTGGATCAACGACGCGGCGGGTTGCCCATCAAGTCTGGACGCACCTCGTTGAAGACAGTGACGCCATCATCGACCTGCACAGCGCCGCCAAAGGACGGCGAAACATGCCGCAGGTTCGTTGTGACCTCACCCATACAAGTTCCTACTTACTCGCTAAATCCTTCGGGATTGAAATCATTCTTGACTCGGTCCCATCCAAGGGGACGTTGCGTCGGACGGGCAACGCTGCAGACATTCCTGTGGTAACGTACGAGGGCGGCGGGGCTGATTCGCTGGGCGACCTCTCGGTCAAGGTGGCCGTCCACGGTGTGATGAACGCCTTGCGTTCGATGCGCATGGTGCCCGGCAACCCACAACGACCCAAGTTCCGTATCATGGCCAGCGGCTCCACGTGGCTGAGGGCCGCAGAAGGCGGCTTGCTCGACATGTTTGTTCAAGCGGGGAGCGTGATGCGAGAGGGAGAAGTGGTGGCGACCATTTCCGACCCCGCCACGCCAGGCATGTCGGTGGACATCGTCGCACCCGAAGACGGTTTGATCATCGGTGCCGCCACAAACCCGTTTACGGCGGCTGGCATGCCGGTCGGACATTTTTTGCCAATCTCCAAACATTTCGCCCTGCTTGAGGAGCAAATCGATGAGAACGGCCAATTCATCGTCAACGGAAGCCTCGAGGAGCGGGTGTGGCGAGAGGAGCACGAAATCAACGAAATTTCGCTCGATGGCGAATGGAGCGGTGGTGAGGTGGACTCGGAATGGATCGGCTCCAAACCTACGGGGGAGGAAAAGGACTTCGAAGAGGAAGCCGCTTGATCATCAAGCGCTGAACGCAGCGACCGCAGCGTGAATTTCCTCGTCAAGCATGTTCCGCTTCTGGCTCTTGGCCACTTCAAACAGATGAGCGACCAAGTCATCTTGAGGTTCAATGCCCTCTTGTTCCAACCACCAAATGATGTTCGAGCGACCGGACATGTGCCCGATTCGGATGACCTGCTTCAAACCGAAATCACCGGCAGGAACGCCGGAATACACACGGTCGGCAAGCCAATGGTCGCCTTTCCGCATGGCCTTAATGACGGCTGAAGCGTGGACACCGGTACCGGTTTCGAAGGCATCCTCACCGAACACAGGGTAGTTTCGTGGCAAGGGGACTTCGATGTATTCGTTGGCCTTCTGCATGTAGGTGTCCAGCAACGTCAGGTCGTTGTCAATGACACCCATGAGCTTCAAATTGACCAAGGTCTGGTCGAGCGGGGCGTTTCCGGCTCGCTCACCGACGCCAAGGGCCGTACCGTGAATCACATCGGCGCCGGCTTCCACCGCAGCGATGTTGTTGGCCACGCCAAGACCACGGTCTTGGTGGCCGTGCCAGTTGACTTCGATGTCCCGGCGCTGATAGCCTGCGTCCTTGATGACCTCCTCGTCGATGAAGGCGAGGAGTTTCTTCACGCCGTTGGGCGTTACATGGCCGCAGGTGTCACACACGCACAGGCGGCGCACGCCGAGTTCCATGGCCCGTTGGTAAATCATCTTCACATCCTCAGGATTTGAACGGGTGGTGTCCTCGGTGACAAACATGACAGGAACGTCGTTCTCAACAGCGTAGGAGACGGCCTTTTCCATCGTGGTCATGAGTTTCTCCATGGTCCAGCCTTCCGTGTACTGGCGGATGGGGCTGGTGCCGAGGAAGGCCGAGGCTTGAATCTCCATTTCGTGCTTGGCCTGCATCTCCACCAGCGGTTCAATGTCGCCCATCAGGGTTCGAACAGCCGCTCCGGGTCGGATGGCATAGTCGTTTTCTCGGATGTGGGTGAGCATGGCATCGATGTGGTTGCGGTGGAACGGGCCAGCCCCGGGCAGACCGAGGTCGACCTTTTGCAAACCGAGTTGCTCCATGTAACCGAGAAGTTCGATCTTCTGCTCAATCGTGGGATTTCGGGCGCTGGGGCTCTGAAGCCCGTCACGCAAGGTTTCATCGTCAAACCAAACCCCGTGAGGGTGGTTGTTCGCATCACGCTTGAAGTCGTACTCCACCGTGTTCCAATCGTAAATCAAAGAACGCTCGTCCATCAATCTCACCGCAGGAGGGAAGGCCCCTTGCAGACCGAAGACATCGGCATCCCGTTTCAATGCGTCGCTCGCCTGCGCTGCGCGTCAAGGCTCGTTCATGGGCCGAGTCATTCCTCTTCGCTGACGTTGGAAGATGCTTCACCCGCTTCCTCTTCATCGTCGACATCGAGAAGTGAGGCAGAAACACGGGACGAGAAGATGATCTCGTCGGTGAACCCGCCCTTTTGCTTGTCTCGCAGTTCCATGACGCGTGTGCCTCGGGTGGACTTTCCACTGGTTTCCTTGGTGTCCGAAACCCGAATGCGAATCATCATGCCAGATTTGGTCAACAGGAACAGGTGGTCATCAATGTCAGGGATGGTTCGAACGCTGATGATGGTGTCCTCGTGCTCTTCGTCGAGTTTCATCGTTCGCACACCCTTTGCCCCGGGTTTGGTACGCCGGTAGCCGTCCGTCACCATCTTCGGCGAGCCGTCATCTTCGAACTTGTGCTCGCCCGCTGCGTCCTTGTCGTGAATCTTCTCAGCCGTCCCCAGTCGACTTCGCTTCGCCATACCGTACTTGGAGATGGTAAGGATGTGCTCGTCTGAACTCAGCATCGCGACCATACCAGCGACCACACCGCCGCCGGAACCCTTCCGGTCGCCGACCTTGATGCCGTATACACCGCCGGAAACTCGACCAGAGGCTCGAATCGCACCGCAGTTGAACCTCGAGGCATAGCCGGTGGTTGAAATCATCACGATGTCGTGCTCGTTGGTAGCGGAGCGCACGTTGACCAATGAATCGCCCTCAATCTTGAATCGCAGAGCGTACTTTCCGTTTCGGTTGATGCGAACGTACTCAGAGAGCGCGGTCTTCTTGATGAGCCCCAACCGTGTTGCGAAGAGGAGGTAGTGGTTGTCCGGTTCGTCCAGCAATTCCCGAGAGACGGGCAGGATGCTCACGATGTTCTCGTCCTCTCTCAGGCTTTCGAGCAGGTTGCGAATGTGGCTGCCGCGAGATTGACGGCTGCCCAGCGGTGTCTCCCAGGCTTTCATCCCGTACACGCGACCTTGGTCGGTGAAAATCAGGAGGCGGTCCTTGCTGAAACAGGCGGTGATGAGCTGAGGTGTGTCCTCGCTCTTCGTGGTCACGCCCTTCAAACCACGCCCGCCACGGTTCTGTGTGCGGAAGGTCTCAACCGGGGTATGGCGAATGTAGTTGTCTTCGCTCAGGGTGATCACAATGGCTCGCTCTTCGATGAGGTCCTCACGGTCCATGGACAGCGGCATAGGGTCAATGAACGAACGTCGCTCGTCGCCGTGTCGGTCCACGAGTTCGGCCAGTTCATCCTTCAAAATCGTGAGACGACGAGGCCGAGATGCCAAGACATCCTCCAAGTCGGCAATCACCAACTTCAACTCCTCGTGCTCGTCTTGAACCTTGGTGACATCAAGCCGGCTGAGCTGGTACAAGCGGCGCTCGGCAATGGCCTTGGCCTGTGCTTCGCTGAAATCGAACGGGTCGATACCGGCCATCGTTTCCTCGCCACGGAGCACGTTCTCAAACTGCTCCCGGCTGGAACTCGCCTTACCGACAGCGACGACATCGTCAATGCGGTCTTGGGCTTTGACGAGGCCCTCCAAGATATGGGCACGGGCTTTGGCTTTGTCCAGGTCAAACGCAGCACGGCGCTCAATCACGGCTTCACGATGGGACACGTAGGTGTGAATCATCGTCGAGAGATTGAGCAGCACCGGACGACCGTCAAGAATGCCCATCATGTTGGCAGAGTAGGACTCTTGGAGCCGACTGGATTTGAACAGCTGATTGAGCACGGCATGGGGATCGGCGTTGTTTTTGACCTCGATGACGACACGGATGCCCTCTTTGGAAGATTCATCACGAATGTCTCGAATCCCGATGACGACTTCCTTGTTGACCAAATCAGCAATCTGAACGAGCATGTCGGCTTTCTTGACCTGATAGGGGATTTCGTGAACCACGATGCGCTTGCCCTTCTCATCGTCAAACACCTCGCACTTGGCCCTGACGTGGAATCGGCCCTTTCCAGTGGCGTACATGTCGGCGATACCGTCGATGCCGTGGATGGAGGCGCCGGTGGGGAAATCGGGCCCCTTCACGTGCTTCATGTATTCTTCTATAGAGATGGATGGCTTTTCACTCGACCCCGTCTCAAGGATGGTGTCAACGTGCAAGTTCACGGCACCCGCCACTTCCGTGAGGTTGTGAGGTGGAATACGAGTTGCCATACCCACTGCGATACCGTCGCTACCGTTGAGCAACAGGTTGGGCAGCCGAGCAGGGAGCACCGAGGGTTCATTCTCTGAGTCGTCAAAGTTGGGTTGGAAATCAACGGTGTTTTTGTTGATGTCATCCAACATGTGCTTGGCGATGCGGTCAAGACGACTTTCCGTGTATCGCATGGCGGCCGGGGGGTCGCCGTCAATCGAACCGAAGTTGCCCTGCCCGTCCACCAAGGGGTAGCGCAGGGAAAATTCCTGAGCCATGCGCACCATCGTGTCGTAGATGGATTGGTCGCCGTGAGGGTGGTATTTCCCCATGACCTCGCCAACGGAGCGAGCGGACTTGCTGAACTTCTTGTCAGCGGTGTGGCCACCCTCAAACATCCCGTAGAGGACACGGCGGTGAACCGGCTTGAGGCCGTCCCGTGCATCCGGCAAGGCACGCCCGATGATAACGGACATGGCGTAATTGATGTAGGAATTCTTCATTTCCGTGTTCAGCGAATGGTTGAGGATGATCTCACCCGAACCGGCCGCTCCGTCGTCGACGATGTCGTTGTTGTCCTCAGATGTCAAGGTTGGTCACCTCCTTGGCGTGTCGCTCAATAAACGCCCTTCGTTCAGGCACATCCTCGCCCATGAGCGTCTCAAACATTCGGTCGGTTTCCTCAGCTTCTTTCACCGTCACCTTGAGCATGGTGCGTGTTTCTGGATTCATCGTCGTCTCCCACAGTTGGTCAGGGTTCATCTCACCGAGACCCTTGTACCGCTGAACACCGATCTTCGCAGCGGGGTTGTCCCCTCGCAATTCGTCAATGATAACGTCGCGTTCTTCGTCGCTGAAGGCATAGCGGTTGAGTTTCCCTTTGCTCAATTGGTACAGCGGAGGCTGAGCGATGTAAACGTGGCCTCCTTCAATGGCGGGACGCATGAAGCGCCACAAGAAGGTGAGCATCAAGGTTCGAATGTGAGCGCCGTCAACGTCGGCGTCGGTCATGATGATGAGTTTGTTGTAGCGGAGTTTGGTGGTGTCAAACGCACCCTCATCGCCCACGTTGTTGCCCACACCCGCCCCGAACGCACGGATCATGGTTTGAATCTCTTGGTTTTGGAAGACTTTCGCCACGTTGTGCATCTGGCGCTCCACGTTCAGGATTTTTCCACGCAAGGGCAAGATGGCCTGCGTTCTACGGTCTCGTCCGGTCTTGGCTGAACCCCCGGCGGAATCACCCTCAACGAGGTAAATTTCACACTCTTCGGGCTTTCGGGACTGGCAATCTGCGAGCTTACCTGGCAGGCCGCCGCCCTCGAGAACCCCCTTGCGACGGGTCAAATCACGGGCTTTTCGCGCAGCCTCTCGGGCTTTGGAGGCCAAAACCGCCTTGTCGACGATGAGTTTACCAACGGCCGGGTTTTCCTCAAAGAACTCGTTGAGTTTCTCGTAGACGACGGCCTGGACGATACCGGAGACCTCGCTGCTCACCAGTTTGTCTTTGGTCTGGGACGAAAATGACGGGTCGGGGTGCTTCACGCTGACGATGGCCGCCAAACCTTCTCTGACGTCATCGCCGGACAAACCGTCGTTCTTCAGGAGTTTCTTCTTCTTGGCATAGCCGTTGATGCTGCTGGTCAACGCCGTTCGGAGACCCGACATGTGCGTGCCGCCGTCTTTGTTTCGAATGATGTTGGTGTAGCAATAGATGCTCTCGCTGAAGGCGTCGGACCATTGGAGGGCCAATTCAACCGACACAGGGCCCTTCTCGATATCTTTCTCGCCCGAGATGAGGATGGGGTCGGGGTGGAGGGTCTCTCGACGCGCATTGATCTGTTTCACGAATTCCGAAATTCCGCCGGCGTAATGATGCTCCACGGTGTGAAGCTCTTCGCTCCGTTCGTCGGTGATGACGATGCGCAGGCCGGCGTTGAGGAAGGAAGTCTCCTTGAGTCGGCTGTCGATCTGGTCGAAGTCGAACTCAACGATGTTCGTGAAAATCGTGGTGTCGGGCTTGAACGTGATCGTCGTCCCGGTGTCGTCGCACGTGCCGATGGTTTCGAGGTCGGTCACGCGAACGCCCGCCTCGAACCGTTGCTTGTACACGGTGCCATCGCGGTGAATGACAACGTCCATCCATTCCGAAACGGCATTGACCGCCGAAACACCGACGCCGTGCAGGCCGCCGCTCACCTTGTAGGAGCTGTTGTCGAACTTTCCACCAGCGTGCAGTTTCGTCATGATGACTTCGGCGGCAGAAACGCCGAACTCTTCGTGCTGATCAACGGGGATGCCGCGCCCGTAATCACGAACCGACAGTGAATGATCGGGATGGAGGACAACCTCGACGGTATCGTTGAACCCTGCCAGGTGCTCGTCGACGGAGTTGTCGACGACTTCCCAGATGCAGTGGTGCAAGGCGGAGCCGTCATGGGGGTCGCCGAGGTACATCCCAGGTCGCTTTCGAACCGCTTCAAGCCCCTCGAGAACTTGGATGCTTCCGGCGTCGTAACTTTCGCTCATTTATTCACCTCAATGTGTGTTAAAATCGGAGGGCTGCGGGCGATTTTGAGGATACAAGAACGCCGCTTTCCTCCTTCAAAATACACTGCTCGCCACGGGGTATAAACATACCCCTTTTTGTCACAGAAAAACGAGGGATAGCGGCCCATTTTTTGATGCCGAACACCCTCCATGCCATCGACATCAAACCTCAATGTTCATCAAACAACAGCAAACGGTGGTTTTGCTGAAAAAAGCGATGATGAAGCCAGCGTGACCGTTAAGAAGAGGGGTCAGATGGGTGCTGCATGGCTGACCCGAAAGTGTGTGTTTCTTTGGAAGGAACGACCGTGAAAGAGATGGCGGATGAAGCAGCACGAGCCAACCTCGCTGGCGCCGATTTCGTTGAAGTCCGATTTGATCGACTCTACCTCAAGCGACCCGAAGCGCAACCTGTTGAAGGCGAAGACGGCGAAGTCAAGCACGTGATGCCGCCAGAAAGCGAATGGCCTGTTCGCGAAATGGACAGCATCGACGTGGACGGTTGCATTCAGAACCTCAAAGAGAGCATCCCGCTCCCGGTCATCTTCACGGTTCGCCCCATTGAAGAGGGCGGCCATTACCCCGGCGAGGCCAGTCAACGGCATGAAATCCTCGAGAAGGCCATCGCATCGGGCGTCAACTCGGTGGACCTTGAATTGTCCATCGATGACGAAGTTCGTACCGAACTGCTTGACAAAGCCAGCGCCGCTGGCGTCCGCGTGATCTCTTCGATTCACGACACCACCACCACCCCAAGCGCTGAAGAACTCGTGAGCATGGTGAACGAGCATGCCAAGGAAGGCGAGGTGTTCAAGTTCTGTGGAACCGTCAACGACCACCAAGATGCACTGCAAATCGTCGAGGCCAGCTACGAACTCAAGAGTTCGAAGCACGCCTTTTCCATGATGGCGCTGGGCAACGGCGGCGATTGGGCACGGCTCCACGCTCCCGTTCTCGGGCAATCGCTTGTCTACGCCACCCTACGCTCGGAGTTCAAACTCTCCAACAAGGGCCTCGTCAACATTCGAGACCTCAAGAACGCCTGGACCCTCATGGAATACTGAGGCCTATTCAAGTTCAGCAGCGGTTTGTTCCATCACCGGGACAGGCGCTTTCTTGGCCGAGGATTGGTCAAGGCCAGCCTGCATGTATCGGCTGTTGAGGACCACGGGCACCACGACCACGGCTGCCAGCAAAACAAACAGCGTGAGCGGTACCGTCCATGGCGGAAGAAGGGCTGAGCGCTCGGTAGGGAGCACGGTGACATCGGCCACCAGAACACTGTTCAAGGCGGGTGCATCATCGTCGTTGGTGTTGTCCCAAGCATCGATGACGAGGTAGAAATCTTGCCACTCCGTACCGCCAAACAACGAGGAATACACTTCGGGGCCGTCCATGGCGACAGAAAAGGTGAGTTCTTCACGCTGTTCGTATTGGTGCACATCGCGGTACGATTGCCAGCCGAGCGGGTTGAAACTGCGCCATTCCGGCGGAATATCGCTGAGCACGTCACCGTCGCCACCCGCAATGTCCAGGTCGTCCCACCACCAACCCCCGTGCATCATTCGGTACACTTCGCCGTAGGCATCGTATTGCGTTGTGGTCATCAGGTAGACATCGGCCGCCACCGGTTTGGTGGCGTTCCCATCCGTTTCGTACAGGGAAATGCAGAAGGTGGTTCGGTGCGAACTGGAGAGGTTCATTCGGAGCACGCCAGAACTGTCGTTCCCGATCTCCATCACGGCGTACTGCCCGGTGGTGAGCGGATCGAGACGAGGCAGCGGCCAAACGGGGTTGTAGACCCACGGTTCCTCGGGGTGGAGAGCGGGGTCAAGATCACCGACGTTGGTTTCGTAGTACTCCTCGTGATCCCTGCCCTCCGGCGCATAAACGGGTTCGCCGTAGTATGGGTCGAAGGCGTAAGGGCTGCTCCAGTGGGGGACCAACGCCATCTGCTGGAGGCTGGTGTTCCACTCGGGTGCAGCGACCTCACCCTCGCATGCCGAGGCTGCTTGGGCCGAAGGCAGCACGCTCGTACTTGGCGAAACGAGGATGGCCATCAGGACCATCAAGGCGACCGCCGATGTCATTCGCATGCCTTCACCCGGTTGGAGACGGTCCTGCTCGGTTTTAGGACATTCCCTCAACGACGGCGCAGAGGACGAACATAGCCGCTCTCATCGTTCCGGCGTTCGTCCTTCGAGAGGATCTTCGGAGCAGGCGGTGGCATGTGATGGTCCATGCCCAGCAAACCGCCTTGCGACTCAACATGCTCAATATCGGTGTACGTCTCAGCGGCTTCCTTGGCTTCTTCCTCGAGCGCCGATGGCTCGCGCATCACGAGCCATCCCAAGACGAGCGCCACCACAATGAGCGCAATGAAGGTCGCCAGTTCAGAACCCGCATCGGCCAGCCAGGATTTCCACTCGTCGGCGCTGAAGTCGGACAACGAGGGCGGGCCATCGGGCTCCGGGACCACTTCGATGTCTTCGGTCAAGATGTCACACTGACCCATGCCATCGCAAACTTCCACCAACACGGTGTAGAATCCGGTGGCCTCCCAGGTGTTGATGGTACGGACGGAAGAACCTGCGATGGGGGTGACCCAATCGTCGGCTGGATTGCCGTTTTCATCCGCATCGGTTTCGATGTCAAAGTCCCAACGAACGGTGAACTGCGTGAGAATGCGCTCGTCTCGCTCGGTGATCGAACCGTCTTCAACATCCAAGTCTCGATAGATCTCCATCTCGCTTCCAGCCTCGGCGTCAAACACATCGGCGTCAAAGGAAATAGAGGAGCCGGCGAAGATGTTCTCCGGAACGTAGATCTCCCGGGCCTCGGGCGGTTCATCAACCACCACGGTGAAGGTTTGGCGAGATACATCACCCGTTCCAAACCCGTCTCGCACGGTGAGCGAAACCGTGTAGGTACCGGGGAGCGTGTAGGCGTGCCAGGGTGTCGCCTCGTGAACCAGTGGTGTTGCATCGCCAAAGTCCCAGGTGTATTGGACCAAGCCGTTCCAGTCGGGTGATTCCACTTCAAATGGGACGTACTTGCCTTCGAATTGCCGGTCGCCGTCGCGTGTTCCGGAGGAATCGAAGTAGAGCATGCGCTCTGGTGCGGTTACCACGGCGCCGTCCTCGTTGAAGGTATGCGACCATCCGTCGGGGACGGTCCCCTCGGGGAACGGCGTCGAGGTGGTGATGATGTCGTCCCCGATGTACCCGTCCAAGATGCGGACCTGAATGATGGGGAGCGGGTTCGCGATGCGAACCGTCATGGTACGGGTGAAGCTTTCCTGCCCGTCCTTGTCGGTGACGACCAAGGACACGGTATGAACGCCGGGGGTGGTGAACGTGTGCGTCACTTGGGGGCGGTCGCCGAAGGTGCCGTCGGAGAAGGTCCAGTTCCACACCTCGATGTCCGTTGAATCACCCACTGAACCGTCGGGGTCCATGCTGTCAAGTCCGTCGAAGACGTAGGCCGTGTCGACTTCGCCGTCTTCCTCTCGGAAGTCGATCTCACGCGAACCCATCGCCGAGAGGGTCCTGACGTCAAAGGTGGCCACGGGCATTTGATTCAACACCACCACGTTGAGGACGGCCGTTGCTTGGCTACCGTCGTCGTCCGTGACCGTGAGCGAGACGGTCTTGTTGCCTGGAACATCCCAAGCCACAATGGGGTTCGTGGCGCTGCTGCTCACCGTGGAGAAGTCATCGTTTCGGGTTGGCGTCCCCGTACCCACGCGGACACCGTCCGGGAAGGACCACGCGTAGGTGAGAAGTTCACCGTCGTCGTCCACGAACACATCGGGAAGGACAAGACTGGTGTAGGTCATGGTGGTCAATGTCTCTGCGTAAATTTGGACGGGCACCCTGTTGTTGATCTGAACGAGAAGCGTTTTCGTTCCGACATTGATGCCGTCGGAGACCGTCAAGGTGAGGGTGAATGTTTCGCTCTCACCGTCGATGTCGTCCCACTCATGCTGCTGTGAATAGACACCAACGCCACCGCTTTGCGTTCCATCGCCCCAATCCCACTGGAAGTCGAGATGGTCGATGGGAACGTTGTCGACAGAGCGGCCTGCAGAGAAGAGAATACGCTGGCCGGTCAGCAAGGAAATGTTGTCCTCAATCACCACGTTGTTCACGGTGATGACCGGCAACGGCTCCGTGATGTCACTGACGTTGATGGCGTGGACTTGCGTCTCCGACCAGGTGCCACCCCGGTCCATCACACGCAAGGTGGCGTTGTAGCTTCCGACCTCCGTGTACGAACGGAGGGGCGATTTGAGGTTTGAAGAAGCGTTGTCGCCAAACACCCAGGCATAGGCCGTCGGTGCGTCGAGGTAGGGCAGGCTGTTGTTGGAGAGCGAGAGACCCCAGGCATCAAATCCTGCACCTTGGAACTGAATGTTCTCCCAGGTCTGAACGTCGGTGAGCGAGACACTCCCGTTGGCCACAGGACGCATGTTGTTGAGCATCTGAGGCGATGTTTGAAGGGAATCAACCGGATCACCAAGCATGTCCTTCATGACCATGTCAAAGGCGTACTGGTCGGCCAAGGGTGCAGTGAAGTAAACCTGTCCGTCAACGGCCACACCGCCACCGGCAGCGATTCTGTCGGTGATGGTGTCCACGACCGTGCCGCTCGCATCTCGAACGGTGATTTCGACATCAAGATCCTCAAAGAAGGCATTGGAGAGGACGCCGTAGTTGATTTCCACCGTGTCTTCCATGCCGTCGCCGTCCCGGTCCGAGAGCACCGTGTTGTTGAGCGAAAGCGTAGCAGGCGAAGTGATTCGAGCGGCTTCGATGTCAACGGTGCCTTCGGGGTAAGAGGGGCCGCAAGAGGTGTAGTCGCAATCCGCCACCGTGGAAGCGTACCAGGTGATCACCCACACTTCGTCGGTCAGGTTGCCGAACCCAGGCACAAGGCCGGTGGCCACGTTGTTCACGAAGTCCAGGTCGGTGACGCTCCACAGACCGTCGGAAACGGCCTTGGTGACAATCACGCCGTCGAACTGGCTCTTGTCGGCCGTCAAACGAAGGGTCAGCGGAGCGGGTGAAGCGGCCCCGGGTGTGAACTGGAACGAGCGGATGCCCCAGCCTTCAAGGGTGTTGCCGGTGGAGGACCAGGGGGTTGACCAGTCGCTGTTGACTTCGGTTGGCTGCGCCCTGCAGAACGCTCCACCGGTGCAGACGGGGTTGAGGTCAAGGTTCGGGTAGCCGTAGATGCCTTGGTCAGAATCGAGGGTGGCTGCAATGCTGAAATTTGCAAAGGCTTCGTTCATCGTCCTTCCAAGCAGGCCGACCTGCCCGCTCTGTGGCGAAAGAAGCAGGTTCTCAACACCCCTGCCGCCCGTGGCGGAGTCCTGAACGAGTTGGCGAACTGCTGGGCCGCCGCCCAAATGCTCAGCGAGGTACATGGTAAACATGTAGCCCGCCCCGTAGTCCGCAATGCGCTGATTCCACCATCGCACCGATTGTTCGGGCGCACCCGTCCATGCGTTCACGTGGCCGGTCAGGGTTGAATCTGCACCGAAGCAGAGGTAAATCGCGACGTCGGCGTTGCCTTCGTCAATCCAGAGGTTCTCGTAGGGATCGAGGGCGTTGTGCAGCAAATGCTCGAGTTCGTGGGCGAGGATGGAGCGGCCCCAAGAGAGGGTGATGTCGGCGTAATCCACAAACACGGCCTCGCGGGACGACGAGAAAGAAGGGGCAAAGTAGCCGCCCGTGTTGTATGCCCCGTCGATGTCGTAAATGACGATTTGAACCTGACAGTTGTTGTCGATATCGGGCGGCGCAAGACCTCGTCCATCCTGGTAGTCCTTGCCGTAATAGGTCGTCATGGTGGGGTAAATGGTGGAATCCCAGGTGCTCGCTAAGTTGTTGAGGACGGTGGACGAAAGCGTGCGTCCGCTTTGAACGATGAAGGCCACCGTCGTGGTTGTTTTTGCAACGTAGGCAGAAATGGAGCCTCCGGAGATGGGGACCGTGAGTGTATCACCAACGACGTGCGGAGTACAAGCACGACCCGAGGAGCGCCCCATGGATGGCTGAATCACCATGTCGTCCACGCCGGGTCGGCCTTCGTCGATCCATGCCTGTCGCATGAACTGCGTGGCGGAGACAACGGGCTCTTCTTCATGAATAAACAAATACTCACTTCCTTCACTGGGGTCGAATTCATCCAGATCCCCGATGATCACGCCACCCGCATTGTAGGCGTTGGTAGAAGTCCCATCCTCGCCACTTTCCGCAGCCACACTCATCAGCAAAGGCGCCGTGCTGGACACGAGCATCAGGAGGACGAAGGCAAAGGCTGGACTGGAGCGCCGTTCCGACATGTCAAACACCGAGGAGAATCGTGGTACGGATTCCCTATTTTGCGAGAAGAAAGGAGGTATTTAAGAGTCCGTGGTCGAGGCGTCATCATGCGTCATGCACAGGTGCGTGTTCCAACCGCACCGCGTGGCCTCATGTTGGCTGTTCTCGCCAGCATGGTTCTGGCCTCATCCGCTCCGGTTTCGCACGCCTCATTTGAGGAGCTTGAACCCTCCGTGGTGTGCTCCACCATTGACGAATTGCAGTTTAACGGGACCCATGCCAATGCGTCGATTTCCTGGCAGGTGGGGCTGGGCCCCCGCATCCCGGGTTCAAATGCCTCGGCTGAATTTCGAGCCACCATCACGGCCGACCTTGAGTCGCTGGGTTACGAGGTGAGCAACAAGACGCACGAACGGTACGGCATGGAACTCACGAACCTCTTTGCGCGCTGGCCCTCGGACTCAACCAGCAACGGCCAACTCGTGCTCTCAGCCCACTACGATTCTCGCAATGTGGCGGACCAAGACGAAAATGAAAGCAACCAATCCCTCCCGGTTCCTGGTGCGAACGATGCAGCGAGTGGAGTGGCGGTGCTGTTGGAACTCGCTCGTCACATTCCCCACATGAACCTGGATTACGATGTGGTGTTGTTCTTCAACGACGCAGAGGACCAGCAGCCCAAGTACACGCTGGGCGCAGAGGCCTGGGCGGAAAACCTCACGGGAGACGAAATCAACACCACCCACGCCTTTGTGTTGCTGGACATGGTCGGCGACGCTGACTTGCAACTCCACGACATTGCGCCCGGCAACGCCACGCTCAAATCGAGGGTGGTGGAACTCGGCACCTCGTTGGGGCTGGTGAACGGCACCACTTCGTGCAACGGTGAGGCCGGCTTGGATGTTCTTCAATACGAGACCACCGTGTACGTGCTGGACGATCACGTCCATGCCCACAACCTCGGCATCCCTGCCATCGACCTCATGGACACCTCCTTCGGCGTGCCCAAGCCCTACACCTTCGGTTCGTACTGGCACACGATGGAGGACACCCCCGACAAGGTCAGCGCTCAATCGCTGGCCAAGGTGGGCCGGCTTGTCGAACTGGGATTGCGCACCGATGCCTTCGTCAACATCAACCCTTCATCGGACACCACGGGCGAGGAGGACACGTCCTCCGTTGAACAGCCAGAAGAGGGCGAATCTGAAGCCTACCCCAATCAAAACACCGGCCTCGCAGTCATGGCTTCAGTTGGACTTGTCAGCATTCTTGGCTTGCTCGTGGTGGTTGAAGTCAGAGGAAAACGCTAATTGAACACGCGGTCATCCAACAAAGAGGTATTATCCGCGCACGCCCTCGGGGCAACGGGAGGGGTAGCATGTCCGACGACCGCGAAGCGAGGATGGAAGCCCTTCGTGCCCGTGTCAAGGCCAAGAAAGAGGCAGCGCTGAGTGGCGGCATCATCGAAGAGGAATTGGTGGTCAGCACCCAAGAACTCCCCGCTCCTGAATCAACGCGTCAACAAGAAGACGATGAGTGGTACGAACTCATGGACCTCGATGCGGACCGATGGAGAAACTTGGCGGCTGTGCTCATCCTTGTCGGCAGCATCCTCGGGATGGTCAGCGGTGCGCTCATCCTTCAAGGGAACCCCACCGAACTGCTCAACACGTCCCTCTTCGCAGAACAAGAATCCGTTGACATCTCCGGCACGGCCCTCGAGGACGTCGACGGAAACGGCGTTGAGAACGTCTCCGTGGTGCTCCTTGAAGCCGAATCTCGGGCAGAATTGCAATCCACCGTGACCGATGGTTTTGGCTACTTCTCCATGAAAAACGTCGCACAAGAGGTCCACATCATCGTCTTCTCAAAGGAAGGCTACGTCACGGTGGAGCGGACCTTCGTCCCCGACAACGTCGGCTTGGACCCTGTCACGATGAAACCGGGGAACGCCACCCCCGTCAGGGAAGAGAACGACCAGCAGTCCATCTCGGGCTGGACCCTTGAAAACGCCGTCGGACTCTCGACCGCCATCGGCGTGCTCACGATCGGCACAGCGTTGCTCGGCATCCAATCAGCGGTCGAAATCCGTCGTGGCAAACACTACCGACGAAGCCAGTACTTGGCAGCAGGCGCCCTTTTCAGCCGCGGTCTGATCATCGTTGGACCGACATTGATCTTGTTTGGCATGATCGTGAACCTGTTTGCAAAAATTGACTTTGAAGACCAGCGTGAGGACTGAGCATGTACTTGATCTCGGTCGAGGGAGGCGACGGGTCCGGCAAGGGCGAGGCTGCTCGTATCCTCGGTGAACTCCTCAGCGAGTTTCCGTTCCCGGATGTGGTGATGACCCACGAGCCTCGTCGCCACAGTGAGTTAGGGAAATTGGCCCTTCAATCTGTGAAACTCGGCAACAAAACACCCCTCGAGGAAGCGGGTTTGTTCGCCGCCGACCGTCTTGACCATTCCCACACCTTCATACGACCCCACCTGGCTCGAGGATGCGTCGTCATCTCTGACAGAAACATCCACTCGTCCCTCATCTACCAGGGCGTAGTGGGCGACCTCGGACTCGAAAAGGTCGCTGGCATGAACGCTGCCGCCATGATTCCAGACCTCGTGTTTTGGATTGATTGCGACCCTGAGAAGGCCATGAAGCGAATCAAGTCGGGAACGCTCCGCATGACGAGTCAAAAGCAGGAGTATTTCGAGACTCAAGAAATTCAAACGACCATTCGCCAAGGGTTTCATGCCTTGTTCGGTGAACTCGGCGAGGTGCCCTCACCCTTCAACCAGTGCTGCGTTGTTGGCCCCATCATGAACGAAGGTGGACTGGACGAATTGAAGACCAAACTCCGACGAGAACTTCGTCGTTTCTTCAACAAAAAGCCGCTCCCGCTGAACGTGGACCGCGACGCAGTTGACCGCACACTGCTCAACACCTTGGTCCACGACGTCAAGAAACAACGACGGTTACCGGGAGCACCGCAGGAACGAACGGCGATTCACGTGGGCTGGTTGGGTGGGAAATCACCGGCGTATTGGATGAAAGAGGCCGAGGACAACTGGCCGACGGCTTCCGCACAGGAACACGACGTGCCAGCTTCACCCCTCGCCCATTCCTGCTGGTCCATCTTGGGCACGCTCTCGCTGATGGTAGGTTCAAGCGAAGTCCCTCGCCTCCACGCTGCGCTCGGTCCTGTGCGCATGGTGACGCAGCGTCACACGCAACGCCTCATCAAGTGGCTGTTGGCAGAGCATTGGGTTCACAAACAACAGAACCACACCCCGTTCAGCGACGCTCAACTGTTCAAACTTCGAGAGGAACGACTTGGCTTCGCCCGACTGACCCTGGCCATGTGGCCGTTGAGAACGCAACTCGCCTCTTGGCGGCGGGCCAACCCCGACGCCGAATGGACCCAAGCCCTGCATGAGGTGTTTGCAGTGGAAGAAGGCAAATCACTGTCGTCGAGTTTGCAAAAAGCCGTCGCCGACGTGCACGAACGCCTGCAAATCTTGACCAGCGGCCACGAAGGCTGCCCGCTGCCGACCAACGCCGCTGAACTGACCGTCTGGTGGTCGATGCAGCCGCCAAATCACTCGGATTCCTGACGCCCGTTGCTTGCAAGGGTGAACCTTGCCTCACCGGGAAGAAGCACCTGACCCGCTCCGAAGAACGCCTCGGCCCGAGCGGCAAACATGGAGCACAGGAGGATTCCGAGGCCAAAGCCAAAGGGAATCCCGGTCAACACCCGCTTGAAGTTGGTTGATTCGTACGAGGTGAGGAGTTGAAGGAAGCCGTCTGCGATCAGCGGAACGCAAAGCAGCATGCCACATGCCAACCACAGCATCGTGCGCTGATTTTTTTCATACACGCCGTGGAGCATGGATTCAGGCAGCAGGGAGAGACAGGTGTCACGAACCGTCCATCGATTCCAACCGCGGCGAGAGAACACGACGCCGCCAATGAAGAGACCAGCAAAGATACCAACATCACGGGTGCAGACAGGAAGTTGGTTATTGTTGACTTCCCACGAGCGCTCTGATTTTTGATGGCAGTTCACATCGCCAAAACCGTAGACGATGGCGGCGTAGAAATTGACCTCCGACCATGCAAAGGCGGGGCAGCATTGGCCGTCAGCAGACCCCTCTTCGGCGACTTGGTTGCCATGTGATCCGAAGCCGTCCTCGCTGTAGTAATCGATGGCGTTGGCCCGCCCCTGAAGCGGCCCGACCGAACCCTCCTCAAGGGTCAGGGGGGCGAGGAAAAACGAGACCAGCAAGAACCCACACACGCCGAGGACCCACCGTCCAATCTTGGCTTCACGCATCCGGTCGGGCAAACCGTTGCGCTCCATGCAACTCTAAGCCCGGCAGAATCACTTCATTGTTTCTTCATCAACCAAGCCTTCAATGGCCACACGCCTCATGCGCCATCATGGCCGAGACCGAGCGCCCCCGCATCGGCCTGGTCACCGGCGTCCAAGCAGGTGGGTTCATCGGCCTCTTCCTTGGTTTCTCGCTCGCCGTTGTTTCGGCGTTAACCGACCCCGATGCTTTGGTGAGACTCGTTCAACTGATGTGCATCACACCGGTGGCTTGTGGACTTCTTTTGGGGCCGTTCTTGGGCTTCCGAAGGGCACCCAACGTCTCCAACGTGGACCCCATCGATGAAATCCGAACTCGGCTCCAGCCCTTCAATGAAGGTCAAGGGAAATGGCGCGTGCTCAGCCACGTACGAAGCGACGGGCGTACGGTTCGGATTGACCTGCACAACTCAACTCAACCCTTGACCATCGTGGCTGCAACCCTTGAATTGGCGGAGGAACATCCCATTCGCTACATCGTCGGCCGGGGTGAAGCACGAAGCAGGGATCCCGAACTTCGTGGCACGGTGCTGGCCTACATCGAAGAACACGTCATGCTCAACCGCCGTCGCCGAACCTCCTCGTCCGTTGAAGTGCTTCCTCCGTCGGTGATCGAGCACATGGAAGCCACGCATCGCATGCATCGTCGCTTGTTCTACCTCCTTCCCATCATCCTGTTCTTTGCCTGGCTCGAAATGCGCTGAGGACAACGCAACAGGCTATGAGGGAGCGGCGCTTCCCACGAGCATGGCGAACGACATCGGGAAAGCCATGGCTCGGTTGAAGCACCGAGACATTCGCACCCGACGCCGAGCGGTTCGAACCTTGTTTGAACACGACGACCCTTCCGTGCTGCAGGCGTTCAAGCCACTGCTTGATGACGACGACACCTGGTTCGTCTCAAAGGCCCTGGATGCCTACCGAACATGGGGATTGCTGTCCGGCAGCGAAGCCATTGAAACCCTGCTCAACCATCGCAATTTGGACGTTCGCAGGGCCGGCGCCAACCTGCTTGCACCCCTTGGCCAGCAAGGCGTTCCGTTGGCGTTGAATGCTCTTGATGACGATGACACCGTCGTGCAGCGCAAAGCGGCAAGAGCGTTGCTTCTCGTGGAGGACGACGATGTTGCACAACGCCTCGCACAACACAACAGCGATTCAATTCGGGCCACCGGCATGAGCCACGCCCTGCTGCCCGAAGCGAGCTTGCGCAGCGGTTTGACAGACCCGCACGAGGCCGTGCGTGTGGCGGCCTTGAACAGCGCCCTCAAGCGAAGCGTGGACGTGAAGATGGACGATTTGGTTCCGTTTTTGGAAGCCGGGCACCACACTGTGGACATCCTCGTGTGGGCGGCCGAACACGAGGCATCGCAGCTCAAGCAACTCACCCAACACATCAAAGCAAAGGACATGAAGGCCCTCGGCGATCATCTGCGTGCACATGTTTCAGACAGCTCCCAACCGCTGGTTCAACATCTTCTCGACGGCGGTTTGCTCGAGCCAGTGGCGCGTTGGGTGATCCGGCAAGATGCCTCGGAGGACGAGCTTCGGTGGCAACTCGTCAACGACGAACGCCTCCATGTTATCGAGCGGTGCAAACTCCTCGAACGGCTCATCGGTCGAGCCAACGAACAGAGTGTGATTCAGCGAGTCAACGAACTCGCCCAAACCACCGAAGATGAACTCCTCAAGGTGGCGTGCGAGAACCTATCAACCGCCGCAACTGAACTTGGAGCATGAGCCTGCCAGCCTCCGGTATCCGCTTTCACGCCGATGCGACCAACGGCCGTCAACACCACCTGGGTGCAGGATTGACCATTGAGGGGCCTTTCACCTCACTGCAACTGGTCCTGAGGTTCCCTCGTTGGGTCCCGGGTTCGTACTTCTTGCGAGAACCGATTCAGCACATGTTTGATTTTTCTGCCACCGATGACGCCGGCACGGAATTGACGTGGAAGCGCGTCGGCGTGGACGGCATCTCGGTCCGCCTCCGAAAAAGTTCCAAGACCGTCCGCCTCAGCTACACACTGCTCGCCAAGGAACTGAGCGTTCGGTCCAATCACCTCGACACGACCCACTTGCACCTGATGCCGCCCTTCACCTGGTTTTGGCCCGAACGCGGCATCGATACCAAGCGTTTGGAATTGAAGCACGGCGTGGACATCACGGCGCCATCGGCATGGACCCCGGCGACGCAACTCCACCTTGATTCAAGCGAAGACCTGAACGATGCCAGCAAGCGGTGGCATTTCTCCACCGACGGCAGGGACATGGTGCTCGATAGCATCATCGAAGTCAACCCGAACCCCACCATCACGCACAACATCTCCGGGCGCCCTCATCATCTGAAATGGTGGGACAGCGGTGGGCATCAGCCCGACAGCACCCGCCTCCATGCCTTCATCGACGACATGGAACGCATTGCCAAGGAACATTACGCCCTGTTCGGGGTGCCTGATTGGCCGGATTACACCACGGTGCTCCACCTGACCGACACCGGCAGAGGCGGACTTGAGCACATGAATTCTCAGACCTCGATGATGCCACGTTCCTGCTTGTTCCCGGACCACGCCGACGAGTACAGGGACCTCGTGAGTTTGTTTTCGCATGAGTACCTCCATCAGTGGAACGTCAAACGCCTTCGCCCCAAATCCTTCCTTGACTACGACTTGCAGTCGGAGACGCACACCGATCTCCTGTGGTGGTTTGAGGGCGCCACGTCCTGGCTGGGCGACATGATGTGTGTTCGCTCGGGTGCATGGAGTGAAGAAGACTGGCGATTGGATTTTGAGCGAAAGATGAAGCGACACACCGCCAACAACGGCATGCTTCGAGAATCCCTTGCAGAGTCAAGCCATGATGCATGGATTCACCTCTATAGAAGCGGACCCTACACGAGAGAGAACCAAATTTCCTACTACCTTGAAGGGGAACTGGCCCTGCTCTGCTTGGACGTTGAGTTGCGACGGCGAAACAACCACGCCTTCGGTGCCTGCGACCTCATGGCGGAACTGGTTCGTCGCTACGCCATCGATTCGCCTGAATCCGAAGAACTGGGCGTCGAGTACAACGACATTCGAACGACACTCAAGTCGTGTCCTGGCGGTGAGAACATGGGCCCTTACCTCGACCGTTTGGTCCAGCATCGAAACCACCCCAACCTCCAGCGCGCCCTCTCCGCGTTCAGATTGAAGCTGGTGCCCCACACCTCCGACAAGGAAGGAAAGGGATGGCTGGGTGTCGGACTCAAAGAGGTCGCCGGCCGGGTTGTCATCACCACTTACCACGCTGGCTCACCCCTTCGAGAACTGACCCAGGTCGGCGACGAACTGCTCGCCATCGACGGCGTGCGCATCAAGTCCGTCGCTCACCTCAAGAAACTGATTTCGGGGCGAACCGCCGATGAACTCACCATCGATGTGGTCCATGAAGGCATTTTGAGCACGGTGAACCTAACACTGCCAGCCTCACCGCAGCACGGTGTTTCCCTGAAGGGAAAGGGCAACGGACGCTGGCGGGACTGGATCAAGACGCGTCAGGACCCGTAAGCGGGGGAAGCACCGCCAAGGTTTCGAGCGGCACGAAAATTGGTGGCGTCTCATCAGGAAGCGTGTGACGGCTCGTCTTTGGAGGAAACACTTCATCGGAGAGTGACATGGCAATCACCTCTGCCTTCGTGAGTGAATCCCGGCCACAGGCCGGCCAGACGCCGAGTTGGATGGAATCGTCTTGAAGGTAGTCCACGCAAACAGCAGGCACTCGCTTCAACCCCAACAGCACGGCGATGGAATGGCGATGATGACCGTCCAAAATGGCCCCGGTACGCTTGTCGACGATGAGTGGTTTGGTGTAGCCACCCCACTTTTTGGTCATCTCAAGCAGTTTATCTCGGTTCTTTGGCTTGATTTCCTCGTGGACTTTGAGCCACGAGACAGGGACCAATTGAACATCGTCTTCTGCCCACGACATGCCGTTGTCTCGCCGCCGATTCACATAATGCTTTTTCATGCCCCGTGCGCCACAACCACCAAGGGTGAACGCATGGAAGGGACCGACGCTCTTCAGGAAGGCCTCGAGGCCGACATGGATGGCGCACCTTGCCCACCTCCCGTCGCACGATGGTTGGCGAGCCTCCCGGATGATTTACTGCGCCTGCTGCAAACCCTTGCCGAGGCAGGCGAAGGCGCATGGCTGGTCGGCGGTTGCGTTCGTGATGCATGGCTTGGCGAGGCGGCCCCGGACATTGACGTGTGCACCACCTGCACGCCTGACCGCATGATGGAACTCTTCGGCGAGCAAGCCATTCCCACGGGCATCGATTTTGGCACCATCACGGTGAAGGGACAAGGTCAGCATTACGAAGTGACCACCCTCCGCACCGAATCGCTCTACCGGGACGGACGACGCCCTGATGTCGTCAATTGGGGCCGTTCGTTGAAGGAGGATTTGAGCCGAAGGGACTTCACCTTCAACAGCATGGCCGTCGATGTCGCTCGACGCCGACTGTACGACCCGTACAACGGAGTGGCTGACCTCCAACGGCGCCTGGTCCGAGCGGTCGGCGATGCCGGTCAACGCTGCGAGGAAGATGCACTCCGAATCCTCCGAGCCTACCGGTTTAGGCGGCGGGACAGCGGCCCTCTGTGGGCCATGGACGCTGAACTTGAGCAGGCCATCGCTCGCCACGCCACCCGCCTGGGCATGGTGGCGATCGAACGACGGTGGATGGAAGTCAAGAAGATCCTTGCCGGACCAAAGCCAGGAGCTGTTCTCGAGGCCATGCAGGACGGGGGCGTCCTGCGTCATGTCTTTGAGCAACTCATCGTGATGAACACCGCTCTGCTCAACGTGTTGGACGATGACCGACTTCAACGGCTTCATCTTCACCAGCGCCTCGCTTTGATGATGGTTGAACACCCAACGAAAGAAGCGGTTCAGCAGCTGAAAAGCCTGCGGGCCTCCAACGAACTTCAGCGTTCCACGGCCGCCTTCCATGAAGTCCTGGGCCACCTGCCCACGAGCGATACGGCAGCCCTCCGTGTATTCAGCCATGCCCTCACGACCCAGGCAGAAGCACACCTGCTGACCCTGGAATGTTTGTCAGAACACGTGATTCGAGTGCACACTGGGCTGCGACCAGAAACCGCCACCGTTGCTGAGGTCAAAAAGCGCTGGCGTGCCGTGGGACCAAGGAGCGAACCCGTGCCCTGTTTGGTGGACGGGCACTGGCTCATGGCGCGCACGAACATTGGCCAAGGGATGCGCTTGGGACGGTTGAAGCAATGGTTGCATCGACGCCAAATCGAGGAGGAGGTGACCACCATTGAAGGCATGGAAGCCCTTCTTATTCGTACGCCCTACGAACACGGTGCTGCAGAAGACTGGCCAACCCCCTCGTTCCCTTGATGGTCGGCATCAATTTCATGTGCGCTGAGGGTATCGGCGTTCCATGGCGACCGTGGAATTCCGCGACAAAGAGAACTTCATGCAGCGAGCAGCCGCCATCAACCGACGGGTCGAAGGCATCACTCGCAACAACACCATGGCAGGTCTGCTCAACAACAATTTCAAGAAATGGTTGGCCGACTCTTCTATGTCGCCGGTGAAACTTACCGAGGAACTCGACACCAACAAGGACGGTTTCATCTCGGGCGACGAATTCGCTACGCTGCTCGGAAAAATGACCGGAGAGCGCCCGCCGGAATGGGTGGTTGAACTGGTCTTTTCCTTCGTCAACGCCAACCTCAACGACGGCATTCCGATTCGGGACTGGATGGCGTTTTTGGCCGCCAGTGGCATGGAGTTCCCTGATGAATTGTTCGAGGAAAAGGTGGAGGTTACCGGTGCCATCGGTATCCTCGAAGACACCTACGAAACAGGTCAACAGATCTCCGTTTCGGTGTCGTTCAACGTTGAAGTTGTGGCCTACGAATTCTCCGTGTTTGACAACGCCACAAGGCAGGAAATCCACGCCTCACTCACACCCAACGTCGACATGGACCGACCCGATTTCGATGAATTCGTCATCGAACTGGATGAAGCGGGCAACTACACCGCAGAACTTCGTCATCTTGGCGCTCGCCTCGATACGCACGCGTTCACCGTGTTGCCAGCGCCGGTGGAACCGGTGGTTGAGCAGCTCGAGGAGGCGCCCGCACAGGTTGAGGTGCATGAAACCCCCTCGGAACCTGTCGCGGACGGCTTCGAATCCTTCGTGGCTCATCTTGAATCCATGAAGTTGCGCAGTGAGGCCCAAACGGTCATCGGGGAATCGGCAACCTACGGTGTCTCCGCCATCGTTCAATCCATTTCTCGCACGCTGCTCGGGGTTGGCGAGTACCGAAACGGTTTCACGGCCCACTGCACGACGGGAGAGGGCACCACGTTCCGCATGATGCTCAAGCCAACAGAAAACCCACCGACGGTTGGCCAAAGTTACGACGTGGTTGTCAAGCCTCACGACTGGGACGTCGCCCTCAAGCAGTTGATTTGTTTAGAAGCGTGATCACTTCAACGCACGAGCGATCACGATGCGCTGCACCTCTTGTGTGCCCTCGTAAATCTGCGTGATCTTTGCATCACGGAAGAAGCGCTCAACGGGGAATTCCTTGGTGTAGCCGTAGCCGCCAAGCACCTGAATGGCTCGTTCCGACACCCACATGGCGGTGTCGCCAGCGAACAACTTGGCCATGCTGGCCTCCTTGGAGTGCCGTGGACCATCGGCGTGGTAGTGTTGTTCCTTGGTCCAAGCCGCCTTGTACACCAGCAGACGAGCAGCCTCGATTTGCGTCGCCATGTCGGCGAGGTAGGCCATGATCATCTGATGGTAAGCGATGGGCTTGCCGAAGGCCTCGCGCTCGTGGGCGTACTGGAGCGCCGACTCGTACGCGCCCTGAGCGATGCCCAACGCCTGCGCGGCGATGCCAATGCGGCTGTTGTCGAGGGCGTTCATGGCGATGGGGAACCCGTTGCCGACGCCTTTGATGGCGTTTTCAATCGGCACTTTGCAGTTGTTAAGCACGAGCGTGCACGTGTCCGACGAGCGAATACCCAACTTGTCCTCCTTCTTTCCGACGGAGAACCCTTCGTAAGCAGCATCAACGATGAACGCCGTGGTGCCGCCGTGCTTCTTTGTCCCGTAGTCGGGGTGGTCAACGTCTTTGGCGAACAGAACGATGATTTGCGCTTGTGCGCCGTTGGTGACCCACATCTTTTCGCCGTTGAGGATGTAATGCGTACCGTCGTCGGAGAGTTTGGCTTTGCAGGACATGGCAGCAGCGTCGGTTCCGGCACCGGCCTCCGAAAGTGAGTAGGCGCCTACTTCGCCTGCTGCAAGGCGGGGGAGGAAGGTTGACTTCTGATGTTCATCACCGTGAAGTGCAATGGTCATGGAACACAGACCAACGTGGACACAGTACATGACGGCAAAGGACGGGTCGACCCGCGCCAACTCTTCGATGATGATCGCCTCGGACACGTCATCGATGGGCGAACCACCGTAGGCTTCGGGAATCGTGATGCCGTGAAGACCGTATTCGAGGAAGGCCTGCCATTCTTCGGAAGGCGGAATTTGGTTCTGGTCTCGATGTTCCACCGTAGGCGCAAGCACCGTTTCAGCGAAGTCTCTCACCAATTCTCGAATCATCTGTTGTTCGTCGGTTTCACCGAAGTTCATGCGCTCACCAAATCTCCCAACATGAGGAGTCTCTTAACCCGTTTGATTCGGAAAAATTACATTTTTTTCCTTAGTGTTCATATACCACCCGTGAAAGCCGCGGGATGAGGCAGCGACGATGGATGACGACATCATTGAATTTGTGATTGCTCAAGACCGAAAATACTCGATGGACCACCTTTGGTTCCAGCAGAAAGACCAGAAGCTCATGATTGGCGTGAGTGAATTTCTCCGTGTTGAAATTGGCGACGTGCTACGCGTGATATTGCCGCAAGCAGAAACCGAAATCGACGAGGGCGGCAGCCTGTTCTCGCTTTGGACCGCCGACGAGAAGATCTCGTTGACCTCGCCGTTCTCTGGCGTGATTTCCGACGTGAACGGCGAAGTGGAGATCAACCCTGACCTGGTCAACGATTCCGCCTACAACGACGGTTGGATCATTCTCCTCGAACCTCACGAGTTGCAACTCAACCCCGACGACAAGCAGCTCCTCGAGAACCTCATGGAACACGACGAATACGTCGAATACCTCGCCGAACTTTGAGCGAGCGGCTGTTGCGTGGTATCCTCCTCCCGAAGGATGATGAACTCACACCCCTACGGAATTCCATGCCTGACGCCATGGAACAACTCCGTGCCAGCCTCCAAGCAGCACCGGTCATCTGGAAAGGCGATTATCCGTACTTTATCCATCCCGTCACCGACGGCGTCCCCAGGATGAACCCCGAGGTGTTGACGGCCATCACCGAACTCGTTGTTGGCCGCGTCGATTGGTCCGGCGTGGACATCCTGCTCGGGATTGAAGCCATGGGCCTGCCCCTGACGGCTCCGTTGTCCATGGCCACGGGCATTCCGCTTGTCATCGCTCGAAAGCGTTCCTACGGACTTGATGGTGAAGTGGAAATCGACCAGTCTACGGGCTACTCCAAGGGCGCCATGTACCTCAACGACCTGCAGCAGGGCGAACGAGTGGCCATTCTCGATGACGTGCTCTCAACCGGTGGCACCCTCGAGGCCGTGATTGAAGGCGTCCGAAGAGCGGGGGCCGAGGTAACCGAAATCATCGCCGTGGTGGAGAAAGATGGCGGGTTGCGTCGCCTGCAAGGGCTCTACCCCGACATTCGCATCCAGTCCTTGGTTCGCCTGGAGATGGACGGCGACCAAGTGGTGCTCCTTGACGATCAATGAAAACACCAACCACCCGGGACGCATCCGTCCAATGGGTGGCTTCATGAGGGAGAGGCGCCGCCGTTGAGGTGAGGGGAAACATGGACCTTGACCGCCACGACTTCGAACTGGATGAGTTGATGGAGCGCATTCGCGCCAACGACAACCGTCTGATTGCCCTTCAGGTGCCTGAAGGTCTCAAAATGCAGGCCCTCGAAATGATGGACACCATCGAAACAGAAACCAGCGCCCAAGTCGTCTTGGCCGCTGACCCTTGCTACGGTGCGTGCGACCTCGTGCACGACAAGATGCAGCTCATGGGCGTGGAATTGGTCGCTCACATGGGTCATTCTCAGATGAACATCGATTCCGGTATGCCCACGCAATTCATCAACGTCACCTACGACGGCGACCCCGAACTCAGCCCCGTCCTTCCCTGGCTTGAACAGCACCGCACCATGGCTCAAGCACGTCTGGCCGACCAAAGCCAAACCACCGACTTGACGGAGGAAGAAGCACAGGAGAAGTTCATGGACGCCGTGGGCCGAATGGCGCCGCTCACCGACACCAAACTTGGCCTTGTCGGTTCCATTCAGCACCTTCACCTGCTGCCCGAATTCCACGACCGTTTGGAGAAGGCCGGCTTTGATGTCACCATTCCCATCGGCGGTGCTCGCCTTTCCTTCCCCGGTCAGGTCTTGGGTTGCAATTACTCCGGAGACGACCCATCCATCGGCCACTACCTCTTCCTCGGAAGCGGGGATTTCCACCCCATCGGCCTCGTGCTCCACACCGGTAAACCGTTGGCCATGCTCGACCCCTACACCGGTGATGCGGAGGAGATGTCGCTCCAACGCATTGAACGCATCCTTCGTCAGCGCTTCGGCCTCATCATGAGCGTTCAGGACGCCAACTCCTTTGGCATCCTCATCGGAGAAAAACCAGGTCAAATGCGCCGCACCCTTGCACTCCGAATGAAGCGGATGCTGGCGAAGCACGGCAAGAAAGGCTACCTGCTGGCGCTCGAACACGTGGGACCCGAACTCATCGACTTCTACCCCGTTGACGCCTTTGTCAACACCGCTTGCCCCCGCATCGCCATCGATGATGCCGTCAAGTACCGCAAACCGCTCATCACGCCCTTCGAACTCGAAGTGGCCTTGGGTGAGAAGCAGTGGGAGACGGGCTACCAGTTCGACGAAATCCCCTGATTCACCGGGCTACGGCGTGGAAAAGGCGAGCGGTGCGCCCGTTTCGAGACCACATCTTTTAGAACGGTTGACATCAGCATTCCCTTGATATGGTGGACTATCTTGACCGCATCGGCGCTGGGCTCATCATCGCCCATCCAGAGATGTTGGATTTTGACTACGTCCCTGATGAACTGGTGGGCCGAGAGGACATCCAGCGTGAGTTGGCGTCAAAATTCTCCAACGTGGCCTCACCCGAAGGGGCCGCACGAGCGGTGATCACCGGGCCGGTGGGCAGCGGAAAAACGGTGCTCGCCAAGACCTTCTGCAGGGACCTGCAGCGACATCTCGCTGGAAAGCGTGAACTCAAGGTGGCGCACATCAACTGCCGGAACGCCTCCACCAGCATGCGGGTGGCGCAACGCATTCTTCACCAGTTTGACCCTGGGCATCCCGACCGAGGCCTCTCGCTCGGTGAAATGCTGCTCAGCCTGCGAAAGATGCTGCGCCGAACCTCAACCCACCTCATCGTGGTGCTGGACGAAGTGGACCACATGCTGCGTCGGTCCGGGGATGAGTTGCTCTACCAGTTGCTCCGCATCGATGAAGACCAAGAGGGAACGGGAACGATTTCCCTGATGCTCATCAGCCAGGAGCAGGTGCTCGACGTTCTCGAGACCGCCGTCATTTCCAAGTTCGGTCAGTCCAATCACCTTCGCATCCCACCCTACAGCGTGGATGGCCTCGAAGCCATTGCCCTGCAGCGAGCTGAATTGGCGCTGGTTCCGGGAACGTACACCGAAGCCACCGTTCGCCTGCTCGCCGAACGAGCCGCACCGAGCGGTGATGCCCGCCGTGTGATCGAATACCTGAGCGCTGCGGCTGAGCGATGCGAATTCCGCCAGGACAAGCACTCGGAACGCCTCATCAGCGCGGAGGACGTCCACGCCATGAACGACAACGTCGCCCTTGACACCAGCGCTCGCTTGGAAGTGGTGGATGACCTCGCACCGCAAGGCATGCTGGTGCTGCTCGCCATGTGCAGGCGCCTCCGGACGGAGGAAAGCATGACGATGGGCGATGTTGAGCGGCTTTACGCCGTGGTCTGCGAGGAGTACGAACAGAAGCCGAAAAGCCACACCACGCTCTGGAAATACGCTAAACTCATCGAGCAAGAGGGAATCATTGCCACCCGCGTGGCCACCGTGCCGGGGGGGCGGGGGCGAACAACGCACCTGAGCATGCCGCACTTCCTCCCGGCCGACATCGCCAGCCGTCTCGAACTGCTCCTCCCGAAGCGACTTCGCTGACCTTGGCGGCGATGAGGCAGACGATGGGGCTAAATACGGGTCTTTTGTCGGACAAATCCCGAGAGGTGCTACCATGGCAGAATTCATCGCAGTCGTCAACGACACCGACGCCAAGAACGGCGGCAAGTCCTACGCTCTGAAAATCACCGGCAACAACCACGCCCAGATGCTCGGAAAGCGCATCGGCGACGTCGTCGACGGCCTGTTTGTTGGCGAAGGCGACAAGACGTTGTCCGGCTACAAACTCGAAATCACGGGTGGTTCCGACAAGACCGGCACCCCCATGCGCCGAGACCTCGAAGGAGGTAACCGCCAATCCATCCTCGTCACCCAGTCGACGGGATACAAGGGCGAAGTCATCGTCAACAAGAAGAAGAGCGGGGAACAGAAGCGATTCCGATACAAGCCCGATGGCCTGCGAAAGCGACGCAACTTCCGTGGCAACACGGTCACCCAAGACACCCGTCAAATCAACCTCAAAGTGGTCGAAGCCGGCAAGAAGCCACTCGCCACCATCCTCGCTGCTGAGGGCGAGGAAGCATCGGAGTGAACCCGAGAGGGCAATCGCACGACATAGGGAGGGGGAAGCATGGCACGAAAGCTTCCCGCTCAACCCGAGGTCAACATCGGTCTGGTCGGTCACGTCGACCACGGGAAGACCACGCTGACGCAAGCACTGTCCGGCGTATGGACCGACACCCATTCCGAAGAACGAAAGCGAGGCATTTCGATCAAACTCGGCTACGCTGACACGGCGTTCTACAAAGACGACAGCGGCCAGTACTACGCCACGGGCAAGCGACCGGATGGCGGCGATGACGTTGAGGGTGAATTGGAGCGCGTGGTGTCCTTCGTTGATGCACCCGGCCACGAGACACTGATGGCCATCATGATCACCGGGGCTTCCATCATGGACGGTGCCATGTTGATGGTGGCTGCCAACGAAACCTGCCCTCAACCCCAAACCCGAGAACATCTCATGGCCCTGGAAATCGCCGGCATCGAGAACATCGTCATCGTTCAGAACAAGATCGACCTGGTCTCAAAGGAGCGAGCCATGGAATCTCACGCTGAAATCAAAGCCTTCCTCAAAGGCACCATCGCCGAGAACGCACCCATCATTCCCGTTTCGGCGCACCACGATGTGAACCTCGACATCCTCATCCACGCCATTGAGGCCACCATTCCAACACCCGACCGGTCCAAGGACAAGCGATCCATCATGCACGTTGCTCGTTCCTTTGACATCAACCGCCCTGGTACACGCCCGACCAAACTTCGAGGTGGTGTCATCGGCGGAAGCATCGTGGAAGGTGAGTTCTCCGAAGGCGATGAGATCATCATCGGCCCCGGACGAAAAATCGAGAAGGGCAACAAGGCCATTTGGGAGCCCATTGAAGCGGTGGTCAGCAGCATGCAAGGTGGTGGATTGAACCTCGACACCATGCACGCAGGAGGCCTTTGCGGCATGGCCACCTTCCTCGACCCCTCCATCACGACCTCGGACAACCTTTCTGGCCAGGTCGTCGCTCGCAAGGGCGACCTCCCCGAAGTTCACAACAGCGTGTCCATTGAGGTCAACCTGATGCAGCACATGGTCGCTGGGGACGGTGAATCCCCCGAGAAGATTCACCCGCTTCGCAACAACGAGATGTTGATGCTCAACGTGGCCACCGCCACTTCGGTGGGTGTGACTCGAAACGCGGAGAAAGGCAGGACTGACCTCGATTTGCGTCTGCCCATTTGTGCGGATAAAGGCCAACGCATCTCACTTTCACGTCGCATCGGCTCTCGCTGGCGCCTGATCGGCTACGGCACCATCGTGTGAGGCGGAAGCCATGCAGCACGTGCTCATCGATGCGTGCGGATGGGTGGCCTGCATGGAGGCAGGATTGAACGTTGAACGCGACCTCGAAGCCCTGCTTGGTCCATGCTCGTGGGTGCTGCTGCCGCATGTAGAGGCCGAACTCGAACGCCTTGAACGCGGCCGTCCAAAGAAGAAATCCCTGCTGCTAAGCCTGCTGCGGTCCCGAGCCAACCGGTTGGAAGGGCAACCAAACGGCCACACCGATGATGTTCTCTTGGCGTGCGCCTTGGAGCACAACTGGGCCACCCTCACGGTCGACACGGCCCTGAAACGGCGGCTCTACGAGGCCAACCTACCGGTCATTGAGGTCCGGGGGAACAGTCACCTTCACCTCGTTGAATCGCTATAGAACGATTACGGCAAGGTGAACAACACGTCGTCCCCGTGCCCGTCAAGCCAACCTATTTTCACGCCGGCATCGATCCAGGCATGTGCGTAGTTGATGGCACCAAAGGCGCGAACAAGGTCGCCGGTCTTGAGAAAATGTTGTGCGTCGGAAGCATAGTCGTCAGCCATCCGAAGCATCACGGCGAGATGGGCTTCCTCTTCGGAAGGAGCTTCCACCAGCGGCGTGGCTTTCGCACGTGCCCGTCGCGTGATGTCAAGGTAGGATTCAACGCGCTCAACCGTGAGCGAGGTCAAGTCGTCGCTCATTCGCCGCCCTCCTTTTGCCGCTTCAACAAGCGTCGTGCATCTTCCGTGCGGCCCAGTGCTTCGTAGAGTTCAATGGCCAAGGACAATTTTCCGAGATCTTCGGCTTCCTGGGCACGCACAAACATCTGACGTCGTTCCTCCCAATTTCGCGCCATGGCCGCTTGTGCTGCGGCTTTGTAGCGGCCTTCCCTCTCTGCATCGGCGAGATGTGGAGCAGTCCATCGTCGTAGAAGTCCTTCTCGAGTCGCCGTGACCATGGCGTCGGGCGTGCACAGCACCAGCAGGTCGCCGAGGTTCATGCCTTCGGTGAGTGGAACCTCGTCCTCATCTTGGCTTGGTCCTTCGGTCATGGAGATGAGATGACCTTCAATGCCGAGCACCCACCAGCCATCGCCGCTTCGTACGGCGCCCATGGGCTCGAGACTGTCGTATTCCAACCGGTTGAGCATGTCCCAACCAAAGGGATGAGGGACGCCCTCCCACAATCCACCATCGCTGCTTTGCAACAACAGTCGACCCTCTGCAAGGGTGGAACACCAACTCCACGAACGGTCCTCCAGCTTTCGTTTGCGGTCATCACCCGTCAATCGTCCGCACCACAGGTGGCCATCGGGATCCTGCCAGATCAGGTGCTCTCGGTCCAACCAACCCACCAACCGGCGGACGGGGCCACTGTCAACCCGGCGGATACCACGGCCCTGCTGTGAGAAGAGGTGAATCTCCCCCCGGCGACCTGCAAGCGCCCAGCCTCCGCCTGGTCGAGGAGCCAAATCACTGAAACCACCCGGGGCGCTTCGGCCCTCGTTCACCATTGAACCATCGTTGGTGTTGACCAGGTAAAAGCCGTGGGCGGCCAGGAGGCCTACGGCACCCTGTGTGGCTTTGGCGGCATGAACCTTGAACGGGACGTCGATGGACCATCGGGGACGCCCGTCGGCTTCCAGCATTTCGAGTTGAAGGCCTGAGCTCACCAACACCCCGCCCTCCACGGCTGCAATGGTAGCCACGCGCTCGGGGGCTTGCCAAGACCATGCAATGTTCCACGTCACTGAGCCTCACCTCCGCTGATGGCACCCCATGCCGTGAGTTGTGCCCTCGCCGCTTGTGTAAGCGAATACTTGCGTGAGCGCCCAACCTGCCGTGCCTGCAAAATACCGTGCTTGAGCAGACGGTTGCTGATTTGGGAAAGACGAGCTCGTTTAATGTTCATGTGCGCCAGCATGTGCTCGTCCGAGGGCGAGTAGGCACGCTCGTGGGCCAGCGCCACAACGTAGCTTTCATTCGCACTCAAGGAACCCAGAAGGTGTTTGTTGAGGGCATAGGACTCGTTGGGCCCTGTCTGCTCTCGAATTCGGCTTTGGAGGAAGGCCAGAAGACCCTCATGGTGAGCCTTGGAGGTTGGTGAGCCTGTGCTTAACAGTTCAGCGAGCGCCGACAGCACCGCTTGATTCGTCAGCGGCTCGGACTCAGCAGGCATCATCGAGTGGACCGAAGGCTCATCGAAACCAACCGCTGACGGCGCAAGATCAACCTCATCCAACATCCCGGTTTCGTCGTGGAGGAGCATGGCTGATTCCTCCTCAGGGATGTCCTCAGGCGGCGTGGGAGGGAGAAGATCTTCAGCCACCCAGTACTCAAACTCCATGGATTGAGCAATGAGTTCTTGCGAATGAGGTTCTTCCTCCTCTTCTCCGGATTTCGTGGCCGTGTTGGCGTCCTTGTTGCGGTTCGCCAACCCCTTGAACATCCCGTGAACCGGCACCCGACCTCCCAGTGCTTGGTCTGCATCGATGATGGGAGGATTGAACGGGTTGGCTTGCAGCGGTTCGTCCTTTTCCTGTTCTTCCTTCAACCGGTCCATGTCCAACTCAAAGCCCGCCAGCGCCGGAGGGACATGGTCCGGGACACCAGCCTCTGGGCCGCTGGACAGCGGTGGGCGTTGATTCCACGGCATGGAAGCATCAATCACTGCAGAGGAGGCCGTACCAGCCTCTGCATCAACGAGAGGTTCACCGCTCGTCCGCCCCTCCGTGATGTCAGAAGAACCATCGTCGTCCATCGACGCACCGTACGTCGCCGTTTCATGGCTCCTGGCCGTCGCCTCATCGTTGCCCATCAGGCGGTGGAGGCGTTCGGGTTCATCCCGAGGTTGAATCCTCGCCGAGGTATCCAGGAACGGCTCAAGTGCTCCGTTTGACTGGCGCATGCGAATGCTGTCCACAGCATCGCGAAGGATGGTGATGACGGACGCTGGATACCCATCGCACTCGTCGAGAATGGCCGCAGCGTCTTGCATGGTGAACGAACTGTCCACAACACCGACGGAGGCAAGACGTTGTTGCACCAGCGCCATCACATCGTTGGCCGTGAATGGAGGAAGTCGAAACAATTCAAATCCGTCAACCACGGCGTTTGGAAGGTGGTGGCGCTCCTTTACATCGCAAACCAACACAAGCAAGGCGTTGAGCCGCTCAAGGGATGAATGTGCATCCCGGAGGGCGACTTCCAACACCGAAAGATCGCTGGCCGGCACGTCAATGACGATCATCGGCAATTTGTCGTTGTAGGAATACATCTCATTGACCAGTTCGGTGACCAGCTCGGTTCGATTGACCGGCGGCTCCCCCCCAATCATTTGACGATAGCACATGCTCAGCAGCGACGTCGCCGGGGAATGCGCAGGGAGGTGGTCGATGGTCGCTACGGCAGCAGCGTAGGTTTTCAAGCAACTCACGAGCGACGTCCGCCCTGAACCCAACGGACCCAGAAGCATCACGCGACGAGCAGAGCGGAAGCGCAAGAAATTCTGGAGGCGAGTGAAGAGGTCGGCCCGTCCGATCAGTTTGCCCGACTCGCCAGGTTCGAGAGGACGGATGGAAAACGGGTTTTCCTCCAAGCATGGTAAGCCGTACGCATGGGTCTCTCGAGCCATGGCCGAGCAACCTCTTCCAAGTATATGATGTTTCAGCGGAGCACGCAGCCCCGCGATAGCGTTAGAACATGTTAATCGTTCCACCGGAGAGGAAAAACTCGTGGGATTAACGCCCAATTAACGCATGGTTAACGCGTTAGTAAATGTGTTAATCGCGTTAGCAGAGGCGTTTGAGCGAGGACCACTCAGCGATTGATTCAAGGAACGTAGGCCCTACCCACCAACGGGAGCGACATGCCGGTTGAGAACAGTCGAGTCAAGGGATTGTACAAACTCAGCGTTGAAGAACGCCGCTCCTTGGTGGCAGAAGCCGCCAAGCTCTCGGATGCTCACGTTGCCGCCTTGGCCGCCCATGGCGAATTGGATGAAACCGCAGCCGATCGCATGATTGAGAACGTCATCGGCACCATGTCGCTCCCGGTTGGCGTTGCCACAAACTTCGTCATTGATGGCTCCCATTACCTCATTCCGTTCTGCTTAGAGGAGTCCAGCGTGGTCGCTGCCGCTTCAAACATGGCCAAGCGTTGCCTGAGTCACGGAGGATTCACCACCAACAACGATGCGCCCGTGATGATCGGCCAAATTCAACTTCTCGACGTCGAGGATATCGAGCAAGCAACCGCTCACATAGAGGGCGCCAAAGCCGAATTGATGGCGTTCTGCAACGACATCCCCTCCCGGATGATCGCCATGGGTGGAGGCTGCAAAAACATCGAAATCAGGCGTTTACCGACCCCCATGGGCGAGATGCTCATCGTCCACTTGCTGGTCGATTGCAGGGACGCTATGGGCGCCAATGCCGTGAACACCATGGCAGAACGCGTAGCACCTCGCTTGGAGGCATTGACCGGCGGTCGTGCTCACCTCCGCATCCTCTCCAACCTTGCAGGCCACCGGCTGGCTCGAGTACGAGCGGTGTTCAGCCCTGAGGAAATGGCCTCCGACGGGACACGAGAGGACGGCTTGGCCGTCATCCAAGGCATTCTTGAGGCCCACGCCTTTGCTGTGGAGGACCCGTTTCGGGCCACGACGCACAACAAAGGCGTGATGAACGCCATCAGCAGCGTAGCGCTCGCCTGCGGTCAAGATTGGCGGGCGATTGAAGCGGGCTGCCATGCTTGGACGACCATGGCCGACGGCCGCTACACGTCCATGTCGGACTGGGCACAGGACAGCGAAGGCAACCTGGTCGGAAGCATGGACCTCCCGATGGCCGTTGGTATCGTCGGCGGTGCCTCGAAAGTCCACCCCGCCGCTCAAGCCAACCTCGCCATACTGGGTGTCGAAACGGCTCAAGAATTGGCTGGCATCATCCTGTGCGCTGGTTTGGCCCAGAATTTAGGCGCCCTTCGTGCCCTTTCAACCAAGGGCATCCAAGCCGGTCACATGAAACTCCACGCCAAGAACATGGCCGTGAGCGCTGGAGCAGAGGGCGAAGAGGTGGAACTGTTGGCTGCTCGACTCCAAGCCCATGAAGGACACCGCACGCAAACCTTGGTTGAATCGTGGCTCAAGGAGCTCAGAGGCGAGTGAACTCACTCCTCCTCGACGACGGGGAGTGAAGACTGGACCATCCCGTCTTCATCGGATTCTTCCCTCAAAATTTCCTTGCTGTCGCCCAATTCATCCAACAGACCGCTGGACTGAACCTGCTCCCTGAACCACGCCTTGACCTTTTTTCGGTCCGTGTGCGGGCATCCAAAGGCCTCTGAAAATCGACGCGTGGTTGCCAAGCGTCGAGTATTGCCGTCTTTTCGACGATCGATCATGCCGTGTTGTGCGAGTTCTCGAACGTAATCGTAGGCCTTCTGACCGAGGAGTTCCACCAGTCGAGATTGCGGCATGGGCTGATGGTAGGCGATCAGCGCCGCCGCTTTGAGCAACTTGGGCGGCATGTCGGTCTTCGTCTCCCGAGGCAAATGCGAGGCAATGGCGGGCTTGACCTCAAGGGCCCAACGGTCGCCGACCTCCGCCAGTTGAAGGGCGCCACCTTTGCGTCGCTTGAGGGTGGCCTGCAGGGAACCGAGGCAGTCGAGCATCTCGTCTTCATCGTAGCCCAAGACCTTGGACAATTCCTCGACGGACATGGATTTCCCTGAACTGAACAGGGTCGCTTCAATCAGGGATTCCAACGGTAATTCGGCCATGTCTCTCCCTCACTCCACCAACCAATCATGCTCTTCGAAGGCTTCCGCCGATTCAGCCTCAACCGTTGCATCCGCCAATTGGTGTTCGGCTTCCTTTGCAGCCTTGGCCTCCAACTTGGCCTGCCGTCGTGCCTCGCGCTCCTCGGCCAGCCGTGCACGTTCGGCGATGGCCTCCATTCGATGTTCAGAACCCGTGGTTTGCCCGTCGAGCTCGACCGCATCTTCAGCCATCAAGGCCTCAACCGCTTCGAGAACATCGGAAAAGGACGTCAAATCAGGCCAGAGGTCCTCGATCATGATGTTGGCCACGGCCTCACCTTCCTGAGTGATGCTGGCCATTCGCCGATGAGTGAGGAACAAACCAGCGATGAACGAAGCGACGAACGCCTCGCTTTCAGGGTCCTCGAGCGATGCACCGAAGGTGGAAACGAGCAACGGCTTGAGCCTGGCCATGACATCAACCAGCGGTACAACGGGGGAGGCAGCGGCTTCACACGTGGCTTTCAGCGCTGTCCAGCATCGTTCAATATCGCCTTCGAGGTCTTCGTTGTGCATTCGTCCACCGACGTCTTGGAGGTATTCACTGAGTTCCCGTTCATGCTCAAGACGATTGATTTCACGCTGCTTGAGCGCTTCTGCATCGTCCGCTGCATCCTTGAACGCCGACAACAATTCCGCCAGCGTCACCGGCCGACCTTCATCACGGCGGACCCGCTCGTCGAACAGGTTGGTCAGCAGGTCATCGGCGTTGCCGTCAAGAACGGATTGCGTGAAGAAAAAGGCTTCATCGTCGTATTCGCTCTCCCAACCAAAGCCATGGTCGTCGTCCCAAACCTCTTCCTCAACGGGCTGGATTTTCTCAAAGAGAACGGCGGATTGGTGATGCAACACTTCCCAAGACAGACGAATCAGGCGGCCGCAGGCCGGCAGGTCGAGGTTTTCACCGTCCTTGACGCGTTGAGCAAACACCGTCAGGAAGGCCGAGAGGTCAACGTCCCACGGATTGAAGGCTTCCTCACGCACCAACGAGAGCACCAGCGCAACCGAGCGGTCAAACGGGTCGTGCAGGCTTTGGTGTTCGGCTTCCTCGGTCGCAGCGATGGCAGCGATTCGTTGGCCGAACTGCTCAGCATCTTCTCGATCCTCACCTTGACCGAGAAGTTGGTCGATGACCTCCTGTTGGAGGAACCATCGGTCCAGCATGCTCTGTTCTTCTGCCACGACTCCACCTCACTGTTCGTCCGATTCCACCAAGGGTTCGCCCTCGGCCGATGCCTCGGAAGCCTCACGTTGTTCGGCTTCAGCCACCTGCGTAGCGACCTCTGACCGTTCGTTGATGTCCTCGGTCAATTCGCTCGTGCGCTCCATCAAGCCACCGAGGGATACCTCGGCGTCAGGGGAAGGTGAGGCCTCCTCGTGCATGTGATTCAACAAGCCACCCAGGCTGCGAGGTACGGCGAGGGGGTCGGGAACCTCGGGCATGTCCTGGGCGGCGGCCACGGCATCCATGATGCGACTCTCGTTCTTGTCGGCATCCTTCTGGGCCTCTTTGAGGGCCGCTTCACCCAGCGCAATGGCTCGCTCACGGTCAAAGTCGAGGATGCGGCGACTGCATCCATCTCCTCCGTGGGTGATGCCGATGTGGTGGTCGGCGAGTTTGAGGGAAACTTTGCGAAGAGTGACCATGATGAATTGAGCTCGCTTGCTGCGTTCCCGGCACATCTTGGCAATCCGCTCTGCATTGTAGGCGTCGAGGTTTTGGTCGACCTCGTCGAAGTAGTAAAACGGACTTGGATCGTAATCTTGAATCGCGAAGATGAGCGCCAGTGCAGCCATCGACTGCTCTCCACCAGAGAGTTGTTGGCGACTGACCTTGGACGACTTACCACGTGGTTGTGCCCAGAGTTCCAAACCGCCCTTGAACGGCTCTTCGGGATTCTCGAGGAACAGTTCTCCACGACCGCCGTCCGAGAGTTGGTGGTAGGAGACTTTGAAATTCTCGTTGACCTTTACCAGCACGGCAATCAATCGCTCTTTTCGCTGCGTTTCCAACTGCTCGGTGACCTCGATGAGGTGCTTGCGGCGAGCCTGCAGCGTCGCGAATTCGTCCTTCATCAGGTCGAGACGGGCTTGGCATTCATCGTACTGCTCAATCGCCATCATGTTGACGTTGCCAAAGCCTTCCATGCGGCGCTGGAGGTTGCGGAGATCCCGCTCCAACTCGCCGACGTTTTTGAGTCCCTCAGGAAGGTCGTTGAGCGAGAGGTTCGCATCGATGAGCTCCTGTGCCATGAGTTGAACCTCGGCCTCCTTGTCGCTGATGGTTCGCAACAATTCTTCGGCCAAGCGTCGGTGATTCTGGGCTTGATTGAGGCGTTCTTCGTTTCGAACACGGAGGGTGGCACGCTGGTCCGTGAGCTCTTGACGTTCCTGCTCCAGCCCTTGGTTTTCCTCGAGGTAGACCGCCTGTTCGTCCTTTTTCGCCTTGAGGGCGATTCGGTCGGTCGCCAGCGTGGCTTCGAGTTCGTCGATTCGAACGAGACGTGCTTCTTTGTTCTCTTGGAGGGTGTTGAGCCGTCCTTGGGTTTCGTCAACCCGTCGCTGAAGGAGCGCTTGATGGCTGGTGCCGCTGCTCAACACCTCTTCGGCCTTGTCTTTGGCCCCGTTGGCCTTGACGCGCAACAAGTCCACGGCGTGCATGCGCTCTCGGAGATGTTCAGGACTGGCGGCCTCAAGGGCCTCTTTGGCCGCTTCGTACGCGTCCTTGGAATTCGCAAGAATGCGATCGGCTGCATCGAGACCACGAAGGGCTTCTTGAGCACTCTGACTCAATTCGTCCAGTTTCGCCTCGAGGCCGTCGACCACGCCTTGGGCTTTCTTGTGAGCTTGCCCGACCTGCTTTTGCTCGGCCTTGACCTCCCGTACCTCGGTCGCGTAGGAATCGTCAACCATGGCGTTGATCTTGTTTCGAATGCTTTGCTGGTTCATACGAGCCTCACGCAAGGCTCCGTTGACGGTTTGCTCCATGAGGTGGAATTTCTCAACCTCCGCTGTGTGCTTCTCAACCTCGGAGGCACCTTGGATGCGGCCGCCAAACGAGATGCTCATTTTGCGCTTTGACCCACCGACCATCGCTCCACCCGACTCAATGACGTCGCCTCGAAGCGTGACAAATCGGGTGCCACCCATGTACTGGCGGGCGACGCTGAGGTTTTCCACGATCAAGGTGTTCCGCAATGCAAAGCGAACGGCGACATCGATGCGGGGGTCGTAATCCAGCATCTCGTGAGCGAACCCGAGAACCCCGTCCTTTCGGGCGGTCATGACGGTTTTTCCACCTGCCCGAGAGCTGCTCAATTTGTTGAGTGGAAGGAAGGTTGCACGACCGGCCCGATTCTCAGCCAGCCAGCGGATGGCATTGGCAGCATCTTGGTCGGTTTCAACAACCACCGAGGCCATGCCAGCACCGATGGCGGTGGCGAGGGCAACTTCGTGAGCGCTGTCCTTTGGAGCGCACAATTCGGCCACCGTACCGATGATGCCCTGCAAGGCCTGATTGTCCCGTGCTGCGAGCACGGCGCTGGCACCGCCTGCCAAGCCCTTGGCGCCGGATTTCTGTTCCATCTCGGCCTTGGCGAGGCTCAGCGCACGCTCTGCCTCTCGCAATCGAACTTCGATTCTCGTTCGGTCTTCGGCGAGTTGAGCCTCGGCGCGTTGGGCCTCGACCAGTTGGCGGGCGAGGGCTTCACGGTCGTATTCTGGGGCTTCCTCGGCCAATTCTTGCAGCCGGATGTCGAGTTCACCAAGCGCCAGGCGAATCTCCTCGGATTCCTGTTGAGCATCGGCGAGCTGTTGGCCCACGAGGTCGGCCTCCACTGCGAGTCGGTCGACGTCGGATTGGGCTTCAGCGCGTTGTGCCTCGTGGTCCACGACGAGCGCTTCTGCTGAACTCAGGGCTTCGCTGAGATGCTGGTTTTGCTCACCCGCCGTAGCCAGCGCCGCTCGCACCTGCTGTTCTTCGGCCTGAGCCTCCTCGAGATCTCGAAGCGCTTCGGCGAGGGCCGTGTTGGCGGAGACCAAGCTCGCCTTGAACGCCGAAAGTTCCTCGTTGGCCTCCTGCAACTGCTCATCGAGGGCAGCCACCTCCACCGCTTCTTCCTCTTCTTCTTTGGCCGCTTCAATGAGGCGATCGTTGTTGAGTTCAATGGCCACTTGGAGGGACTGAATGGCTTGACCGAGTTCTGAGGTTTCGCCGCCCGTCAACTGGTTGATCTCCTTTTGGAGTTCGGCGATTTTGTCGTCAAGTTCCAGCAGCGTTTTCTCCGTTGCTTTGTGCTCGTCGAGCAAATCTTGGCTCTGCGCCAGGTATTTTTGTCGCTCTTCTTGGTGAAAGGCCAACTCGTTCTTGAGCGTCGCATACCGGGATTGGAGCAACATGGCGTTGGTGACCTGGATGGCATCCGAGACTTCCTTGGCTTTCTGAGCGACATGGCGCTCCTTGGCCAGCGTGGACAAGCGTTCGAGTTGCTCCTTTTCCAACAGGCCGATGCGGTCAAGATAACTCTCAACCATCTCTTTCTGCTTGTTCGCCTTGCGAATTTCATCATCGTAGGACGTGACGCCAGCGACGTTATCGAGTACCTTTCGACGTTCGTTGGCGGTCATTTTCGCCAGGCTCGTGACGTCGCCTTGCAACACGATGTTGTAGCCATCGGGACGAGCGTTCGCCGCACCGAGCAAACGGTGGAACACCTTCTGCGTGCTGTCTTCACCGTTGAGTTTGTAGGTGGTCACCGGATTGTTGGACGCTGTCAAGCGAATGCTTCTCGACATGCGGATTTCCTCCTTATCGAGGGGCAAGCGACGGCGGCCGTTACTCATCACAGGGTTGGCAAAGACCAGGGTGACGGAACACTCTCGTGCAGGCTTGGAGTTCTTTCCGCCGTTGAAGATCAAATCCGCCGAGTTTTGGGCGCGAATCACCCGGTTCGATTTCGGACCGAGGACGAATTGAATCGCATCACCGCAGTTCGATTTCCCCGACCCGTTCGGCCCAGTGATGGCCGTAAAACCACGGTCCAAGGGGACGGTCACTTCGCCCTTGAACGATTTGAAATTGAGCACTTCAAGTGATTTTAGGTACATCCCTATCCCTCATGCAATGGAACCTTGATTCCATCACTTTCCCCCCACCCATGCTTGAGGGGTTTTAAACAATCCGAAAAAACACGGCTCAGTACCACGGTTTTGAGGGGTTGAAATTGAACGCCGGCGAGGGCTCAAAACACGCCATGATTGTTGCACTTCTTACATCCCGCTCCCTTGCAGTAAGGGCAGGTGGCCATCACCAGTAGGTTGCTGCGTCGTCGACTCATGGCGAGGTCCTTGTCGGAGCGGAGAAATCGGGACCGCTCAGAGCGTTCGAGGGTTTTCTTGGTGTGCTTCTCCTTGTCGAAGAACGACGAGCGGAACACGCCGGCTTTTTGGCGCCGACGCTCCAACTTATCCCGAGTCTGTGCGACGGCCTCGGCCTCCCAATATTTGGGTCCACGAATCATCAGCACGCCGATCACAGCGAACATGATCTGCACGACCCATCCCGCCACAGGGAAGGGGAACAAGGCCGCCAAACCGTCGGAACTGGCCGAGGTCGGCAAGAGCGAGAAACGGTCCAACACAGCCAACGTGCAGAGAACGCAACCCACCATGAAACCGGCCTTTCGAAGGCGTCGCGCCCACCCTTTGTTTTGCGGCAATTCGAAGCCGTACACAAACAAAAACAGCCCTTCCATCATCATCAGCAAGTCCGCACCCGACCACTGGCCAACTTCGCCGAGGCAATACGAGTTGCCGTTCAAGCGCAATTCTTCCTCCACGGCGTCAAAGGAGCAACTCGGCTCAAACATCAACAGGGCATCGAGTTTGGTGCCTTCAGCACCGTCAATGACCCGGGGCGCTACGGCTCCGAATTGGACGTTGGCGATGACGAACAGCATCATGACCGCCCCAAAGACGGTGAGAATTTTGCGCATCGAGAGACCAAACACCGGGAATCCTCAGCCCTCCCACCCGTCGCCAATTGATAGGGATTGCGAGATGAACTGACACAGACGGCACGTCCATCACCGTCAAGAAGGGGGAAGGAAAGGGAAACCTGCGGGAGAGGAGACCATGGCCCACATCGCCATCATCGGCAGCGGCATCGCTGGCTTGTTTGCCGCCAGCCAACTCGCTGATGCAGGCCACGATGTGACGGTGGTCACCAAAAAACGACCCAAGGATTCCTCGACGAACTGGGCGCAAGGCGGTGTGGCGGCGATTTTGGACAAAACCAATGTTGAGGGCATGGAATCGCACGTCCAAGACACCCTTCGCTCAGGGGACGGCGCCTGCGATGAAGCCGTCGTACGCTCGATCATCAGCGAAGCCGGAGACCGTATCATGGACCTCATTCGCATCGGCGTTGAGTTCGAAAAAGAAGAGGACGGAGCGTATTCATTCATTCGAGAAGGAGGCCATTCCTCAAAACGCATCCTCCACGCCAAGGACGCCACGGGCAAGGAGATTGAACGCGCCCTCACCGCCTACGCTCGCAACCATTCGAACATCACGCTCAAGCCCAACACCCTCGCCATTGACCTGATTCAACGCCAGCACGGCCACCCAGAGCAGGGCGTCGCCGGCGTGTGGTGTCTCGACCAAGACTCTCAGGCCGTCATCACCCTTGAGGCCGATGCCATCGTGCTCGCTACAGGCGGCGTCGGTCGTTTGTGGCAACAGACAACCAATCCCGACGTGGCGACGGGTGATGGGTTGGCGATGGCCTATAGAACGGGTGCTTCCGTGGACAACATGGCGTACATCCAGTTTCATCCGACCGCCCTTGCATCACCATCCCCCCGACCGTTTCTCATTTCCGAAGCCGTGCGTGGCGTTGGCGCCGTCTTGCTCGATGACGAAGGCTTGGCGGCGTGGACACACGACTGCAAGGCCGCCTCAGAAGAGGGAGAGGAGGCTGGTTCACCTGCCCCGTATTCGTTCACCCTGGAGCACACACCGGCTGGCTCACTGGCGACAAGGGACATCGTAGCTCGCGCCATTGACCAACAAATGAAGAAGAACGGCACATCCTGTGTTTATTTGATCACCTCTCATCTTGATCTACCCTGGCAGGAGAAATTCCCCACCATCGCTCGCCGTTTAGCCCAAGAAGGACTTCAACTCGGACAGGACCCGATCCCCGTGGTTCCCGCTGCTCACTACATGGTGGGAGGCGTTCGTGTGGATGACATCGGGCGAGCTTTTCTGCGAGGCACCACTGAACCCATGCCGCACCTCTACGCCATCGGCGAGGTGGCCTGCACTGGCATGCACGGAGCGAACCGGTTGGCGTCCAACAGCCTGCTCGAAGCGGTCGTTTACGCTCAACGTGTGGCCCAACACCTCATCCAGTTTCCGCCACCCACCTACGAAGGAAGCCATCCCGCATGGCGCGCAGACGGCCTGGGAGCCTTACGGGAACACGCACCCATCAATCACGACCGAATCAGCCTGGTTCGCACCATGACGGAAGAAGTGGGCATCGTGCGCTCAAACCAACGGCTGAAGCGAGCCCAACGCCGACTCAATTTGCTCCAAAACGAGGTCGACATGATGTGGCGAACCGCTCGACCAACACGAGAAATCGTTGAGCTTCGGAATTTGTGTCTCATCGGGCAACTCGTCGTTGAAGATGCCCTGCGCCAAACCGAAAACAAGGGGTTGCACTACAACGTCGATTTGGTCAAGGATGGCACGCCTGAATGAGCGATGCCAGCATTTGGTTGATGGGAACGGAAAGGCCGTGCCCCTCTGCGAGGGCGACCACCGCCTGATTCAATGCAGAAATCTCCGTTTTCCGACCTTTTTTCAGGTCCTGAAGCATGCTGCACGTGTTGTCTGCGGTTTGTTCCAAGACATGTCGAAGGCGGCCCTCAAACGTCGGTTCATCAGGAAGGGAAATTCGCTCCATGGCGGCCACCTGAGCAGCCTCGCGATACACCATCATGCACGCATTGAACAGCCCGCTCTCAAGCAGTTCACCGTTGTTGAGCCCGGCCAAGGCGGCGATGGGGTTGATGGCGAGGTTCAGCACGACCTTCTCCCAGATCAAGGTGGCCGCATCTTCGTGAATCCACGGGTTCAGCTCGGCCCTTTCAAACAGCGAAACGACGGCCTCCAACCGTTCGGTATCGGGTCCCAGAGGAGGTGCCGCCAGGCCGATGCCACCAAAGCCGGCCCACACCACGCTCTCGCCCTCTGCATACGCTCCATGGGTGGTGCTCGCTGCGAGAACTGCCGACGGGCCGTGGATTCGTGTCAAAGCCTCCACGTGACCCAAACCGTTGCACAAGGCCAAGACCAGGCCTCCGGCCTTCAGGAACGACGTGGCTGTTTGAGCCAGGTGCGCCACATCGCTTGATTTGCAGGTGAGAATCACCAGGTCTGAACCCTGGTTCAACTCATCGTCGACAGGGAGTTCTTCGCATGAAAAGAGGAAGCGAGCGGCAGACGGGCTGAGCGTTCGGTGGCCTGAAACAGCGACTCCTTGGAGCATCTGAGCAGCGCCCCGTTCACCGCGGACGTGGAGGTGAACTTCCACCTCGGTTGTGGCCAATGCGGCCGCCACCACCGAACCAATGGCGCCAACCCCGAGTACGGATACACGAATGTCCATCACCTCACTGATAACTGGAAAGATGGAGGACAACGGCGTCCGCTTCGTAGGAGAGCCACATCGTTGCGAGCGGAGCGTCAGGCGGCACAAGCTCAAACGTGGTTGTCCCCGGCTCCAGGGCGTTGCCGTCCCAATCATGGCTCCAGTCCTCCCCGAAACTTCCACCGCGGTCAAGGCGGAACGGCACACTCGTGTTGGTTGGGTTGTGAAGGGTAAACGACGTCATGCCTTCATTGAGGACGGTTCCGTTGGAAGCGATGGCCCACGGCGTGGTCCAGAACCGTGAGGTGGAGCCCATCCATGTGGCGAGCAATTCAGGCCCTTCCACCACCGAAAAGGAGAGCGAAGGGTACGGATTGTACGTCTCCTTGCACAACGACATGTTGGCTCCGCTGGGCATTTGCAACGTCAGATTCTGCTCAGCCTCGACCAGCGGCAGGTCCCCGGATGAACGCACTTCGAGATCCCATATCCACGGGCTGTCGTCTTGGGGCCGAGCCGGCGTGCTGATGCTGGCGTTGATGGGGCAATGGTCGGCGTTCATGCTCAACACGCCGCCTTCCCCGAGGAGGGCTTCCCAGGACGTACCAGCTTGTGCTTGAACGGTCCAGCCATCGGCAGGAACATGGGCCATCAACGGTCGGCGAGATGGAAGAAGAGGCGAAAAGGTATCGTTGTTGAGGGTCAGTGATGCCATGGAGGCATCGAACACCAGCGGGTCCAATCCTTGGAGGCACAGGGACCCCGGCACCTCGTTTGCGGTCATGTTCATGCCCGCTCCGCCCACCAAACTGACCAGTGGCGTTTGGACCTCGGACATGATACCACCCGCTACAGAAATGTTGAGCATCGACGACTCAAGAAGGTCACCGGACAACGCCACGCAGCGATGAACGTAGGCACCCACCTCAACATCGTACCAACTTGAGTCGGGCACCACCTCAAGGGCGGGCCGTACCGAAACGGGAACGACATCATACGCATCGTTCATCGAAACAACATAACTCAAATTTGCCCGGGTTGGTTGCGTCGGGCCGTCCCACGTCAAGTTCATCCAGAAGAACGCCGTTCGTTTTGGCAACAGGTCAGCACCGCACCCTTCATCGTCGAGGTCATAGGTGGTTTCGCCATCGCAATCCCACGATACCGTCCATCCTTGACCGGGGTGTTCGAGGTAGGCACCAACTGCATACGGTTTGGAAAGCGCTGAAGGGTTGCTGATGCGAACTTCGGTGCTTGACAGCCAAGTGCCGTCATCTTGGAGCGTGGCGGCGACCGGTTCAAGCAGTTCATGGGTCAGCGGGTCGTCCCACGTGGTCTCGTGAAGGACGGGCTGAGCAGCCGGGAGGAGGAAGACACCAACCAAGAGGAGCAACAGCCCCATGCGCCCATGGTCCTGCTCACTCAAGCCCGTGGTTTCGTTGAGGATGAGCGGAATGCGAAGATCGGTGCCAAAGAAAAACAGAAGTGGCAACAGCAAGGCGAACACGAGGTACCACAGTGAAAACTGGTTGAAGACCCCAAAGATGTAGGCACAGAAGAGCATGGTCACCAAAATCAAACTCTGTGTGCTTGAACTGCGACCGTCCAACAAGCCCATGCGTGCGATGAGGACGCGACCGCCCGGGAAGGTTGGAATGGGCAGAATGGAAACCCAAGCAAACAGCATGAGCATCCCGCCTGCGTGGACCCATGGATGGGCCCAAAGAAGACGAACGAAGGCATCGTCTCCCGCCAGCTGTGTTGCGAACAGGGAGATGAACAAGGGTGGATCAGAAACCAGCGGCATGGCGGTGGAAGCAAGGTATTCTGGCGTCATGGTGAGGCCGGCGAGCATCATGACAGCGCCGCTTACACCCAGAACAAGTGGCACGCTCAACGCGGTGAACCCAAGCGCTGCACGATGGGGCCACGGCCGTGCGTCCATCCTCGGCATCGTCGGAATTAGGAGAAGGCCAAACGGCCAGAACAACCACGAAGAAGGAAAGAGGCCCAAAGCGTACAGCGCGATGGTGAAATCGGGCACGGGGAGAAGATGCCCGCTTCGTACGCCGTAGCGGCCGGCGACCTGCCGTTGAAGTTGAGAGGCGACGGCCAAAACAACCAGGACAGGAAGGGTGTAGCCGAGCAAGGCGTCGATGAGCGAAGAGGCGTGAAACCAGCCACCCTCGGGGCGGGCTTTGGACATCCAATGGTCACCAGCCAACGTCAAGGTCAGGAAGGACAGCACCCAGAACATGAGCACGGTGTTGAAGCGAGGGAATTGACGTTCTGGGACTGGAAAGACGGTGATTACCCAGGGTTCGCCTTTGGTCAACTTCCCCATCCAACCCAGGCGGTCAAGATGGGCATTGAGGCGAAGGAGGTCGCCGTGGATGTCGTCGTTGGGTGAAGCCACCGTCCAAGCAGGCCACCGCCCACCGTCTTTTTGGACGACATCAACGTACTCGCTCAGTGTGGAGGCCAGTAAATCGTGTTGCGACCAGGCCTTCTTGTGGTGAGGCAAGCCGGATTCAATCGCTTCGGATGAATCGTCCATGCCATGGCCCCCTGTCGTTGCGGTGCGGCCCATCCTCCATGAATCCCTCGTTGGGACCATGGCGGGCTCACTTGTTCTTGAAACGCTTCAGTCGGAAGGTTTCTTCTCGCTCCATCTCTTCAAGGCGGAGTTGAATGAAGACCTTGGCCTCTTCAAGTTCGGGGATGACTTTGAACTCGAGGGCGTTCACACGACGCTTGGTGGCTTCGATTTCTGCCAGCAGGCGCTTGAGGGTGGCTTCCATCTCCGAGGCTTTCACGATCTTCTCAATGAGTTCGCTGAACGAATCGCTCGCTTCGTCAATGTAGGGCGACGAACCGATGAAACCGATGCCACGCTCGGCAAAGGTGGACTTCAGGTTGCTTCCGCTGACACTTGGCACGACCACACCCATGATGTTGCGGCGCTCGACTTCGACCTCGGGATGAGCGGAGTTGGCGATGGCGGCAGCACGAACGGCCAAACCACCTTCGATGGCGTTGGCCAAGTCGATACGCGTCTTGGCCAAACGGTAGGCCGCGGTCAAGTCACGCTTGGCTTCGATCATCTCAGCGAGCAGCGTTCGGAACTCGTGGAAGAGACCGTCACGCTTCATCTTCAGCAATTTGTAGCCGTTCTTGGTCTGCTTGATGCGACCTTTCAGCTTGATGAGTTCGCTACGGGTTGGTTTGATGTCCAATGCCATGCTTCCTCACCTCCTTGTTGATGCTTGCGTTGGCCCTCAAGCCTTGTTGTCTGGGTGGTACTTCTTGATGAGTTCCTCATCCAGACGGACGAGGTACTTCGTGTCGATGCTTGCCATGAGTTCCCAGCAGAGGTTGAGAGTCTCGTCAATGGTGCGGTCCTCATCGCGGGACTGACGAAGGAACTTGTCTTCGAAGACACCGGAGAAATCCAGCAGTTGCTTGTCACGCTCGTTGAGGGCGTCCTCACCGACGATGGCGACAAGGCCACGAAGTTCACGGCCTTGTGCGTAGGCAGCGTACATCTGGTCGCTGACCTTCTTGTGGTCGTCGCGAGTCGTTTTCTCACCGATACATGAACCCATCAGCCGGGAAAGCGATGGCAACACGTTGATCGGCGGATAGATACCTTGCTGGTGCAACTCACGGCTGATCACAATCTGGCCTTCGGTAATGTAGCCGGAAAGGTCAGGAATTGGGTGCGTGATGTCATCACCGGGCATGGTGAGGATTGGGAATTGGGTGATGGAACCCTTCTTGCCCTTCACGATACCTGCACGCTCGTAGAGCATGGCCAAGTCGGTGTACATGTATCCGGGATAACCACGTCGTCCTGGAACTTCTTCACGAGCAGCACCGATTTGACGAAGTGCGTCGCAGTAGTTGGTCATGTCCGTGTAAATGACGAGCACGTGGTAGTCCTTCTCGAAAGCCAAGTATTCAGCTGCGGTCAGAGCAAGACGTGGCGTAATGATTCGCTCGACAGCGGGGTCGTCAGCGAGGTTGACGAACAACACAGCGTTCTCGAGTGCACCGGTGCGCTCCAGGTCGGAACGGAAGAAGTTGTACTCTTCAGCGGTGATACCCATGGCGCAGAACACCACAATGAACTCTTCATCGGAGTCCTTGAGTTTGGCCTGTCGGGCAATTTGCAGGGCGATGTCGTTGTGTGGAAGACCCGATGCAGAGAAGATCGGGAGCTTCTGTCCACGAACGAGCGTCGTACAGCAGTCGATGGCCGAAATACCCGTTTGGATAAAGTCGTGAGGCGACTGTCGGCTGTAGGGGTTGATGGCCGCACCAATGATGTCGGCCTTCTCCTCGGCGACGATTTCAGGACCGCCGTCTCGGGGGCGACCTGCGCCGTCAAGAATGCGTCCAACGAGGTCGGTGCTCACGGGGAGTTTGAACACATCACCCATGAAGGTGACACCGGTGTCTCGGTTGATTTTGGCCGTGCCTTCGAACACTTGGACGATGACGAGGTCATCGGAGGTGTCGAGCACTTGACCGTTCTTGATCTCACCGTTGGAGAGACGGAGCGTGACAATTTCACCAAACGCAACGGGCTCGGTTTTGTTCAAAAAGACCAGTGGGCCCTTGACGTCGGTAATGGTTCGGTATTCTTTTCCAGTCATCTTCATCCTCTCCTCAGTTGGCCTCCACGGCGTTGGCGATTTGTTCGTTCATTTCCTTGACCATGGCTTCGATGCGGTCAATGTAGCCTTCTTCGAACCGGCCACGCATCAGGTTTGAGCGGGCGGGGACGTTGACGACATCGTTGAGCAGCGCACCGTCGGCCATGGCGGTCTTGGCGGCTTCCTGGAAGGACAGGATGGCCTTGGCCATCTCGTACTGCAACTTGATGTCGCAGTAAGCGTCGACGGGGTCAAACCCGTTCTGCTGGAGGAAGAACTCACGAATCATACGGGCGACTTCGAGGGTCAGTTGTTGGTCGACCGGCAGCGCGTCGGAACCGACCAACTGGACGATTTCTTGCAGCTCGGCTTCGATCTGCAACAGACCGCTGATTTGCGTTCGAATCTCTGGGAAGTCCTGAGCGATGTTGTCGCGGAACCACTGGTCGAGGCTCTGTGGGTAGAGGGAGTACGAGTTGAGCCAATTGATGGCAGGGAAGTGGCGTTGTCGAGCCAGCCCTGCGTCGAGACCCCAGAAGACCTTCACGATACGGAGGGTACCTTGGGACACCGGCTCCGAAATGTCACCACCGGGTGGCGACACAGCACCGATGACGGTGACCGACCCGTCGTCGCCGTTGAGGGTTTCAACACGACCGGCTCGCTCGTAGAACTCAGCGATACGGGACGAGAGGTAAGCAGGGTAGCCTTCCTCACCGGGCATTTCTTCCAGACGGGACGAAATCTCACGCATGGCTTCAGCCCAGCGGGACGTCGAGTCTGCCATGAGCGCGACGTCGTAGCCCATGTCGCGGAAGTACTCGGCGATGGTGATACCGGTGTACACGGATGCTTCACGAGCGGCCACCGGCATGTTGGAGGTGTTGGCGATCATGACCGTACGGTTCATCAGCGGCTTGCCGGTGTTCGGGTCGATCAGGTGAGGGAACTCGTCCAACACTTCGGTCATCTCGTTGCCACGCTCACCGCAGCCGATGTAAACGACGAGTTGAGCGTCGGAGTACTTGGCCAGGGATTGCTGAGTGACCGTCTTTCCGGAGCCGAACGGACCGGGAATACCAGCTGCACCGCCCTTCGCGAGGGGGAACAGGAAGTCAAGAATGCGCATACCGGTGACGAGGGGGGTGTCAGGAGCGTACTTCTGCGTGAAGGGGCGAGGGGTTCGGACCGGCCACTTCTGCATCATCTGCAACTCGCTGCCGTCCTCGAGGACACAGACGGTTTGGGTCACGTTGAAGTCACCGGATTCGATGGACTTCACCTTGCCGCCTTTGCCGGGCGGGACCATGATCTTGTGAACAATGGTTTCGGTCTCTTGGACGTGGCCGATGACTTGGCCGCTGACCACGTCATCACCCTTGGCGACTTGTGGCTCAAAGGTCCAGGTCTTCTCCATGTCAAAGGCGTCGGCATCGACACCACGGGTGATGAACACACCCATGACTTCCTCAAGGGTAGCAAGAGGTCGCTGGATACCGTCGTAAATTTGGGTCAGGAGGCCGGGGCCCAAGGAAACGGAGAGCGTCTCTTCGGTGTTCAACACGGGTTCGCCAGGTCGAATACCCGAGGTGTCTTCGTACACCTGGATAACAGCCTTGTCGCCGTGCAGCTCAATCACTTCGCCCATCAGACCTTCGTGGCCAACACGGACAACGTCGTACATTGCAGCGTTCATGCCAGTGGCGGTTACCACCGGCCCCGAAATTCGGTAAATCACTCCTTCATTGCTCATTTTTTCTTCCTCCTGTTTTTGGGTTGGAACTTCACTTCCACAAATCGACTCCAATGGCCTTGCGAATGGTGTCTCGCAAGGTGGTGTCTTCCTCCGTACCGATGCCGAGCACGGTGGGGGAGACGGACGCCGACAATTGATCTCGCAATCGTTCGGGCAGCGTGGCCATCACGGCGGAGTCGACCACCATGATACCAACGGACTTGTTGTTGAGTAGGGAGCGAAGCGTGGTGTGCAGTTCTTCTTCGCCGTCTGGATTGTAAAGGCTTGACAGCCCAGCGAGCTGGAAGCCAAGGGTGAAGGCCGGAGAACCAACGACTGCAATCTCCATTCATCATCACCTCAGAGTAGATGCGCCTCGAGCACAGCGGCCGACAAACCGGCCAGTCGTCCACGGACGATGAGTCGAAGGTCAGAGACCTCCTGGACTTTCATGGCGATGTAGTAGATGATGGGGAGGGCAGATACGGGATGGAGGTAGCTCATCCGTTGCATCATGTCATGCTCCCGTGCGTTCATCCAGGTGACGACCGTGTCGAGGCTTCGGGTTGTTTCGGCTTCTTCAAGGGCGGATTCAAACGAGGCGTAATCGAACTTGTTGGCGCTGCGAAGCAAATCCAACATGGCGCTTCGCCCACCGGTGGCGATGGAGGAGAACGCACGCTTAGGCACAAGTCGCCCACCTGGAATCAACAGTGATACCAAACGTTCGTTGTCGATGCCAACCGCACTGGCTTCCAGGATGTTCGAAATGTTCGTGTGATCGATTTCTGCGGCGAACAACTGCTTCAGGAAGCGAGCAGGTGCGCCTTTGGCTTGACCCAGCGCCTTGAGGGACGCAGCGTAGTAGTGGCGGTCAAGCGCATCTTCGTAGTCCGAGAGACGACCGTCTTCAGGCACCTTGGCGAGGGCAGGCCCGAAGGCCTTGCGACGCATCAGGTTCGCTGCAGACTTCATGTCGTCGCAACTTTCCACCACCTTGAGCCAAGGGGTGTTCACGTCGTTGATCTCAGGGAGGATGCTGTTGCCGACTTCTTCAACCGAAACTTCGTTGTGAATCGCACGGAAGACCGCCTTGGCGTTTTGATACTCAAAGCGAGACGTGTAGATCTCAATGAGGGGCCGAATGGATTTGTTGGTCATGTTGACCATCTGCGTCAATTCGGATTCCAGGTTGTGCGTCAGTGCTGCTTCCACGAGGTCGCCGCCGGCGAGTTTCCCGGCGTACAAGTCGATTTCAGTGCGGTAGCCGAGGTCACCCACGGCCACGGTCAACTGGTCCACGGACTGGTTGATGAGTTGTCGTAGACGTGCGCGGTCTGCCAACTTCTGTCGTCGTGCCTTGGCACGTGAGACGACATAGGGGGTGTTGCCGAGCATCATCTTCTCACCTTCTTCATCCAAACAGGGTTTCGTTCACGGCGGCGAGCTGGTTGGACCAGGCTCGCTCAAGCATGTTGTCAAATCGCATGTCAAACGACACCGACCCGTCTTCGGCCTCAAGCACGAAGCCACCCAGGCCGTCCACGCTTTCGCCAACCTTTCGGTCGCCGGCCTCTTTCGAGATGGCCGCGCGGTCAACCTCAACGGGCAGAATCACAAACTTGCCTTTGGCCAGTTTCTTGGACTGGGACAGCAGGGTCTTGAGAAGCGCTGCTCGTCCCTTCATGCCGGGGTCGGCGATGTGGTTTCGGGCAGCCTCGTAGGTGGCGTCAAGCACCTTGCGGCGAGCGATCAACACGTCCTTTTGGTTGGACTGTCGGGCGCTCGCTACGGTTTCTCGTGCAATCTGCGTGGCTTCTTTTTCTGCTCGCTGTTGTGCTTCGTCTCGCAGGGCGCTGGCTTTGGCTTCGGCATCGGCCAGCAGTTGCTTGGCTTCGGCCTTGGCTTCAGCGATCAGCGCTTTTGCGTCTTTCTCAGCAGCAGCAGCGATGTCGTTGGCAAGTGTTTCAAGGGTCATCGTATCGTCTCCGTCTTCGTTTTCGATGTGGGCAGAGCCCACCCGTCCACCGTTCGTCCTCAGTTGAGGAAGAGCGGGAGTGCGCCGAGAATCACAATGGATTCAGGGAGAGCGGTGAAAATCAGTCCGTAACCGAACTTGCTACCGTCTTCGGCGATCATGCCGATGGCAGCGCTACCGATGGCAGCTTGGGAGAAGCCAGCACCGATGGCAGCGAGGCCAAGGGCCAGGCCGACACCAACGTCGCCGGTCATTCCGTCGGTTGCACCGCTGTCCGTCGTGGTTTCTTCCACAGCAGCGACGCCTTGGGCGACCAAGGCGACGGTCAGCAGAACGATCAGGGTGCGCAGGCTCGTTTTCAGGGTATTCTTGTTCATTTTTTCTACCTCCAGTTTGTTGTCCATGGGACTATGATTGCCCCTCCGTATGGAGGGTGCGACCGCCAATCGGGGTAAAAACCCGACCGGTGCCGCTGTAGAACTTGCCCATCCACTCGACGAAGTGGAGACGGGCTGCGTGAATGCTCGGTGAAAGGATGCCAAGGGCGAGCGCAAAGGCCTGTATGAAAAGGAAGAGCACGAGACCCAACACGATGGTAGCGACGCCGCCACCGGACATCATGAGGTCCCAACCCATGTCGAGCGAGACCTGAGCGATCTTCACACCGGCGACGCCGACGCCCATGACACGCAGGTAGGACAGGGTGTTGGCCAGCAGGCCGAAGGTCTCGATGGGACCCATGATGATGCCGCCAGCCCAGCCGAACTTCTCGTAGATGGCGAGGCCGATGATAAGGCAGCCCACGCCGACCAGCATGGCCATGGCGTACAGCGTCAAATCCAAGACAGCATGCTCGCCGGTCAAGAAGCCGTAAATGTGGACGGTTCCGGCGATCAGGATGATCATCCAGCTGCCCTTCTCAAAGAAGGCAGCGAGGAAACCATGTGCGCGAACGACGTTGATGAAGCCAAGGATGTAGCCGAACATGAGGTGAGCGATGCCAAGGTAGACGGAGAGCAACACATACTCTTGGATGGAGCTGGTTGCTCGGTGGAAGGGGATGTGGGTGTAGTTCATGCGAAGAGTGTCAGTAACGAAACCGGGGAAGGTGATGTTGTCGTAGGTCCAAGCATAGAAGCCTGCGAGCGGTGAGGCGTCGCCCATCCGTCCGGTGTCGTCCCAGACAAATCCAAAGCCTTCAGCGAACAAAAAGCCCCAAATCATGCACCAAACACCCATCCACTTCAGAATGGTGATGCCGTTCTTGGCCACGGGATCGGCGGCAAAGGGTTTGGTTCCGAAGTAGACGCCGAGCAGGAAGATGATGAGGCCGTACCCAAAGTCTCCGAGGATCAAGCCGTAGATGATCGGGAAGGTCAGCATCATGAAGAACGTCGGGTCAAAGGTGCCGTAGGCCGGGCGGCCAACAAGCCCGACGAGCAATTCGAACGGACGGGAGACACTGCCGTTCTCCAAGGCCACGGGCGGCGTGGGCTCGTGGTGGCCGTGATCGTCATCGTGGTCGTCGTCGTGGTGGTGGTGATCGTCCACAAAGGCCTCGACCTCCATGTGCGAGGCGTACTCCTTAAGGGCGGCCTTCACGGTACCGGCCTTTTCGGTTGGCACCCAAGCATCGAGCGCAAAAGCTTGTCCGGAAACAGCGAGTTGCGTTGGTGCGGTGTGAATGCCGTCTTCCTTGACGAGGTATTCGTGAATGGCAAGGATGTTTCGCCCGTTGTTTCGAGCCCAGCGCTCGGCGTCTTCGGAGGCGGAAAACATGGTGCCCTCAACCTTGCTTCGCTTGGCGAGGAGCGACTTCAGAGCCTCAGCAGGCGTCCCGCCCATGTTGGGGATTTGAACGGGCTTACCGCCCAACTCGCCCAGGGCCATCTGGACCTCGGCGCCCTCGGAGGGCAGGCAGGCGACGGCCACGATACCTGGGGCGGCGGCCAACTCGACCTTTTGGAGAAGGGCGCCGAACACACTGGCCGCTTTGCTGGATTTTTTGGTCTCGGCCACGTAGACCTCGACGCGGCTTGAGCCGGACAACAACTCAAGGTCCATGTCCAAGGGTTCAAGGCGACGCAAGAGGTGGATTTGTTCGTCGAGGACGTCGAGTTCTGCTTCAGCATCTCGGTGCGTGTCGAGCAGGTCAAGGCCCTTTTGGAGCTCGTCAGCAAAGGAGCCTTCGAGCAGTTCCTTGACTCGCTTGATGGGGACGGGTCCGTCGGCGTTCACCGGCTTGAAGGCGGAAATGGCGGCCCGGACCTTTGCGAGGAGGGCACTGACGTGATTGGCTTCTTCGGAATCGCTGGCATGGCCAACGTTCACCCCGTCTTCAAAATTGGTGTAAGACTCGATGTGGACGCAACCAAGGTTGGTGCACGTCCGCAGCACATCCGCCATACGGTCAACAGGGGCTGCGACCGTCAGGCGAGACATGGCGACCGTGTCAAACATGGTATCGCCTCACTCGGATGAAAGTGCATCGACCACCATTTTCACGGCGGCGTCTTGGTTGCTTGCGGAGTTGGATTCAATCTTGCTGACTTCGCCGGCCCCGGTCGCTTTGACTTGGTCGGCTTCGCCTTGAGCCTCGGCTCGTGCGTCGTCAAGGATCTTCTGGGTCATGGCCACCGTTTCATCGGCGGCATCTTGAACCATCTCGGATGCTTTTCGACGGGCATCAGAGAGGATTTTGGAGGCTTCTTCTTGGGCCTCTGCAAGTCGCTTTTCGGCGTCTTGCTCGGCCGTCTTGATGCTTCGAAGGACTTCGGACATACCCATGAAGAACACCTGTTGATTTTCGCACCGAAAGGGGGTTTAAGAGTCTAACGGGGTGCGTTGTTGGCCTCAATTTTCGGGCTTTGTGCCACGGAACCGACTGGCCATGCCAAACGGATAGAGAAGGCGCCCCTGAACATTGGAAAATCCTACGTCTCGCAGCATGTTCCGGTAGTAGCCGTTGGTACCGTAGTGCGTATAACTGGCGGCCAACCCTTTCCATGGGTGGTTTTTCTCTCTGGTAATGAGGCGCGCCATGACTTGGACCACGCTGTTCATCCACAGGTACCCAAAGAAACCGTGCAGCTTGTTGGCTTTCCCTGCGTCACAAATCACCAGCCGACCACCGGGTTTGAGTACACGATAAATTTCCTTCAACCCCTGAGCTTTGTCTTGGAAGTCTCGAAATGAGAACAGACAGAAGACCATGTCGAAGGTGTTGTCGGGCAGCGGGATGTTTTCGGCAATGGCCTGGACGTATTCAGCAGGACCCTCACCGCGTGCCGCACGGGCTGCATCAACCCGCGGTTGTGCCGTGGCGAGCATCTCAGGCGAGGGGTCGAGGCAAGTCAGTTCCATCCCGACCAAATCCTCAGCGAACGAGCCGGGGCCGCATCCCACTTCGAGCACCTTCATGCCGGGCTCAGCATGGTTTCGGACGTTTCGACGCCAGCGCTTGTCTTGGCCGAAGGTCATCCAGGTGTTGACGCGGTCGTAATTGGGGATGGTGGCTTCGAGCTGCCCCTCAAGCACTTCCCATGCGTCGGCATCGATGCCCGAAGGGTCGTAGCCACCGGTCGCTGCTCGCTTCCCCATGATGGACGGCGAGCCCCCGACCGTTTTGGACATGTCGTTTGGTCCACAGCGCCCGTCAAGCGATACGTTCCACGGTTTCCGGCGTGATGCCCTCTTCAGGCGTAACTCGGAACACGAGAATCTTGAGGTTCTCCGGAGCGTTTCTGAATTTTGAGACGATCATCGAGTTCTCAAAATCCGTACCGATGGTTCGAACCTTGAACGACAACACCATGTCGGCGATGGACGACAATTCCTGCTTGATGGCCGGGTCAAGACCGTCGGTGGACACCGAAATCATGAGCAAGCCACGGACCATTTGTGCGTGGGCTTGGAGCATACGAACCATGGAGATCACGCGAGCCGGGTCCTCACGCTGGAGGAAAAAGTCCAGGTTGTCGAGGACGGCCCTGAAATAAGGCCCAAGCCCCATGATTTCGTTGGTGACCTCGGTGAGGTAGTCCTGGTTGCTGTCGTCGACGAACCGGGTTTGAGCAAGACGCTGGATGTCGTCCAACTGGAACCCTTCCAACCGGTACCGGCTGGCCAGGAGCTCTCGCTCCAGCACGTTGGCGTTGTATTCCTCACCGATGGTGCGGACGTTGATATCAAGGGGCCAGTTGTATTTCTTGAAAATTCGAATGATTTCTTGCTGACCTTCATCGGTGGCGATGTAGAGGGTGTTTTCGGGCTCCTCGGCCGGCGAGGTGAATTGCTTTGCAAACAGTTCGCTTCCCGAACCCGTCTCGGTGAAGGCGACCATGGTGAAACCTCGAGGCACACCGCCGCGCATTTCGTTGTCAAATTTTGGCACACCAAAGGAACCAACGGAGCCAAAGAACTCCTCATCTTCGGGATCAAATGTCATTTTACGAGCCATCATTCATCACCTCAGAGGAGAACCACTTGCCCCCGGTCGACCAGGTCCGTGCAGTACGTGTCCAAGTTCGCCAGCACCAGCGGCGGTGTTTGGTCTGGAACATTGAGGATGACCGAAAGCACCTCGCGCTGGCGGAAGGTGTTGATGAAGGTGTGAAGGTACTCGGCGAGCATGCGGTCGTCGTTGTAAATCGCCAGCGCGTTCACGCTGTCGAGGAAGACGAAGTTGCGTTGGTTGTTCACGGTACGCAGCGTGTAAAGGGTGCGCAGCAGGATGCTTTCCAGCATGATGGGGCTGTCAATGAAGGTGATGTTGTTGTAGGGCACATCCGTTCCACCGAGAACACCCGAAGAAACGAGGTCGAGGAAATGAATGTTTGAGACGTCGACGCCGATGGCCTCGAAGGCTTGAATGATTTCAACAGCACCTCGGCTGGCAGAAATGTAGACGCCGCCCATCTCAAACATCTGCATCAGAGGAATCATGGTGCTGGCGGTCACGGCAAACGCATTCGCCGAACTCAAGCGAACCTGCACGGAACTTCCCAAGGAGACCTGAGTGAGTTGTTCGGCGATCATCTGGTCGAGTTCAAACATGCTCAAGCCCCCCATCGAGAGGTGTTGTCGCTTGACGCACCCCATTTCAACATCGGAATGAGCATCACACCCAGGGGCGTGAGTTCAATCGCGTGTTTGGCCCGGCTGTGCGATGTACCGCGCATCTTCACGACCTGGAGGAAGCGGAGCAAGTGGCCCATTCGCTCGGAGTCGCCCATGACAATGATGCCGTCGGCGATGGCTTCTTCCACACCGAAGGACGACCAGTGGGCGTTTTCGGTGGCCGATGTGATCTCAGAGATCAGGATGGTGGTGCAACCAAGCGTGGCGAGTTTCTTTCCAAGCGTGAACAAGAAATCTCGAATCAACTGTTCCGATTTGATCTTGTAACAAAGCGTGGTGACCGAGTCAATCACCAAGCGTGTTACGCCGATGGTGTTGACGATGTCAACGATGGATTTGATGAGGGCGTGGACGTCATCCAGATCAAAGGAGGCCTTGTCAAGGCCCAACCAAGAATACAGCACGTCCATGTCAAAAACGTTGATCAGGCCCGAATCGACCATGTTCATGTCAAAAAAGGCGTACTGGCGAATGTTTTCGAGCAGTTTGACGGAGGGTTCCGTGGCCGTAAAGTGCGCACAGGCTTCACCCGCCAGTGCACCTCGAACAAGGAATTCCATGCCGAGGGTGGTTTTGCCTGAACCGCACGTTCCGGCGGCCAAAACGGTCGAACCGTAAGGAATCCCGCCGCGCAGGATTTCATCCAATCCGTGGATGCCCGTCACGCAACGGTCTCGGGTGTATACGCTGGTGGGTTGCATGGGACCAAGCGGAAGGAAACGCCCCGGGTTGATGAAGTGTTTGGACGATGGACTCGCAGCGAGAGGCGAATCATGCCCCGTATTCACCGGGTGTGGGAGCGTCCTCAAGGCTCCACGCTGATGAACTGAAGCGGTCCGTGCCGTCCCACACCAAGGATTGGCCGGTCACCATGAACAGCTGGGTGTCGCCCCCCCATTCCACGCGAACCACATCGGCCGGCGTGATTTCGTCGAGTTGGGTGTAGCGAAGGCTCAGCAATCCACGACCGTCGGCCAATCCGTCAATCTGACCAACGCCGAGGAAGCCAAGGGCCCCGAGGTCGATGACATGGCTGGCGCTACCCACCGCTTGTGAGGAAGGGTCGCCGGTCAACACAGAAAGGGATTGCCCGGCCACGACACCGCTCTGCAACAGGAGGTTGCTGGAGGTCGAACCCGAGGTGTGATTGAACGACCATCCTCTGAGGGCGATGGCAAAATCGTTGGGGTTGTGAAGTTCAATCCACTCCGGACCGGCCGAGGAGGGGCGAACCATGACTTCCGTGATGTGGAGGATGTTGTTTTTCCGACCGCCGTCGTGAACTTCGAGCACGACAGAAATCTGTTCACCGTCTTGTTGGAAGGAGCGGTAGGCCGTTGAACTCGAAGGGGCAGTACCACGCTCGGTTCCACCGTCAAACAACACCAAGCCCTCCCGCGCTGGAGCATCGCTTTCCAACACTCGTATGCTTAGGTGGAGGCTCATGTCGCTGTCCAGCCCCAAACCCGCCGCCATGCCGTCTTCGGTGACGTTGTGCAAGGCACTGATGCGATTCATGTCGAGTTTGTGGTTCGCCATTAACCCGGGTTGGACCCGTCCCGCATCGAGCGCTTCAGCGTCGGCAAGGTGCCAGTCCGAGGTCGCATTCTCGTAATCAAGGTCGCCGGCCATGGGGACGAACCAGCCTTCGCCGGAGGTTAGGCGGTCCAGGCCCAAGGATGCTGCTCGGTCCAAACGGTCGACATCCGGGTCGTTTGAACCCATTTGGAGTTGGGCCAAAGAAAGAAAGGCCGTGAGGATCATCAAAAACAGCGTAAAGGCGGACAGGAACTCAATGACAGCGGTGAGTCCGCCTTCGTCCCGTTCACGGGTATGGGACGCCCTGCGCATGGTTCAACCAGCCCCGCACAATTCATGAGGTTGCCGCTTTTTCTTTGGTTGGCCGCCTCGCATCCTTGGGGTTTGGTCCCAGTTGCGGTGCAAGAGATTCACGCCAACGACCCCGTTTCAAGCGATGAGTCTTTGAATCACGGATGTGAGGAAAGCGTGATGAGCGAGCGCAAGCCACGCCAAGTAACCAAGCAACGAGCGAGCCTTGGGTTTGTTCTGATGCTCCTGCTGTCCTCGCTGGGAGCCCTCGCCACCGTCCCCGTCACAAGTGCGGCCGTGCCGGGGTCGATCGGCATCACGGACAGCCTCTCGCCGCGCCCTGATGCGTGGTATTCTTCCTTTGATACGCTGGAATTTTCCGCCGAGGTCACCAACAACTACGCCTCTCCTTCGGGCGCCTCTCGAACCCTCACCTGGTACGCCTGCGAAGGCGACGTGACCGTGGCACAGTGCAAGTCGGTGTTCGACGACTCGGGTCAGTTCAACATCGGAAACATCCCCGGACAATCATCCGTTGCCGTTGATTCCAGTGATTTGTGGAGCCCCGGGTCCAATTCCGAAGGCATCTTTACCGTGGTGTACACCTTTAGTCAAAACGACCAGATGGCATCGGACGACGAATTCCGGTTCAACATCAACCTCACCGAGGACTTCGTTGACGTGGTAGCGGACACCGCCCACAACCCGCTGAGCCACCTGCAAAACCTCGCAGAATACAACGAGGAAAAGGTGCTCAACACCGGAACCGAGTACGTCTTCAAATCCAAGGGTGAATCAACCCTGTGCGGCGTCTGCACCTTTTCCGGCCAATTTGGCTGGCAACTTTGGGATGCAGACGACACCATGATGCTCAAAGAGGCCTACACGACGGTCGCGAACCTTCCTGCTTGGGGTGGAACCGACCCGTTCAACATCAACCTGCCAGCCTTTAGCTACGGTCAAGAGGGGCGCTATCTGCTCAAGTATGGCCTGTTTTCGAGCACCGGTAACCCCTACGGTGACCTCAACCCGGGCAACAACCTTGCCTCGTTTGATCTCGTGCTCAACGACAGCATTGACCTCAAGGTGGTCAATGTGTACCCGAGCCACAACGCACAGTCCTCTGATTTCTACTACGGAACCGACCGCGTCATCACAACCTACGCCAACCTGGGCAACATGTCGGTGGAGAACGTATCGGTCTCCTACCAAGTCTACAACCCACAATACGAATTGGAGGTTGACAGCACCTGCCTGATTCCCGTCATGCATCCGGGCGATACCGCCTCGTGCAACTTCAACATGACCACGACCGGGGACGACCGTCTTATCCGTGTACAGATGCCAACCATTTACCAAAACGGCGAAGATGTTCGGATGGGCGACAATTTGTACCAACTCAGCGTCGATGTTCGGGTTGGTCCCATCAACCCCTACGTGCAAACCAACTCCGACAATGACATTTACCTCACCACCGACGATGTTGAACTGGTGGCTCGATACGGTTCCATCGCCTCACAACCCCTCAACTTCACGTGGCGTGAAGGGTTCTATGTGTGGGGTCACGGTCAAGCGCTCAATCGAACCGGTGAAGCCTTTGGTTTGGGCCACCACAACCTGACCCTGCAAGCCACCGACCCGTTCGGTGAAACCGAGTACGCCTACGTTGAGTTTGATGTCTTGAACTCGGTGTCCATCCACGAACCCTACATGACAGGGTTCGCCATCACTGAGCAGGAAGCCACGGCTTCTCGGAACATGCTCCTGCCGCACCTTGGGAAGAATTACGGCATTGGAGGCGGCGACTCCCCGTTGATGATGATCGACGTCGCTATTGAGGCCGCATCAGCGGACGACCCCGGCCTTCGAAGTTTGGACCTGACCCTTAACCTCACGGCGATCCTGCCCGAAAACATCGATTTGAGCACCGTTGACCTGCGCTACCTCCCCGATGCAGACAGCGTGGCTTGGGAGTTCCTTGACGGCGTGGATTCCTACACGTTTGGCCCTGATTTCACCGAAGTGGATGTCTCGATGACCAAGGACGGCGTCATTCTCCTCATCGGCGTCCTCCCAACCGCTGACGTGACGGCGACTGGCGTTGAATGGACCCAACTGGAAGGAGGGCAAATTGAACTGAACTGGACGGGCACGGGCGACCTGACCAACCCCTACGTCGGCGGATGGAACGTGTACAAAATTGCAGGCATTGCGGGCACGACGGTGTTCCCAGAAACCGCCGGCGGCATCAACGAAAACATCTGGGAAGAACTCACCTTGGACTCGTTCGCCACCACCCTTTCCCTTGAGACGGTCGCTTGGTTGGACCCCGTACCCCTCGAGACCGGCATTTGTGCCTCGTACGCCATCATTCCCATCGACCGTGAAGGAAACGCCAATCTTCAGCGAGCGAACATCACCCGAGTTGACGGCGCAGCCGCCCAGCTCTGTGGCGACGCGATTCCACCTGCGACCACGCTCGAAGGACTGAGCCACACGTGGGTGTTCACCAACGACACAGCCTGCTTTGAAGCGCAACAGGACTGGTCGCTGTGCTACAACGCAACCCTCACGTGGACCTGGCCAGCCCACGAAGCACAGGGCGAATTGACGTGGAATGTGTACCGTGTCGAGACCCGCCCGATTGATGTCGACCTCCGGTTCATTGAACCCCTGTTCAGCGGCCTCACGGGGACGCCTGGCGAGGAAGGCTCCCTCGTGCAGAGTGGTCTTGACCGAGACGGCATCCAACCCATGCGAACCTACTACTACATCTTCGCACCCATTGACAGCGTCGGCAACGAAATGATGCTGGCCAACTACCCGTCCGACAACATCGAGCGCGTGCACATCGATGACGACTGGTGGTCTTACAATCAACACCTTATCCCACCCGAGCCCGAACCCCCTGAGCCCCCGTTGGGCATTCCGTGGCTCCAGAAGTTGAACGACGCCATGGGCGTGGAAGAATTCCAGCTGGCCGGTGTCGCCTTGCTCGCAACCATCGTGCTCAACTTCATCCTCCTTCCCATGATGCTCAAGAAGCGAAAGCGGCTGAAGCGCGTGATTGAAGCCCGCAAGCGAAACAGCGCCGCTGCCATGGATTTTGATGACTTCTTTGAGTGAGCATTGGCGCGGCAGGGGAGATTCGAACTCCCGAGGTGAGACACCACTGGATTAGCAATCCAGCGCAATGGCCAGGCTATGCGACTGCCGCTCGCAAGCCGTCCACCTGAGAACCGCTCATCAAGATGACGGTGGCTGAAACTCTACCGAACGGCTGAAGAGCACATCACAGCGGGCCCAAGAAACCCAACCAAGCAGGCGGGATGAGGGCGATGACGACCAAGGAAAGAAACATCCAGCCGAGGTAAAACAGACTTCGGAAAAAGGACTTGGCAGCCTTCGGCATGCGGCCGTTCTCATCAAAGGGCTCGTGCGGGTCGATGGCCCACACGGAAGCCGCATACCATACGGTGAGGCCGCCGGACACGAACGCCCACAGCAACGGGAGCCCCGATTCCGGCCAAAAGCACGGCACGGACCCCAACATCAACAACAGCACACAGTAGACTTTGGATTGAAACACGGTGTGTTCAGCACCCTTCACTTCGTTCAGCATGGGGATGTTCACCTTGCCGTACTCTCCCGACCTGTACAGGGCCAAGGCCCAGAAATGAGGTGGTGTCCAGAGGAAGATGAGGAAAAACAGCATCCAAGGTACAGCGGATCCGAGGTCAAGCATGTTGGCGTTAGCGATGGAATCACCGGCGGCTGCCGCCCATCCAATCAGTGGAGGGGTAGAACCGGCAATACCGCCGATCACGATGTTTTGAGGCGTGCGTCGCTTGAGCCACATCGAATAGACGAGAACGTAGAACAGCACTGAAAACGCAGACCAGAACGCCGCCTTTACGCTGACGAGCAGAAAGAGGCTTGAGCCGATGATGGCGATGAGGGAGCCGAAGACGAGCGCAAATTGCGGTGTCGCATGACCGAGGGGAATGGGGCGATTCATGGTTCGCCGCATGTGGGGGTCAATGTCGGCGTCGTACCACATGTTGATCGCGTTGGAGCCACCGGCTGAGAGGGTCCCACCGACCACGGTGATGAAGGAGACCCAGAAGGTTTGGCTCCATGTCCGCTCGAGGTCCATAACGCCGTAGCGAGCGAAGGTATCGTGGATGAGAATGGCACAGAGCGCTGTGATTTGCAACAAGACGATCACGCGCAATTTCATGAGTTGCATCATCACCTTGACCGTTCCCGGATGCGGGTGTTCGTCAGCCAGGGCAGGTTCACTCATTCCTGCTCACCTGAACCGGATGACGTGTTGTTCTGTGCGCCAGCAAAGCGTGTGGCGAACATCAACACCACCGCCGCAAGGAAGGCGCCCACGCCAACCACCAGGTGAAGAAGCGAGAGCCACTCTGGGAAATCGCCCACCTTGGCAAACACGATGTAGGAGCCACCGACCATGACATTGAGCATCCAAACGCCGGTGGTGATTTCTGCCAGCCGAACAAGTTCAGCGCTTCCGGGCTCTTGTTTCGAAGCCATGCGGAGGTTGCTCACACCCAACACCAGGACCAGACCGACCAACAACGCACCAAACCGGTGAATCATTTGGATGAAGATCCCCGGGCCGTCAAGCGACGGTAAAAACGAGCCCTGACACTTTGGCCAACCGTCGGGGAAGCCAACCGAACAGCTCTGGTTGTATTGGCCACCGGCCGAAGACGACACCCAAGCACCGAGGACGAGCAAGAGCCCCACAGCCGCCGTCATTGAATGCACCCGAACGGATTGTTCAGTCACGAATTCCACGGGTGCTCGCATGAAGGCCCACGCAGCACCCTCCGTGATGCGCATGGCCATGTGTTGCCAAAGCAAGCCCGCCGTGAAGATGCACGCCAACGACAGATGGAGCGCAACGGTCCAGTCGGCGTTGTCAAAGCGCACCGTAACATAGCCGGCCGTCGCTTGTATCACCAACAGAGCGGCGGAAAATTGAGCGGCCCGTTCAACCGTTGACCCGTACCGTTCACGCCATTTCCTCATCGCCAGCACGTTGTAGACGATGGGCAAAGCGATGACACCGACCAGCATCCGATGGAACCATTCAACAAAAATTTGGAACACGGTGTATCGGTGGTCTTCGCCTCGTGAGTCGATTTGGTCCGGGTTGGCCGCCCAGTAAGCAGCTTGGTCATCTTCAGAGACGACGAAATGCCAGGTGCCGAAACAGGTTGGCCATTCCGGGCACGACTCACCGGCGTCGTTGATGCGGATGGAACCCCCCACCACGACGATGAGCAGCGCCATAACGGCGAGCACCAACGGAAGAGTGGATGGACGGCGCCACCACGGAGGTTCCATGGCGTGAGGTGAGAGGAGACCCCTTTTGAACAAATGCCTCCCCCCCTGTTCATGGGTTCCCAACCGTGGCCGGTCCTGCTGACTGCGGTCCTGATGCTCAGCCTTGTTCCTGCTTCTGCCCAGCCCACCCAAGAGGAAACGAACCCTGACTTTGGCGCTCTGCTGGACGTGATGGTGCTCTCCGCGTCATGTTTAAACAACGAAACCTGCGAAGCCCATCGCCCTGCCCATCTCGTTGAATACTTCAGCGCCGATTGGTGTGAACCCTGCCAGCAGGTGAGTGCACAGCTGCGAAATCATTCCGACCCTCATCTCGTGGTTCTCCAGCACCACCCCTCGCCGCAGGATGCCACCTTCCTCTCGGATTCAAAACTTCGAAACGACGTGGACTACCGACTGATGTTTTATCCGTCCCTGGTGGTGGACGGCACACACCTCTTGACCGGCACCCGCCAAGCCATGGACCTGAATTTGACCCTCGAAAACCAAACCAGCCAATGGAGCGGCCTCAACCAAGTTGAGTTCGCCAACGGTACCCTCCGGTGGAACGCCAGCAGCAACGGCACGCTGGCCGCATGGTTGGTCGCACCTGTCCTTCACGAAACGACGGGCGAGGTACACCCGTCGGTGGCCTACCGTCGTCTTTCAGCCCCTGCTGATGATGGCCGACTGATGCTCAATGGCGAGGCGTGGATGGACAACACCTCGGTGGTGATCCTCCTCGAGCGTGAGGGCGTTCGAGCGCTGAACGTGGCTTCGTTAGCTCCCACCGGTTCAGTGGACCCCAACGATGGTGGAGAAGACCTCCCCGGGCGAGCGCAGCAAAACGAAGCCATGCTCCCATTGCTTGTCGGCCTCGCCTTGGTCTTGGCCCTGCTCCCTGCTATGGTGAACCATGTTCGCCTTCTCCGACCCAAGGGCGATGTAGCCCCAGGAAACGGGTCAGAAGAGTGAGGTAGGTTCAAAAAGAGTCGCTATGTGGGACGACTGCGAAACTCTCGCAAGTGATTGCTCATGGTCAAACCAGCACGCCAACACACCCGCTTTGAACGCGCTCGAATCATTGGTGCCCGTGCCCTACAAATCGGAATGGGCGCCCCCCTCTACGCCACCGAAGACGTCCTTCGTGAGCAATTCAAGGAAGAGCTCGTCTCCCTCTACGGTCTTGAGGAAGCCAACATCCGCTTCGTCCTCGACCCGCTCAAGATTGCCCTTTACGAGTACGAGAATCACTTGATTCCCATCGACATCGACCCTCACGAGTGAGTTGAACTGCTCGAGGTAAAGCCGTAGAACTCGGCGTCGTCCATTTCAGGGAGCGCGTCTCGCTTGACAAGCAAGGTGCGTACTGCCCACAGGTCAACGAAAATTCGGTACTTCGTGGTAGCGTCGAGGTAATCCACGCCGCTTGAGCCTCCCGTCCCCATTCGACGACCGATCATCCGCTCCACCATTCGAGCATGGTGGGCACGGAACAGAAGCATGGACTGCTCAAGGTCGACAAAGCTGTCAATCAGTCGGCGCGGCCATGACAACAGAGGAAGGTCGCGGTAGGATTCGATAAAGAGCAACCCCGCTCGATGCCGCATGGCCTTGCCCTCAGGGGCAAGGAAGGATGTTGCTGCCTGCACGCCGGCTTCAATTCTCGGTCGAAGCGTCGCCTCTTCACCGTGGCCGATGGCGGTCATGTGGGCGATGACCTGTTCGCCGTGGGCTCGCATGGCCTCGAGATGATCCTCGATGTAGGCTTGAACCACGCCGTCATCTCCTTTGTCTTGGGGTGAGGAACCGTGGATGGGGGTGCGAGACAGCCAGGTGGTGAGCACATCGTTGAGGGAAGGGGCGTTCGAGGTGGCCTCGAGGTCGGCCAGGGCTGCGGTTGGGACCTTGCCTTCCTTGGCCAACCGTTGCATGTGAGCGAGCGGGTCCATGCCGCCCATTCGTTGCTCGTTGTCCAGGCCCATCAGCACCTCCAGTTCACGCATCTGCCATGACTCGAAGCCAGAAGAGGTCCCCAGCCGGTCCCTGAACGCCAGGAAGTCCTGCGGTGAGAGGGTCTCCATGACCTTCCACTGGTCGGCCAGCAAGCGGAAAATCTCACTCACCCGCTCCAAATGATGAACCACACGAGGGATGCTCGCCTCCTCAATACGGTCAACATCCATCAGGGCCCGGGCCTCTTTCAACTCACGGAGGATCAGTTTGAACCACAACTCGAAGGTTTGGTGAACGATGATGAAATGGAGTTCGTCGTTGGAGGGCAGCGGCGTGTAGCCTTCTGGACCATCTTGAAGCGCCAAGAGTGCCTCAAGTCGCAGGTAGCCCCCGTAGGTGATTCGAGCTGGGCTTGACGTTTCGTCCATGAACCAAACGGTGCGAAACAACCCCATGAATCCTTCACCTGTTTCCGGCACATTTCTTCCATCACGAGTCGCCAGCCCGAGCGACACGATGGTTGACCTACATGTTTCCCGGACATAATACTCATAGAGCGATTACGAAACCCCTCCATATGGGCGTACCACACACCACGGTGCAAGACTGGCTCCAAGGCTACGACAAGGATGCCATTACCGTTGGCGTCGTCGCGTCCCATTCATCGCTTCAAATCCTCCACGGCGCACGCCAGGAGGGCTTCCGCACCCTCGGCATTGCCGTGGGTGAAAACCGTCGACGATTCTACAAGGCCTTTCCCGGAGCAGACCCCGATGAGTGGTTGATGCTCGAAGATTACCGAGAAATGCTTGACTACGCTGAATGGTTCCGAGATAAGAACGTCATCATCGTCCCCCACGGGTCGCTGGTTGAATACCTCGGGGCGAACAACTTCAGGAACCTTGAGGTCCCGACCTTCGGCAACCGAAACATCCTGCACTGGGAAAGCAGTCGGGCACTTCAGCGACAATGGCTTGAAGACGGCGGATGCACGATGCCCAAAGTGGTTGAAGACCCGCACAACATCGACGGACCTGTCATCGTGAAATACGCAGGTGCAAAAGGCGGCCGAGGCTATTTCATCGCCCGAGATTACCGTGATTTCCGCCGAAACGTGGACATTGAAGAAGAATTTACCATCCAGGAATACGTCCTTGGCTGTCGCTATTACCTCCACTTCTTCTTTGACCCAACGGCCGAGGACGGCTACCAGGTGCAGGGGCGCGGCCCCCACGCCGGAAAGAACCTCGGACGCCTCGAACTCCTCTCCATGGACCGACGGGACGAAAGCAACGTCGACGAATTCTACAAACTCGGATCGCTGCGAGACCTTCGCGAAATGGCGTTGGAGCCGTCCTTTGTGGTAACGGGCAACCAACCGGTCGTGATTCGAGAATCTCTTCTGCCCCGAGCCTTTGAGATGGCCGAAGGGACGGTGGCCGCCTCCTACAACCTCGAAGAGGGATCTCGAGGCATGCTCGGGCCGTTCTGCTTGGAGACCATCGTCACGGACCAACTCGAATTCAAGGTGTTCGAAATCAGCGCACGCATCGTGGCTGGGTCCAACCCCTTCATCGGCGGCTCACCCTACTCGGACATCAACGAGCGGTTCATGTCCACAGGACGACGCATTGCTCGGTCCATCCGAAAAGCCGTTGAAGCCGACCGCCTCGAAGACATCATCTCTTGAACTCATTCGTCGTTCATCAGTGCGTCGAGGTCGGGAGCACTCGGCAGTTCATCCTCAGGCGTCTCAGGTACGGACGCACCGTCGCCTGAATTCTCCTCAGCCTTGGCCTCAGTGCCAATGTCGTCGTAGGACCTTGAGGCAGCCTCAAGCTCAGCCTCAAGTTCTCGCTTGCTGGCCTCTCGCTCCTCGGGCGAAGGGAGGGTGAATTCAGCCACCAGCATGATCGGGTCGCCGGCTGACAATTCGCCGTTGTACTCCAAGGGCTCACCACCGGGTGTGACAATCACTTGGAACTTGGTGGGATCCTTGCTCTTTCGCTTTTGGTGTTTCTTGTAGTGGTGGACGTAGACTTGGTAGGTGCCTGCAGGGGCTTTGCCCTCTTCCCAGAACACGTTTTCGACGGGCTTGCGCGTTTCGGCACGAACGTTGGCATCAACGTCCAATTCCCCACCACAAGCTGATTTTTTGTTGCCACCGTGAATGCGTTCGCCAGATGGACATACGACGTGAAGATCAAGATCGTTGTAGTTGTTCCACATCAACGAGATTTGAACGTCCGAGGATTGAGCGCCCTCGCGTTCCAATCGGGCTTGAAGTTCAGACATGGCACGCTGAGCGGCTTCTTTGGCTTCAAGGACTTCTTGTTCCCTTGCAGCCTCAATTTCGGCCAATCGCTCGGCTTCAGCCGCCTCGATTTCAGCCTGGCGGTTTTCCTCCACCTCGGCGATGGCGGCCTGCGATTCAGGCACGTCCATGCCTGCCGCTCGCAATTCAGCTTCGAGTTCACGGCGCTTGGCGGCCCGCTCCTCAGGCGAGGGGAGGTTGAATTCCGCCACGAGCATGATGGGGTCACCTGCGGTCAGTTCGCCGTTGTATTCTCGCATATCGCCGCCTTCGTTGATGATGACCTGGAATTTCGTGGGGTCCTTGCTGCGTCGCTTCTTGTGCTTCTTGTAGTAGTGGACATACACTTGGTAGCGTCCTGCAGGGGCCTTGCCGTCCTCCCAAAACACGTTCTCGACCGGCTTTCGCGTCTCGGCTCGCACGTTAGCATCGACGTCGAGTTCGCCACCGCAGGCGGACTTCTTGTTGCCACCGTGGATTCGCTCGCCCGAAGGACACAGGACGTGAAGATCCAGATCGTTGTAGTTGTTCCACATCAGTGAAATCTGGACGTCGGACGATTGCGCACCTTCGCGCTCAAGTCGTGCACGCAGTTCGGACATCGCTCGCTGAGCTGCTTCACGGGATTCGAGCATCTCTTGTTGCCGTGCAGCCTCAATTTCTGCTTGGCGTTCCTGCTCGGCCTCAGCGAGTTCGGCCTGGCGCTGGGCTTCTTGCTCAGCGGCAAGGCGTGCTTCCTCCGCGTCTCGCTCGGCGGCTCTGCGCGCAGCCTCTTCTTCCTGTCGTTGTCGTTCGGCCTCCAGTTCAGATTGCCGTTGGGCTTCGTCAAGTTCCCGTTGGCGTCGGGCGGCTTCCTCGGACGCAGCCTGTTCCTGGCGGCGTTGATTGAAGCGCTCTTCGGCCAGTTGTCGGTCACCTTGGTTCTGCTGTCGGAGAAGGTCTTGAATCGTGGCGAGTTTTCTGTCCAAGTTTTTCTTGGCTTTTCCAAAGCCCATGCCAGAATGTTGTTGCAGCAAGCCTTCAGCACTCATTCCGCTCTGAAGGTTCACTTGCGCTTCTCGCCGCATCACGATGAACATCAAGCCCAGGGCAAAGGCGCCTGCGAGAGCAATCGTGAGCACATAGTCCGCCAAAGGCATGGTCTTTCCACGACGAACTACCACTTGAAACATGCGATTTTCCATTGACGTTGTATCACCGGCCATGCAAAGGTCATAACAACGAGAGGGTGTGAGGCACCACCATGCGGGAGGTCACCTTGACGTGGGAGCAAGCCTCGCTAGCAAAGACTGACTTGGTCGAACTCACCGACGTGGTGGAGGGTTTGACCTTCGTCGCCAACCTCCACATCACACCAGAGGGCGTGCGCCAAGTGGTTCTCCCCTCCTACAAGGAAGGAAAAACCGCTGATGACCTGGATAAGATCCCCTACGTGGAGGTCGAACAACGCCTCGACGAACGAGACGGTGAAGGGCTCGTGGTTTGGAACACCCATCCGCTCGTTTGTTTGGCGGCAAAGTCCACCAGCATCCATGTCATGTCACCCACCATTCTCGAAAAAGGCAACCTCTACCTGACGGTACGGGGGTTACCCGACGCCATCGCCGCATTCGTCAAAATGAGCAAGGCCTTCTTCCCACCGGCCAACGTTCGAGTCACTGAGATACATTCGGACCAGAACGGGTTGCAGGCCGCCCTTACATCTCGCCAGTTCGAGTGCTATGAACTGGCGGTCAAGCATGGATTTTACAAGGAGCCCAAAGCGATCACGATGCAGGCCCTCGCCGACATCCTCGGCATCGCTCGGTCAACCTACCAAGAACACCTGCAAGCGGCTGAGCAGGCCGTCCTTATCTGGGCTGGCAGCCAACTCTGATGCGTAAACTGCTCAAACAAACCTTTGATGAAGGCGGCAACCTCGCAGGCTCATGGACAAGGGTGAACGCCTCAATCGCTTGCTGCCCAACGGGCGAGGTGTGTGGATTCCCATTGACCACGGTGCTTCCGATTATCCCACGGACGGTTTGGAAGACCTTGAGGGATTGATTCAATCCCTTATCGACGCCAATGTCGATGCCATCGTTGCACAAAAAGGACTGGTCAGTGCCTTCGCTCACCTTTGCGAAGGGACCAGCACCAGCATGGTCGTCCACTATTCGGTCTCCACTCGCCATGCAGGGCCTGACATAAACAACAAAGTCCTGGTCGGCCACGCCGACGAGACCTTGCTGCGTGGTGGCCTTGGCGTGTCAAGCCAAGTCAACATGGGCAGCGAGCATGAAGCCGACATGATTCAGCGCATGGGTGAACTGAACCGTCAAGCACTCCACGCCGGCCTGCCAGCCTTTGGTATGGTCTATGCACGAGGCCCGCATTTGAATCACCAAGACGACGACATCACACGGTCCCAAGCCCACGCCGTCCGGTTGGCCTTTGAGTTGGGCTGCGATGCAGCAAAATGTGTCTGGACCGGCGACAGCGCCTCCTTCGAGCGTGTGGCAGCCAGTGCGCCCATCCCCCTTCTGCTCGCGGGTGGACCCGCAAGCGGGAATTCCGCCGACGTGCTCTCCATGGTCGAACAGGCCCTCAACGCTGGTGCCAGCGGCGTGTGCATGGGACGCCAAGTCTTTGCCCACGCCAATCCAGGCGCCATGGCAAAGGCCCTCGTTCTCATGGTTCACGAAGGTGCTTCAGCCGATGAAGCGATGAAAGCCACTGGCTTGTGAGTTGGTGATATGGAAATCTGGCTTCGTCAACGCGATGGGGAGACGGGCATCAACCTTGACGAGGTTGACCGCATTTTTTCGAACGACTCGCCGCAAGCCCATCTTCGTGTTGAGGACGGCGTGCTCTACCAAGGAGAACAGGTGCTTGGTGCGCATGTCATCGTGAAGGACGGTGAAACGCAGAACGATGGGAAAGCCCACATGGGGACGGTGGATTGGATCATGGTGGAATGCGAAACCTGGTCGATGATTCCGTTGGAAAATCTCATCGCACACCGAAGCGGCAGCCACACCAAGATCGCCGCCGTCATCAACGCCCCACTGGAAGCACAAGGCGCAGGGTTTGCCCTTGAACAGGGCGTGGACGCCTTGGTCATCTCATCCGAGCCCGCCATGTTGGAAGCAGCGCTCAGCGTCAAAGCCCAGCGTCTGGAACGCCTTGAACCAGACCAATCGTTCGAAACAGCGGCCATGGACAGCCTACGGCTCACACCACTGTCGGTCCAGTCTGTTGAACAGGCAGGCCTGGGCGACCGGTATTGCCTTGATTTCCTGTCGTCCTTCGCTCAAGGCGAGGGGATTCTGGTCGGCTCGAGTGCACGCACCCTCTTCCTCGTTCACAGCGAAACCATCCCGTCCACGTTTGTGCCGACGCGTCCCTTCCGAGTCAATGCCGGGGCACCGCACGCCTACGTCATGATGAGCGACGGTTCAACGAAGTACATGGCGGAACTCCAGTCGGGTGATGGCGTCCTTGCTGTATCCACCTCGGGTGAAACCCGTGAGGTTGTGTTAGGGCGTGTCAAAATTGAGCAACGGCCCATGGTGAAGATTACAGGAAAAAAAATAAACAAATTGCAGCAAAACGATAATATCTCTCATGTTTTCATGCAACAAGCGGAAACAGTCCGCCTTATTTCAGAACATTTGCACGCCGTAGCCGTCACCGAACTCCAACCCGGCCAACTCATCCTTGGATGGGAGGGGCACGACGCACGTCATGTCGGTGTTCCGATTCAAGGGGACATCGAGGAGCGATGATGAATGGCCGTGCTGGGAAAGGGGCAAGCTCACGGCGCCTGCAGCCTGCTCCATGCCGCCGCCCTTGGCTACGGGGCAGCGGTGGCCCTTGACCTGCCTGTCACCGTGCGACTGCTCGACAAACCAAGCAAGCGTGAGGTGTTGGACGGCGATGGTGTGCTCACAGCATTGCTTGATGCATGGCTTGCTGGTGGACACCCTCTCCCCGAAGGCCACGCCAAAGAGGACCTGCACTGGGGTGTCAAATCCGAGGTTCCAAAAAAGCAAGGTCTGAAATCATCGGCGGCCGTTTGCATCGCTGCGTTGCGAGCCTTGGGCGATGCCACCGACACGAACCTGGACGACCATGAACTCGTGACCTTGGCAGCAGAAGCACAGATCGCCGCAGGAATCTCCCTCACCGGCTCCATCGATGATGCGTGGGCTTGCCTTCACCCCGGTTGGAAACTCGTCGACGTTCAAGCCCCGATTTCCGAAGGCGTCCTGATGGATGAACCCGGCCTTCCACCGGAGGAATGGATTGTCCTCCTCGTGCTCCGCGGCCCACGCAAATCCCAGCCTGTTTTGGAGGATTTTGCCTCACAGTTGACCGCTTTCCAAGAAGCCCTTAGCGCGCTTCAAGCGAACAACCCGCTCGTGGCCATGACGTGGAACGGGCGAGGGACGGTCGCCGCTTTGCGCGACATTGAGGGCCGAAAGATGGCGAATGACTCGTTCATGAACAGCGCTCGAGCGGCAGGCGTTTCGGGCTCCGGTCCGGCCTTGGTCATCGTGGTCCCCAGCCAGCAAGAACCGACGCTTGAGCGCATCAAAGCATGGTACAGCATGCGCTACCCGCAGGCAGAAGTGGTTGAAACCCGATTCCTCTCAAAGGACGACGCCCTCGAAGGCGAGTGAACACCTTCTAAAAGGGCCAGCGGGTCCTCAACCTGTTGCACCATGAACATGGGTCTTGGTGAGGCTTTGCGAGTCACCCTACGCGGCTCAAGCCACGGCCCCTTTGTGGGCGCTCTGGTTGAAGGGTTACCTGAAGGCCTGAAGGTCGATGAAGAACGTGTTCAAGCCGCCATGAACCTTCGAAAAACAGGTGGCCTTTACAGCAGCAAGCGGAAGGAAGCAGATCGTGTCGAATGGCGCACGGGCGTCGTAAACGGCATCACCACCGGCGAAGCGATTGAAGTTCACATTGCCAACCAAGACGCTCGTTCAAGCGATTACAGTTTTTTGCCCGACCATCCTCGCCCCGGCCATCAAGACATGGTCATGATGAAACGCACCAACGGGGAAGCCGATCTGCGGGGCGGTGGAACATCCAGCGCTCGCATGACCGCTCCGTTGGTGGCTGTCGCAGCTGTGGTTCGTCCTTGGCTCGAGGAGCACGGCATCACCGTTGAGGCCCATCTCGGTGCGATTGGAACCGTGGAGGCCGCCTCCCTTGAGAACTGTCCACCTCGCTGGGCCAACGACACCTGCGAGGCGCTCAGGTGTCGAGATCCGCAGGCTGCGGCAGCCATGGCCGAACTGGTCGAATCAACGAAAAAGCAACGAAATTCCATTGGTTCCCGAGTCGACCTGACCGTGGTGGGACTCCCGTTGGGTCTGGGTGAACCGTGGTTTGACGGATTGGAACCTGCGCTCGCTCGGGCCATGATGGCCATTCCTGCAGCACGTGGCGTCGAATTTGGCCACGGTTTCGCCGTCCAAACCATGCATGGCAGCGACCACAACAGCCCCTGGGGAGGTTCGGCCGATGACCCCGTGTTGTTGGGTGAACAACCCGACGGGGCCTTGGCCGGCCTGTCGACGGGGTCACCGGTCAAGGTTCGCGTGGCCTTCAAGCCGCCATCCAGCATCCCCCAGGAACAACACACGCTGAACCTCAGCACCAACCAACTGGAACCGTTGCTGGTCAAAGGGCGGCACGATCCTGTGCTCGGCCCAAGAGCGGTCGCTGTGGTTGAGGCGATGGCGTTGTTGGTCGTTGGCGATCTGATGGTGAGAGGAGGGTTCCACGATGCATGAAGAGTTGGAGGTCCACAAGTTTGGAGGATCATGCCTTCGCGATGGCACGGACCTGGAACGCATTGCGAACATTCTGCTCGAAGCAGAACAACCGGTTATCTTGGTCGTCTCCGCACTGTGGGGAACCACGGACCGATTGATCCGTGCCGCACAAGAACCACGCTATGCGGGCCGATTGGTGTACGACCTTGCCAAGCACCACCTTCGATTTTCGCCCACGCTCGTTGATTCACCCCTCTACGACATGTTTCAGCGGGTGTTGGAGGGGATTGAAGAATCGCTGAATGCCCTGGCCACGGACCGTGAGGACCGACGAGCCTACAACCGTCTCCTCGCTTCCGGCGAACGTCTCTCGGCCTTGGTCATCGCCCACGGCCTTTCCCTTCGAGGACTGAATGCTCACCCGGTTGGCGCCGAGGACATCGGGCTTCAACTCGACGGCGCCGGAATGGCGACAAGGGTCGACCTCAAGGCCTCGCGAGCAAAACTTGACCGAAGCGCCTTCCACGGCGTCCCGGTGGTTACGGGGTGGTTCGGCGAAGGTACCGATGGCGACATCGCCTTGCTTGGTCGAGGTGGAAGCGACCACACGGCCACGGCGCTCGCTGCTCTTCTCCATGCTCAACGCGTGGTGTTGTGGAAGGACGTGCTGGGCATCTACCCGGTGAACCCACGCTGGGGTGTTCAAACCTCACCGATCCCCTACTTGGGCTACGGCGAAGCGATTGAATTTGCGAACGCAGATGCCACCATCCTGCATCCTGCCACCGTCGAACCCGTGTATGAAATGGGCATCCCCATCGAGATTCGACACCTCCTGAGCTACAAAGAAAACGGCATGAAGACCGTCATTGGCCCCGACATCGAGGCAGAACCGAGCATCAAGGGCATCGCATGCATTCCCCGTGTTGCTTGTGTGAACGCCGAGGTTCGGTATTCCCAGGACGCAGCCATGGCCCTCAGCGACCTGCTGCAAGCGCTCAAAGAAGCTGATGTTCGTATCTGCTCTTTTGACACCACAAACACGCAGTGGCGATTTGTGTTCCGCCAGCACGATGTGCCCAAAGGTGTCCAGATCGTCCAAGACCACGCATCCTCGGTGTCCTACGATTACTATGCCGCCATGTTGTCGTTCATCGGATGCAGGGACATCGATTACCTGCACAACCTCCTCGGAACCGAGGATCCCGAGAACGCCCTGCTGTACGAGTCGGTAGCTTGCATTAACATGCTGTCGCAACGAGTGGACATCTCACGGATGCTCGATGAAATCATGACGCTGATTTCGGCTTGAGCACCATCAGTCGGCTTGGCGCTCACGGAACCGCTGAAGGTGGGTGGGAAGGTTCAGGCCGAACAGGATGCCGACGGTGATGAACACAAACAGCGTACCGAGAGCAACGCCGTACACCGAGGTCAGTTCGACCGATTCACGCATGCGCTGGCCCGTGTCTTCAGAGAAAATGCTCACGATGGCTGGCAGAATGGTGTTGGCCGAGAGGACGAACCATGCCAACAAGGTGGCGAGAATGGGATTGGTGATCAGCGAACGGTGGTACTTGCCTACGATCTTCTTGGGGTTCATGACGTAGACCTCGTTGGTACGAATGCTGGTGTCCAGCATGGAATATCGAATCACGCCGTTGCTGAGTTCGAAATACATGATGAGAAGCACGGCGTACACGACCACAAGAACCGAGAGCATCGTAGGGCCGATGTCAACATCAAGCGCCAGCGACGTCTTGGACGAAGCAAAGCGGAGAATAGCGAGGATGAACAACAGGTTACTTCCGAGCGAAAGGCGTGCATCTCGACGGAACGTGCCCATGAAACCGAGGACCGTGGCGGCGGCGATGATGGTCAACTGCATGATGTTGGCCAGTCCGAGGCTGCCGGTGAGGATGTACCACATGGTGCCCTGAGGCGGGGAGATGATGTAGGTCAAGAAGGCCAAACCGACCAAGACACCGTAGACGGCGATCTGGAGGTTTTGCACCATCTTGTCAGGGGGAAGGAACTTCATTTTCGGGACCAAGGGGCCACCAAGGAGGCTTTCGATGAAGCCGGGGATTTCCACGGTAGGAATGGCGTCTTCCGGAATGGCGCTGCCCGTGCCGACCTGGCCGGCTGCCTTCTTACGAGAAGGGGCGGATGAGCGAACGGTCTTTCCGTCGTAGAGGTGGGAGGTGTCAGCGGATGGCTTGTTGATGGTCATCGTTTCACCTCAGAATCCTCGTGCTCCTGCCAGAGCGGTGGAGAGAAGCATGTCAGGCTCCCAATCCATGATGTTCACACCGAGTCCACGGAGTTCGCCAATGAGCACGTCGCGCTCGGTCTTCATGACCTCGTATCCGGTTCGGTCGATGCGCTTGGCATCGAATTCAAACTCAAGAGACGATGGCGAGAGCACGGTGACGTCAAAGTCTCGGGCTCGGAAATCTCGCAACGCATTCACGATGGTCGGGTCGTCTTCAAGGTTGGACAGGAAGATGATCGGGCTTCCCTTGTTGATGTGAGGCAGAATGCGGTTCACAACGACTTGCAGCGGGATGTTTCCACGAGCAACAGCGCCGGCGAGTTTGGTCAAAATCACGTAGAGTTGCTTCTTGCCAGTGTCTCGGTCGACGCTGACCACTTCGTCGCCGTACACGATGACACCCACCGAGTCGCGGCGGCCAAGGAAGTACTTGGCCAGGGAGGCAGCGGCTCGGGTCGAGTAGACCAGGGCGTTTCTCGACACCGGTCCGGTTTCGGCAACGGCACGAGAATCGACGATGATGATCACGTCAGAGACGGCGTCTCGCTCACGTTCGTTGACCATCAGCTTGCCAGAGCGAGCGTAGGCCGACCAGTTGATGGCACGGAAGGAATCACCTTCGAAGTACTCACGAAGGGAGTAAAATTCCGAACCTGGACCGGGTTGTCGAATGTTGACGGCACCGGTGAAGATTTTGGGAACACGCGACTTGACGAAGGTTTCCTTGAGGTCTTCCATCTTCGGGAACACAAGGAAATCGTTGTAGACATGCAATTCCTTTTCCTTGTGGAACAACCCGAAGGCGTCCTGGATTCGAACGGCCACGGGCCCGAGGCTGTAGAAGCCACGGAGGGGGCATTCGACGGTGTATTCAATGAAGGTCTCACGGCGTGGGCCGAGTTCCATCAGGATGTAGTTGGCGCCTTCTTTGATGCGCATGACTTCGGGAACGCGGTCGCGCACTTCCAAAATCTTCGGCAACGATGACGTGTTTTGCATCCGGAGGGTGACGTTCAATTCTCCATCCTCAAACATGCGAGCGCTGGACAGTTTTCGCATGGCGACGACGCTGCCAAGGGCAACGCCTTCCTCTCCACTCCACTCGTCGGCACGACGGCCGCTCGATGCAACATCCGCATGGTTCCCAAGGAGTGCAGCCCAGGTAAGGAACACGAAGATAACCACGGCGATCGTGACGAGTTGGGTGTTTCGGAGCGTCAAGCCGAGCAAGTACATGGCAACAGCTAGGCTGCCAAGCATGGCTGACTTACGACTCCACATGTTTGATTCACCTCGTTGTGCAAGCGTTCAGCTTCAAACCGTGGGCACAGGGACTTCACGGAGGATGGACTGGATGACCTCTCCGGATTCGAGACCCTTGATTTGGTGCTCAGGCTTCAAGATGATACGGTGGGCGATGGCGAGTTCAGCAATGGCCTTCACGTCGTCGGGGGTGACGAAGTCGCGACCTCGAAGGGCGGCGGCGGCTCGAGAGGTCTTCAGGAGGGCCTGGGAACCACGAGGCGAAGCGCCGACGAGAACGCGGGGGTCCTCACGGGTGCGGGACACGATTTCGACCATGTACATGCGCAGCGCAGGGTCGACGTAGACGTCTTCACAGGCTTGCTGCATGGCGATGACACGGGCAGGGTCGGTGATGACGTCAACGTCAACAGCGTCCTTTCCACGGCTGATACGGCGGGCGAGGATTTCGTCCTCGTCTGCACGGTCTGGGTATCCGACGGACATCTTGAACATGAAACGGTCAAGCTGTGCTTCGGGGAGCGGGTAGGTACCTTCCTGCTCCACAGGGTTCTGCGTGGCCATAACGATGAACGGGGCTGGCAACTTGTGGGTCACCGTACCGATGGTCACTTGCTTTTCCTGCATGGCCTCAAGCAGAGCTGCTTGGGTCTTGGGCGGTGCACGGTTGATCTCGTCAGCGAGGAGGAGATTGCAGAACAGTGGACCGGGCTTGAACGTAAACTCGCCTTTCTTGGCGTCGTAGATGTTGGTACCGGTGATGTCAGCAGGGAGCAAGTCAGGCGTGAATTGAACACGCTTGAAGTCGCAACCAAGGGCATCGGCGAAGGTGTTGGTCATCAGCGTCTTGGCCAGACCGGGGTAGTCTTCGAAGAGAAGGTTCCCGTTGGACAGGATGTTGATCAACACGTTGTCGATGACGTGCGACTTACCGATGATGACCTTCTGGACTTCGGCAGAGATTGCTTGAGCAATCGCACCGACGGCCTTGAGGCGCTCTCGGACTTCAGGGGTACTCTGGTGCTTCGGCTGGGCCGGAGCGGCCGGTGCTGCAGGTGCAACAGGTGCGGCGGGTGCTGCTGGCGCCACTGGTGGGGCGGGTGCGGCAGGGGCCACCGGTGCTGCTGGCGCTGCAGGAACAGGCGCGGGCGGGGCTGCTGGGGGGGCTGGGGGTTGCATGTCTTATCCTCCTTGTTTCAATTTCCCCAACGACGGATTTGCGGGATGAGCTCCCTCAATTCTTCGTTGGAGTAGGCACGGTTCGAACTGACCAGTTCGACCAATCGGGGTTCGCGGATCATCTGTATGACTTCCGCTGGGGACTTGCGAGCGAATTCGTCTCGCGTCAGGTCGTTGAAATTGCGAACCTTGGTGAGGAAGGCCTCTCGGGTTCGCCGTTGGTATTGGGACGGGTCCAATTTGGTTGGACGCTCCCTGAATCGCGTCAAGTCGAAAACGTGACGCCAGTTTTCCTTCTCTGGGACCACCATGATGGCGATGGCCAAGAGCGCAAAGAGGTTGAGGATGATGAGCCACTTGAGCACGCCATCGCTCGTGAGCAAGACGATGGCGCCCATGGCTTCGGTGAACGGCATGGAAAGGCTGCCCGACACGTGGCGGCTTTCGTCGAACACCACGTTAAACGCCGAGGTATCACGGGCGATGGTGGCTGAAAGCTCGTCGTTGTCGAACTCCATCATGTCGTTGATGAGTGCGGTGAAGAACGCCTCGTTGCCACGCCAGGTGGTGTCGCCGAGGCCCTTGTTCAGACCCTCGGAATCGGTATCCCAGCACATGTGGCCGAATTGGATGTAGAGTTCAGAATCACATTGTTGCTTGCCGGTTTCTTCGGCGTAGGCTTGGTCCCAGAGGTGGTTGGCCAGCACGGAATGGTCGGAGACGAAGACGATGCTGCCGGTGGCGCTGATCTCTCCGATGTCGCCGCCCTTCTCGAGGGAGCGCTGGTCAAGGACGGTTTGGCCGGGGTAGTCGATACGGATGATAAGGCCCGTTTCGCCTTCACCCAAGGTGGGGTTGGAATCGCCCTTACCGGCGTCAACTTCTGCGGAGGTTGAGGCGGCAGCCAGCACGTGGTATTGGCGCTTCGTGTCGACTTGTTCATCCAAGATCTGAATGGCCGTGGGGCGGTGGAACAGGACCGGCATGCGGCAGTTGTTGATGTTCTCTTGACGGACATCTTCCTCGGAACAGGGGACGGCCTTTTCATCGCCCATCGAGGTGACATTTCGCTTCACGCTGGCGACCGACCAGAGTTTCTTGGTGTCGGGAGAAATTCGGTCGTCGTTTTCGTCGGTGACCTCGTAGTAGCGGCCGGTGTTGATGTCGTCGCGCACGGGTGCGTCAAAGTACTTCACACCGAACTCTTCAGCCACCTGTTGGGCGTTGGTCGAGTTGGAGGCGAGGATGACCTTGCCGGCTCGCTCGGTGACGAAGTCGTGGATGGCGGCGGCCTCAGCAGCATCAAAGGGCTTCTCGGGAGCAGCGATGACCAAGAGCGTGCGATGAGGGTTCTGCCAGTCGTTCACCAACATGGGCGTCGACATCGTATTGGCGACGGTGAAGTCCTCAACGCTGTCTCGCATGAACGTGAGTTGTTGCTCTTGGTAGTCCGACTCGGTTTCGTAAGGAGAAAACACGGTGGTTTTTCCGGCGGAAACCACCGCAATCACGACCGTTGAAAGGAGAACGGAGACCAAAAGACCAATCATGAGCCATGCTTCAAGGCTCAAACTGGTTCGTTCTGCTTCTGCCATGGTGCGTCCCCCGTATCTATGGTGAAAACCATAGATTTACAACCTTCGGAGACACATTCCACACATAATAGTTGCTCAACGATGGGCAGGAAAATTCTGAGGTTTCATTCCCACAGTGCTTCGGTTCTTGGTTGTTCAAGAACCGGCCAAACGAGAGAAAATTACATCTTTTCCCCAGTTGACTCGGTCGTGGAATTTCTCCGAGCGAACAGAACGGCGACCGCACAGGCCATCAGGAGTTGTCCAACCGGCGGCCAAGGGAGTGAATCGGAGGTGCTGAGTGAGTTCGAACCGTCCTCCTCGACCTCATCGTCGGGCACGGTCGGATCGTCGGCAGCTGGCGCACTGACGTCCACGTTGAACGTGCTGGAACGCTGGTTGCCATCGCCTTCGGATTCTACGGCGATGGACACCTCGCAGGTTCGCTCCTGATGGCTCGAACTTGCTTCAAGTCGGAGCGTGAAGGTCGCTTTGTTGTCCCCGTTGGCGTTGGTGACTTGCACGACGGTGTTGTCGAGTTGTTCCAATCCCGAAACCGTCAGGTGAGGGCAACTCCTGACCGTAGCCTCACCCATCGTAATGGCGTCTTGCGTGTTGCCCAGGTTGCTCACCTCGAGCGTAAAGTCAACCCATGAGCCTGCGAACAGCACGTCGGTCGGCGCCATCGCGTCGGGCACCAGCCGGTACATCCTCGGCACCGTGATGTCGGCTTCGAGTTCTTGCGTCCTCAAGGTTGAGTCGCCCACCTTTTCCTCGCCAACGACGACGAGTTCGACGCTGGAGGAAGGAGAGAATGCTCGCACAACATCGGCCTCAGCGCCCGTGATGGTGATGCGGAAGGTGTCGTTGGTGTTGCCAGCCACTTCGATGCTCTCTGGACCGTTCAGCTCGAAGGGCCCGTCCTCGTCGTAATCGTAGGTGAGGGCGAGGTTCAGGGCGGCTGGGCCCTCGTTGGCCACGTACACCACCAACTCTCCGGTCAAATCCCAATCGTCCTCAAGGTCGACGACGTACTTCGGGTCAACGTCCGTGACCCAACCCATCTCCCAGGAAGGCCCCTGCATGTCTTGAGCCTGCCCGACCGGTAGCGTCAACGCCAGCATGAGGGCCAGGAGGAGAGGGGCAACTTGCTTCACGAAACCGCCTCAATCCAGAATACCTCGAAGGGCCCGCTTGGTCAGCGTTTTCACCATCGAACGACGGTACCGAGGCGGCAAGGCCGTGTTGTTCACGGGCTTGACCGATTTTTGGACCAGCACCGCCAATCCGATCGGGTCAAGGTCACCTTCAGCGAGGTGCGCTTCCACCTGTTCATCATGAAGACGTGGGATGGATTCGAGGGCCGTGCTCGCCACCTTCAGCGTCGAGGCATCACCGGGAAGCCACGAAGCGGCGATGCCGGCTTCGGGGAAATCCCATGATTCACGCACCCGCAGTTTCTGGTAGCAACCCCTTCGCTTCTTGGCGTCCGCAGGAAGTTCCACCTTCAGCAGGAATTCTCCGGGTTGGAGCACGTTCTTCTTCATGCCGTCAAGTTCGTAAAATTCCGAGATGGGGAGCGTGCGTTGGCCCTCGGGACCGATGAGGACCACGGATGCGCCGAGGACCATGAAATTCGGTGCGAGGTCACCCTGGTAGGTGGCGACGCACAAGGTGTTCTGGTTGGGAATCACACGACAATCGGCGCCAGTACCGCAATCTGCTTTGTGACACCAGTCGATGGAACGGCGCCAGTCCTCGCTTTGATTGTACCAGAAACAACGGGTGTCCAAGCACAGGTTTCCACCGACGGTGGCGCTCTTTCGGATCAACGAGGAGGCGATCTTGGCTGCTGCTTCGACGAGCAGAGGATGCACGTCGTTGGCTGCCGTCAGGGAGGACAGCGGCACCATGCAACCAATTTCCGTGGCCGAGAGATGGTGCGCTTCATCAATACCTGCGAGCGAAATGACGTGTGGTTTGGGGTTGATGCGCCACTTGTAGTTTGGAAGCACGTCCGTGCCACCAGCAACCCAATCGAAGGCTTCGTTCTGTCCCATCAGCGAAGCGGCCAGTTCAACCGCTTCGGCCACCGTGGTGGGGTGGTGGAGTTCAAACGGAGGCATCAGCATCAGGCATCATCCTCCATGTGGCGCTGCTCTTTTTTGAGCCAGGCTCGCCCTGCAAATCCAAGCTCAGCCAGTTGCTCAGGCAGAGGCTCGTCGGCCTCTCGCCAACCGTCAACCTGTTCGGAGAGCGGTCGGTCGGGGTCGAACCCAAACAGAACACCGTTGACGTAGGCAGAGGTGTCTTCACTGCGTTGCCTGAGGCGGTCGCGTTCTCGGTGCTCATCGCCTCGAGCGACCAACACCGACTGCAGCGGGCCGTGCTTCAAGCGAGGAGATTCCATCTGTTCTTCGTCATCCAGCCCGTGCTTCTTGAGGTGCTTTTGAATGCCAGCATGAACAACATCCGGCGTCAGCGGCAAGTCTCGCAGGCGGACGCCGATGGCATCGTAGACGGCGTTCACCACGGCCGGCAAGATGGGGAGAAGGGGACCTTCGCCCGCTTCTTTGGCGCCAAATGGCCCCTCGGGGTCGCTGGATTCCACGATGATGGCCTCGACGTGAGGCATTTCGTGAACGGAGGGGATCTTGTATTCCAACAGGTTGGCGTTTTGAAGGTGCCCGGTGCGACCGTAGACCATCTTCTCGGTCAACACCTGGCCGAGACCCATGTGGCACGAGCCGATGATCTGTCCTTTCACGGCCAACGGGTTGAGCGCTTTTCCACAGTCGTGAGCGGCCCACACGTTGGTGCAGGACACCAGACCGGTCTCGACATCGACATCAACCTCGGCCACGTAGGCGGAGAACGAATACGCCGGTGCAAGGCCGGCAGCGGCACCTTTGTGCACGCCACCCATGGGCGGTGAGCGGTAGGCGCCTCGAGCGATGAGGGCCCCGGTATCGGCCTGAGCCTTGTGAAGTGCCTCGAGGTAGGAAACGCCGATAGCGGGGTCGTGCTTGTAGTAAATCCGACGGTCGTTCAGCACGAGGACGTTCGGGTGGTAGCCCAGCATCTCCCAGGCTGCCTTGAGCAGTTGGTCTCGGATGCCGATGGCCGCACGGATGGCGGCGTTGGCGTTCATGAACGTGACACGGCTGGAATAGGAACCGAGGTCAACAGGGCTGGTGTCACTCTCGTGGCTGCGGACATGGACCATCTCGATGGGCAACGCCAACACTTCAGCCACCACTTGAGCTACAGCGGTGGTTGAGCCCTGGCCGATGTCAGCAGCACCGGTGTGGACGGTAACACCACCGTCCATGTCGACCTGGATGTGAACGGTGGCGTGTGGGAAATTCTTCGGGTCCCAATGAATGGGCAATCCAGAACCAGAAATGAAGAAACCGCACCCGATACCAATCCCTTTGCCCAACGGCATCTGACGGAATTTTTCATCCCACTTCGAGCCTTCACGCACGCGCTCGAGCGCTTCCCTCATGCCGTTGGAGGTGATGCGGAAACCGCTGATGGTTCGACTGTGCGGCGGCAAAAGGTTGGCAAGCCGAAGGTCGATGGGGTCAACGTTCATCGATTCGGCCATCTCATCCAATCCAACCTCAACGGCGCAGCGTGTGTTGACGGCGCCGTGGCCACGCATGGCGCCCGATGCTGGTTTGTTGGTCCAAACGCGAGCACCGGTGTAGTGGAACGAACCGAGTTCGTAAGGCGCTGTGGCCAGCACACCGTTGTAGTAGGACGTGACGTGGCCGAAGGAAGCAAAACCACCACCGTCGATGAGGGCGTCGATGTCGAAACTCGAAATCCGACCTTCGGTGTCGGCGGTCATCTTCACATCGATGTGGCTCGGGTGCCGTCCACGGTTGATCCAATAGACCTCTTCTCGGTCAAAGGTGATGCGAACGGGTCGGCCGGATTTCCGCGCCAAAATAGCGGCGCACATCTCGTGCGGGAAGGGATCGGATTTGCCGCCGAAACCGCCGCCGACAAAGGTGCGAACCACGTTGATTTGGTGCATGGGAACGTCGAGAACGGTTGAGAGGGCACGGTGCGTGTAGTGCGGCACTTGTTGAGGCGTGTAGAGTTGGAGGCGCCCGTTGGGGTCCCAGTGGGCCACGACAGCGTGGGGTTCGGTGAACCCGTGGTGGACACCCAACATCGTCCAAGAACCGTGGGAGGAGGCGTGGGGCGAGTTCACGAGCGAACGGTCGCCGAACTCCTGGAAGACACGCTTCTGAACGTTGGTGCGAGCCAGGTGGTACTTGCCTCGCCAGTGGATGGGTTCGTCATGGTCCTCCAATCCCTTCTTGGGGTCAAAGACCGGTTCGAGTTCTTCCCATTCAATGTCGAACAGCGACAGGGCTTCAATGGCCGTGGCTTCGTCAACCGCTGCGACGCAGGCCACCAGGTCGCCCACGTGTCGGACCTTCTCGACGGCCATGGCGTGCTCGTCTTTGGTCACCGGGAGAACGCCAAATCGATTGGGCGCATCCTGTCCGGTGGACACGGCCACGACACCGGGAAGGGCTTCCACCCGAGAAGTGTCGATGGATTTGATGCGAGCGTAGTGATGCGGCGAGCGCAGAATTTTACCGATGAGTTCGCCGGGCAGGCGAACATCGTCGCCGTACCATGCTTGGCCGGTGACCTTGGCATTGGAATCCACCAGCGGGATAGGCTTCCCAACAATCGTACCCGTGCGGTCGCGGTCGTGGATGTGGTCGCCAGCGGGTTTTGGCTCCTTCCCACCCACGGTTTCAGGGATGAAATCAAGATCTCGGGGGCGCATGGTTGGTTCGCTTCCGCCGGAACCCGGTGGCGGAAACACCTGCTTTCCTGCGACGCGCTTGCCGTCTTTGCGAACCTCTGACGAGGAGGTGCCCGGTTGTTGACGATAGCTTCCCATGGTGATCACTTCGCATGGCCGGGCGGCATGGTGGGCTCCTCAGGCCCGGAAGGATGAGGGTCTGGATGCGGGTCGCTGGCAGGTGCAGCGGCGGCAGCATCGCCTCGGTGAATGGCAGCGGCAGCCTCGATGGAGTCAATGATTTGCTGATAGCCCGTGCAGCGGCACAGGTTGCCCTCGATGGCGCACGCGATCTCATCTCGAGTCGGGTTGTTGTTCTCGTTAAGCAGTGCTTGGGAAGCGATGAGGAACCCCGGCGTACAGAACCCGCATTGTGACCCGCCGTGGGTCGCAAAGCAGGTTTGAATGGGCGCCAAATGAGCGCCGTCGGACAGGCCCTCGACCGTGATAATCTCGGCACCCTGGACCTGACCAGCCAGGGTTAGACACGACAGTTTTGGAACACCGTCGATCATGACCGTGCAGCATCCACAGGTGCCAAGGTCGCATCCGCGCTTCACGCCGAGTGTGCCGACCTTATCGCGAAGCACATCCAGCAAGACGGCGTTGCTGGGCGCCAACACCTCGAAGGGACGCCCGTTCACGGTTGCAGCCCATCGCTTTCCTTCAGGGGCAGGAATCATTGAGACATGTTCTTCGCCAACCATGGTCGTCCCCGCCTTGCCGTAGTGGAAGAACTTCTTGATGATTGGGGGTCAGTGGCCACTTATTCCTGTTCAGAATTGGCTCCAGATAAGTCACCTTCTGCAACTTCAATGGCGTTTCGGAGAACCAGCCCGTGGTAGACCTTGATGTTGCGTTCCTTGACCGCCTCGTTGACCTCGGTCTCAATTTTTCGAAGCACATCGCAAGACTCTGCGGTTTCGACTTCACCCAAGAGGCGCATGAATTCGTTTCGTCGAGCAACGAACAAGGCAACATAAATCGGAACCAGCAACAGCGGGATGACCAATTCTTCAAAGACGATTTCAGCCACAAAAGAGAGGGATATCTCCACGTAGTCCGTATCGTACTCAAAACTAAACGAGCCTGCACCGAGTCCACCGGTGTAGAAAATGCCGGTGTTGGCTCCAAAGTACATCGTGAACGGAGTACTTTGTTCGTCAAAAATATCTGAACCACGGTCAAGTTCCACATCGTCAGGCCATCCGTCGTTGTCGTTGTCGGGGTCAAGCACGTCCGGAATGGTGTCTTGGTCTGCATCGGGAGGGACGGAATTTGGGTTGTACGGATCGTACAGAATGGTGCCCGAGGACGCCGAACGTTCCATCTCGTTTCGAATCCCATCGCCGTCGGCATCGTCATCGTATTCGTCGGGCATGAAATCCCCGTCAATGTCGGAACATCCCATGAGACGGATTTTGCTCTTTCCGTAGATGTTTGGACAATTATCGCTCAGCGCGTGAAGGCCTTGGTCGGCGTAGCCATCGCCGTCGGTATCGGACCAGATGACGGCGTCCTCAGGCCAGACATCGACGTCGTCGTTGGCGCCATCGCCGTCCATGTCAGGGTCGGCGATGTCACCGATACCGTCCCCGTCGAGGTCACGATGCTCGGATGCATTGTCAGGGAACGCATCGGCCCCCATGCTGGCGTTCCAAGCCTCGTCGGGGTCGGACCAGCCGTCCCCGTCCGAGTCGAGGCAGCCTTGCCTGTCCTCGGTCGAGGAGCCCGGCTCGCAGTCGCTTCCCGATGGCTCCTGAGCGGAAACCGAGGAGAGAAGCACGAGACAACACAGCAGGACGATCCCAAGGGCCTGCTTGTTCATGACGCTCGCTCAACATGCCCTCCTAATGGCTTTGTCGCACCGGAGGAACACGCATGCATGACCGTTCAACCACTGACCCGGAACCAATAGTAAAAATACCAAACAGAAACAACACAAATCCATGAACCGCATCAAACTCATGACCGTGCTGGTGGTTTTGCTCTTCCCTCTCACGGGTTGCACCGCCCAAGAAGAGGAGGGTCTCGAGTCGTTCCCGGCGTTCTCCGCCGTGGCCGACAACGGCGAGACCTACGACAATGAGCGGATGAGCGGTGGCGCTTACATCGTCGTGTTCTCGGCAGAGTGGTGCAACAGCCCTTGCCACACCACCATGCACGCCATTTGGGGCGCTCAGCCCGAACTGCCCGTGCTCGTGATGTCCACCGACCCTGCGGAAAACGCGGGCAGCATGACCCTGAGTGACTGGCATGATTCAGCCAACGCTCACGACGATGAAGAAGGCGATACCGGCGTCGATTTGACCACATACGCCTTCATGAAAGGAGCTGACACGGCCGAGGCCTTGGACATCACGCGACCGGGCTCGCTGGCCTTTGTCAATGCAGAGGGCGACATCACCTACCTTCACGAAGGACGCCTGGACGACACGGCGACGATTCTCGAAAAGTGGAACGAGGCCTCGGGCACCGCCTGAGGCTGACGTGGCTACTCAATCCAGCAAAGCAGCATCGTCGGCGACGGCTTCAATGTCTTGGTCGAGAGGAGCCCAGGTCAAGGTCTCAACTTCGATCGCATCCTCGGCCTTGTTGAGGACGATCATGCCCATCACCACCAGCGCAACGAGGAACAGAAGCACGGCAGGTGCAACCCAACCAGGCAAGTCGCCGAGCAGGCCACCCTCGCTTTCTCCGAAGGATTTGGCGTTGGCCGTGTCCATCAGCATCACGTTGACGGAAACAATGGAGGTAGCGGAGTGCCCGCCGCTCTCGTTGGCGATGAGCGCACGCAGCGAAAGGGTGTGGTTGCCCTCAACATCGATGCCGGGCAGGTGCTCGAGTTGATGGACGATGGTCGTGAGGTCCAAGGTCGCCGAACGGTCGCCTTCAGTAAAGGAATGAAGGTTGGCCCAATCATCACGGAGGTGGTTGCTTCGCCACTGCAGCGAGTCAACATAGCCACTGAGTTCGATCTCAATGCCATCGCCGGGCGAAAGATGGATTCGATCGTCTTTGCCGGCCTCGGTCTCGACGATGACCGACACGGACATGTCGAGTTGGTAGTCACGCTGGGCGGCCTCCATGACGGCGGTCAAGGCCTCGACGTGGCCGTGGCCGTACACGTTGTTTTGACGGTTCTTGGGAATTTGATCCTCGAGGCACGGTTCGTTGGCGAACATGTAGTGGCACTGGCGGTAGGTCGCTGTTTCCTGCAAGATGTTCCGCACGTCAAAGGGCGACAAATCCGGGTTGGCCTGAAGCATCAAGGCGACGGTCCCAGCCACGCCGGGCGTGGCCATGCTCGTTCCGCTGAAGGCGACGTAGCCATCGCCGGAGTTGTGCTGGGCCGACATGACATCGGAACCGACAAAGGCAACGTTGGGCTTCACGCGGCCTTCTTCGGTCGGACCTTGGCTGCTGTAGACGGCGATGGAAGTGTCCTTGTCCAGCGCACCGACCGTGATGACATCCTCTGCACCGCCGGGCGTCCCAATGGTGGCCGAGGCAGCAGAATTACCTGCTGCGATGAGCATGCTGATGCCCGCTCGGACCATCTCGTTGGCGTAGCGGTTGACGCTGTCCTCTTCGTCCGAGGTCCACTCGATGGGACCTGGCCCGCCGAGACTCATCGAAGCGGCACGGATGTTGAACTTGAAGCGGTTTTCGACGGTCCACTGCATGCCGGCCATGACCACGGAGAAGCTCCCTGAGCCGCCAGCGTCCAGCACCTTCACACCGACAAGGTTAGCCTGTGGAGCCATCCCGGGGTGCTCGTAGGTTGGCGCACCCGTACCGGCAACGGTGCCGGCACAGTGGGTGCCGTGACCTTGGTCATCATAAGCCTGAATCTCGGTACCGTTGGTTTTGTCCGGGTTGTTTACGGGGTCGTAGAAACCAATCACCTTGGGGTCGTCCGTGCTGTTGTCGTCGTCGTGGTCGTCAAGACCAACGTGGGTGCTGTCGATGCCCGTGTCGATGACAGCGACCGTAACACCCGCACCGTCGTAACCCGTTTGCTGTTGGGCGAGGTCAACCTCGTGAACGACGGCCGCATCCCCGTTCTGAACCTGAAGAATACCGTCGAGTTCCAACATCACGATGCCGGGAAGGGTGGTGGTCTCGAGGATCATGTCGTGCGGGATTCGTCCAGCCACGGCGTCGATGAGCGGCAGGTCCCAATCGTGGATGTAGCCAACCTCTCGCTCGAGCATGGCCACGTCCTGTTCGGTCGGTGTGTGGTCAAAGTCGACGATCAGCGGAAGGGTGTTGGCTTCGTCCAAGAACAACGGGTGGTCGTGGTATTTTTCGACCATGTCGGCAATCTTGTTGTCGTTCTTGTCCATGTTGGTGGTGTGCCACCATGCATCTTCTGCCTCACCTGATTCAGTGGAATGGACCGGCATGGCTGAGGCAAGCAGAGGGGTGAGCATCAAGAAAAAGCAAAGCATGCTGAGGAGTGGACGCTTCATTGAAATCTCTCCACTCCAACCCAACTGAAGGAAGGATTTCAATTGATTGGACAGAAGCGTCCGTTCTCGGCTTCGGGTGTTCATTTCCAAAATGGAAACTTTACGCGAAGCGCCGGGTGAACGATTAAATCCTCTTTTCTTCTTCTTGAACTGATTACCATGGCAGCGCCAAGGAGAAAAACCGCACCCGTCCGAATGAAAACCACCCCTGCGCCGAGCGGGCCTGCCCTTTCGGGCGGCGTCATGGCCGATAGCGCCCCAGAACCAGGCACCATCACGATGGTTCGGCCCAATGCCAATCTCAACAAGGACGACATGTTCCTGATGAAACTCTCTCAAATCGTGATGATGGGCATCGGTTTCCTGTCCATTTGGGGCGGCGTGTTCAGCGTGGCCTTTGATGAGGAAGCCACCAACCAAAATTTCCTGGTCCTCTTCGTCGGTGGCCTCGCATCGTTTGCTGTTTCCATCGTACTGATTGAACTTCAAAGCAAGAAAAACGGGTATCGGCTGCATGACATCCAGAATTATTTCCTCGGCATTGCCTTCTTCTTTTCCACCGTCGGAACGCTTTGGGGAACCCGGTTTTTGATGGGCTACGCCACGGGTACCCTGGAACTTGATTGGTTCGGTGAGCCCAGCGCCTTCACCGACACCGACTGGTCGCCCAATGCCAACGGCATCTATGCGCAAACCGTGACCTGCCTGCTGTTGACCTTTGGCCACTACCGACTTCTTCGCCGATACAGCGGCGACACCAGTTTCGGATGGGGCGTCGCCACCTACGCCCCCATGGCCGTGCTCTTGGCGGGTGTTGGGCCGTGGATTCGTTGGTCAGAAAACGTTGTCAGTTGGGAATTGGGTCTTGCGATTGTGTTCATTTGTTTCGTGTCGATGGAGATGGCCCTCCGTTCCAACCGTGCGCTGAACTTCGTGGTGGTGGCCGTGGCCGCCGGCGTGGTGCCCATCATCTACGAGATGCTGAACGACAATGCCCCTGTCGACGGAGCGGGCGGCGCCCTTTCCTTGATGGTCTTCGTCATCGCCATGCAAGGGTATTATGCAGCGCGCCCCGACCTGCGCAAAGAGGTCATGGAACGTGCCTCAGTGGTCCTCATCGGCATGGTCGTCGTGGCCATTGCTCTGGTTCGAACAGCACCCGATTTCAACCTCATCTTGGGCCCCTTCAGGGCCAGTGATTATCCCGAATTAGCCGCTTATGTCAACATCCCTGTGGCCCTTTGGGTGACCGTGCTGCTCGCTTACTTCCCAGCCGTGCTCCAGCAGCGAGTGCCATGGATGCCCATCGGCTTGGCCGTGGCCCTGATGGCGCTCCCGCAGGAAGCGTCAACATTGCCGTGGGTGTTGAGCATGATCGTCATCCCCTACATGGTGTTCATTTCCAAGGTTGCACGATCGTGGGTCATCAACATCACGCTTCTGGCGTTCAGTGCATCGTACCTGCTCAGCGATTGGATTGGCATCGAGGAAGGCCTCTCGGCCCAAGCCACGTACGGAGGCACGTGGTTGCACGTGCTCATCCCCATCTTTTTGGTGGCCGTCTCCGAATTCGGACGCCGTCAGAAGAAGATCGAAACGAGCACCAGTCTCGCCATGCTCGGCGCTGTGATCCTTTCACGAGCTGTCCTCGACCCCGAGTGGTTCCTCCCTTGGCTCCTCATCGCCTACATGTGCACCATGAACTACAGCATGATGACGTCCATCAAGACCCCCTCACTCAAGGAACGCAAGGATCTGACCCTTGCCTTGGCGTTCACCGCCATCACCATTCTGCTGTTGGCCCTGCTGGACAACCTCAAACTCCCGCCCAATGGAGCGTTTGATGGCCTGGTCGACATGGGTTTCCGACCCCAGTTCTTGGTCTTGAGCGTGGCCATGTACGCCCTCGCTGCAAAGGCAGCGAACATCGAGTTGGATGCAGGTTCCATCTACGCTTGGTTGGGCCAAGGCGGCGAAGGCGAAATGACCTATAACAAGGAAACCAACACGTGGGAGGTCCAGTCGCCCGACCTCATCGATAACGAGCAACGAATCCTCAATGGGGCCTTGACGCCGCTGGCACGATTCAGCCTGCTGACCTCGTTGATGCTGTTCACCTTCACCGTGAGCGGCGTCAAAACAGCGACGTGGTCGGACCAGCCCTACCTCGTCTTGCTCATGGCGCTGCCCGTCGGCATGCTGATTCGCGAAGTGGTCAACATGGACACCATCAGTTCCGCCACACGAGCCTCGGCGGTGACCCTGCTGGTCTTCATCGCTGCGCCGCTTTCCCTTTCGCTCGGTCCTGACCTTTGGGGCAGCGGAGAAGGCATCAACACCACCACCCTCCTGCTCGACCTTATTCTGGTCAGCGCACCGCTGATCGCCAACGTCGTCATCGCCCGCAGAGGACTTGATACGGACGGTTTGAACAGGTCCAGCGACGCCGTGACCTACTTGATGCTCATTTTGCTGGGCATGCTGGACACCTCGGGTGGCGTGCTCTTCCTGCCGATCTTGGCCCTCGTGACCTGGCGCACCATGCAATATCGATTCTACTGGATTTTGGCCTTGCTCCCCGTCGTCTATGTGTTCCAAGGTGATGGGTGGTTTACCCACGGCGTCTTTGGCGAGTTGCTCAACACTGCCCCCGCCAACATTGCGGATTACCTGGTGGATGACCACAACGGACCCTATCCTGCCTTCATCGGTTTGATCGTTCTCGTACAGATGAGCCTCGGCCTGTCCGGTGTGCTCACCCACAAAAGTGACGAGGCCGAATCCACGTTGGTCCTCCTGGCCATGGGCGTCTGGCTCATGTTCGGTTTGTTTTCTGCCATCCCGGATGGCTACTGGGCTCCTGCCTTGGGCTGTTTGTTCCTCATCCCGTACTTCTGGTACACCGACAACAGCAAGGTGCTGCCCTACATGCTTGGCGCCTTGTTCGTTTCGCTCTACATCGGGTTTGCTTTGAGTTCCACCTTCCAGCCGATCACCGATGCCGATGCATGGGGATGGAGCGGTGTCATCACCGGCTTTGTCGGTACCACGATGGCTGTCATGCACCACTACGGAACCTTGTTCCGAACGCCCCCTGAGACCGAGGACGAAATCAAGTTGGCGGATTCGACCGCTGCGCTGGCCACGCAAATCGCAGCCTTGGCTTTCGTCGCTGGCTACTCCGTGTTCTACGGGGTTGGCCCCGTCATTGGGTTGTTGTTGCTCGGGCGCTCGGCCTTGCTGGATGGACGCCCCAACAGCATGATTGCGCTTCCTATTTTGCTCACCTTCAGCATCGTCAACATGATGGCACAAGCCGAAATTGGCACGGATGAGCAGCGTCAAACCATGACCGGTCTGACCCTTGCCGTGCAAGGCGTTCTCCTCACATTGATGTCAGCAAAAGACGACCTCATCTACGACTACGAATCCTTTGATTGGGACAACGACGAGGCCTTCTTTGCTTTCATGGACCGCTTGGGCATGAGCGGTGTGCTCTATTCCATCATTGGTTTGTTCATCATGTTTGACAGTTTGAACCTTGAATCCATGGCCTACTTGCTGACGACGGTCTACCTCGTGATCCTCGGCATCCAGGGCTTCAGCGAAGAAGCCGATGCTCGCTGGAGAAGAGGCGTGGGTGGCTACGGCGCCATCCTCACGGCCTTCCTGTTTGCGAATTCACTCGACAGCGAGCTGTTCAGCGCCATTGCCACGGTGATGAGCGGCATGGTGGCCCTTGGCTTCGGTTTCCTGTTCATGCAGCGCATGAACGAAGACGATGGCATCTACCAAGAGGTCGCTGCTCTGCCCCAAGCAGGTTCAACGGGTGGAACGGCGGCGCCCTCACCGGCCGTCACAACACCTGTCGAACCAACACCCAAGGAAACGACCCCTGAGCCGGTGGTTGAGGTCGAAGATGAGGAGGATGTACTGGTCGTCCCAGATGAAGAGGACGATGCCACGCTTGACCTTGACGACGATGACGAACCCGAGCCGGTACGAGCCTCGACCGAAGCCGTTGTTGCTGAGGTTGCTGAGGAAGAAGATGTGGTCGAAGTCCCATGTCCACACTGCTCTGAACGCTTTGGATTGGACCACGGCGAGGTTGGTGAATTTGTCTGCCCCCACTGCGAAGAGTTCCTCTCGTGGGACGGCAAAGTTGCCCAGAAGATCGTCCAAACTCCGCCACGTGCCGGACACAGCGGCCTGCTCGATACGGGCGAAGGTTTTGCATTGCGCTTGCCCAAGGACGCCGTGGACAACATCCTCGCCTCCCTCGAGACGACGCCTCACGACGGCTACGTTCCCGTGGTAGCGTTTGGCCCGAACGGGCAGATCATGTTGACCTTTGAGGCGGCGAACAACGGTGCTTGAATTCGTTTGCTGATGAACGAAGAATCAAGACCCTCCGCCGGCGCAAGCCGTCCATGGACAACCGTCGCCACCGCATGGTATGGATTGACCTCGAGATGACCGGCCTTGATATCACCAAGGAATCCATCATCGAAATTGCGACGGTGGTGACCGACGGTGATCTCAACGTCTTGGCAACCGGTCCCAACCTCGCCGTCAGCGTGGATGAAGACCTGCTTGCGGGGATGGACGATTGGAACACCCGCCACCACCACGGCAGTGGCCTCGTGGACCGGATTCGCTCCGAGGGTGTCAGCGTTCGTGAGGCAGAGCAAGCGACCCTTGCCTTCCTGAGGGAATGGGTTGACGAAAACACGGCACCGTTGTGTGGAAACAGTGTGTGGAACGACCGCCAATTCATGGCCAAGGAAATGCCAGAACTTCTCGACTTCCTCCACTACCGCATGGTGGACGTTTCAACCATCAAGGCGTTGGCCAAACGATGGTACAGGGACGTTCCTCGCTTTAACAAAAAAGGAGCCCATCTCGCCCTCGATGACATCCTTGAATCCATTGAGGAACTCAAGTACTTCCGAGAACACGTGTTCAAGCCTCAGGCCTGACGCCACGTTGCGGACGCAGGGTCCACGGCTTTGTGGAGGGACATGATTTGAGCGGCCACCGCCACGGCGATTTCCTCTGGTGATTGCGCTCCGATGTTCAACCCGATGGGGCAGATGACTTGGTCGAGCAACGATTGAGAGACGCCCTGTTCCCTCGCCGCCTCCTCAAAGGCCTGCCATTTTGAGCGACTTCCGATCACGCCGATGCGAGGATGCTGCTTGCCGTCCAAGACAACACCTGGTTGATTGAGCAATTGAAGCAGGCCGAGCAGGCGTTCTTGGTCCTCTGCCCAGTCGTGTCCGAGCAGCAAGATGTCCGAGAAGCGACCCAGCGTTGACGCCGTCTCCCCTTCAAGGACGCCTGCCACGGAAGCAGAAGAACGCTCCACGGCGTGCGGAAACTTGTCTTCCGAGATGTAAGCTTCTCTGGTGTCGTGCACCGAGTAATCCCAGCCCAACCCGTGAAGGGTGGTGGCTAGGGCTTTCCCGCAATGTCCGCCGCCCATGATGTGAACGTGTGGCATGGGGATCATCACCTCAACGGCGATCGACACCCGACCGCCGCACAGCGAATCAAGAGGGGTCACCTCATAGCCCTTCGCACCTTTGTTCAACCCGTAGGTCAGCACTTCGGCAAAAGGTTGCGAGGCTTCGCCGAGCAGTTCCCTGCAGCGTTGGAGGACACGGTGTTCAAGCCCCGCACCACCCACGGTTCCGACCCATGTGTGTTCGTGGGAGGACATCGCCAATCGAGCGCCGGTCTTTCCGGGAACGCTTCCCGAAGTGTTCAGCACCGTGGCCATGACAACGCGTCGTTGGGAGGCCAACTCGCTCAGCACCCACTGGAGGACGTGAGCGGTCATGGACACGCCTCAACGGGCGGCCCTCATATCCCTTCGCCTCGGGAGAAACACGCCAAACAAGCCGCCTCGTCCGCAAGCAGCCGATCCACATCCGCCTTCGTGTCGATGTTGTGGTGCAACCACGGAGCCTCAACGGGAACTGGAGCAAACGAAACCAAGGCCCTGAGCGAGGCATCGGCGTTCGCCGAAACCACCGCCTCAATGGCCGGCTGGTCCAACAACACCGGATGACCACGACGGCCTTCGTGCGCGGGTGCACTGCTGGTGGAGGCGTTGAGCAATCCCTGGAGGGTCGCCGTGTTCCACGCCGGCCGGTCCACCGGCGCTATCACGAGGCGTTCGGGGAGCGTACCCCGCTGGTCGACCAAGGCAGCGCACCCAAGTTGCAGCGAACGCATACGCCCGGCATCGGGGTCGTCATTGACGACCAACGTTGCCTCCGGAAGCAAGCGTGCCACCTCTTCGGCAAGGTCGTTGTTGACCACAACCACGGTCTCGCACCCGGCCTCGTTGAGGCGTTGATGGGCCCACTCGACCAACGTCAATTCGTTGATGGAAACAAGGGCCTTCGGGCGACCAAGCCGCCGGCTCAGACCCGCTGCGAGCACGACGGCGGCCACGGGCGAGGGTCCCATGGACCCGACACGCTGCGCTGTGTCTTGGTTCTTTGCTGGATGGGCCTTGATATAGGCTCGGAGAACTTCCCTCGCATGACTGCTTGGAACCCGCCTGGACACTGGCCGAGGGCTGCGCGAGATGCGCACGTGAAGTCCATGCGTTTTCTCGATTCCATCGTGGAGGGTTCCAATGCGATGACCCTTGCATTGGACGAGCAAGGGCTGCCAAGGGTGGTCATCCGGGGCACTTCACGCAGGTGGTACCGGGTCGGCTTGCACGCCCATTATGTGGAAGATTACGTCGACGTCGAGGGTGAGTTCAGGGAAGTGAAAGAAGTCCACTGGCGGACCAGCATCGATGCGGGTGCGTGGAAACAAGACATCGCTGAGCGCACGCCGTTCATGGTCGCCCTGTGCATGCACCCAACGCAGCGTTCCCTGAGCCTCCCCATCGGCGACCAAGTTGCTGCGCTGGCCTTGGCCCTCCAAAACGACAAAACCACGGCCATGCGGATCCCCCTCTTGGCCCAGTTCATCGTCTCGCCCCGAGAAGCGCTCGAAGGCGTGTATCAGTTCAGCGAGGAAGGCGTCATCATGGAGGAGGAGGTCTACGACGAAGACGACGAGGCCGCCTACATGTACGACGAAGTTGATGAGTTCAGCGAGCCGATCGCAGACCCCGGACTATGGGCGCTGACCGAACTCTTCGCCCCCTTGCCCTATGAGGACGAAGCCGATGAAATCGAACACCGCCAGTTGGACGATTGGATGGAACGACAGGAGCGGCGTGCGACGAGTGAGCCAACCCCTTGGCATCACGACGACCAACAGGTCTGGCGACTCGAGGACAACCTCAGGAAAGGTCGTCGCTGATCAAAGCCCCTTGGTGATTTCGCGACCGATGATCATGCGTTGCACTTGGGACGACCCCTCGTAGATTTGCATGACCTTGGCGCCACGCATCAAGCGGGCGACGGGGTATTCTTCCGAATAGCCGTAGCCACCGTACACCTGGACAGCATCGGTGGTGACCTGCATGGCCATGTCGGCCGCAAACCGCTTGGCATGGGCTGCCGACTCGGTGTTTCTCACGCCCGCATCGTACTCTGCCGCAGATTTCCATGTCAGCATGCGAGCCGCTTCGATGTTGGTTTTCATGTCAGCGAGCATGAACTGAATGGCCTGATGCTGGTGGAGGGGCTTGCCGAATGTTTGGCGTTCGCTGGAGTACTGAAGGGCGTGCTCGTAGGCTGCACGAGCCAGACCCGTTGCATGAGCGGCGATGTTGGGTCGGCTCATGTCAAACGCCTTCATGGCGTTCATCCAGCCGCCTGATTCCGAACCGCCGATGAGATGGTCGGCCGGCACGCGAACGTCATCGAACGTGATGGACCGCGTGTCGGAACATCGCTGACCCATGTTGGTCTCTTTCTTGCCCAGCGAGAACCCGGCCGCATCCTTCTCGACCACAAAGCCCGACATGCCGCGGTACCCTGCGTCCGGGTCGGTCTTGGCGAGGACGAAAAAGAAGTCAGCGTGGCCGGCGCCTGTGATCCACATCTTTGAACCGTTGATAACGTATTCATCGCCGTCACGAATGGCCGTGGTTTTGCAAGCGGCCACGTCGGAACCCGCACCCGGTTCGGTAACAGCATAGGAGGCAAGGGCTCCCTCTTCGGCGATTTTTCGCAACCAGTGTTCCTTCTGTTCCTCGGTGGCCCCGGTGATGATGGGTGCGCTGGCCAAGGCCGTGGCGTAGGCGGCCGTCGCGAAACCGGGGTCACCCCACGCGAGTTCTTCGTTGACCAGAACTTCCTCAAACGAACCCAAACCAGCGCCACCGTACGCTTCGGGGATGTGGAGGTTAAGCAGACCCATCTCGTGCGCTGCCTGGATGGTTTCTTTGGGGTAATGCGCCGTTTCGTCCCAGTGTTCAGCGTGGGGACGGATTTCATCGCGAGCGAACTCGTTCGCGAGTTCCTTGAGCATGGCTTGCATCTCATCGAGTTGGAAGTCCACCATGAACAGGCCAAGCATCGGTCCCTTAAGAGCGATTAGATGAGGCGCTCCGCAGGTGGCTTCAGAGCACAAGGTAGCCGAAGCGTTCCGCTGCGAGCGCTGCCAAAAACAGAAGGTAGATGAAAATCAACACCACGCCTTCCCAACGCTTGAATTCATACTCTGAACGCATCATGAGCAGAGCGACGCCGGTGCCGACAAAGGTGGCGGGAATGATGACGTAAGCCGTGAGCGCAAAACTCGCTTCGGTCAACGCCAGCGGATAGACGACGGAAGCGAAACCGATGGAGAGGAGCGGATCGGTGATGTTGGAACCGATGAGGGTGCCGATGGCGACGCCTTGACTGCGCTTGGCGGCCAGGAAGGCGATGGTGAGTTCAGGAAGCGACGTACCAAGGCCCGACACGGTGGTGCCGATGACGGCGTGGGGGACGTTGAAGGCGTACGCCATGTCGCTGGCGACGTTGACCAAATGATGCGCGGCAAAGAGGGCCAAGAGCAGACCGGAGGTGACCATGAAACCGTAGGCAGCGGTGGTTCGGTCCAGCTTTCGCTCAACCTGTTCAGCGTCGCCGAGTTCTTCCTCGAGGATTTCATCCCGATGAGAGAGCAGCCAGTAGATGTAGGCGATGTACAGGGACATCAAGATGGCGCCCTCGATGCGACTCAGTCCATCCCCGGTGAACAAAAACACGGTCAAGAGACCGATCGACGAGAACATGATCATCCCGTCCCGCTTCAGCCACGAAGGGCGAACCTTGACGCCACGGAAGGCAACGACCACACCCAAAATCAAGGTGATTTGAACCAAGATGGAGCCGTAGATGCCCCCGATAGCGAGGTCGCCAATCTCGGGGTTGGTGGCGACATCAGCAGCTGCGGTTGAGGTGACCAGAATTTCGGGAAGCGAGGTGCCGATGGACACGATGGTCAACCCGATGACGACCTCGGGAAGGCCGGCACGGTAAGCGAGCCCTTTGGCACCTTCAATGAAGAAGTCGGCGGATTTGATGAGGAGGGCGAGGGCCATCGCAAGCAGGACAAGCGAGACGTAGTTGTTGTTGATGCTCGAATCCTCAAGCAGCGTATGCAAGGCCAAAATACCGAGGAAGAGCGCGCCGTTGAGCACGAGCGTGTTACTCATCAGAAGTTGGGGAATGCCCGTGGGGGAGGCAACAGTGTCGTCTCCCATGTGGCTTGCAACGACGCCCACTTCTTGACGCTTGCCACCGAATGCCACGGTGGTGGTGAGTTCACAGAGCCTTTGAACCGAGGGGGGGTGGACAGACTGTGAAGCGAGAGGCCGTGGGTGAATTTCTCGGCACCGCCCTCATGGTCGCTGTGGGCTGCGGCAGCGTGGCTTGGGGCGCCAGCCACGGGTTGGTGTCCCTGACCTTTGGGGCAGTGGTGACCCTCGCTATTCTCCTGTTTGGACCCCTGAGTGGCGCCCACATCAACCCCGCGGTCAGCGTCGCGTTTTGGAGGGACGGGCAACTGGAAGGTCGCTTGCTGCCGACGTACATGCTCGCCCAGTACCTCGGTGCGCTGGCGGGAGCGAGTTTGGTGGCAGGTGCTGCACCCACGAACGTCATCCCTCGCATCTCCCTCGCGACCGGTTTCTCCATCGAAATCGCCATCACGTGCGCCTTGATGGCGAGCATCCTCTACATCGTACAGCGAACGGATGCTCGACCGGTGGTGGCCGTTTGGGTCGGGGCGACCGTCGCCTTGTTGGCACTGTTGGCTGGTCCGCTCACGGGCGCCAGCATGAACCCCGCTCGCACCTTCGGCCCCAATGCCCTCAACGCCATGTGGGCCAGCCTGCCGTTCTACGTCGTCTCAACCACGCTGGGTGCATGGTTGGCTGTTGATGTCAAGCGCTGGTTCTTTCCGGACGCCGTCAAGCCTTGAACGAGGCACGAAGCATCTCCACCACGTGCTCGAGGGAGGGAATGGTGTGGTTCTCCAACGGCGGTGCGAACGGCACGGGTGTGTCAAGGGCACCGATAACGGTTGGAGCGGACTCGAGTTCGTAGAAGCACTCCTCCATGATTCGAGATTGCACGGTATGACCGAGACCGCCGGACCACTGACCCTCTTGAAGCACCACGAGGCGGCCCGTGCGCTGAACCGAAGCAACACACGTCGCTGAATCGAAAGGAATCAACGTCCGCAAATCCACGACCTCGACTTCGATGTCTTCAGCAGCGAGCGCTTCGGCGGCCTGCAAGGCGATGTGAACCATGGCACCCCAGGTGACGAGGGTGATATCTCGACCACCACGAATCACCTCGGCCTGCCCCAATTTGTAGGGGCGGCCTTCGGTGATGTGCTGGTTGACGGTTTCCGTGTCGACCTTTTGGTTGATGTTCATGCCCCACCCGGTCAAGCCGCCTCGCAAACCGTAGAGGCCGATGTGTTCGAGCATCAAGACCGGATCGGGGAGTTGGGCCCCTTCCACGAGCAGGTCGTAGGCATCCTGTGGCGTTCCGGGGGCCAGAACGACGAGCCCGGGGTCGTTGGCAAACCAGGATTCGATCATGTTGGCGTGGAACGGACCGGAGCGTGTACGCGCGCCCAGGGGAATGCGAATGGTCATCGGGCAGTCTGCGCCCCACCGCCAGCGAAGCATCGCTGCGTTGTTCACCAGTGCGTTGAATCCAAGGGCGGCGAACCCGCCAAACTGAATCTCAACCATGGGTTTCATGCCCGAAAGTGCGGCACCAACGCCCGTGTGGACGATGACCGCCTCGCACAGGGGCATGTCGATGAGTTTGTCCGTGTGTCCTGCGTTCTTCAGCGCCATGTTCATGCCGAACGCACCGGCGACTTCCATGTCCTCGCCGATGAAAACGCAGTCTTCGCCGTGCATCGTGGCAATGTCAGCCATGGCCTGCTGGATGGCCCGAGCGTAGGTCCAACCGCCCTTTTCGGCATACGCCCAAGCCACCTGACCGACGTCGAGCGGTGCGTCCGTGAGTTCGGGGCGGCTTGCCCCCGTGTAGCGACTGAGGTGGTCGGCATGGGTGTCTGCGTCGTGGAGCGTGGTGACGCCCTTGGTGACGGTTTCCGGTTCCGGCCATTCCATCGCCATCAGCGACGCCTTGGCCTGCTCAACCGCAGCGGCTTCTTCCGCCTCCATGGCTTCAAGTTCGGCCTCATCCGCGCCCATGTCCAGCAACAGCGAACGGTGGGTTGGAATCGGGTCTTTGGCCGCCCAATAGTCCAACAGTTCACGGTCGACGTAGCCTGCTGGGGTACCGCTGGGGTTGCCGAGGTAGAGATCGTCGTGGTGGTGGGCGTGGCCGCATCCACGCATCGTCTCAACGTGAATCAAGGTAGGGCCGCCACCGGCCATCGAAAATTCTCGAGCCACGGCTGCCGAAGCGTGCCATGCTGCGGGGTCAGAACCGTCGATGGTCCATGCTGGAAAGCCCATGGCGGCGGCCTTGTCAGCCCATACCTCAACACCGGATTGCTTTGCAGGCGGCGTATCGAGGGCGATTTGGTTGTTCTGGAGAATGTACGTGATGGGAAGACCGCGGGCACCGGCGAGGTTCATGGCTTCCCAAAACTCTCCGGAAGAAGAAGCACCCTCGCCAATGCAGGCCACGTGGAATCGGTCGAGGGATTGACGCCATGCAGCGAACGCCAGCCCGGTCATGGTCGCAGCGGCGATGGGCAACGGTGCGGTGGGCGGGAGCACCCCGACGTGCCATGCGCCGACGTGCAAGTCTCGTCCACCGGCGTCGTCCCATCCGCCGTTCTGGTTCGAACCAACCTTCCCGAGGTTGGCCGCCATTACGTCGAGCGGTGTATCGCCCATGGCCAAGCCAAGACCAATATCACGGATCATGGGGGCGACGAGGTCCCCGTCGTAGCCTTGCCCGGGGCGTGCGTCTCGTGGAGCGTCCGGCTGGCGTTCAAGCGCCGTGGCAACCGCCACCACGCCCTCCTGCCAGGTTGAACGGAAGCCTTTCCCGCCAAATCGGCCGCCATCGGGCGTCTCAACACCATCGGTGAAGATTTCTTTCAAGGCCCCGTCAAGGCATCGGGTACGGGTCATCATGCGCTGCCATTCCATACGGTGGGGCATGGAGACGGCCATGTAGTGAGCAAGCCGGCGCATCATCAATCGCATGTCCACAAGGAAATGAGATCGGCGACGCTCAAGCATCATGGCCATGCTGCGGCGTGGAATCACCTCGTTGTCGAGGTCCTCGCCAAGGGTGCTTTCCATCTGCTTCTTCAGGCCACGTTCAAGCGCATCGATGAACCGCTCGGAGAAGGCATGCCAGGAGGCGCCCTCGAAGGTGTCGGGTTCGGCCCCGATGATGTGGTCCCAAATGTTCGCCACGAGGAACAAATGTGCATCGTGTTGTTGAGCGAGGAAGGTGAGGACTTCCGCACGAGCAGCGTCTTTGGGCAGCGGTTGGAAAAATTCCAACGGTCCAGCAGGGCGCCAGTTGAGGCCGAAGATTTCCGGAAGGTCGCCTTGTGCCACGGTCGGTCCCCGGGCCTCCCAAGCGATGGTTGGTTTCAATCCTCTTCTTGGATAAATTGACCTCAAGCCTGCTGTTCTTCCGTGGTTTGCTGGCGCTTGTCGATTTCGGTTTGATAGCAATCATGCAGGATGTCTTGATTTCCATAGGTCAGCATCAAGGCACCGAAGGCCGGCAAACACAGGCAGCCCAAGGCGATGGCCCACGACCCAAACACGTCGAACATCGGGCCGACGACCAGCGGGCCGAGGATGGTGCCAGCCGCCCATGCTGCACCAAACACGCCGAAGGCCAAACCGGGATTGCCCTCACCGAGCGCTCGGTTGGTGGCGGTGTCGATCATCGGCAACATGGGGATTTGAGCGGCAGCGATGAAAAACTGGAAGGTGCCAAGCATGACGATCATCGCCAAGACGGCCATCGTGCCCGTCAGCACCAGCCCAACGAGGCCAACACCCAAGAGCGCAAGCGTGACACAGGACCATCCGATGAGCATGTAGCGGGTCGGACCCCTCCGGTCAACCCAACGGCCCCAAATGACCGACCCCAGCCCTTGCATCAACACCATGACCAGCAGGACACCCCCAATTTGAGCAGCGCTCAAGCCCAATGCATCGTCAAGGAAGAGTGGGACGCCGGCCTCCAAGGCTCCGGTGGCCAGAGTGGTGATGGCCAACAACACGCCGACGCGGAAGAGAATTTGGTCGGTCAAAAAGACACGAATGGAAACGGTGGAACTGGTGTGTTCGTTCGCACCGCCAATGACCGATGTTGACATGGCCATAAGCGGGCAAACCACCAGCGTGATGATGGCGAGTACGCCAAAGGCTGAGGCTTCGCCCCAGCTGAACAGCAACCCTCCGAGCACCGGGCCCAACAATCCACCGATGGCCGCCATGCCGAGTAACTTGCCGGATTGTTCGCCAAAGCGTGTTGGCCACAGGATCGAGGCTGCGGCCAGGCCAGCCGTCATGATGGTGGCGCCCGAAGCACCGTGAAGCATGCGTGCACCCGCCAGCAGCAAAAACGGACGACCGACCAGTTCACTGGTCGCCACGAGGTAAAGACCGCTTGAAAGGGTCAGCAACACGAGGCTCACCAGCATGGTGGGGCCAGCCCCGAACCGGTCGGTGATGCGACCCGTGAACGGGCCGAGAAGCAGCAGCGGCACCGCCCAAAGTGAGACCAACATCGTGGCTTGCGTGGCGTTAAGACCGAACTGCGATTGCCATGAGGGCAAGATGGGAACGATGAACGCATAGCCGAGAAAGTTGACAAAAAAGGCAGCGAGCAACGCCGCAAAGGCTCGTCGAAGTTGCCGTTCGCTGTGGGGGACGTTCACTCCTCTTCCTCCACCTTCGGGAGGGCGTCCAGCATGTCAGCGGCCAGGACACTGGCGTCTTCCACCTGCGTGAGGAGGGTCAAATCCGAAAGAACACCCGGTCGTTTCAGGGCCTGCATCAATTCCGTGAGGACTTCAGCCGTGAGTCGAGTCAATGACAAGGTCTCTGGGTCAATGCCCACTTGCTCGTGTTGGTCGAGAAGGGCGACGTACTCGGGTTCTTCGTCGAGAATGGCGTCCATCTCCGCCTCAACGGTTCTCGCAATGTCCTCGGCTTGCTTCTCAAGGATGTCCTCCATGGAGGAGCCAACCCCGGTTGAACCGATGCTTGGTGCCGCCCCCTCACCCAACGTTGCCCCTTTGTTGATGGACTTGAAGGAAGGAACGGAGGTGGTGGTTGGCGATGTCGCTTCCTCTTCAGTGGCAGCTTGCTTTGGGGCTCCAACCGACGGAGAAGCGGGCGCAGCCTCGGCGGTCGCCCCTTCGGCCCCCACCAACCGGTTCAGCGCCAATCGAACCATGGTGGTCATGGCATCAGCTGAAAGCGCATCCTCTTGGTCTTCCTCGCCGCCCATTTCTTCACGAATGGAGCGAACGAAGTCATCGTCAATGTTGCCAGCCTCCACCAACCGTCGCAACATGGGCAGCGCCCACTGGCTATCGTTCATGGTCATGGACACATCAAAGCGTTGACCACCTCCAAAACCTCCGCCTTGGGGCGCCGACACATCCGCCGGCGGGGGAACGAATTGCTTGGCGGCATGGCGCCCAATTTGGCTGATGAGTTGATTCATGTCCACCGGCTTTCCGATAACCTCCGCCACACCTGCCATGGCGGCGGATGAGAGAAAGTCCGGTGCCGTGGTTCGTGAGAGCAGGACGGTTCGGGTTCCGCTGCGAAACCGCGGCTGACTCGAAAGGTTCTGACAGACATCGAGCGCACTGCCTTGAGACCATTCCCCCTCCAACAACAGCACGTCAGGGAGGACGGCACTCGCCGTGGCTTCGGTTTGAGCGAGCGTGCTGAGCCGTGTGACATCGTAGCCCTCTCGCTCAAACGTGTTCGCCAACAGGTTTCGGCGACCTTCGTTTTCGTCGGCGATGATGATGCTGGCCACGTTCATCCCCTCCGTGTCCCAAGCAAGGCCACAGCGGCTTTGAACCTCACCCTGAAAGCAGTGGATGAGACCGGTGTTTGGACGAGGTCAATTCCGCCTCACTCAACGAACGATCTCGTCTGGAGCCGCCGCCATCCACCCCAAGATACCGCCGTCGAGGTTGTACAGGCGGTTGGCATCGACACCGAGGTTGATGAGTTCCATCGCGGCCAGTTGAGAGCGCATACCGCTCTTGCAGTGGATGACGATGTCCCCTTCACCAGGCAGGGACGGGATCGCACTCGCCATCTCGGTGTGGGGCGTCTGAAGGTTGCAACTGCTCACGCTGACCTCGGCGTGTTCGGCGACCGAACGGACGTCAAGGATGAACGGGGCCCATCCTTCGCCCCGGCGTTTGAGAAATTCGGTCATTGAGATGTGGTGAAACATACCACCTTTGCCATTCTCCACGGATTTTTGTTCTTCCGGCGCCGACTTCCCTTCCGACGGGACCAGACACCACTCCTCTTCGGAGAACATCGCCGCTGCTCCGGAGAGATCGGAAACCGGCGTACGGGTAGGGTCTGATTCAAACGAAAGCTTGTCAAAATCCATGGTTTTCGCATCGTAAAGAAGCAACGTTCCCGAGAGCGATGGCGGCATGCCCAGCAGCACCTTGAGCGCCTCTGTGGCTTGGAGCACGCCGATCAATCCGGGAAGAACACCCAACACGCCGGCCTCGGCACACGATGGGACGGCCGATGCTGGCGGCGGTTCGGGAAACAGGTCACGGTAGCACGGTCCGCTCTGGAAATTGAACAGCGACACCTGACCTTCGAACCTGAACACAGAACCGTACACCCACGGCAGCCCGAGGAGTGAGCAGGCGTCATCGACCAGGTACCGGGTCGGGAGGTTGTCGGTGCCGTCGACAATCACGTCCCATCCCTCGAAGCGCTCGAGGATGTTGGTGGGGTTGAGCCGCTCGTGATACACCTCGACCTTCACGTTCGGGTCAATTGCATTGAGGGTCGCTTTGGCAGAGTGCACTTTTGGCGTGCCAACGTCTGATGTGGCGTGAATGACTTGGCGCTGGAGATTACTCAATTCCACGGCGTCGTTGTCAATGAGACCGATTCGCCCGACACCAGCCGCAGCCAAGTAAAGAGCGGCAGGAGAACCCAAGCCACCGGCACCGATGATGAGGACGCTGGACTGGCTGAGGCGTCGTTGGCCCTCCACGCCCACATCGGGGAGGCTGAGGTGCCGAGCATGGCGAGCAACATCAACCATGACAGGGCGACATCCCTGCCCCACATCAAGGAAGCGGCGTCAATGGACGTTCTCTTCCAGCCACTTCTCAACGTCGATGGCGGCCGAGCAACCCATGCCGGCAGCCGTGATGGCTTGCTTGTAGCGGGTGTCGACGACGTCGCCGGCTGCGAACACGCCGGGAACCGACGTCATGGTGTGCTCCTTGTGAACGATGTAGCCGTTTTCATCGGTTTCGACTTGGCCGCCCAAGAAATTCGTGATGGGGGTGTGGCCAATGGCGATGAAGGCACCCGTGGCTTCGATGGTCTCGGTGCTGCCATCCTGCGTGTTTTCCAGGACGGCCCCGGACAGGCCCTTGTCGTCGGAGAGCCATTCCTTGATTTGGCGGAAGGTTTTGATCTCAATTTTGGGATTGTTGGCCGCTCGCTCGTACATGATGGTGGACGCTTTGAACACGTCACGGCGGTGGATGAGGGTCACCTTGCTGGCGAATCGGGTCAGGAAGGTGGCCTCTTCGCACGCCGAGTCGCCGCCACCGATGACCAGCACGTGCTCGTTGCGGAAGAACGCCCCGTCGCAGGTGGCGCAGGTCGAGATGCCTCGACCCTTCTGTTCGGCTTCTCCAGGCGCGTCGAGCCAAAGGGATTCTGCGCCGGTGCAGACAATGATGGAGTGCGTGAGGAAGGTTTCGCCTTCAACCGTGACCTTGAACGGGCGTTCGCTGAGGTCAACCTCGTCGACGTTTCGGTCTTCGACTTCAAGACCGAACCGCTCGGCTTGCTCTCGGAGCTGCATCATCATCTCGGGCCCTCCGATACCTTCGGGATAGCCTGGGAAATTCTCGATGTCGCTGGTGAGCATGAGCTGCCCGCCCGACATGTAGCCGGCGAACATGAGCGGGTTGAGCATGGCGCGCCCCGCGTAGAGTCCAGCGGTGTAGCCTGCAGGTCCTGAACCGATGATGATGACGTTTCGCACTTCAGACATGTAACTCACTGATGATTGGGAGCGAGCGGGGGTGTTTGAAGATTCGCCCATGAGCCCCAAGTGGAGCCAAAAGATAGAGAAGCACGGGCAGGAAGCCCCGGCATGGTGAATCAACTCGCTGCCGCCATCGGCATGGGCGTTTACGTGATGGCGGTGTTGTACGCCACAAAGATTCCCTACACCATGATGGTGAACCGTGGCATGGAACACATCCGAGCCGTGTATTACAATCGAAAAATCGTCCACATGTTCGCCGGAGGTGTGGGCTCTCTCAGCGTCCCTTTCCTGTTCACCGACGTGTGGTACCCGATGATTTCGGGGATGCTGCTCACCGCCCTCCTGTTTGCCTCGCACCGTGCCGGCATCGTCATGCATTGGTTCCAAACCGAGCAAAACCAAAACGACGTCAAGTTCGGTCTGATGTGGTGGATGTCCATCTCTGTGATCTGGTGGTTGGTCGGCGATCCTTGGTTGGCCATTGTGCCCTCCCTGTTCATGGCCTTTGGCGACGGCGTGACCGGCGTGGTCCGAAACGCTGTGGTTCGCAAGCGTTCCAAGAGTCCCATCGGCAACGTGTTCATGTTCCTCGTCAGTGCACCGCTCGGTTGGTTTGCAGCCGGTGCAGGTGACCCGAGCCTTCCCGTTTGGGGCCTCATCGCCGCTACGGTGGCCACCTTCGTTGAGCGCTACGAGTACGGACCCATCGACGACAACATCCTCATCACGGTGTGTGCCACGGCCGTCTTGTTGTTGGGGGTCCAAGTTGGCCCACTTCTATAGAGCAGTACTTTGCTCGGTCATCCGCCAAAAGGAACCCGATGGAAGGCCACGTCAACGCGGAACCTCAAGCGGACGGCGTCCGCTCACTGACCGATGAGTTGGTAGTCGTCGCTCAGTGGCGTGGCGCCCGTCTCGACGTGGATGATCTTCCCGTCTTGGAACCGGTAAAACGCCAACACGGCCTCCGAGGTGGAGCCGTTGGCGAAGTGGGCAATGGAGTGACCAACACCGACCTCGTCGTTCTCAAACAAAATGCGGTGGGATTCGGTGCGAACGGCACCGGTGCCTGCGAAGGCCATGATGTCGCCTTTGGTCATCACGGCCCCGCCCACGTGGGGGTAAAATTTGCAATCATCGTGGATGACGGCGTCCAATTCTTCTTTGTCTCCGGATTCGAAGGCTGCTTCGTACGTTGCAAGGATGCTCATGGCTTCCGCTCAACCTCGCAGCACATAACCACTTCCCCCCATCGTCCATGAAGCAACGAGGGGCGCAGGAACCTTTGAGGCACGATGGGCAGGAGCACCACCATGAGGGTTCACTGTTTGGGCGGGGGCTTGGTCGGTTCGTTCGTCACTCGCAAGCTCCACGAAGCGGGGTTGGAGGTTCACCTCTACGACATCGTGCCTCGTCACACGCCGGCCACCTTCCATCTCGGTGATGCTGCAACCGCCGACCACCGTGATGCCGACATCGTGGTCAATATGGTCCCCGGCTCCATCGGCCACGAGGTGTTGAAGACTTTGTTCGCGAAAGGACACCGAATTGTGGACCTCTCGTTCAGCGAAACCACGCCGGATGCGCTTCTCGATGGCTCCGGCGTCGTGCTATGGGACGTTGGTATTGCACCTGGTCTCTCAAACATGCTGGTGGCCCTGGCTCATCGGGAACTCGGCCACTTGGACGAAGTGACCATCAAAGTGGGTGGAAACCCGGCTGAGCCCGACGAAGCATGGTCCTACATGGCCCCCTTTTCGCCTCACGACGTCATCGCTGAATACACGCGCCCCGCTCGGATTGTTCGAAACGGGGCAGTAGCCGTGGTGCCGGCCATGGACGACCTCCACGCCATCAACGCCAACGGTCGAGCCATGGAGGCGTTCCTCACCGATGGCTTGCGTTCGCTCATCAACATCCCGGCCGCAAGCATGGGAGAGTACACCGTGCGATGGCCGGGCCACATTCAACGCTACCAACGTACGAATCTCAACCCCGATGAACTGGTGGAGGCGTGGCGCTACGATGCCGAGCGCCCCGAATTTACGTGGATGGAAGTCGCGGTTAAGGCGGGCGGGCAACGTCGTGTCTGGACGGTGGAAGACCGTGGCAAGGACGGCGACTCCAGCATGGCGAGGACCACCGGTTTGGTGACGGTTGCCTGTGTCTTGGCGTGGACTCGACAAGACCTGTTCACTGAGGGTGTTCACCCCCCCGAAGCCTTGCCAACGGACGTCATTCACGAGGTCATCTCCTCGCTGAAGTCGGAAGGCGTGGACATTTCAGCACTCGAATGAGGTACTTCAGAGCCAAACTCACTCCTGAAGCGCTCGATTTGAGTTAGATTCAATTACAAAATCAAGGATGCATCACCATGCAACCCCAAGCAATGGGCACCGTCATGTCCGCTCAACCCATGGCCTCGGACAAAGACTGGATCGTTACCTTGGTGCTCAGCATCCTGGTCGGCGGCCTTGGCATTGACCGATTTTACACCGGTTCCATCGGTTTGGGAATTCTGAAACTCATCACCTTTGGCGGATTTGGGCTGTGGTGGCTCATCGATCTCATCATGCTCGTCACCGGCAACTACCGGGACGGCGACGGACTCCCCATCATGACCAAGTGAAGGCAAACGAAGGCTTTTCCAAGGCAGAACATGACTGTGGCGCATGAGTGGTCTAAAGCATGGTTTCCTGCGATTGATTGAATTTTCCTTGTACGGCCACGGTGTCCTGCATTTCGTTGAGTTGGGCTTTGCTCTTTACGAGGAAGCCTACATCACGGCCAGCATTGCTGGCTTCGGGGCGTTGACGATGATGCTCGGTGCGGTCTTCCTTGGCCACACCCATCGCCATCAATTACCCGACATCGTCGGATAAACCACTTTACCGCATTTTTCGTCGAACCAACTCCACCACGGACTCAACGGCAGCAATCCACCAAACCACCACCGACACGAGCAGTGGGGGTGCAAAACAAATCAGCATGAGCAGCGCTTGCCCAAGTCCAGCAAAAGGATCGTGGACAGGTTCAGCGTACATCGGATAGAGCAAAAACGGGAGGTTGAAGACCAGCAGGGCGATGGTGGCGTAGGCCAGTTTCTCGAACGGACTCCGCTTTGGTTTCTCAGCAACTACCGCCACCGTTTTGCCCTGATGGTCGGGTGTTACATTGGGCGGTGAGACCGGCATGGGTTTGGGGTTGTTTCGCGCCTGTATGCGCTGCCGAAGCAACTTGGACTTGGACAAGAGGTCGTCCGAGCCCGACGGAGGCATGATGTTGAAACGGACGGCTTGGTGATGAAATTTTTTCCAACGGCTGGGTTTGGATGCAGGAGTTTAAACCGACCGTCCCGGACTTGACATCATGCCTGTCCAACTCCATCCGTCCGACGAACGTGGGAAAGCCAATCACGGCTGGTTGGACACACGACACTCGTTTTCCTTCGCTCGCTGGTACAACCCCGAGCACATGGGCATTGGACCGCTGAGGGTGCTCAATCAGGACGTCATCACCGGAGGCGCAGGGTTTCCTACCCACGGTCATCGAGACATGGACATCGTCTCCATCGTCCTTCGTGGTGGCCTTGAGCACAAAGACAGCGAGGGCAACGTGGCGGTCATCCGTCCCGGCGAGGTCCAACGCATGAGCGCAGGCACCGGTGTTACCCACAGCGAAATGAACCATTACGCCGATGAGGTGACCGAATTCTTGCAAATTTGGGTCGTTCCCGACCAGCGTGGCATGGCGCCTTCCTACGAGCAGATGGCCCTCAATCCAGTGGTGGAGGACGGACAGCCGCTGCCGGTGCTGGCCAGCCCCCGAGGCGAACATGGCGGTATCGGCTTGCATCAAGATGCCACGATGCTCGGTGGTGAAATCAAGGCAGGCGTCAGCGTCACCTACGAACTCAAAGAAGGCCGACTGGGCTACTTTCACATGCCCAAGGGCTCGGTGAAGGTGGGCGATGTTGACGTTGAGGAAGGGGATGGATTGTACCTCGCTGGTCCAGAGCGCCTGCAGTTCACCGCCACTAAAGACGGCTACATGTTGCTGTTTGACCTTACGAGTTGACCACAGCACCGATGGCCGCTCTTGCGTGCGGCTCCAGACGTGGCTCGATGTGCTTGGGTTTCGCACCCGGGCCGATGATGCCGAGGCCAATGGGCTTGTCGTGCTTGAGTTGGAGTTCAAGGATGGTTTTGATGACGGCCTGGCCCATGGCGAGCCCGTGCTGCGTCTCGCCCTTCTCGATGATGCCGAGGCAGGCTGCTGCGTCGTGTGAAGCGAGCAGTCGGTCCAAGGCGAGCGGAACCTCCATGGAACCGGGCACCCAGACGACATCGCCAATGGTGAGCCCGTGTTGTTCCGCTTCGTCGGTGGCAAAGGCCAACATCCGCTCAACCTCGTCCCGGTGGAACGAACCGCACACCAATCCAACTCGCTTGCTCATGCGTGGCCCTCCGGGTTCTCCTGTTTCATCATTCGTTCCACCGTGGCCACGATGGTTTGGGTCATGGCGTCGATTTCGATGTTCACATGCTGACCTTCCGAGAGGGTTCCAAACGTGGTCAAGCGGAGCGTTTCGGGAATGAGATGGATGAAAAACCGGTTGCCCTCAACGGCACCGATGGTCAACGATGCTCCGTTGAGGCCGATGTAGCCCTTCTCGTGAATGTACTTCATCATTGAATTCGGGGCCTCCACCGTGAAGTCGACCCCCTCACCGACCTCCGTTCGTTGGGTCAATTGACCCAGCCCCATGATGTGGCCGGACAACAGGTGGCCGCCGAGCTCATCACCCATCTTGAGTGAGCGTTCGACGTTGACTTGGTCGCCCTCCTGCACGCTGGAGAGGTTGGTGCGTTCAAGGGTCTCGTTGATCACGTCAAACCAAACACGGTCGCCATCCATTTCGGTCGCCGTCAAACAGACGCCGTTCACGGCCACGCTCGCACCGCGCTCCAATCCAGCGGTGTTGGGCAGGTCAATCGCAAAGGTCCACACGGCTTCGCCTTTTTCTATAGAATGAACATGAGCCAATCCTTGAACGATGCCTGTGAACATGCTCATGCCCCCTTCTTCTCGGCGCGTTCGAGGATGCGTGCGATGATTTTTCTCGTCCCGTCCAGGTCGTCGCTCAGCCCCTCAACACGAACCACCTCAATGTCCCCGTGGCCTCGCTCGTGCAGTGCTTTGCGAATGTTGTCCTCGGCGTGTTCTTGGTCGTAGCCGAGGGCGATAACGTTCGGTTGAATGTGCGGGAGGATGTCGAAAATGGGCACCTCCGGTGGGTTGCCGACGACGACCTCGTCCACAGGTTTGAGGCCGGCCACCATACGTCGGCGCAAGTCTTGGTTGGTGACCGGTTCGTGTTTTCGCTTTCGAACCGTGTCATCGTGCGCCACGACCACGGTCAGGTGGTCACCCAGCGACTTGGCTTGCTCGAGGTAGTGGAGATGGCCCGCATGGAGCAGGTCAAAGACACCAACGGCGAGGATGCGCTTCATTGGACCACCGAATTCGGGTTGGGCTGTTGCTTCATGAGGATGACGGTCCTGCTCACAGGCCCAACGCAGCGACAACGTCAGCTCCTTCGAGGAACGGGATGTTGTTGGCCTCGGCCCACGCTCTCGCATCGGCGACAGAAAGGGCAAGATCGCCGTCCGGTTGAAGCATCTCCGCTCCGATGACCACCGGCGCCGTTCCGGCAAGGCGTGCGAGGCCAACGGCGAGTTCGGTGTGGCCTTGACGAACGCCGAGGCCGCCCTTTGCCTCACGGCACACGGGAATGTGCCCGGGGGTTCGGAACTCTTCGCCCAACCGCCTCATGGCCACCTCACCCGACTCGCCGGCCGCCAAACAAGCGGTTGCTAACTCAGCAAATCTCCGGGTGGTCAGCGCTCGGTCGTGGTCGGTGATGCCGGTGTAGGTGTCTCGGTGGTTCAGTGAGAGGGTGAAGGCCGAGCGGGCATCGTAGCGCAGGTCGTTGGTGATCAGATGGGAAAGCACCGGATTCCGCTCAAGAGCGTCCTCGGTGGTGTGCAGGTCTTGAAGAAACGGCAGGCCAAAACATTCGCCGACCTCGTCACCAATGGCCAAGAACAGGAGACCGCCGCAGTCCTGGCGGAGTTGTCGCATCGTGGCCGGAACAGCAGAGGCCCCGGGGAAGAGCAGGTCGGTTTCCCCTTCACGCTTTTCAGAATCGAACAAGCAGACGGGTTGGCCCGATTGAAACGCTGCGACGGCACGCTGGACTTGGGGCTCCATGGGTTGCGCTTCGGACTCACCTTCATGAAGAGTCGTATGCTTTCACCTTCGAAGACGACCCGTGATGGCTGATTCGGCGGACAGCCAACAGAAAGGGATTATCATGTGATGGCCCTTGGGTCGGTTTCGGGGAGGGGAACAGATGGCAGTCAAACTCGGTCCAGCAGGCGTCCCACTCTCTTGCAAAGGGCGAACCATCGTCGAGGGGATGGACGACATCATCTCGCTCGGCCTCGAAACCATGGAGGTCCAAACCGTCCGCATGGTGGCGCCACAGCACTTCGAGCAGTACTGGCAAGCCGGCGTGCTCGCCAACAAGACCGACTTTGAGATGAACATCCACGGGCCGTACTATTCCGAACTTTTGGGCGGCAAGGTTGAGCGTGGACGTTCCCTTGCCAAAATCGAAGCGACCCTCCAGGCAGCACGCACCATCAATGCTCGCCACATCACCCTCCACACCGGCCACTACGGTGATTTCGGTCGAGGCCAAGCCGCCAACCAGCAGGTGGCCAACGTCTTCTCCGGCATCGTTGACCGCGTCCATGAAATCTGGCACGACGACGAAGATGAATTCCCCGTCTTCCCTTGGATCAAAAACGGCACGCCGTCCAAGATTGGCATCGAAACCTCCGGTCGCCAAGAGCTCTGGGGCAGCCTCGAGGAAGTGCTCGAGGTCGTGAACCACGTTGAAGGCACCATTCCCGTGCTGAACATCGCGCACATCCACGCTCGTGGCCACGGTCAAATGCGCACATCGGAAGACTATGGCGAGTTGTTCGATATGGTTCGTGAAACCATTGGTACCAAGGAATTCTACTGCCACTTCTCGGGCGTCGAACACCGAACCGGGAACGCCATGCACTACACCCAAATCAAGAAGTCCGACCTCAACTTTGAGCCGCTGGCTGAATTCATCGTGGAAGACGGCGGGTGGCTTGACATCACCCTGATTTCGGATTCCCCCTTGCTCGAGCACGACGCCATGTACATGATGCAGAACATCGAGAAATCCCGACACAAGCAACTCGAGCGCAAGGCCCGAGAAGACCGACGTCGAGCCCTTTCCCTGCAAACGGGTAAGAGCGAGGAAGAACTTCGGACCAAGGAATCACAAATCGCTGCCGCTCGTGGCACCACCGCATCGGCAGCACCAGCGCCTGCCGAACCTGAAGCAGCGCCAAAGGAAGAGGAAAAGCCGGCTGCCAAGCCCGCCAAGGCCACCAAGAAAGAAGCCAAGGTTGAGGAAAAGGCCGAAGACGACGTCTTTGATTTCGACGAGGAAGACGACGATTTGTTCTGAGTGGCCTGTTTGGCTCACCTCACAAATCCCTCTTTTCCATGGCGCTCATGCCCGAAATGGTATAAACACCCGAAGAGGCGACTTTGACGATTGACATGGCACACATCGCCGTTCTGGGATTGGGGAACTGGGGGACAGCCATCGCCCGACTGTGGCTGTTGGAAGGACACAAGGTGACGGGGTGGACCATCGAGCAGGAAGTGTACGAGTCCATCACGATGAACGAGACCAATGAAAAATACCTCCCGCACCATCCTGTTCCCGGTCTTGACGCCACGATGCACCTTGCTGAAGCCGTGGAAGGGGCTGAAATTGTCGTCCTCGCCGTGCCTTCATCGGTGATTCTGGACGTGATGGAAGACGTGCTCCCTCATCTTCAACCGGGCCACGTGTTGCTCGACCTTGCCAAAGGACTCGCTCCCGGCAAGCGGCTCATTTCCGAGGCCATCCACACCCGCCTCAAGGAGGAGGGGAAAAACAACCCGCTGGCTGTCTTGACGGGCCCGACCATTGCACCGGAGGCCGCCGGTGGCGTCATGACCACGGCGTTGGTGGCAAGCGAAGATCAAGCCATCGCACAGCGTCTCGCACAAACCCTCAGCACGCCCAGTTTCATCCTTCATCCGGCCAGCGACCCGGTTGGCGCTGAATTATGGGGCGCCTACAAGAACGTCGTCGCCTTGGCTTGCGGCCTCGTTGATGGACTCAAGCACGTAGGTGATTTGGGCGGTGACAACCTCAAGGCCGCCATCTTCATGTCGGGCTTCAAGGAAGGTTGCCTGCTCTTGGCCGAATTGGGTGCACGAGCGGAAGTCGCGTTCGGACCGGCTGGCCTTGGCGACATGTACGTCACGGCCACGTCGCCTCACGGTCGGAACCGGTCCATGGGCGAAAAACTCGGCACCGGACGAACCCTCGAACAGGCGCTGGAGGAGATGCACATGGTCGCCGAAGGTGTCCGTGCGACGAGGATGTTTGTCGAACGAGCAGAGGATGCTGGCCTGAACATCCCGTTCACCAAAGCCCTCAACACCCTGCTCAACGGCGATATTGACGCTGAGGAATGCTGCCGACGTATGGTGGCCCTTGGATGAAGGCCATCGGTGACATTTTGAGGCGGGCACCCGTGCTCAAAGCATGGCCGACGAATTGACGGAGTTTGAGGGCAAACTGCTGAAGTGGCTCATCAAGAGCGATTTCCACATTCAACCGTGGTCCACCAAGGACGCCGCCAAGGCGTTCAAGGTCACGGAAGATGAGGTGTACGACGCCGTTGCTGCCCTCTCAAAGAAAGCCGCCGACCAGATTCAAATCTTCTACAAAGACGGCGCCGTTCACATCGCAGCCGATTGAATTCACTCCGACTCGTCCACACCGGTCTTCTTCATCGGTGTCGGGTGCATGGCCGAAGAAATGGCACCAGGCAGGAACAACGACGACCATGAGGGGCGATCCACGTCGCCCTCCTCGGTCACCGCTGAGCGCAGCGCCATGGAAACGAAGTCGATGACGACGACCACGAGGAAGACCACGATGAGCAAGGCGACCACCTTGTCGTACTGCGCGAGTTTGAGGTAGGTGTTGATGTACAACCCGATGCCGCCTGCGCCAACCAGACCGATGACCGTTCCGTGGCGAACGTTGTACTCGAACATGAACAGCAAATGGCTCAGCAAATGGTTGGCGGATTCGGGAATGGCCACCAGCCAGGCCGTCTCCGTTCGGGTCATGCCCATGGCTTTGGCTGCTTCCAGCGGGGCGTTCTTGATGCCCTCCATCGACTCGAACTGCAACTTTCCAAGGTAGCCGACGGTGTAGAACGACATGGCGCAGATGCCTGCGAGCGTGCCCATGTCGAAGATGATCATGAACAACACCGCCCAAATGATGGAAGGGAGTGAGCGCATGCCTGCAAGAAGAATTCGGGTGGGAACGGCGATTTCAATCGGTGAAAGGTTGCTGGCGGCCATGACAGAGAGAGGAAGCGCCACCACAAATCCGATGACCGTAGCCACAAAGGCGATCTTGATCGTCTCGACCATGCCCAACCATGCCACCGAGCAGGTGAATTCCAAACGAGCATCGCAGACGGGGTAGGACTGGGCTTCAAGCACCGACCAGTCGGGCGGCCACAAGCTCTCGCGGAAAAACACGCCAAGGTTGGCCATGCCCCCGCTCAAACGACCCCAGTCGCCGACGAGGTTGAGGAAGGTCAGCAGCGCCAAGCCCAGCACCAAGACGATGATGAGGCTCAAACGGCGGTTCAACGAATCAACTCCTCGATAAGCCGCCCGTCTTTGATGCGCCAGATTCGGTTGGCAACCTGCTTGGCCAGTTCCTCGTGATGTTCAACCATGACCATGGCCGAATTCTGTGCTTCGATGGCTTGACGAACGGTCTTCATAACGATCTCAACGTTGTCGTCGTCGAGTTCGCCAAGGAATTCATCGGCCAACACCAATTTCGGCCGCTGGGCGACGGTTTTCGCCGTGGCCACACGGCGCTGCTGGCCGCCGGAGAGAATCCGAACCGGTTGGTCGGCCAGGGAGAGGATGCCCAAGTCCTCCATGGCCCGTTCTGCATACCGGCGCTGCTTGGTGGGGACGGGGACGAACGGCAGATGCCACCGTGACAGCCCGACACGCGTGCCCATCTCGACGTTGTCCCGAACGGTGAGGTTCCCGATGAGGCCCAGCCGCTGCGGGATGTAGCCCAAGCCGCCTCGTGAAGGCACGGCGAGTTCGACCTCTCCTTCCAACGGACGAACAAGGCCTGCAATGGTTCGCAGGAGCGTTGTTTTCCCGATGCCGGAAGGCCCCAGAACCGCGATAACATCACCGGCCACCACTTCGATGTTGATGTCCTCGATCAGCGGTGCGTCGTAGCCAACGGCCACGTCGTGAAGGTGAACGAGAACTTCTTCCATGATCATCACGAAGAATATTTGTCATCGAGGTAGGCCTGAATCCCGGGGACGTGCTGGATGAGGCTCCCGTACGAACCAAGATGCGTTTCAGCGTCGGTTTCGATAAGACCTGGGGTGTTGAGGATGTTGTCAAGAATGGACTGCCCGTCCTCGGTGGTGTTGAGGTTGAGCAGCGCCTCCACAATGAGGTCTCGTGTGGACTGGTCAACCGTGTCGGGTTGATACATCAGCGGATGAGAGGGGGCTTGACCGAAGGCGGGGAGCGCCACGTAGCGGTCCCGCTCAAGGCACCACGATGCGCGCTCGGCATCCTCCTCGGCGCAATATGCGTCCACGGTGGAATCTTTGGCGAACGCCACCGCACCCTCACCCTCGGAAAGACACCGCAGGGCACCCGAATAGCCGTAATACAGGGCCCCGGATTCAGGAATGGAAGCATCTTCGGAAAAGTGATTGAAAATGGTGTTCCGAAGCGATTCAATGTCGTTCTCATCACCCACGACTTCCGCATAGCCTTGGCCAATGAAGTAGCCCATGGGAATGAGCATGCCAGCAGACTTGAGCCACCCCGTGTGACATGAAACCTCACCGGTCAACTCGGCGAACGGGTCGGTGCTGTCATCGTCATCAAGAGCCGCTTGGCCTGCAGCGCTGTCGTTGAGCACCCAGGCGTGCGCGCTGTAGTACGTTCGACCGTCGCTCTTCGTGTCAGCCGCCATCGCTTCAAGACCGTAGGACTGCCAGCCCATCCATGCAGCACCGCCGTCGAGGAAGGCCATGTCGGCACTCCCAAACCGCAAGGCTTCAAGCGCAAGGTTGTCGGAAGTGATGGGGTAGAGTTCCACGTTGAGGCCGGTCGCCTCGCTGAGATAATCCGCCAGTTTCTGTGGATTCTCATCGAAGGAGGCGTAGTCGTCTTTCACCGAGAAGGCGATTCGGATGGTCTCGTCGTCAGTCCCGCCGCCCAAACAGCCGCTGAGACCGGCGCTGCACACCATGAAAACCAACAGAAAAGCGGTGAGGGATGAGTGGGTCAATTTGCTGCTCATCCCCGTTCAGCCCCTTGGTTTCGGGTGTCCGAAAAGTCAGACAATTATAATGTTTAGGACGCCCTAAAACTACAACAAACATGCGGATTCAAAGGACCTGTTTGGAGCGGTGGTAGTCCCTCCCGGATTCGAACCGAGGTCGGAGGAACCAGAATCCTCCATGATGGACCGCTACACTAAGGGACTGTAGCCTGCCCACTTCGGTCGCCTTCTTCAATTCAACGGTGGAGGCGCACCGGTCAAAGATCAGCAAATCGGACCATGGCCTTGGAGACCCAGGAGATGATCATGATGATCATGAATGAAGCCAGCGCATACTTGGCCCAGGGACGCACCGGTTTGGGCTCAGGCCACAGGTCGACACCCATGGCTTCAGCCTGGGCTACCAACTCTGCGAGTTCGGCGAGGTGCTCCTCCACCGAGTCATGAGTCATGCTTGACCCTCCCTGCCCGCGTTATTTGAAGCCGACGCCAACCTCCACCCACCAGCCGTTGGGTTCACAAGGCTTTGAAAGTGGAACGACAGAGCACAGGCCATGAGTGAGGTCCCCGAAGGTGTCAACCTCAGTGCTCGAGCCCGAGGCGCCCCACGTCCAACGGCGACGATGACCCTCACCCGTGACGGTTCTGAAGGCGTGGAGGTGCTGCTCGGTTTGCGCTCCCCCACCATGCGGGCCTTTCCCAATTACTGGGCCTTTCCCGGCGGCGGCGTTTCTCGGGTTGACCATGCGGCCGTCGAAGCCCTCCCTGCGCTGGCCGGTCCGGAAGCCGCCTCCATTGCCTGCATCATGCGAGAGATGAGTGAGGAACTCGGTCTTGCAGCCAGCGGGGACGGTGCAGTCCTTCTTCGCCCTGATGACCGACAGGCCATCGTTGACGACAAGCGCCAGTGGCTTCCGCTCGCCCAAGGCGGTTCGTTTCCCGTTGACCGAACGCGCATTCGAACCCTGAGTCACCGGATCACACCTCCGTTCGGCCCCGTTCAATTTGACAACGCCTTCCTCCACCTTCACCTCGGTGATGCAACCACCGTCCCCGACATTGACCTCGAACCCCAAACCGAATTCACCCAAGTGATGTGGGCCAAACCCACGACGATTCTTTCCCGTTGGAGAGCCCATGAAATCAAAGTGGCCCCTCCCGTGGTCACCCTTCTGATGGAAATTGAACGGACGTTGGAGCGAACGGGCAGGGACATGGAAGCGGCTTCTGCAGACATTGCCCAGCGTCTCCCCGGGCGCCGCTCCATTCTGTTTGCTCACGGTGTCGAGGTCATCCCCATCAAGACCGCCACCCTCCCGCCGGCCGACCACACCAACTGCTACCTCGTAGGCGACCCCGAGGGTGAATACGTCATGGTCGACCCTGCTGTTCGCATGCGTGAGGACATGGAAGTGCTCGCCACGGCCGTTGAGCGGCACCGAGGTACCTTGGTGGCCGTGCTGTTCACGCACAGCCACAGCGACCATCTTGCTGACATGTCGTTGCTGCGTGAAGCCTTTGACGTGCCCGTGTGGGGCAGCGAGTACACCGCTAGAAGCGTCCCATGCGACCGAATCCTGACCGACGGCGAGTTGCTTGACCTCGGCGAGCAATCGTGGCAGGTGCTCATCACGCCCGGCCATCACCCCGGTCACATCTGCCTGTTCAGCGAGGCCGGCTTGGTCGCCGGCGACATGCTGGCGGGCATCGGCACGATCCTCATCCCGCCACACACCGGCAACATGACGCAATACATTGCGCAGCTCGAGCGGCTGAAAGCCTTGGAGCCGCACCTCGTCTTCCCAAGCCACGGACCGGTGGTCGCCATTCCAGACCGACTCATCAACCACTACATCAAGCACCGAAAAGCGCGGCATAGCAACGTGTTGAACGCCGTAGCCAACGGAACCTCCGACCTTGAGGCCATCGCCGTGGAAGCCTACGCTGACACGCCCGACGCTCATCCGGGCTTGGCGGTCGACCAAACCTTGTCGCACCTCATCGCGCTGGAAGCCGAAGGGGCCGTGGTGCAATCGAACGGGGCATGGAGCGTGGCTGAATGAGCAGCGGGGTTCGGGTCATCATCCAGAAAGCCGGCGGCGTTTCGGCCATCACCACCGAGCCCATGCAGGCTCCACCTCCCAAGGAAGGGGAAGTTCGCATCAAGGTGGCCTACGCAGGCATCAATTTCGCCGACCTCCTCATGCGGCTCGGGTTCTACCAGCCTCGTCCTCCGTTCCCGTTTACGCCCGGCTACGAGGTCAGCGGCGTGGTCGATGCGCTTGGAAAGGGGGTTTCGGGCCTCGAGGTGGGCCAAAAGGTGGTGGCCGCCATGCGAAACGGTGGCCAAGCCAGCTTTGTCCTCTCACCGGTTGACCGAGTGATTCCACTGCCCGACGATCTTTCACTTCAGGCCGCGGCCTCCACGCCGGTCACCTACATGACGGCCCATCACATGCTGCATCATCTCGGCCACCTCCGCCCTGAGGACAAGGTGTTGGTGCACGGTGGCGCCGGCGGGGTGGGAACAGCGGCCCTGCAACTGTGCAAGTGGGCGGGCGTTGAGCGCGTTTGGGCAACCTCGTCCAAAGGCAAGCACCACATCATCGAGCAGTACGGTGCTCGGCCCATTGACCGTCACAACGAGGATTTTGAAGCCATCATCAAAGCAGAGACCGAGGGTTCTGGCGTGGACCACATTCTCGACCCCATCGGAGGCGATCACCTCCGGCGAAGCCTGTCCTGCCTGGCAGAGGGAGGACGCCTCTACACGTACGGGATGTCGGCAGCCGCCCCGTCGGGCAAACGCTCCTTGCTCAAGGCCCTCTTTGCCCTGCGACGAACACCCAAATTCGACGCCCTCCGGTTGATGACGAGAAACCGTGCGGTGTTTGGCGTTCACATGGGCACCTGGTCCAACGAGGCCGTCATGCACGAACAACTCGCGCGCATTGTCGAAGGCATCCAAACCGGCCATCTCGAGCCCATCGTTGACCGCGTGTTTGACGCTGAGGACGTTCAGGAAGCGCACCAGTACATCCACGATGCAAAGAACATCGGCAAGGTCCTGCTTCGCTTTCATGACATAGAATGAAAAACCACGGTCAAGGCCCACCGGCCATGAACACGATTCGCCTGCTGTTGATGTTGGTTCTCCTCTCACCAATGACCGTGCTCACGGGGTGCACCTCTGCCGAGGGAGAATGGCTGCGTTTGGACGCTGATGCCTTTGCTGAGGCCATTGAAGCAGAGAGCGGGGCGTTTTTGCTCGACACGCGGACGCAGGCTGAATGGGAGCAGGACGGGTACCTTGCCAATGCCACGCTGATTCCTCACGATGCCCTCGAAGAGCGAGAGGACGAACTTCCCGAGGACAAATCCACCACCATCTTGCTGTACTGCCGAAGCGGGAACCGCTCCCAAGCAGCCGCACAGACGCTGCTTGACTTGGGCTACACCGATGTGCGCGACCTTGAAACCGGCATCAAGGGTTGGAAAGACGCCGGCTACGATGTTGAATACGACGCCTGAAACCTTCATGTCGTCTCGTTCGTTGGAATCATCGCGGGTGAGACCATGAAGAAGGCGATGTCGGGCTTCGACCTCCGTGCCATGGCGCGGGAGTTGGACAGCCTCAAGGGCGCCTACGTCAAGAAGGCCTACATGCCGCACTACGAGCAGATCGTGCTCCGTGTCAACCCCAAGGAAGCCGACCAGCGCGACCTCGTGTTCGTACGTGGTGAGCGCATCTACACCTCCAAACGCGACCGACCGATGCCAATGACGCCACCGCCCTTTGCCATGGTGCTGCGCAAACACCTTCGAAACGCTCGTCTGACGGGTGTCAGGCAAGTCGGTTTTGACCGCATTCTCGCCTTCTCCTTTGACACCAAAAACGGCGAGCGAACGCTGTACGTGGAAGTGTTTCGTGACGGGAACATCATTCTGGTGGACGAAGAAGGCATCATCGTCCAGCCGCTGACCCACGCCTCCTATGCCGGGCGGACGCTCAAGAAAGGCGTCCCCTACACGCCCCCGCCCGCTGCCATGGACCCCTACGCACTGGAAGAAGCCACGCTTCAGGAGATCTTCGA